>URQQ01000037.1 GCA_900549995.1 uncultured Lachnospiraceae bacterium | reverse complement strand
CGTTCTTACTTTGAATCAATATTTCAACCTTTACTTAAACCCTGTCAGTGCAATAGACTCCATTAAATAATCTCTGGCAAAAAGGAACAGCAGCAAAAGCGGAATGATGGCAATCATAGAAGCTGCCGTAAGCCCCGGCCAGTCTACATTTAAGTAATTAAAGAACAACATTGCAATTGCAGTCGGAACCGTTCTCATTTCCTCCCGGTTGGTAACCACAAGAGGCCACAGGAAATCATTCCACATTGCTACAATACGCACCAGCGCAATGGTAAAAATGGAACTTCTGCATAACGGCAGGAATACCCGAAAGAATATACGAAACTGCCCGCACCCGTCAATTTCAGCTGCTTCCTGGATAGAATCCGGAATTGCCATGAAAAACTGTCTGATAAAAAAGACAGAAAATGCATTTCCAAAAAAGTAGGGTAAAATCAATGCCGCATAAGTGTCTATCAGATGGAACGTCCTCATCATAATAAACTGAGGGATCAGCACGATAATTGTCGGAACCATCATACTGGCTAAAAATAACATGAAAAACAAATCTCTGCCTGGAAATTTCAGTCTGGCAAAGGCATATGCCGCAAGTGAACTGAAAAAAATCTGGCCCGCCACGGATATGACTGTTACAAAAATGGAGTTAAAGAAAAATTTCCCAAACGGTGCCCTGTTCCATGCATAGATAAAATTATCCAGCGTAAACGAAGACGGTATTACTTTGGGTGGATATGTGAGCATTTCCGTAGATGGTTTTAATGCAGTCAGCAATGTCCAGAAAATCGGGAATACTGCAATGATAAGCCCTGCAATGCAGAATATATATGTAATGATATTCGCGGTTTTTTTCTTCTTTTTGAATGATTTCATATCGTTTCCCCTCTTTTCTTAAGATGAATAATCGGTTACCATATCTTTTTGAAAGAACAGGTACTGAAGCAGTGTAATCACTACAAGTATAATAAATAAAATCACAGCCATCGTACACGCGTATCCCATTTTAAAATACTGGAACGCATTGTTATATATATAGTAGTAATAGACTCTCGTGGAATCACCGGGGCCTCCTTGATACATTCCGAAAATAAGATCAAAGATCTGGAAGGAACCAATCACTGACGTGATCATCGAGAACATAATGGTTGGACGCATCAGCGGCAGCGTAATCTTCCAGGTCTTCTGCAGCGCATTCGCTCCGTCAATCATAGCAGCTTCATACAATGTCACCGGAATATTTCCAAGTCCCGCAGAAAAAATCATCATATGATACCCGCAGTAGACCCACATATTAATAATGGCAATGGAAGCCATCGGGAACCATTCCGCATTTACGAGGCTGCTCAGGTCTAAACCGACCGTCTTGCAGAAATAATTCAATACACCGAACGTTGGATCTAACAGCCATTTCCACACAAATCCAACAATGACTGGTGTAATAATCCACGGCAGGATATATGCGGCCCGGAAGATCCCCGATCCTTTCATTTTCTTTTTCATCACTAAAGCCATGATAAATGCCAGAATTAAACTTGCCGGTATATGATATATCATGTATTGAAGTGTTGTCTTGACGGCATTCCAAAACAACGGGTCTGAAAATACTTTTCTGTAATTCTCCAATCCGACAGGCACCGGTGAATTCGCCAGATTCCAGTCACAGAAACTAAGTGCAAATGCCGCCACTGTTGGGATAAGCATAAATACAAGAAGTCCCAGAAACGCAGGTGCAATGAATAAATATCCGGTCAGATTTTTTTTATTCCATTTCTTCATAGTCATAACACTCCTTTTTGTTTCAAGCGCTTTAAATCCTGCGCAAAAAAAATATTTCCGCAGCTCTCTTTTTACGAGAGCCGCAATGTCACTGCCTGATATGCTTTTACCAAGACCTCAACCACACCATTTTTCACCTCTAACTGCTTCACTGGTTTTTCATCCATGTCTGAAAGCCAGACCTTCCGAATTTTTGTATCAACCGAAATATGTGCCAGCGTCTCAACTCCAAGCGGTTCAAAAAACCGGAATATATAAGCATCATTTTCATAAGTCTGTTTCCACGCTGAAATCTGTAAATTCTCCTCTGCAATACGGCAAATCTCAGGTAATCTTTCACCCTCCCCGTCTTTCGGACGTTCGTCCCTGACCGCATGTACTGCCGGTGGATACAAAAATGCCTTTGTTGTCTGTAAAAACGGCAGTGCTTTTTCCTTTGGTGTATATGGTATATATGACCACTCTATTTCCTGCATCCCATGACATTGTGCCCCGGGTGTTTTAAATGGCCATGCCGCATGGCACTTTCTCTGCATCATATTAATTCTGCTCATCATTTCCACACCTCTGACCAGTGTCAGATAGAGATCCGTCTGATGGGTCCTTGGGTTTTTCACAGCCTCATATTCATAAATTCCTTTTACCGCTACCGCAATTCCTTTATTCTCATCTTCCACAGACAGCCACTCTCTAAACGGAAGCTGCAGTGTAGGTGGCTGCACCCACTCTTCCACTTCCGGCTGCCGCTCTATCTTCCTGTCAAGAACAGCCAGATGCCCCTGTGATTTCACATAATCAGATTTAATTCCGGTGGGAATACAAAGCCTTACTCTATGGTCGCTGACAGTATTATCAAGGTACAGTTTTACATCTACTCTGGGTGTATCCGCTGCCATACTGATTTCAAACGTCACCGGCATCGCTCTCTTTTCACTGCTTCTTTCATCTCCAATCAGACAGACCGGGACAGACATTGAGCCGCTTAATTTTAATTTCGCCCTTACTGGCCCTGATTCCATAACCTCGCAGGTAAATGGAAATTCCGTAGAACGCACAACCTCTCCTGGTATCCAGGATGGTGAGTAATCCCATACATCACCGGCATCTTCATTTTCTTCCAAAAGATTCAGATTGTGGTAAGTTTCATTGGTCTGTTTATCCGTGATAGTGATCAGTGCGCCTTTCATTTCTACTTTCAAAAATTTATTCTCCAAAAAACCGGGGCCGGCTGCCAGATCTGTTTGAAACTCCTTTTGCTCTTCCGCACTTCGAAATGCAAGAGAGGATATTCCCCGTTGTTCAAACTGATCCAGAATCAGAACCTTTTGATACATCGCATTTGGGAATGATTCATTCCTTGGTAATCCCAGACCATTTTTCGCGATTTTTTCTCTTGGAAGTATCTGAACCGGAAGCAGCTCTCCTGCCCGGTTAAATACTTCGAGCGGCTTTCTGCGAACTGGAAGCCATACTTCTGCCACCTGGCGAAGTCCGTCTCCGGCAGGTGCATAGATCAGAATCCCCTTCTCCGTTGTTCCCCACCAGTGGTTTATTTTTCTGCCCAGATATTTCATGGAGTCATGAACGACACCTGTAGCAATCTGCCTTACTGCTGCAAACCTGCTTTCCATTTCCACATGTACTTCATCCACACTTGAGCCATGGATAGAATCATGCGCACTGTTAATCAGCAGTTTTTCCCATGCTTCTTTTAAAAGCTCAGCCTTTTTCTTATATCCATACAACACCGCCATAGTTTCAAGCGGTTCGGCATACTTCTCTACAAGTGTCTCACTTGCGAAATTCGCACGTTTTAAATAGGTTCTGGTAGACAATGCTCCAAGAAGAAGTCCCTGATACCGGGAACCAAGAAGTTCCATGTTATATACCGCCGGATTCTTTAAGTTCTTTTGCACTTCCAAAACATACTGCTCTGCCGTACCCATTACAAATTCAATCTCATCCTGCAGTTCATTTGCCATCCGTACAGAATCACCGATATTGATCTGCGGCGGAAGATGATCAAATCCTGCAATGAGCGGAATCACTCCGGATGGAAATCGTTCTTTTATCTTATGTACATTCTCCACCAGACTTCTTGCAGTCCCCGCGGGATTATCATGATCTGCAAGTTCCTTATGCCACTCAAAGGAAAGATACCCCTCGTAATATGGAATGTCCCTTGGCTGCAAGGCATCTATCCCAGCTTCACAGTTCAGTTCCCCTTCCGGTTCTCCGAGTTGTTCCTCTGCCTTCCCGAATATGTCAAATCCGCCGCTGTAACTTTCTCTGAAATGGCTGACAAGCACACGGGAACCATCAATCCCCTCATATAAAAATTCATCAAAATGCCCGCCGGGTATCTCCGGCATTCCCCGCATGAACATCAGACTATCAATCCCAAAGTTATTCAGGATCTGAGGCAGCTGTCTTGGGTGTCCGAAGTTGTCCGGAAGATATCCCGCTCTCATATAGCCCCCATACGCCTCTGCCTTTCTTTTTCCAGTCAAACAATTACGTATCATGGATTCTGCACTGGGAATCCATTCATCAAATTGTGTATAAAACGGGCCAATTGTCAGCTTCCCACTCTCGACCAGTTTTCTCATCTCTTCTTCCTCTTGAGGCAGTATTTCCAGATACTCTTCCAGTGGGTAAACCTGACCGTCCAGGAGATATGTCACAAAGTCTTCTCTTTTGGCCGCCTCCTTCAACTGTTCTAACGCTTCCATTGTCCAGAAGCGGTAACTCCGCATCGGTTGATACCACTCAATATCCAGATGGCCTGCTGTTATAATAAATCCCTTCATCTTTTTCATAATCCGCTCCTTATTTACGCCCTGTTGATTTTAAATTTAAAAAGTAATTTAAAATAATTTTAATTTATTTCCACCTTTTATATGTGTATAATATCATATTTTTTTACTATACTCAATTATTTTTTAGTTATTATTTACATTTTAGTACAAGTGTATATAATTTAATCCTTTTTATATTTAAATCGCTTTAAATTTTGTGGAGAATATCATATTTTGACGAAATGACAGGATGCCAGGGGCAAGAGGTCATACCATACATGTCCGCATGCAATTGGATGACTTTGTAACCCTGGCATCATGATATAAAACTCACAGGGGAAAGTATCATTCATACGAATCACACTTTCCCCTGTTTCAGGCCATCTATTTCCTTATTCTGTCCGCCCCTTTATAAAATACGGGGATCTCATATACTACCTCCGCGAAAGCATCTGCTTTTGCAACAAGCAGCTGATTTAATCTGCCCATCTCCTCCAGATATTTTTTTATTCCCGGGTCCAGCACCACACCTGCGAACATATCCTCTGTGACAATCACAAGATTTCTTGCCTGTCTGTAGATATGCATAATATCTTCAAAAACACTTTCAGCCACACTGTCTTCAGATGCCGGATCAAGTTCCATCACTTTCTGGTTCAAAAGATCCGGGATACATGAGAGAAGCACATGTTCTCCTGCAAGGTGAAGGTTCCTGAGAATCATATACTGCCGTATAAACTGGGGATCTTTGATGTCCGGACACATTTTTCGTATCAGAGCTTCCGCGTACTCCATCTTGCCGCTCCCTGCTCCTCCTGTAATTACAACTAACATAGAAAATCCTTTCCTTCATGGTGATTTCGGTATTTTCTAATTATACATCAGAACCGTTTGATTATAAAGGTCTTTTTCCCTTCAGAAGATCATAAAGCAGCTGATACAGCTGATCCGGGTCAATGGGCTTTGCCAGATGTGCATCCATTCCCGCCTCTAAGGCAGCAGTAATGTCCTCTCTGAATGCGTCGGCGGTCACCGCTATGATGGGAATCGTTTCCGCGTCCGGGTGTCCCGAACTTCGGATGGCTTTCGCTGCCTCATATCCATCCATCACCGGCATTTGTATATCCATCAGGACAGCATCATATTCACCCGGGGCAGCTGTCTGGAACATCCGCAAAGCCTCCTGTCCATTCACTGCACTCGCAGATGTTACACCCTCCATTTCCAGCACAGCCTCAACAATCTCACGGTTCAGTTCATTGTCTTCTGCCACCAGTATCTTCTTTCCTTTAAGAAAAGAAAGCTTCAGTTCTTTTGCTTCCTGCTCTTTTTCTTCCTCCTGCTTTAGATCCGCTGTCTCCGGCGCCGCACTGCTCCATTTGAATGGCAGTTCAACGATACAGGTTGTGCCCGCCCCACGTTCACTTTGAATTTCGAACCTTCCGTTCATGAGACCCACCAGGCTATGGATAATCGGAATTCCAAGACCCGTTCCTCCATATTTTTGTGTCACCGCACTGTTGGCCTGTTCAAAGGGATTCATGCTCTTTTCCACTTCCTCCCTGCTCATTCCAATCCCTGTATCAGACACCGTAAATCTGATCCTGTCTACCCTCTCCTGCGAAGAGATTTTAGAAACACAAAATTCAATCCTTCCATTCACGGGTGTGAACTTCAGCGCATTCGAAAACAGATTCAGCAAAATCTGTTTGAGGCGCATTGTATCCCCTGTATACCACTCTTCCTCCTGCAGACCATACACTGTTTTCTGAAATTCAATCTGCTTTTCCTGTGCCTGCTGAGAAACCAATGCAAAAAATTCTTTTGTAAACTGCACCAAATCAAAACTTTCATTATGAAGAACCAGTTTTCTGCTCTCAATTTTAGACATATCCAACACATCATTTACAAGACACATTAAGTGATGGGACGAAAGATTCACTTTATTCAGGGAATCTGTCACTTTGACCGGATCATTTACCGCAGATAATGCGATGGTTGTCATACCAATAATACCGTTTAATGGCGTCCGTATTTCATGACTCATACGGGATAAAAACTCACTTTTTGCAAGGCTCGCATTTTCTGCCGTTTCCAGTGCCTCCTGAAGCATCTGCGTCTTTTCCTGTTCCTCCGTATCATCTGTAATTACAACCACGGCCCATTTAATCCCATTTTCCTTTGTTTTATAAACACGAAAACGAAGAAACCTCTTTTCGTTCCTCTGCGGATCATTCCATACCGTATCTATATAGAATATATTTTTCTCAGTTTCCTGTTTCAGGTCCTTAAGCAAGATCCCAAACTCAGAAGCTGTCTTTTCCGGATTTTTCACCCAGGCATCTGCCTTCACTCCTATGACGGATTCTGAATTGCTGCTGGCATATTCCATTTTCCCTGAATCCATATTATAAGCCAGGAATACCTCATTGACCGTCTCCGTCAGCATGTTGAACAGCCGTTCTCTCGTTATGGCTTCACGGCTTTTTCTCATGGAAAATAATCCCAGAAAAACAAGATAAACAAGCAGTTTTATTGCAAGAGAATAGTAAGTACTTTTAAAACTTCCAAAGAAATCAATACGCATAACCAATTTCCAGGAACTTCCTTCCACCGGCATGTACTGGACATATTCTACCCGGTTATTATTAATTCCCCAGTAATCACCAGTCTTGCCTTCGTTTAGTTCTTTCGTAAGATCTTCAAATGAAATACTCGCCCAGCTGCTCTGTTTATAGGCATCTTTCAAAGTCATATCCACCAGGTTCTTATCCGGATTGGCACTGATTTTATTCTGGCTGTCAAATAAAGTAAAATAATAATCATCCTTCAGAGAAGTACTGGTTATAATATTCTCTATGAATTCAAACTTGATGGAAACCGTAATGGCTCCCCCAATCTCTTCTCCTTTATAGTAAGGTATCCAGATAGTATAGATCAAAGTCGTTCCATCTGCACCTGCCAGATACGTATCCGTCAGGATAGACTCCCCGGTTGCCATCATCTTCTGAAATGCCGGCCTGCTGCTCAGATCACCGACGCCTTCATCGTTCAGCATATCCGTCGATGTAATCTGTGACCGGTCCAGCGTACTCCCCAAAAGCCCCTTCTCATTCGTAATTCCGATCATATAGAGATCATATTCATCCGCATACGGAACCAGCATACGTGCCCGCTGCCGCAGGGAAAGACTGTCATCCTGCGTGGCAGGCGCCGCCGCAATCGCATCACCAAGTTGCCAGACTGATTTGATATACTGGCTGATCTGGCTCTCTGCTCTTGCAATTGTATCAAGTGAAGAACGTTTCATAGAATCTATAGAGAATAGTACGGTTGTCGTAATATCAAAGATAACCAGCAAAACACACGCAATACGGAGCCAGCGCATCAGCGTTCCGACATATCTCTTATCCACGTTCCCTATATTTTTAAGCTTTTTCACCTTGTCTCCTACTCCTTCTGTTTCTGCTGATTCCAAATGTCCTCCCGGCCCTGTTTCAGCGCCCTGTTGCAGCTCTCATCGACAGCCGCTGCCACCTGGTCAGGCGGTGCCTCTCCAATCAGTAAATCACGTATGTTCAGATAAAAAACATCGCGGACATTTTGCCACCCGACATTGCGGCCAATATTATCCACAGTATTAGGTATATTATCGCTGTATGCCTTCAGCATCCAGATGTCCTCCTGATATTCCTCTGTGACAGAATGATTCACAGGCAGTGTTCCCAGGGCATATTTCATCAGTTCTTTGTCGGCATAGATAAAACGGATAAAATCTTTGGCTGCCTGAATCTTATCTTTGTCGCCGTTTTCAAACACACAGAAACCATTCGTGCTGTCCGTACAGTACCCGTTCCCATCCATACTTGGAAAATTGGCCGTAAACACATCTATTCCCTTATTCCGGGCATCCCATAAGTTCGTAAGATTTCCCGCGCAGATGGCAAGCTGTCCACCGTAAAACAGATTGACACAATCCAGTAATTCCATGTTCTCTGCACCTTTCGGCGTAATCCCCTGCCGATCCATTTCCCTGATCCATTCCAGCGCCTTCACTCCTTCAGGGGTGTTGACCGCAAAATTCCCTTCCTCATCATAAACTGTACCCCCATAGGCACGCAAAAGTGTCATGATATGATTGTCTCCCTGGCTGTTGCCGGCATACATCATAAAAGCAAACTTATTACTTCCCGCCAGCGACTCTTTCAGTCTGCCAAGTACTGTATTGAACTCTTCCGTAGACCACTTCGCTATCGTATCCTTCTCCGGGATATATTCTGACAATCCAGCCTCTTCCATCATGGTTCGATTGACCATCAGAGTATTCTGCAGCTGCTGAAATGGTATGGTATAAACTTTTCCATCGACAGAATTCTGTTCCCAGACCACATCTTCAATATCCCCACGCAGTTCATCATCAATCATATCATCCAGAGGAACAAGCCATCCTTTGGCGGCATAAGTAGGTATATTATATGAGCCTGAATAAATAATATCCGCTGCTTCCTCTGTTTTGTATTTATCTTCCAGCTGTTCTTTTTCATCCACATAATTATACCTGCTGATTTTAAAATCAACATCATATTTCTCATACGTTTCCTTGAACTTTTCAGATGCGGCCGTAAACAGATCAAAGCTTTCCGCCTCCCCTGCCCCTGGGATATTTCCCAAACTGATCGGAGGTGTTTTGATCGTAAGCGTAAGCTGTTTTTTCTCTTTTACCTTCTCATCCTTCTGACATCCTGTGAGTACAGCACACGACACTGTTATAAGTAACATACGAAATATTAGCTTTTTCATCCTCTCTCCTCCCGGCTTCTCAGATAACGGATTTTATCCATCAAACTTGTAACATCCAGCGGCTTCGTCACTACATCGTTCATTCCTGCCGCAAGCGCTTTCTCAATATCTTCCCGGAATGCATTGGCAGTCACAGCAAAGATTGGAATTGACGCTGCATCTGCACGGTCCAGGGAACGGATTCTCCGGGTAGCTTCATAACCGTCCATCACCGGCATCTGTACATCCATCAAAATCAAATCAAAATAAAACTCCGGTTTGTCCATAAAGGCGCGTACAGTCTCTTCTCCGTTTATTTCTTCCACAAGTTCGCATCCATACTCCTCCAGAATTGAGACAAGAACCATTCTGTTGATCTCATTATCTTCCGCAATCAGTATCCGCTTCCCTCTCAAATCCCATTCGCTATGTAATCCATCTGCAGATTCCTTCCGTCTCTCTGGCTCCTCACCTGCCGGAAATGGAATACAGACGGTAAAAACAGTCCCTTCCTCCAGACGGCTCTCTACCTGAATCGACCCGCCCATTTTTTCCACCAGAGTCTTGCTCAAAGTAGTTCCAAGACCGGTGCCATTCTGCGAAGCCGTCCGATGTTCCTGTTCAAAAGGCTCCCAGATATGCTCCAGAAATTCCGGAGTCATTCCGCATCCGGTATCGGCCACAACAAACGTCGTATCTGCCATCCCATGGTGTACTTCCTGCCGGACAGTCAGTGAGATGCTTCCTCCCGTGGATGTAAATTTAAGCGCATTTCCTAATAGATTCGTAAGAATCTGTTTGATCCGCAGCTCATCTCCCATCAAATACGGCATGGAAATTCCTTCATAATCTACAGAAAAGTCCAGCCCTTTTTCTTCCGTCTGGATTTCGAACAGAGTCCGTATTTCTTCCATTAAGTCTGACAGGTTCACCTCTTCCCGATAGATCTCCATCTGTCCGCTTTCAATCTTCGACATATCCAGAACATCTGTGATCACACCTTTGAGAAATTCCGTCGACACTTCTGCTTTCTTCAGATATTCTTCCATCCGTTCCCTGTCATCAAGATTCTGGCGCATAAGGTAATGCAGTCCCACAATCCCGTTCAAAGGTGTCCGTATCTCGTGGCTCATGTTGGCAAGAAAAGACGACTTTGCCTGCTCAGACGCTCTGGCGATTTGTGTCTCATTATAGCTGCGGTAAATAAAATATCCAACAGCAATCATTACCATCCCCAGCATAATAAAAAATGGTACGGAACGCAAAACAAGAGTCTTCACCTGTTCAGCCGTCACCTGCGTTGAAACCTGTACTGCCAGATACCATCCGTTGCTGTCTTTATCTTCCATGGGCTGAAACAAAGTATAATAACTTTCTCCATCCACACTGTACTCAATAAACAGGCTCTCCCTGTTCTGAACCGCGCTTCTGCATTCTTCCAGTGATTTTCCGTTTTTCCACACTGCCTTTTCCAGGGAACTGAAATAATTTCTGGAATCATCGCTGCTGTACTGCTGACTGGCTGTAATAATTTCTCCCGTTGAATTCATAACAATGGCAACACCTTTGCCGTCAAAGCTTTCCATCTGCATCTGGTCTGCAATCTCAGAAATCGGAACAAGCCCTACAACTCCCTCAATATTTTCATCACCACACTGGATCGAATCTGTAATCCGGATTCCATAGACCAGATATTCCCCCCACTGTTCCCGGGTATCTTTACTGTAACGTACAACAAAATTGCCCCCGGCCTGTTGAAACGCGTCCTTCCACTGCATCTCATCTAAAGCAGATTCCAGATAACTGTTATTGTAGACATGTCCGCTGTCTGTGACTATATACAGCTTTTCAAAAGAAGTAGTGACGGATTCAACACTCAAATCATAGATCACTTCTTCGATCTGTTTATCTCTTGTTTCCCTGAGACGTAATAAAATCGAATTCAGACACTCCCACTTACTGTTCATCTGATTCACAACGTTCAGCTGGTCATGGTCAGCAATCTGTTCCATAAACGAAACTGTTGTTGCATAGACCGCCCTCCCGATACTGATCTGATATAACCCATATCCGCCTCCCAGAATCAGGGCGCTGATAAGAAATATAAGCAGCATTCCAAACCCTCGGCCATGTTTTTTTATAAAGCCTCTAAGCCCCTGCATAAACTATCCCCCTAACTCTTTTGTCTTTCCATCTATTCTTTGATCAGTCAATGAAAATGACGTTCTATATTAATACAATTTTATAGCGTACACATATATAGACGCACTTTATTTGATAATATTACAATATTCGTAGAAATCAAAGTGACTTTGTCATTTGTCATTGACATTTTATGTCATCAAAAATGACAACAAGATTGAAATATAAATCATAATGGCGTATAGTGGATGACAAGGAGGTGATTTCCCATGCAGTTTTACGAAAAACTTAGTTTTCTTCTGGATTTGACGTCTACATCAAACAGAGTGCTGGCACAGGCAATCCATGTGGACCCATCTCTTATCAGCCGTCTTCGCACAGGGAAAAGAAATTTACCGCAAAATCAAAAATACACGAAACCTATGGCACTTTATTTTGCCAGGCATTGTACTACAGACTATCAACATCAGGCCCTTTTCGAAATGCTGGCCGTAAAACAGGTAAGTATTCTGAATACAGAACATCTGTCCGATATTATTTATTACTGGTTATGCGGGGAAACAGATGAAGTCAGCCGTTTTATGCGAACCTTTGGCCGCCTTAACCTAGAAGAAACATATACAGGTATAGAAAAAAGTGATGATCATATAAATACCGGGAATTCCGTTTACTATGGCAATGAAGGGAAACGCGCCGCTGCCCGGGCAGCGTATCAGCATTTACAGTCACTGGAAAAACCGGGGTTGATTTTTATATTTACAGATGAAAATGATACCTGGATCTCTCAGGACTACGAATTCTCCTGCACTCTGCAGAAATGGGGACTGGATCTCATCCACAGAGGATTTAAATTCTGTCATATTGCTCCCCCGGTAACTTTGATCAATGAAGCTTTTGAATCTCTGACACGCTGGATGCCCCTTTACATGACCGGACAGACAACTGTATATTTTTATCCAAGGCTCAGGGATACCGTCCATCGCCGCACCATTGTTGTGATGCCCCAGGAAATTGCACTGACATCCAGCTCCATCTATCATCAACGTTCAGGCAATGTAACATTGCTGACCACCGACCGCCAGCTAACCCAGGCATATGCCGAAGAATTCCATGATTATCTTTCTCTCTGCCGTCCCATGCTGGAATCTTACACGAATCCGGAGAAACTGACGCAGTGCTTTACACAATTTTTATCAGCCGACGGGATCCGCATTCAGCAAGTCCCCTGCCTGTCGGCGGAAACTACTCCGGCAGAAATATTAAATGACTGCCTCTTAAAGCGAAAAGAAACCGAATTTCCTGCGCTGAGCAGACTGTATATGCAGGAAAAAGAAAAACTGGCTCAGAAAAAAGAAGACTACTCCCTGATCGATATCACCTGTTTATCAACTGCTGAAGAAGTCAGACAGGGAAAAGTCCCTATCTCTTTTTCCTACGGACTGATTGCAGAGCCTCTTTACTATACCCCGGAGACATATATCTTACATCTCCAAAATATTTTAAAGCTCATGGAAACCTGCAGCAATTATCATTTCGTCCCATTAAGATCCAAAAGTGATGCGAACGGCCCTTTGATGGTAAAGGAAGGTCAGCGTGCAATTCTGGTTCACCTTGCCCCTCCCCTTACAGCTTTCGAAATCTCTCAGCCGGATATCGTACAGCTGTGCAGAGAACATTTGCTGCAGATCGCAGACCGAATCGGCTATACCGGCATTTGCCGGGTCAAGATCATGTCTCAGATCAAAGAACTGATCCGGGAGCTTCAACATTAAAATGTCCTGCAGGAATTACACTATAAATACTGGAATTTCTGCAGGACATTTTATTTTGCTATTTTATTTTTCATTTCTTACCACAGCTTCTACTCTTGCTAAAATATCCTCTGCAATCTGGTATACCCCGCATTCCCTGAGTACCAAGATATCGGCTTTAGATAACAAAATGCTTGTTTTTCTTCTACCTTTTTGACAGATCTCCTCACATCCGGACAGATACTTGATTTCTTTTTTCCCCAGACTCTCATATACTTCATCATACAAATGCCCTGCGATTCCAAGATCTCTGATCAGATTCAGTTCCTCTGATACAGATTCCCTCCCTCCGCTGATTTCATAACGATCCGTAATATCTAGTATCAAATGGCTGTTCCTTAGCAGTTCCATAACCTTGTCGTCATTTTCATTCATGTCATTCAAAAATTCTGTCAGCGTTGGAATCACATAATATTGATAAAACCGGGAGCGGTCTATGATCTGAAAAATCTTAACGGCTCTTTCTTTCCACTCAAAATTACACTGCGGATATTCAAAAAAGCATCTACTCTTTTGGCTGTTTTTATCCCAGTTGATAATAACCTGCCAATTCTGTGTCAGGAAAATACCCTCATACGGATTGCTCTCACCATTTACCAATACCCGGCAGAAACAGTAAATCATGAATACCGGACTGCTGATCTCAACCCACTTTTCCCCTCTCACTAAAAGATACTGAAAAAGTATCTCCTCCGCGGCCGGGCTATCTGCGATACACGTTCCATATGCTTCCGTCGCCTTCAACTTTTTCTCAGTAATGCTGGGCACCTCTTTATCAAATATTTCCGCCGTATAGAGTGCACAGAAATCAATCAGTCTTCGAAAAACATCCGTATTTCCACCGCAAATGATAAACAGAAACGCTCCCATAAATACATCCAGCTCCCGTGGGATACTTGTAAGCTCATACTTTTCAATCATTTCCTTCAACACTGTAAAGTTTTTCCTTGTCTCCAGCATTTCATATATGTACCACGGTTCATTGCTTAAAATGATCTGAAACAATTCTTTTTCTATTTTCTCACCAAAATGCAGTTCCTCCGCCGCAAAAAGACGTTCATCTTTCTCCAGATATTCTTCTGTGCCTCCCAAAAGCTCCTCATATGCCTCGTCCTTTATCCGCTCGTACTCTTTCTCTTCTTTGGTCATTATATTTTCCGGAAGTTCCAAACCTTGAAAATTCTTGTCCTGTTTCACTGCCTCCGTATACCGGCCTGCAATATCACGAATCTGCATTTTGTATTTCTTCGTATATCTCAATCCGTATTTTTTTATGATCTCAGGAATTTCATCGACTAAGATATCCATCTCTATCTCTAATCCACTTTCCTGCTGAAATTTCAGACTATCCAGTATAATCCTTTTTACATTTTTCTTCATAAACTGCTGATAATCTACCTCTTTTTCCGCATAAACATCCGGATATATTTCTTTGAACTCTTCAAAACAGGCATATTCCTGTTCCAGAAAACAGCGATCCCAATATTCTTCCATCATCCTCCTGCCATCAAAATGCATTCCATTTCTTTCACACGCTCTCAAAAGCCCGACAAAGTTTACTAACTCGTCGATGCCGTCAAATAAAGGATCCCGATCTTTATGATCATAAAACTGACTGACAAATTCAGATATAAACTCCCGTACAATTCTCCGGCCTTTTGCTCCTGCTGTTACCATTAAATGAAATGCCCTGTCTGCCCAGTCACTTCCCTTATCTTCATCCCAGTCATTTCTTTCTTCAAGATAGGGATCCCCATAATCAACCAGTCTCATAGGCATACGATAGAACTCCTCTACACATCTTTTCTCTATCCTCTGGTTAATCTCATTGTCTTTGCATGGAAACTGTTCCATCAGAGTCAACAACTGATTATAAAATGCGCAGCTTTCACAGAGCCTCGGAATGTAATATTCCTGTTTCTGATCCAGATAAGAATAGATAAAATCCACAATTGACGGGTTGTCAAATTCAAGCATGATCTGTTCATATTCTTCATCCCAGTAGGTTTTTATGAAAGTTTTCTCCAATTCTGCAATGCACGTTTCAAAAGATTTTGGAGGTTCCTCTTTCATATAGTTCTGTATATACCTCCCATAGGTTCTTCTGACATCATCCGCTCTGATCGGTGTATAGGAGATTGCCGTTATGAACATAACAGTCTGAGCTTCCTCTGACAATTCTGTAAAGATTTCCTTCCAGAAATTTTCCGGATACTCTAAATAAAACCGTAACTCTTCCACATAATCCCATGGAGTATAACTCTCACTGTCATTTTGTTTCAGAAACTTTCCTATAATCCGTGGACTATATCCGCGATGTCTCACGATATTGTCGCAATGCTGATATATTTCATTCACATACTCAATCTCAAGATCCGACTCTTTCAGATGGGAGAACAATATCCGCGCCTTTTCCCCATCACTGTATTCTTTTAAAACACACTCTAATTTCAGCCGTCCAAACAGACTTTCCAGTTCCGGACTTCTTAAAAGTTCCTGCTGCACAATATATTCCCGCGAGGTAATAATGAACCTCTTCCCCTCTTCTTCCTTCACCCTGCAGATCAGATTCTCAAGTCTTCTCGACGCTTTCCTTCCGCTCTCCCTGTAAAACACATCTCCCCAGAAATCATCTAAGATAAATACCTGCCGTGATCCGCCATATTCCCACTGCGCTTCGATATCCTCTATGCTGTCGGCCCACACAAAACCCGCGTATTCATCGACTGCCAGAAAATCAAGTGCCAGAATATAAGCCAGCGTTGTTTTTCCCATCCCTGGCTCTCCAGAGATTAAAATTGTATGATTGGCCTCCAGTATTGCAAGCGCTCTTTGGTACGTCTGCGTCTGCACGAATGTTCTCCCGGCATTCAATGCATCCCGGTGCGCGTTCAGGTTCCGGTTCCTCTGGTATCTGTTTACAATCTCTTCCAGCATCTCAGGAATAATCTCTGGATTTGGCAGCCACAATTTCGTATAGGACTTTTCAATAAAATGATATTCCGGTCTGGATAAAAGACTGTTCAGTGTTTTCGCCGTCATCAAATCTTCACTCGTCTGAATGTACTCTCCAAACAGACTATAGATTTTCTCTGTTTCCTGTTCACTGAGCTCCAGGGAAACTACCAGTATGTACCTGTCAGGATTTAACTTCTTAACTTTGCTGAGTTCTTCTGTTTTTAATTTCTGATATAAAGGCTGAAATTCCTTATACCGTTTTGCCTGAACAACAATGGTTCGTGTCTCATCAAACCACATACCATCCTTCCCGGCATCTCTCCCTTCTTTATACATCTGCAATTGAATCCGTTCTCTTACCTGAACTACTTCACATGCAAGATTCTGAAAATCATGCCATCCCATTGTACTGTTAAAGTTATAATTTCTCATTCGATTCCATCCCCTGCTACACTATGATCTTCTGATACCCTAAACACATTGTACCTACGTAAGGTAATGAAAACAAGGCTTTTTCCACTCCTCATTTCCTTCTCATAACACATATTATAATAATTTGAAAAAACTAAATCATTTCACAGCACATATTTCGTTATATAATTATAGGGGGACGCCCCCAGGAGGAATAATTTTGACGCGTGAAAATGAATTAATACAAAAAATAGAACAGGGAGATACCAACGCAGTGGATCAATTGATCGAGATGTTCTACCCGGAGATTCTGCGCTATTGTCTTTGGCATGTTCCAAACCGTTCTCTTGCAGAAGATGCTGCACAGGAAACATTTTTAAAGTTCATACGTTATTTAGACCGTTATACGCATAAAGGCAGATTAAAGCCATTCCTATATCAGATTGCTGCTAATACATGTACTGATATCTGGCGGAAAAACAGGCACTTTGACATGTCCTTAGAAGAAATCACTGCCGACCCTGCCTATACAGAGTCAGGGTTTGAGAACGTACAGTCTGATATGGAATTCTGCCAGCTTATAAACCGGCTGCCGGAAAATCTGCAGGAAATCGTCCTTTTAAGATTTGGACAAGATTTAACAATACGTGAAATTGCAGAAGTATTGAATGTCCCGCTGCGTACGGTCCAGTCCAGACTACGTTCTGCTTTGAAAAGAATCAAAAAGGAAGCCCTGAAAGGAGGACTATCGTGAAAGATCAGCATCTTGAAAACAGATTGAAAAAATTATTACACCAGCCATCTGCAGTCTCAGATAAAACACATTATGAAACCACACTTTTTCTTGCCAAAGAAGAACTGCGCCAAAAACAACGTCGGGAGCGCATTTCATACGCACGTTTTTTATCCGCACAGATAAAGTTTATCGGCTGGAAAATCTGGAGTACGCAGGGGCTTCTCTTAGCGGTAACCGCAGGCATCCTGTACCACTTTTATGAGTTTCTCCAGACCCCACAGTCTCTGACAAGGCTTCTGTTTTGCCTGTCGGTATTTATCTTTGCGGCAGCGCTGCCCTTTATCTATCGTTCTGTACATTATCAAATGCAGGAAATCGAAGCAGCAACACGCTTTTCATCGGCAAAGCTTCTGATGGCAAAACTTATCATCATTGGGATCGGGGATATCTCAATGATGGGCATCATCCTTTTGATCACAGTTTCAAAAACATCTTTACAGGCAGACAGCATCCTTTTATATCTGTGTATTCCTTTCCTTTTGGCCGGCTGCGGATGCCTGTTCATGCTTGGTCACTTTACAGCGAAACATTTTTTTGCCGGAAGTATGGCACTGTGTTCTTTCCTGGTTCTGATGTTTGCCTCCATACCTGGGAAATATGAACTTTTGTTTTGCCAGTCTTTTTCTCCCGGCTGGTTCATCGTATGCCTGGTTTTGGCCGCAATCTGTGTACAGCAGTTCCGCTATATTATTGATCAGGCACCTTATGCAGAAATGCAGATCGATTAATCCGAAAGAAAGGAGTATAAAATGGAACTATATATGAAGCATATCACAAAGCAATTCAAAGATTTCACTGCTGTGAACGATATTTCTTTACGCATCACTCCCGGCATCTGGGGATTGTTAGGCGCAAACGGCGCTGGAAAAACCACGCTCATGCGGATCATTGCCGGGATCATGAAACCTGACCAGGGCGAGATTCTATATGATGGAATACCAATCAGCGAACTAAAAGAAAGTTACCGTGATGTCTTTGGCTATCTTCCGCAGGAATTTGGATTCTATCCTGAATTCACCGTCAGGAATTATCTGGAATATGTATCCGTTCTGAAGGGGCTTACAAAAGAAGACAGCAGACGTAAAATAGACGAGCTTCTTGAACAGCTGACTCTTTCAGATGTCAGGAATAAAAAAATATCAAAATTATCCGGCGGGATGAAGCGGCGGGTCGGAATCGCACAGGCATTGTTAAACGAACCGGAAGTATTAATTTTAGATGAGCCTACCAGCGGACTGGATCCCGGGGAAAGAGTCCGTTTCCGTAATCTGCTCTCCGAATTCGCCAACGGCCGTATTGTACTGATTTCAACCCATATCGTTTCGGACGTCGAATATATTGCCACACAAAATGCCATCATGAAAAATGGTGAGCTTCTTGCAAGAGGAACTACCGAAGAACTGGTAAAACTTGTAGATCAAAAAGTATGGTCTGCCCGTATCCCAATCACCGATCTTCCGAAATATGAACGGAACCTTCAAATCGTCAATATACGCAATGAAGACAACGGCCAACTGTCAATTCGTTATCTTGCCAGACATCCTTATACCAACGATTCAATCCCAGTATCCCCGCATCTGGAAGATTTGTATTTATGGTTGTTTCCGCAGGAAAAAAATGACAGGAGGTGACATATATGCGTTTGTTAAAACTGGAACTGAAACGGGTATTTATGACCAGATCAACCCTTATTCTGTTATTTGCCGCCCTGCTGCTTTCTTTTCTCATGGCGTGGCTGCCTACTACTTTTTCATCCAACAGTTATACTGACACACATGGAAATACAGTAAAACTGACCGGATTGGCCTCTATTGAATATGAAAAAAAACTGCAGGCAGGCATAGCCGGTACCGTCACTCCCCGGAAAGTCCGGCAGGCAGTGGAACAGTATCAGGCCTGCTTAAAAAAATATGGGGTAGAAAATTCCTATGACTTGCCGGAAGGCGTTTACCAGGCAGAGATACTGCCATACGCCCCTCTTTTACACGGTGTGAAAGAGGCTTTTGCAGATCCGGATACCGGTATCGCCCCCTCCGTTATGGAGATAAATCCGCAGGACATTGAACGTTACTATGATGTATTGGAAAACCGCATCATTTCATTGATGAAGATGGAACAGAAAAACAATCCTGAGGCACAGCAAAAAGCAGTCTCTATGTTTGACAAAGTCACAAAACCGTATCAGCTGTATCCGGGATATTCTACTGACGCAATGGATTACCAGATTATTCTGGCCTTTCTAATCACACTTTTTGCTACGGTAATTGCCGCGCCCGTTTTTACCTCTGATTATCAAACAGGTGCCGATGATATCTTGCGCTGCACAAAATACGGAAAGGCAAAATTTGCTATTACAAAGATTATATCTGCACTGCTGATTTGCGGAATTACTTACTCCCTTTGCATGGTGATCTATATCACAGTGTCCAACAGCCTTTTTGGCTGGGAGTGTACGAAAAATTCCATGCAGATGCTGTATTCTATCGTAAACCTGCCAGATATGAATCTCCTTAAGCTGCAATGCTTTGTCGCTCTTTCTGGATTACTCAGCATATTGGCGGCCGTCAGCCTGACACTGTTTTTGTCTTCAAAATTTAAAAACATCATCGTCTCTTTATCAACTTCACTTCTGTTTTGTATTTTACCGCTGATCCTTTATCTTGTCCTGCCTGCGGGGATCGGCGAATGGATTTACAGCATTCTTCCGGCAGGCGGAGTAGGATTACAGACCAGTATTTTGTATGCTGTCATTGATTTTGTCTATTTGCATCTCGGAAAGATGACACTCTGGCTTCCATACGCAATGCTTGGGGCATATGCTGTGGAACTTCCTCTCTTCGTATCGTTAACCGTGTATTCTTATTCTGTCCGTAAAGCAAACTGAGCTGTAACTTCAGTTGGAAAAAGCCTGCCGATGAAGGCGGGCTTTTGTCTTTGCAGAGTCTGGCAGTTTATGAAAAACCAAATACAGGTTCCTTAGAAAATTGCTCTGTCAAATACCCCTTCTACTAATTGATAGATTACATTTAAAAAAACAAACAATAAAAGAAATCCTGCAGCATTAATTCCAAAAGGCATATAGTCATGAATCGCAATGGACAATGTTCTCTGGATGAATTTGGCTGTCAGAATACTGGGGAAAATTGTTATCACAAAGGCGGCCCACGTAATAGGACGGTATATATGAACCAGCATTTTGCGGATTTCTTTCCGGCTGTATCCCAAAAACTTCAGTATGGATATGTCTCTTTGGTTATCCTGAAAATTAAGATACAATGCAAGAAAAAACAATATGCATCCAATAACTACCCCTATCACCTGATTTATCACCGCGCTCGTTTTATTCGAGGTGGCATCCTGCTTAAGCATTTGCTTTATCTGTGCCTTGCTGACTGCTGCCCCCTCCTCTGACACGGGAATCATGCTCCATACGCCATTATAACTTCCTATAGGAGCTTTGATCGCTCTGGATAATTCAGCTGCGTTGACGTAGACAGTTTTCAGCTGTGCATTTTCAGCAATTCCCCGAACAGTATAGAAAATCGTCCTATTCTCTGTCTTAACTGCGAGATCATCGCCAATATGGACATTGTAAATTTCGGCGAGCTCAGGGTTGATATAGACAGTACCCGGCTCAGGTTCCGGCAGCACCTGCCCTGCTTTATCCAGTAATTCAAACAGATTCCCCAAGCTGTATATTCCATAAATGCGCTGCTTTATCTCATAATCTCCAGTCTCTATCACACCGTCACTAAAAAGATATGGAAGTACATCCACCGGAAGTTTGTCATTTTTGTATTCTGTATAACTTGTATTATATTCATAGTGATGGCCTTTTGTCTGTGAATCCATAATTTTCTGACTGCTGATATTCAGTGACCTTCCCAGAATGAAACAGACATTAAATGCCATTACGGCTGCCAAAATAAGGAATACTGCCAGAGGTTTGCGCAGCGCAATACGCAGGGGGAACTTATCTTTTATGGGAATAACTTTCACGATACGTCCGGCAGCAGATACTCCGCCTGCTACATTCTGCTTTACTGTTTTTCCAGCGATCAGTAAACCAGGTTCTCTCCCACGGATAAAAAAATAACTAAGGAACGCTGTAAGACAGAAGATCATCGTGCCTCCTAACAGTCCAACGACTGCACTCACAGGGGTGACTGCTCTTATAAGCCCGCTTACAGAACAGGTCTTCTCGTTAGCCTGTATCAGTATTTCAGAAAGAAAATACCCGCAGAACATCCCAGCCGCTGCACCTGCAGCAGAGATACCTGCCGTAAAGATGATAAAAAATGTACATAGATCACTGTCGGTAAATCCGAGTGCTTTCAGACAGCCAATCTGCTTTCTCTCTGATCGGAAAAAACGGTAAAAAAACATAAGAAAAACAAATGCAGTAAGCATAACCATGATGAAAAGAAGGACATAAGCCAGTCTTGTATTATAAAGTAAGGCTTCCTTATACTTTAGCTGGTTTTCACTTAAAGAGTCCATTGCAGCAAGCCTGGCCATATTCCCATCAACAGAGAATTTTACAAAGAAAAAGGAAAGTGATGTAAGACATGTCAGAATTAAGAGAAGAGCTGCGAAAACTTTGTTTCTTCCCACCTGTTTTGCTAATTGTTTATATAATAAACTCATAAGCTACCCCCACACCATACTTCTGGCCGATATTGGATTGTCATTTAAAATATCACTTATTATGGTGCCATTTTTCATGGTAATAATCCGGTCCGCGGTCTTGGCAATCTGTGGGTTATGGGTTGTGAAAAGAATCGTGATCCCAAAATCAGACTTAAGATTATGCAGAAGTTCTACTACATTTTTACTGTTCTCCTCATCAAGGGAACCGGTTGCCTCATCACAGAACAAAAGTCTGGGACTTTTGATCACAGCCCGTGCAATAGAGGTTCTCTGCTGCTCTCCCCCAGACAGTTCAGCCGGAAATTTGTGAAGTAATTCTTCCAGATGAAGGATCCGTACAAGACGGTCAAATGACAGAGACGGCTTATCCGGGCTTATGCCTATTTTTATATTCTCCTGTACTGTGAGGTTATCCAATAATAAATACTCCTGAAAAACATTGCCTACATCCGCGCGCTTCCAGCTTGCAAGCTGTTTTTCATTATAATCTGATATAAGCTTATCATCACACCAGACATATCCGCCTGTAGGTTTGATCAAGCCTGAAAGAATGTTTAACAAAGTGCTTTTTCCCGAACCACTGTGACCAAGCACAGCTGTAAAAGTATTTTCATAAATCGTAACCGTAATCCCGTTTAAAACATGTTCTCTCCCAAAATCTTTTATCAGCTTTTCCGTTTTCATGATAATTTCCATGTATTCTTCTTCCTCCCGATTCATTGATTGATACTCTTCTTCCGGTCCTGCAATAATTCATTAATCATTCTGACCTCTTCTTTTGTCCGATAAAGATCCGTGAGGTAACCGACAACGTATATAATGAAAACCATAATAACTATTACCCATACAGGAATACTTTGATACCAGCCAAAAACAGTACCCGATACCAGAGTAATAACTACGATATAGCTGATGTCCGCCGCACGCTCTAAGAATGCATTTTGGATATCAAATCTGTGAATCATACTAAGACCTGAATGTATGAAAATACTTAACATTGCAACTTCAAAAATTGTATTGATACAAATGGCTCTCCCGCCATACATCACTGCAACAATGGAAAGCACAAGCAGGATAATACCGGTGGATGCCATAATATTTATAATATTCTTTTTCATCTTTACATTCCCTCCTGTAATTTCCCTTTAATATCGGCCAGATACTTTCTGGTAATATTCAGCCGCTCTCCATTTTTTAATGTAGCTTCCATACGGCTGTTTAGGAGAGGCCGTACATAATCCAGCACGTTAATATTCAGAATGCATGATTTGCTGATCCGGACAAATCCAGCCGGAGATAATGTTTCTAATAATTGATACAAGCGCAGGTCTGTACGGTAAACTTTGTTTTCACTATAGATAAACGTACGTTTATCCACGCTCTCAGCATAATAGATATCCGAAGCATTAAGCAGCTTCTCTCTGCCGTCAGAGATGCATTTGATCTGAATATCTACTGATCGGACGAAAGATATAATCTTCGCTACATCCTGGCTCATTTCAGCAAATTTTATAGAAATCTCAGTTTCCTCTCTGGCTGTATCTTGTTCCAGCTTGAGTAACAATATTGCACCTCCTTGTATTAGCAGATATTACATCTGATGGTATATAACTTATAAGAAGTATAAAGATTATTTCTGCAGAAAACAATTGGAAAATAACTGAAATACAAAATAACAGAACTGACATGCAGCGGAAGTGAATTGTCCTGTATTTAAGATACTACAACACATGGTGCCATATGAGAGCATGCGAAATACCATAAAAATGGCATAGAACGAATCCTTCTATGCCATCTTGAGTGATTATTTAATTATCCCATCTCTTCCTCATATACACAATACCGGTTTCTTCCGCCCTTTTTCGCCTGATACAGCGCTTTATCTCCCATTTGAAGCAGCAGGTCGATGTCCAGTGCCGGGTCGCTTGTCTGGGCAATCCCTACGCTGGCTGACATCTGCACGATCTGACCATCCGCCTGAAATTCTTTCTGTATCTCCGTGAGAAAGGTTTCCGCTGCCTGTACCAGCTGGCTGACCGGGCAGTCCCCCAGCCGAACTACCAGAAATTCATCGCCGCCAAGGCGCGTCACGAAATCCTCCCGGAACGATTTTTCCAAAATCTCTGCGGTCCGTATCAGTACCGCATCCCCCACTTTATGCCCATATGTATCATTAATCACCTTAAAGCGGTCCAGATCAATGTACAGCAGGCTGACGCTTTTATCCTCACGGTTATTGTGGATATACTTATAAAAACACCGGCGGTTGTAAAGTCCCGTAAGAAAATCCGTATTCGAACTGTGGAGAATCTGTTTCTCCAGACTGCGCTCTACCGTCACATCTCTGAAGATGCAAAGTCTTCCGACCACGTTGTGAAAAATATCATGGATCGTATTCTCATGAATCTCCAGCATTCTCCCTCTTCCTTCCGAAAGGGATACTCTGGCCTCCACATATCCTTCATTATTGATTGTATGCGGCTCCTCAAACGCCTCCGCAATCCACCTCTCATATTCCCGGTCAAGCACTTTTGCCTTCTCTGTCTGGAAATATTCCTCGAACTTCTCATTCACATTGAGTATCCTGCCCTCCTTATTCCACAAAAGAATAGCGTACGGCATACTCTGGAGCAGTATCTCAATCTCTGTGCTCATATTCCCGAGGTCTGTGACATCATGTCCGATTCCAACAGTTCCAAGAACTGTCACACCATCTCTGTCAATAATCGGTGTCTTATAAGTCCGCAGCTGGCGCATTCCTCTGGAACATTTGACCTCCTCTGTAAACTGCAAAGTGCAGCGGGCCTTGATAACTGCCTCTTCCGATTCCCTGCAGGATGCTTCCCCATTCTCAGCATCGTCCGGTAAAACGTCCCAGATATAGCAGTGATCTCTTCCCGTCACATCCTCTCTGGTCTTCCCGACGACGGAACAGAATGCCTTGTTGACTTTGACATGGGTACCATCCAGAGCTTTAAACCACATCATATCCGGAAGACTGTCTATCGCTGTATCCAGATAAACCCTGGTCATATACAGATCATACTGAAGCTTCATATTCTCGAAAATACGTTCCATCTGAAGCTGCATGCGTTCCCGGCTGTACGGCATCTCCCAGAACTCATCCACAGCTTTTAGCTCAGACGGGGCAAATGCACAGATCTGCTCATGCTCTCCGCAATAGATCAGGACCGCATCCTTTGTACAGCGAAGACGCAGTTCAGACGGGGACAATGCCATGCCCAGATCCCAGATTACTACCTGGCTGTCCATGAAAAGCTGCAAGTCCAACGCAGTCTTTTCGGTGATGCAGTGCGAAAACTGCTCGAGGGGTTGAATGCTGCGGACCACCTCACCGATTGCAGAATTATTACTGAATATAGATATTTGAAGACTGCACTGATACATACTATCCCTCCCCCTGTCCAGAGAATCGCCTATTCAAAGTACATGTTACATCTTTCATTCATTATACTGCTTCCCCCAGAAAAAGACAACAAAAGGGTAGGGAAAATAGGGTATCGTATTTTTCATAAACCGGGATCATTTCCTCTAAGTAAAGAAGACCGGAACTTGCTACTGATATAATTCATTTGTATTTCGTGTCTTTATGATTCTCGCTGGTACTCCGGCTGCCATTACACTGTCCGGTATATCTCGAATGACAACTGCTCCCGCTCCTATAACAACTTCATTTCCAACAGTAATCTCATTAATAATCGTACTTCCAATTCCCAAAAATGACTTTTTCCCTATCCGGGTATGTCCTGCCACTGCTGACTTGGGAGAGATATTCACAAAATCCTCTACAACACAGTCATGTTCAATTACTGCAGCAGTATTTATAATACAGCCTCTTCCAATCACAGCATTGGTGTGGACAACGGCATATGCAAGCACAGTGCTTCCTTTTGATATTTTTGCTGATGGACTGATAACTGCTGTGGGATGGATAATAGTTGCAATAGAAATATCAATATCCATCGAAGTTATAAGTAACAGCTTTTGTTCTCTTATAATATTATCCCCAGTTGCTACAATCACTTCATCATAAGCATTCAAAAATTCATGAATATCTATTTCCTGTTCTCTGTAAATCGTATAGCCTGGAATCTCACGATACCCTTTTTCCTTAAAATCTAAAAGGTCAATTTTATAATAGCAATCCATCGCTAAGGCACACTCCAGTGTGACTGTGCCTTGGTCGCCTGCGCCCCAAATCAGCAACTTTTTCATCTATAGTTTCTCCTTTACAGTGCATATCATTTCATGACATTCCCAACAGCCGGAAAGTTGCTTCTTCAAAACACAGCAAACATAAATCGGGCACACACTATCTTCAAATTCGCTTGTCCAAAGCGGCTTTCCGGCTGTAGTACTGCACCCCTGGCATCTGCAGGGGTGTTCCACGCAGCATTCACAATTCATTCCACAATACGCCTTCTTCATACATATCCCCCTTTGCGATTTGCTGACAAAACGTCCTGAAGCAGCTGATTATCTGTCATTATTATTGCTCTTACTGCGTCTATACTTAATAAAAAAAGCAATAGCCGCCGCACTGAACAATACTGCACAACAACAATGCAGTAAAAGCAAGGTATTAAAATCCCCTCTATGATGGTAGTTTTGGGGAATAGTTGTAACCCAGATTACCGCACCTGTGGCAAATATGATTGATGAAACGAGATATTCCTTTTTCCACTTCATAGTTTAACCCTCCTTTCCATCTTTAACGGTTATATTTTTGCTGTTCGTTCTTGCTTGTGATAAAAGTTCTTCCGAAAGACGGTTCATCATTTGCCAAACTTCTTCCCTGGACGCTTTAACCAGGCCAGATACTATAAAAGAAGCAAGTCCATGTGTATAAATCATCATATTTGTACCATAAGTATTTACTTCGTCTATTGGAATTTTTAATTGAACAGCAATTTGTTCTGCCATGACGGCATTCTCATCCGAAGTAAATACATCAAAGTTCTCTGCCACGTAACCAGTGTCACCGCTCATGTACAGGTAATGGAACAGATGTGGTTCTTCAAATGCCATTTCAATATAGGCTGCTCCAATATTTGCAAAGGCTTTTGTACCATTTGCATTGGAACGCATTTTTTCATTTGCATAATGTAATGCGTATTCTGCTAATTCTTTACGTAAACCATTCATGCTGCCAAAATGCCATACGATCGGTTGGGTAGAGCATCCGATTTTTTGAGAAAGTGTTTTGATGTTGATTTCCCTATACCCTTTCTCAATTAGCAGCTCCAATGCTGACTGCAAAATAATGTTTTTACTGATTTGAGTTTTACGAGCCATCTTTTCATCCTCTCTTATTATATAAATTTAATTATATAATTTTATTTATATAATAAGCGGCTTTGGACTTTTTGTCAACAGGCTGGCAGGCAATACAAACTTCCGAACATTCCAAAACGCAAAAAAGGCGTTTAGAAATTTTCATTCTAAACACCTTATCGTTTCACTTAAAAAGCTTGCCCAACCAGACCAACCATTTTAGCTGCCTGATTATCACATCATCGTATCATCATGCAAAACTTCCGCCAGGTTGATTCTATGTACATTTCGCCAGCCAAGATAATAAGCCAGCGCCACAGTTCCCCAGATAACCAGAATAAAAACAGCAATTGGAATCAGCGGTGCTTCAGCAAAAAACTCTCCTGCCTCAAGATAGCTCATTCGAAGCATATACCCTGCCGTAGCCACCGCCAGTGGCAGCGTGATGAAAACCGGACGCCCGGCAATGACAAATGCCTCAATACAGAACATCTTTCTGAGTTCTCCCGGTGTCATTCCAACAGACATATACCTGGCAAATTCCCGTTTCCGCTGCCGAACAAACCCCAGCGTATTTGAGAACACATTGCCAATCCCAATCATTGCAAGCAAAACACAAAATCCCCCAAGGATCGCCATTGAACCCTGTATCTGTCTGTCGTTCACCATCCACTCCTGAATGCGGTTCTCACTTTCTATCATATAGCGCTTGGCAGTAATCTTCTCAATTTCCCTTTGCAAAGATTTGAGTTCCTCTAACGTCACACCTTCTCTGCCAACAACATTGATATAAGTATCCTCCTCCATTCCTTCAATCTGTGATTTAACTTTCTCCCACAGGGATACCGGAACAAAATGCACAAGCTCATAATAATCGATACCTGCATATTCCTCCCTCAAAGCAGGAACCTCCTCTGTATAAGACAGGACTGGGATTTCTGCCGTCATTGTTTCATTGCCCGACTGCCTTAAAATACTTGTGGCATTTTCCCCTCTTACGTAAGGCATATACTGAGGATGCCTAAAGTCCGGATTTGTCACATCACGTATCTGATTCCGTATCACTGCCCCTTCAAGCTGCGGTGTGATACCAATCTGTTCACAATAAGACAGAAAACTTATATCATCCAATATAATAATCGGAGCGTTTATTATCCATCCACCATCGGCTCTCGCTGCATAATTATCCGCAGCATGGGAAAAACCGCCAAAAGACTTCATATCATCACTCATTTCTTCCTCTGTGATCAATCTTTTTGCTGCTGCTTTTTGATACACAACCGCACTTTTTACTCCGGGAAGTCCTTGTATCTCTTCCGTTTCTCCAAACGAATCTACTCCTGTATCCTTTACCGTGACCATAATGTCCCAAACACCCTGATAGCGCTCAAAATAAGTTTCTCTTGTGCTGATTCCTGAAATTGTAAAAAAACACTGCATGACCGTAAATGCCATAAAAGAGAATACCAGAGATAACGATGCTGTACGCAAAGCTTTTCGCTGTGCTTTCAATGCATTACCTGCCAGTTCCCCTTCCATTCCAAAAAAAAGTGCAAGCACCGGGGAGCTCTTTTTACGTTTTAGCTGTAATTCACCTGAATTTTTTATTGCTTCCAGTGGTGTCATCCTGCTTAATTTTCTGGCCGGAATCCATGCAGAAATCCATATCGTCAGAACCGTTATAAACAATGTCATCACCAATACCAGAGGGTGATAACCAAAGACCGCCTCATGTCTGCCAACCGCATTGCTTCCCAGCAGAATATTTACCATCTTCAAAAGTATCATACTGCCTGCGATTCCCAGCAGATTCCCTGTAAGGATTGGCACAGCGCACAGTGCGGCCGCCTCCTGTAAAAGACATGCCCTTATCTGCTTAGGTGTAGCTCCGATACTGGAAAAAATACCAAACTGATGAATCCTTGTATTCATAGACACTGCAAAAGAATTGTGTATGATCACAATCAATGAAAAAGAAGCCATTGCAGTTATCAGTATAAACATGGGAAACAGCAGTCTTGGCGCTGCATCCTGCGGGTCACGTATCAGATACATTGACAGAAGTTCATAATTATAGGTAATACTTTCCGGCGAACACCCTGCCAGTTTCGCAATCCGGGGTGTATCTTCCAGAACATCTCTCACATCGTCAAAATAAATATGAACTGCCGTTTCCTTGCCAACTGCTTCTTTTTCATTTACCGCTACATCTTTCACATTGGCAAAATTCTTTATGGATTCTATCTCTTCCTGATCAAGTTCCCCCACAATCTGGCTCTGCCAGCTGCCTTCTTTCAGTTCAATCCTCTCCACCTCATATTTCCATGCGTTATAAAACAATCCGCATAACAGTGATAAAAACAAAGCGGAAATAAACGCAGCTATCATAACAGATATACCGGAGGAACGGTTATTCTTAATATAGCCCGATGAATAATCTTTCCACATGTCCGTCACCTCCGCCTCTCATCACCAATAATATGACCGTCCTCTATGGTTATGATGCGTTCTGCTTCCAAAGCCACCTTTTCATCATGGGTGATCAGTAAAACGGTCTGTTCCAGATTACGGTTGGATAGTTTCAGCATATCAATGATCTCTCTGGAATTTTTCTGGTCCAGATTTCCAGTTGGCTCATCTGCCAGCAGTAATGCCGGACGGTAGATCAGGGAACGTGCAATCGCAACTCTTTGCTGCTGCCCGCCTGACAACTGACTTGGCAAAGCCTCAAGCTTGTCAGAGATGCCAAGAGAGCTTACAACTTTCTCGAAATACTCTTCATTTGGTTTCTTTTTGTCAAGTGTGAGAGGCATGAGAATATTTTTTCGTACCGTAAGAGTGGGAATCAAATTATAGAACTGATACACCAGACCTACTTTTCTCCTTCGGAAGATTGCAGCCTGTGCCTGATTCAGCTTGGAAAGGTCTGTTCCGTCTATTGTGACTTTTCCCTTTGTCGGTTTATCCACACTGCCAAGAATATGAAGCAATGTAGATTTACCGGAACCAGAAGCCCCGACAATCGCTGCGAATTCCCCTTTGCTGACCGCCAGATCAATTCCGTCAAGTGCCACTACCTGATTTTGACCGGAGCCATATATCTTTTGGACTCCTTCACATGTTAAAATATTCATTGGTTTTTTCCTCCTGCTATAAATGTTTTGATCTACATATCTCTATTATAGCAAACGAAAATTACAACTCAGTGACTGTAAAACCTGATTTCAAAATATGCCCCTGTGCCTGGCATATTTCCCGCTCTTATGGTTCCATTCTGACGCTCAATAATTTCTTTTGACAGAGCCAGTCCAATCCCGATCCCACCTTCACTTGCATTTTGTCCCCGGTAAAACCGCTCAAAAAGATGGGGAATGTCCTCTTTCATAAATCCTTCCCCCTCATCCCAAATGTGGATTTCTGTGTATAAAGGATTCTGCCCGTAAGAGCAATGAATCGTTCCCCCTGTATTATGTTCCATACAGTTTTTCATCAGATTGATGACCGCCTCCATAGTCCAGTCCAGATCGGCTGTTATCGCCATTTCTCCCAATTCAGGAATGTCAATGGAAGTACCAGATTCCATAAACAACTCCTGCAAATTATCCGCGGCGAGAACAAGCACAGTAAAAACATCAATTTCTTCCGTTTGAAGAATCAGAGTGCCCGCATCAAGGCGGGATAAAACAAGCAGCGCTTCCTCTAAATGGGTAAGCCGCAGAAGTTGTTTTTGTATCTGTTCCGCCTGCTTTCTCCCGCCTTCTTTTTGTATTTCCGGAAGAGACATTGTCTGTACAGACAATGAAATCGCAGTAATAGGCGTTTTTATCTGGTGCGCAATATTTGACAGGTTTTCTGCAAAATCGTTTTTAGCCTGTACTGCTGCATCTTTTGTCTGATAGAGAGATGTCACTGTCTTGTATATTTCATCCTCCAATTTTGAAAAATCGTCCTCTCCGGAAGTGGAGAGAATGACTGCTTTTCCTGTATTGGCCTGCTCCAGATAATCTGCCAGAGCCTGAATGCGCACAGCCTCCATTTTATTCCGATACAGAACGGTAAAGCTAAAAAGAAAAGCTCCTGCCAGAACCCCAATTGCCACAAAGAAAGCAATTTGTTTGTAAGCCGGAGCTAAAAAATCAGATGCACGGTATCCCAATGTGTATAAAGTATTATTCACCGCTACGCCATCTGCATTTCCACTTGTGTATTCCTTAAGCGCAGCAGAAATTACTCTTTCCGCTTCTGGTTCCTGCTCCAGCACCTCCCCGCAAACAGCATTCAGCATGTCAAACTGAAGCTGGCTGTAGTGACAGGAAGACAACATAACTAAAAGAGCAGAAGCAATCAAACTAACCGATACTGCAAACCCAAAAACAATGAAAATATTTTTCCGTCTACTCATAATGTATCCTCCATCCGGTATCCCACACTTCTGACTGTTTTGATACAAGATGGCTGATGGAGTTTATCCCGCAGACGCTTCATGGTGACTGTCAGGGTATTATTGTTTACATAGTTACCATTTACATCCCATACCTGTCCTAAAATTCTTTCTCTGGTGACAGTTCTTCCTTTATTCTGCATCAAATACAAAAGCAGTTGATACTCCGCTGTGCTTAAGTTTATTTCCTTTAAATCACAGGAAACAGTCATACGATTTTGGTCAATCTTAATCCCGTCACAGGAAAGATACTGCTCTGCCACATTTCCGCTTCTGCGCAATAACGCCAGAATCCGGGAATAAAGTACTTCTAATTCAAATGGCTTTACCACATAATCATCTGCGCCGTTTTGAAAACCCGAGACAATATCATGGGAATCTCCCCGGACGGTAAGAAAAATAATCGGCAGTTCTTTCCAATTACCGCGAATCCACTGGCACAGGCTGTCTCCATGTCCGTCCGGCATGTTCCAGTCCAGCAGAACAATCGTTGGTACATGGAATTTCAGGACCTGCCTCGCCCCCGCCAGGGTACCACATACCGTTACCTTAAAGTTTTTCCGTTCCAGATATTCTTTCACAATACTTGCAATATTGTGGTCATCTTCTACATAATATACTTCAATCATCTTGATTTCCACCTTGCCCTTTTGCATCTATTATATCAGAAGTTGAAATTGCAGTCTGCTTACAGGCCTTCCAAATACCTCTGATATGGAAAGTAAGAAAGTCCGTTGCAGCAAGCAACACAGATTAACATTTCACTAAATATTTATCCCTGCAAACAGGAATTTATTTTTGACTTATTAAGATCCCACCTGTCTTACAAAACGGCTCTAATATCCTATTCCACTCCAAAAAAACAGAAAAATCATCACACATCCCCATGCATTACCAGTATAACGGTAAGATACTAACATTCCGTAGATTAATATAATCTCAGTTACAGCACCTATCATACTATAAGATTGCCCCAGAAGCATATGTACCACCAGACAAAATATACCGCAAATGATTGCCCCCCTGTCTGCCAGCAGGCTTTTTGAGGGAAATAACTTATTGATACGGTCAGACATGACAACATAGGAAAAGCCTTCGAAGAAGCCCCAGGTAACTATAATAATCAGCATACCAATCACATTTACCGGAAAACCTGCTGCTAAAACTGGTTTTGTAAAATTGACATTCTGCAATGGAAAATAAGAAATATGTTCATTCGTAAATAAATGTAAAAGGAAGCTTGGCAAACAAGAAAGTGCTGATAACACGATCGTTAATAATAGTTTTTCTTGTTTTAATCCAAAACTTTTAAAACTTTCTTTGTTGCGTATGCAAATAATAACGACCCCTAGTCCCATCAGCCCAAATTCACAAAGTGCGCCTACCAGAGTTTGTGCTAAAAGAGGCAGCGCACCCATATCAAATTTAAGCAGCATATAGAAAATGCCGACAATCCCATATGCTGCAAGTGCAGATAAACCTAATATCAGTATATCTACACCATACTTTTTTGTATTTGATTTCATAATTTCCCCCACCTTCTGATTTCTCCGCTACATGCCGGAATTTGTAATATGATTCATCAACTCAAGACTTTCTTCAAATGAAATACATTCTGCATATCTTCCATTCCACATGAACTCATTATAATATCTGTAAGAATTTTCAGCCGTCATATATGCATTATCAATCGTACTGTTTGTATTTGCCGGAACAATCATTTTAAAGCCATGCTCAAAGCCACATTTCACAGTCGAATCTATGCAATAATCTGTTTGCAGCCCCACAATCATAATTGTATCTTCACCTTTTTCGTGCAGGTACTCTGACAATCCTGTATCTTTAAAAGCACTATTTACATTTTTATCAAAAACACGCTCATTTGGCATAGGCTGAAATTCTCTGTATATTTCATAGCCTGTTGTGCCTTTCGTTAATTTCGCCCCAACACCGTCATCATGTCTGACATAAATAACTTCTATATCATTATTACGTGCTTCATTGATCAATGTTCGAGTACGATATTTAAAAGTATCAAAGTCATATAAATTATTATTCATAATTAAATTCTGAGTATCAACAACCAACAGTATCATGCTATTACCTCACTGACAAATTTTAATTTTCCAGACAACCTGGATGTTTACGCATATTCCTTTACCTCATATTCTCAATTTCATCCTGCAAGTTCTTTAAGAATTTACCTATATGTGCACCGTCCAATTATTTCTTCCGTGTCAAGTGAACCCCAACGATTGCTCCAAGCAAGGCAAACGGCGCTATTCTGACGAACAGCCATTCAAATGCGTGATACATTACTCCTGCAACTGAGGTTTCGGGGTCACTATAATCCCAACCCAAGTAAGGACTATTTAATACGAAAAGGACTGCAAAAATAGCCACGATAACCGCACACACTGAAATAAAAAGCCAATGAATCACTTTTTGTCTCGTTTCTTTCCTATGCGCAAGTTGAAGGTTTATGACCTCAAGTTTCTCAGAAATTACTTTTAAATCATCCGCCTTCGTCTCGACAACGGTTTCTCCAAGCAGTCTGCTTACAGGCGTTCCAAATACCTCTGAGATGGAAATCAACATATCGGCATCCGGAACAGACAAACCTTGTTCCCATTTAGAGATCGTTTGTCTCACCACATTCAGCTTGACTGCAAGCTCCTCTTGCGAAAGTCCTTTGGATTTTCTGATTGCTTTGATGTTTTCGTTTAGCATCTGCAATGCCCTCCTTTCACCGCCATTATACGTAAGAAAGCCCGTTGCGGCAAGCAACGCAGATTAACATTTCATTAGATAAAAGAAAGTATGTTTAATAGTATTTTCAATAATAAGACTCCTTATAAACTGATCACATTGGTTTTAGATTTTTATTGAGCCTGTCCACCATCCAGGCAATTCGCTTTTCCCGTCCGGCGTCTGTCTTTGCATCAAAATATGCACGTGTATACGTCTTCTTTACAGATGGAGACATCGCTTGAAAATTTGTGTATGCGGGTTCGTACCCTTCCAACAATGCGGACAGGCAGGCAATCTGTTCCTCATTAATAACTGCCAGAGGATTGGAAGCATCCCACTGACCATTCTTTTTTGCCTCATTGATCTTCTTCCTTCCAAAGTCAGTCATAAGCTCTTGCTCCTCAAGTTTTTTCACCAGAGCCTTATTCTTCTCTGACCATTTGCTGTTTTTTCTGCGCAGAGAAAAATACTTCTTGTAAGTCTTATCATCTATCTTTTCCATCTGTCCATCAATCCAGCCAAAACAGAGAGCTTCTTCCAGTGCCTCTCCTGCTTTTACAGTTTTTGGCCCGCCAGCCTTACCAAACAAAAGCCAAATACCATCATTTGACATACAATGCTCACTGAGCCATTCACGAAATTCTTTTCTATCGGCAAATTTTATTGTTTCACTTATGATAGATCCCTCCTTATCGTTTGACTTACTCCTCCTGTCTATCCTTTCAGATGCTTCAGAGCATCTGGCGTATTTGAGATGATCATTCCAAGCGTTTCACACTTTTCCATCTCCGGGCAGTCACCACATGTCGCCACATCTTTTTTCAATGCGCACTGACGAATATCGCAAAAACTATCGCAGTATACAGTTTTCGTCCCATCAGCACGGCACCCCTCACAGTTGATATGTTCTGGCAGAATGGGGGCATTATTTAACTCAGCCCAAAGTTTTGCAGTTTTCTCACGAAGCGCCTGATCATCATTGATCGTTGCAATATATGCGTCACATTTTTCACAGTCCAATCCGCAGTATGCAATCTTATCCTTCATCGTTATGTACCTCCTTTAATTGTAATTTTTGAATCAAGTGTTCTTCCACAGGTTGAGGAAATCATCTTAAAATTGTGATTAAACTAATTATATATTATATCAAAATATAAGTATACCACTAACAGATGTGTTAAAATAATAAATGTCGCAAACCGGCTAAAATATAGCTGTTTTGCGACATCCCTATCATAAATCCTTTTCAAATATATCTATTACTAATTTTTTATACATCTAATCCTCAGTAAGTACACTTTCCAAATCAGCCAGCATCAGATCCAGGGCGCGGATGCCGCCTTCTGCAGTATACCAAACTGCCGGATGTGCCAGATAAACGATATTTCCATTTTTGTAAGCTTCGGTCTGCATAACCAGTTCATTCTCCATAATCTCCCGTGCGAGCTGTGCGCCTTCTGTTTTGATAGCACTGTCCCTGTCCATTACAAAAATATAATCCGGGTTCTTAGAAACTACAGTCTCAAAAGATGCTTCATTTCCATGAGTTGAAGTACTGCCCGAAGCAGCGGTATCCTCTCCTGAAGCATTTCCTTCGGCACCACTACCGCTTTTTCCTTCACCTTCGCCGCTGCGTCCGGAACCGCCGCCGTGACTGTCAGATACGGTATCTGCAGCCAGATTATCAAATCCAATTTCCGTTCCAATAATTGAGCATCTTCCATCGTTGCCAAGAAGATTAAAACTTCCACTTGTCGTCATTCCCACCAATGCAGTCTTTCCTTCTGCCACTTTCTGAAGCGCTTCTATGCGGGAAGAAAATTGGGCTGTCTTCTCATCCACTTCATCTTCTAATCCAAAAATAGACGCGATGGTTCTCGCATTATCATTTACACTTTCAACAAGACCTTTCTCTGTATCAGTTGCCAGATATACAACAGGCGCAATTTCATTCAAAGCGTCATATGAAGCAGAAAGCCTTCCACCGATAAAGATAATATCCGGTTCGCATTCCATCACTGCCTCCAGGTCCGCTTCTTTAATTGTTCCGAGATTCATGATAGTTTCATTTGTCACATAAGACTGTAAATAATCCAAAGTGGTTCCGGCTGAACCAACCACACGATCGCCCAGCCCCAGATTATCAATGATATCCAGACTTGCCATATCCAGAATTGCAATGCGCTGTGGGTCATACGGCACCTTCAGCTCTGCACTTTCTTTATTTGCATTTAAGCTTGTAATTGTGATGCTTTCCGGTTTTTCTGTATTTTCGGATGCCTCCGCCGCTGTTTTATCTTTTTTTGTTTCCGTAGAACTGTTTCCACACGCTGTAAGGCTGATGGTCATAACAGCTGCCAGCAGAAGTACTATTTTCTTTTTCATTTCTGATATCTCCTTATTGTACAATTTATTCCTTAATAATATATCGATAATGGTTTTCCCTCTATCTCCATGATTTCAAAATCCACATGGTATATTTCAGACAGTACCTCTTTCTTCATCACCTCCCCTACCGTCCCAAATTTTGCAATTTTACCATTTGCAAAAGCACAGATATAGTCTGAATAGAAGGCTGCATAATTAATTTCATGCAGCACCAAAATCACCGTTTTCCCCAGCTCGTCACTCAGACGTCTTACAATTTTCATCATATTTGTGGAATGATAAATATCCAGATTGTTCGTAGGCTCATCTAAAAGCACATACTCTGTATCCTGTGCTATCACCATAGCAATATAGGCTCTCTGGCGCTGACCTCCTGATAATTCGTCAATGAATTGATTCTCAAAATCCTGTAATTCCATATATTCAATGGCCTGATCTATGATTTTCTGGTCTTCCTGTGTCGTATGTCCTCCCGAGTAAGGAAAACGTCCAAAGGTAACCAGTTCTCTCACCGTCAGCTTCATTTCAATATGGTTACTCTGGGTTAAGATTGCCAGACGTTTGGATAACTCCTTGCTTTTCCACTTTTCAATATTTTTTCCTTCAAAACCGACAATACCATTGTCTCTGGCGATCAGTCTGGAAAGAATGCTCATTACCGTTGATTTGCCTGCTCCGTTGGGTCCAATCAAAGAGGTGACCTTTCCCTTCGGTATGTCAAAGGATACGGAATCAACGACCGTCTTACCATCATATTTTTTACTTAATTTTTCTACATGCATGTTGTCACCTCTTTTTGTTTTTCAATAATAAATACAGGAAATAGATTCCCCCTCCTACCGTGATGAACACACTGATCGGAATGGAGTATACAAAAACGTGCTCCACAAGAAGCTGGCCACCCACAAGGACGATCATTCCAAACAGTGCGGATCCCAATATCAGTTGTGTATGCCGGTATGTTTTGAGCAGCTGTCTGGAAAGATTGGCTATAATCAGGCCCAGGAAGGAGATCGGTCCGACCATAGCTGTAGCCACCGCTATACAGAGCGTTACACCCAGCAACAGCTTACGGATGCATCTGTCATAATCCACTCCCAGGTTAATTGCCTGATCCTTTCCCAGCGTCAGCACATCTAAAAGTGCCAGCTCTCTGCGGAGTATTAATATAATTGCCGCCAGTACAACCACCGAAAAAAGAATGATTTCTGAATTAATATTGCTGAAGCTTGCCACAAGTGTTACAAGAAGGCTGTCATATTCATTGGGGTCCATAATACGTGTCAGCGTATTCTGAATACTGGAGAAAAAAGAAGACAGCACAGTACCTATCAGTAATACATACAGAATGTTATGCTTTGTTTTCCGGAAAAGGTAACTGTATATCACAGTGGCCACGATTCCCATTAGTACCAAATCTACCGCAAATGAGGCATTGCTATTCACTGCCAGATAGCTTCCCGCTCCCGCGAAAAACACCACACTGGTATGGATTAAAGTGTACAGGGAATTCATTCCCAGAAGGCAGGGTGTTACGATCGTATTGTTAATAATAGACTGAAACACGATAGATGCCCCGCCTATGGCAAACGCAGTGATCAACATGACAAGCAGCTTAGAAGTACGAAGTTTCATGGCGTACCGTAACAGCCTTTCGTTGTCAAAATGCACCCCCACCAACATATATGCCGCAGAAGCAAGCAGTACAAGTGCTGCCAGGATAACCAGTTTCTGAATATTCTGCCTATACGCCGCATTACGCACTCTGACCACCTCCCTTCTGTCGGTTCCCCTTCGCAAGTTTAACTGCCCTGCGCCCATTTTTCAGCCGGTAAATTAGCAGAAGGATAAACAGGATGCTTCCCACAATCCCCACAATTAACTCAATAGGCAGTTCATAAGGCATGATCACCACCCGCCCGATAATATCACATACCAGTACGAATAATGCTCCAAAAAGTGCCGTGTCTATCAATGTCCCCCGGATCTTATCTCCTTTGAACATGGCTACCACATTTGGCACGATCAATCCGATGTATGAGATTGAGCCGACTACCACGACCACAGATGCCGTAATCATGGCCGCAATGCTCAGACCGAAAAATAAAATCAGATTGTAGTGGACACCCAGGTTCTTTGAGAAATCTTTTCCCATGCCTGCGATATTAAAGTGATTTGCATATAAAAATGCCAGAATTACCAGGGGTACTACCAGATAAACGATTTCATACCGTCCACGAAGCACTAACGAAAAATGCCCTACCAGCCATGAAGAAAGTGCCTGTGTCATCTCATATTTATACGCCAGATAATTTGTAACTCCTCCCACCACATTTCCGAACATGATTCCCACCAGAGGAACCATCACCACATCCTTAAACTGAATCCGCTGAATAAACCAGACAAAAACCCAGGTACCAAGAATCGCTGTCACAAATGCGAATCCTGCCCTCTCCCACAATTTAGAATCAGGCATAAATAAAAGTGCCAGAAGAATACCGAACTGGGCTGAAGAAATCGTTGCTCCCGTTGTAGGTGATACAAATTTATTCATGCAAAGCTGTTGCATGATCAAACCGGCAACACTCATCCCGATTCCTATACACAAAATTGCAAGTAATCTCGGAAGCCTAGAAATCAAAAATACTTCCATCATCTCTGCATCACCCGAAAACAATGCCGCAGGCCCCACATCAATAACACCGACAAACAAAGATAACACGGATGCAATTAAAAGACTTACCGCCAGAATAATTGTTAAAAGATGTTTTTTAATCATAATACCTCCCCGGATAATTATCGAGCCGTTTTAGTTAGTCTTTTCTAACTATCAACTTTAAAAAATGCAGCTGATAAACCGCCGCCGACTTAGAAAGTATAATATTAAAATCCAATTGTTGCAATAACTTACTTTTTTGTATGTACCTCTTTCCCAGAAACTGGTATATTACAAACCGGTTCTTTTATCTGAATATTGTTTCGTGAAGCATATTGCTTCGTAAACCTGCAGGTATCTTCTATCAATGGAACTAAATCCCTATTTTCCTCCCGTAAATGGTATAAAACCGTCTTTGGAGGCTGTACGTTTACAATTTCCTTTTCAATAATCCCCGACTTCTCCAAATCCCTCAGCTGCGTATACAGTACTTTTTCGGTAATATCAGGAATTGCTTTCTTTAACATGGAAAATCTATTGTCCCCATGGATAATATGCCATAATATCCTTAACTTCCATTTCCCGCCTATCAGGTCATGAGTGAACACCAACGCACATTTATATTCTTTCTGAAATTTACCCATTTAGCTTTGCCCCTTTCTTATCACTGTTTTATTTAAAACAAAAAGAAAGCGTAAACTCATCTGGTTTTACGCTTTCAGCAACTCGACTTTCGTATTATAGCTTAAATCTTATCCTATGTCAAAGATTAAATATCTGGAAATTGTTCTGCATTCCACATAGCCTCATATTTCCCATTTTTTCCCAACAGTTCTTCGTGTGTACCGGATTCTGCTATTTTTCCATCTTCCACTACTAAAATCTGGTCGGCATTCTTAACGATTGCAAGTGTATGTGCAATCATGATCACTGTTTTTTTGTTCTTTAACAGATTTGCGATGGCCTGTTTAACAGCCAGTTCATTCTCAATATCAAGAGAAGCCGTAGCTTCATCCAGAAGCAGAACCGGACTGTTCTTCAGGATCGCACGGGCAATGGAGAGACGCTGCCGTTCTCCGCCGGACAACAGGTTTCCATTTTCCCCGATGGGTGTGTCATAACCTTTTTCCATCCTGCGGATAAAGCCGTCACAGTTTGCCTCTTGGCAGGCAGCTTCAATTTCTGCATCTGTAGCATCCGGGCGCGCATGGCGGATGTTTTCCCAAACAGTGTCATCAAATAAAAATACATCCTGGTCTACCATTGAGATCTGTTCTAATACACGCTCTGCTGCTATATGGTTGATTTCCATCCCTCCAATGCAAATGGAGCCGCTGTTGACCTCATAGTATTTCGCGATCAAGTTTAAAACCGTAGATTTTCCAGATCCGGAATCCCCTACAATAGCTGTCAGTTTCTGGTCAGGAACAGCAAAAGAAATATGCTGCAGCACCGGCTCCCCGGATACATAAGAAAAAGAAACATCCTGAAAAACAATCTCGTGTGTTTTGGGAGCAAGGGGTGCCATGCTTCCCGTTTCTTCCGGCTCATCCATAACTTTTAAAATTTTCCCTTTGGATATCATCAGGTTCTTATAGCTGGTCAAATCCACAAAGATTGTGGTCGCCAGCTTTGAACAAAATAACGGCAGCATGCAGATCAAAAGATAGGACACGCTGTCTAACCTGCCGCTTACCCAGGGTGTGTAAGCAAGACATATGACCAAGGGGCAGGGCATCCAGACCAGGATTCCGGACAGTGCACCAATGGGAAGCACTTTGGCTTCATACTTAAAACTGATGTCGCAAAAGTCTTTCATGGCCTTTGTAACCGTTTTATTTTTCGTACCACCCACACCATAAGCCCGAAATGTCTGTATTCCTGTGACATATTCTACAATACTGCTTACATTCTCAGCACAAATGTCATTTTTTTCCTGGCCGTATTTAGATACCATTTGAAAAGACAGCCAAAGTGCAGGTATAAGAAGCAGATCGGCCACAAACAGGATCAATCCTGCCGGCGCATAGATTGTCATTACAAATACGATCAGCATGAGTGAAAGGACAATGCTTTTTACGAGGTCCCCTATTTTATGGGTCAATATTTTTTCGTAATTGTTTACATCACTTGTAACCGTATTGATATAATCCCCGGTCTGGCCTTGTGTAAAACGAGACAGGGGAATCCTCTTAATTTTATCCCCCAGAAACAGTCGGATATTCTTGCTGACCTGTGCACCCCCGATTTGAGCCCTGACATATCCACAGCTGTAAACCAGAATACGAAACAAAAAAATGACAGCCAGGGCTCCTGTCAGGTAAAGGGTCCTATTCAGGTCAAATGTATTGGTGGCCAATGTACGCATGACAGAATACAGAAGCATAAACAGACTTCCCGAAAGCAGTCCTTCTGTCACCGTTCCCAGAATACCAATATAGAAATCCTTATTCTTTTTCAAAGCCTCTTTCCCTGTCATGGTCTTCCGCCTCCCTCCAGTTGATAGGTTATATTCCGGGCTGCCTCATAGTCGGTCCATGCGTTACGGTAGTATTCATTCTGCTTTTTGACTTCCTCATGAGTCCCCACACAGCTGATCGTATGATTTTCTACCACAGCCACCCTGTCACAAGCCTTTAATGCACTTAATCGGTGCGCCACAATGATCACGGTCTTTCCCCTGCAAAGGTTTTGGATTGCTCTGTCAATCTCCATTTGGTTTTCCGGGTCAGAAGCACTGGTCGCCTCATCAAGGATCAAGACCGGTGCGTTTTTTAAAATAGCCCTGGCGATTGCGATCCTCTGTTTTTCACCTCCTGAAAAACGGGATTCAAAACTTCCGACTTTTGTGTCGTAGCCATCCGGCAGAGACATGATAAACTCATCGATCTGGGCTTTTTTCGCAGCAGACCTTACCTCCTCCAGACCGGCATCACTGCCCATACGTATGTTTTCAAGGACACTGTCACGTGTCAAAAATGTTTTTTGGAAGACAATCGCTATATTTTTCAGGATTGTATCATAGTTCAATTCT
>URQQ01000036.1 GCA_900549995.1 uncultured Lachnospiraceae bacterium | reverse complement strand
GGGATCAGGAAGGACACTTGCAGTGCACATGTATAATTTATCAAGTGAAGGACTTTACATGGATCAGGCATACGCAACGGCAGTAGTGCTGCTTGTCATGGTGATCCTGATCAACTGGCTGTCTGGAATCGCGGCGAAAAAAATCACGAAAGGAAACGGCAATGGAGAAGTTTAGTATCAAAGATCTGGATTTATATTACGGTGATTTTAAGGCATTAAAAAATGTAAACCTTGATATTGAGGATCATAAAATCACGGCATTTATAGGCCCGAGCGGATGTGGCAAATCCACACTGCTGAAATCACTGAACCGAATGAATGACCTGGTGGAAGGCTGTAAAATTGATGGAAAAGTATTGCTGGATGGGGAAGACATCTATGGCAATATGGATGTAAATCTTTTAAGAAAAAGGGTAGGCATGGTTTTTCAGAAGCCAAATCCATTTCCAATGAGCATTTACGATAATATTGCATTTGGCCCCAGAACACATGGAATCCATTCGAAAGCGAAACTGGACGATATTGTGGAAAATTCACTCCGCTCTGCAGCAATTTGGGATGAGACAAAAGACAGGCTGAAAAAGAGTGCGCTTGGCATGTCCGGAGGACAGCAGCAGAGATTGTGTATTGCGAGGGCTTTGGCGGTGCAGCCGGAGGTGCTTTTGATGGACGAACCGACTTCGGCGCTGGATCCGATTTCGACTTCTAAGATTGAGGACCTTGCGATGGAACTGAAAAAAGATTATACTATTGTCATGGTTACGCATAACATGCAGCAGGCAGTCCGTGTTTCTGACAATACAGCCTTTTTCTTACTCGGCGAGGTCGTTGAGTACAATGAGACGGAGACATTATTCTCCATCCCGTCAGATAAGAGAACAGAAGATTATATTACAGGGAGGTTTGGTTAGAATGACACGGAACAGATTTGATACGCAGCTTTTAATGCTGAATAAAATGCTGATTCATATGGGAGAACTTTGTGAGACGGCAATTGGAAATGCGGCACAGGCACTGAAGCAGGGGGATCTGGAGATTGCAAAGGCAGTCATACGGGAAGATGATGAGATTGACCAGATGGAGAAAGATGTTGAAAATCTCTGCCTGAAACTTCTGCTTCAGCAGCAGCCGGTGGCAAAAGATCTCAGACAGATTTCAGCGGCGCTTAAAATGATAACAGATATGGAGCGAATTGGAGATCAGACGGCAGATATTTCGGAAATTGTGATCACATCAGATATGAATGCATCCAGTGATATTGCGTTGATTGGTGATATGGCGGAAGCCACAAGCCGGATGGTGAGGGAGAGTGTGGATGCTTTCGTGAAAAAAGATTTGGAACTGGCCCGGACGGTAGTTGCGTCGGACGATGAGGTAGATGAGCTTTTTGATCAGATTAAGAGCAGACTGATTTCATTTATTTCTGAGGAAGAGGGAAAAGAAGGCGAAACCGCAATGGATCTTTTGATGATTGCCAAATATCTGGAGCGGATCGGAGATCATGCGACGAATATCGCAGAGTGGGTGGAATTTTCTATCACTGGTGTCCACATTGATGGAAATTAAGAAATCGTATGGAAAAGGAGACAGACGGGTATGATTTATTGTGTGGAAGATGACAGCAATATCAGGGAACTGGTGGTGTATACACTGGAATCCACAGGGATGAAGGCATGTGGGTTTGAAGATGGAAAAGAGTTCATGGAAGCGCTGGCATTTGAATCGCCCGAGTTGATACTTCTTGACATCATGCTCCCGGGGGAAGATGGGATGGAGCTGTTAAGGAAGCTGAAATCATCTCCGAATACGAAAGATATACCAGTCATTATGGTGACGGCAAAAGGGGCGGAATACGACAAAGTGGTTGGTCTCGACAGCGGTGCTGATGATTATGTGACGAAGCCGTTTGGAATGATGGAACTTGTCTCAAGGATCAAAGCAGTGCTTCGCAGAACCGGAAAGCAGAAAGAAGAGACTTCATTTAAAATAGGAATTTTGAAGCTGGATGAGAGAAAGCATGAAGTGACGGTGGAGGGAAGAGCGGTTGCGCTGACTCTGAAGGAATTTGAACTGCTGGACCGCCTGATCCGCAACCAGAATATTGTCCTTACGAGGGATCAGCTGCTGGCTGAGATCTGGGGATATGATTTTGACGGAGAGACGAGGACCGTCGATGTGCATGTCAGGACTCTGCGGCAGAAGCTTGGAAATGCGGGAGAACTGATAGAGACTGTCCGCGGAGTCGGATACCGCATGGGAGGCGTAAATGAACCGAGCAGCGAAAGATAAGAACAATTCAATGCAAAAGAAGATGCAGAGAACCATGGGAATTATACTTGTGATCACCATGGCTCTCTTATTTGTACTTATGACATGGCTTGTCTATAATCAGACGATGGTGAGTATGAAGGCGGAAGTGAAACAGGAGGCGGTATATATCCAGAAAGCACTGGATATCGCTGGCAACGATTATCTGAGAGAAGTTGGGAAATTCACGGGTGATAACCGGGTAACCCTGATCGCTACAGACGGTGGTGTCCTTTATGATTCCATGGAAGATGAGACAAGGATGCCAAACCATAGGGATCGCGGGGAAGTAAAGGCTGCGCTGAACCTTGGAATCGGGGAAGATTTGCGGTTGTCAGATACGCTGGGGAAGCAGACGTTTTATTATGCACTTCTTCTTGAAAATGGAGAAGTTTTAAGAGTTGCAAAAACAACAGACAGTGTCATTGCGACGGTGTTTGGAATTCTTCCCTATATGCTCGCAATCGGAGCCATGATGCTTTTATTTGCATGGGCGCTGGGAAAATGGCAGACCGCCCGGCTGATAGAGCCAATCAATACTCTGGATCTGGATGCTCCTCTGGAAAATGAGATTTATGAGGAACTGCGGCCGCTGATGTCGCGGATTGACAGGCAGAACAAGGAGAAGGAAGAAGCGGGGCAGATGCGGAAAGATTTTTCGGCCAATGTATCTCATGAACTGAAAACGCCCCTTACATCTATCTCTGGGTACGCCGAGATTATGAAAGATGGACTTGTGCGGCCGGAAGATATGCCGAAATTCTCGGAGAGGATTTATAATGAAGCCAGCCGGCTGATTACTTTGATCGAAGACATTATCCGCCTGTCCAAGCTTGATGATGAGTCTGTCGAGTTGGAAAAGCAGGACGTGGAACTGTACTCTCTTACAAGAGAGGTTGTGAGCCGCCTTTCTCCCCAGGCTGAGAAGAAAAGCGTACAGATGGAAGTGACAGGAGAAGAAGTTGTCTATTATGGAATCCGCCAGATTCTCGATGAGATGATCTATAATATCTGTGAGAATGCGATCAAGTATAATAAAGACGGAGGCAGTGTGAAAATCTGGGTAGGTAACACACTGGCAGGTGCAAAAATTATCGTAGAAGACACCGGGATAGGAATCCCCGAAGACCAGAAAGACAGAATTTTCGAGCGGTTCTACCGGGTGGATAAAAGCCACTCCAAAGAAACCGGTGGCACAGGACTCGGGCTCTCGATTGTAAAACATGGCGCAATCCTCCATTCTGCAACGATCAATGTAGAAAGCGAAATCCTGAAAGGGACAAAAATAGAGCTACTGTTTCCGAAACATAAACGGCTTGTGATCAATTAGGGACAGGTCAAAAGGCAATTGGGGACGTAATCCTTTTCAAAAGGATTACGTCCCCAATTGCCTTTTGACCTGTCCCTTTTTGCAGCTTAATCGTTTTAAACTATTTCTGAAACTATTGACAAGAGGTGAAAAATCTGCGTTAATAAAAGGAGAGTCTGGAGGGAATGGAATGGCGACAATCAAGGAGTTAGCGAAGGCGTGTAACGTTTCAGTTGCGACGGTATCGAATATATTGAACAATAAGCCGGGGGCCAGTGAGCGGACGAGGCAGCTGGTGCTTGAGATGGCGGAGAAGATGGAGTATACGCCGAATATAGTGGCGAAGAACCTGAAGATGCAGAAGACGAGAAGCATCGGGGTAATCGCGGAGGATATGACAATTTTCAGTATTCCGGATATTATTGACGGTATTACGGATCATTGCCAGGAGGTGGATTATCAGATTCTGCTCACGAATCTGAGATTATTTAAAAAGTATAATGATACGTATTATAACCGGGAAGATTATTATGGTGTTGTCCGTCAGGAGATCAAGAAATTGATGGAGAAGCAGGTCGAGGGGATCATTTATGTTGCAGCTCACGAGCGTGTAATCCGGTGTATTCCGGACACCCTTCCGATTCCGGCGGTAATGGCTTACGGATATTCCAGAAGTGATAAAGTTCCGTCTGTTGTAGTCGACGATACTCATGGTGCAGCTGAAATTACACAGTATCTGGTTGATAATGGGCACAGAAAAATAGGGCTGGTGACAGGAAAACCTGACAGTATGCATGAACAGGCCAGATTGATCGGCTACCAGGAAGTGCTATTTAATAATGGAATATTGTATGATCCGGGGCTGGTATTTGAGGGAGACTGGACGAGAGAGGCAGGGTACAGACATACGGATGCATTGCTTGAAAAAGGTGTCACAGCAGTGTTCTGTATGAACGACCTTATGGCAGGCGGTGTATACGACAGGCTGGATGAACTTGGGCTGATCGTTGGAAAAGATATTTCTGTGGCCGGGTATGATAACAGGGAGTTATCCAGTTACTATAAACCTCCTCTGACGACAATCAACCTTCCGCTTCACGATATCGGATACCGGGCAAGTGAAATTATGATGGAAATGCTTGATGGAAAGACACTGACGCACGAAGAAGGCGTCTGTGCGGTTGGATGTGAACGGCTGATCAGAAAATCAGTTCATAAAATTTCATAAGAAGAGGTTCGTTGATCCTTTGAGAATAAAACGTTTCACATGGGCAAAATGCCTGTGTGGAACGTTTTTTATTTGTGTTTTCTGATGAAATGGATCGAAAAGTACTGCGATGATGAACAATAAAGAAAAATAGATGTTAAAATGACATACTTAAACGATTTAAAAAATGATAAAATTGTGCAAAAGTACTTTACAAGAGGAACACAATGTGTTATTATTCAATCATCAGGAAGCAATACAACAGAAAACACAGGAAAAAATGGAAAATATATGAGATGCAAAGGGTATTTTCAAGGTATATATCATTTATGAAGTTAAAAAACAGTTTGTGATATTAAACGTTTAATCAAACTATATACCGGCAGTGAAAAGGGAGGGGAGCCAGTGAGATGGAAAAGAAATTAGAAAGTGTACCATTAAAAAATATAAAGATCTCTGATCCGTCCTGGAATCGTTATATCGGCCTTGTGAAGGATGTCATTATTCCTTATCAGTGGGAGATATTAAACGATTTAGTAAAGGATGCCGAGCCAAGCCATTGCATTCACAATTTCAAGGTTGCGGCAGGAGAAGAGGAAGGCGAGTTCAGGGGAGCTGTATTCCAGGATACAGATGTGGCAAAATGGCTGGAAGCAGTTGCTTACACATTAGAGGTTCATTCAGATGAAAAACTGGAAAAACTGGCGGATGAGACGATTGATCTGATTGGGAGAGCCCAGCAGGATGACGGGTATCTGGATACATACTTTATCATTAAGGAACCAGAGCTTAAGTGGGCGAACCTGGAAGAAGGACATGAACTTTACACTGCCGGCCATATGATTGAAGCAGCAGTTGCTTACTATCAGGCGACAGGAAAAGAACGGTTTCTGCAAATTGTGTCAAAACTTGCAGATTTGATCTGTGAGATTTTTGGACCAGAAAAAGAAAAATGCCACGGTTATCCGGGACATCAGGAAATCGAACTGGCACTTGTCAAATTGTACAGAGCCACTGGCAGAGACAAATACTTAAAACTTGCGAAATATTTTATCGATCAAAGAGGTGTGGGAGAGAACTATTTCTTCGAAGAAGATAGAAACGGGAAGAAAAAACAGATTTTTCCGGAGTTCGCAGATTATGATCCGAGATATTCACAGTCTCACCTGCCGGTGAGAGAACAGACAACTGCAGAAGGGCATGCTGTACGGGCGGTGTACATGTATTGCGCGATGGCTGACCTGGCATATGAGTACAGGGATGAAGAACTGATGCAGGCATGTGAAGTACTGTGGAACGATATGGTGAACCGCCGGATGTACATTACAGGCGGAATCGGATCCTCCGGGCTTCTGGAGAGATTTACGACGGATTACGATCTTCCGAACGACTGTAATTATGCAGAAACCTGTGCATCCATCGGACTTGCGCTGTTTGGAAAACGGATGGCAGAGATTACAAAAGACGCGTCTTATTTTGACACCGTAGAGAGGGCATTGTATAATACGGTACTCTCCGGGATTGCGATGGATGGCAAAAGTTTCTTCTATGTCAACCCGCTGGAAGTATGGCCGGATAACTGTATCGAACGTACGTCTAAGGAACATGTAAAAGCTGTACGGCAGAAATGGTTCGGAGTTGCCTGCTGTCCGCCGAATATTGCAAGAACACTTGCTTCGCTTGGGCAGTATATTTACCTGAAAAATGAAGATACATTATACATAAATCTTTACATCAGTAATGAAGCAGAGACAGAACTGAATGGAACCAGGGCAACGCTGAAAATGGCAGCACAGCTTCCGAAAGAAGGGAAAATAACAGTTACGTTTACCAGTGATGGAACGAAAGAAAAAGTACTGGCATTTCGGATTCCGGAGTATGCAGAGAACTTCAGCATATGCGGGAAAGAGGGACAGACGCTGAAAAGCGAAGTTTCCAAAGGCTATGCGTATGTAAAAGGGAACTGGGAACAGGAAACATTTACGGTGACATTTGGCCAGCCGGCAAGATTTGTCCGTGCAAATCCCCGCGTAAGAGCAGACGAAGGAAAGACAGCGATCGTTAAAGGGCCGGTTGTCTATTGTCTGGAACAGGAAGATAATGGAGAGAATCTGGCAGGTATTTTCGTAGATACAGACCAGGAATTGAAAGAACAGTATGAAGAAAAACTTCTGGGAGGGACACTTACAGTATCTTTCAAAGGGAAAAAACTTGCGCAGGAAGGCTGGGATGAAAATGAGTTGTACAGCGGTAAAAAAGCGGTGCTTGAAGAGGTAAGCCTGAAAGCCATCCCATACAGCAGCTGGAATAACCGGACACCGGGGGAAATGCTTGTCTGGATGAAGGAAATTTTTTAATTATGTATCATGCAGATGTCTGTATGGCATCTGAGTTGATAAAGCAACAAAAAACAAAAAGGAGGATACAAAATGAAAAAGCGAGTATTGGCGGCATTGTTATGTGTAGCAATGGCAGCATCCATGATCGTCGGATGCGGAGGATCCAAAAAGGACAGTGATGACAGTTCTAAAAAGAGCAGTTCATCAACAGCAAAGAAATCAATGGATGTTGAAGGGGATGATGTTACAACACTGAATGTGTGGACATTTATCGAACTTCATCAGGATTTCTACATGAACATGGCAGAAAAATGGAATGAGGCAAATCCGGACAAGAAGGTAAAGCTGGTATTGAGCAATATGCAGTATGATGACATGCACAATAAACTGTCACTTGCACTGGAATCAGGAGAAGGCGCACCGGATGTTGTGGACATTGAGCTTGGAAAGTTCCCGGCGTTTATGACAGGTGAGATCGGACTTATGGATCTGTCAGATGCAATTGCACCATACAAAGATAACATTGTACAGTCCAGGCTTGATATTTACTCAAAAGACGGTAAAGTGTACGGGCTTCCTACACATGTAGGTACAACAGTTGCGTTTTATAATGAAAAACTGTTAAGTGATGCCGGAGTAAATTACCAGGACATCAAGACATGGGATCAGTTCAAAGAAGCTGGTGTGAAATACCACGAAGCAACAGGCAAATATTTCGCATGTGTTGAGACAACTGCACAGTGGATGATCAACCTGATGCTGGCTCAGAAGGGCGGAGACTATGTTGATGCTGACGGCAAGTTAAATCTTACAAGCAACGAGATGGTAGAAGTTTTAGAGTATATCAAAGGAATGCAGGAGACAGGCGCATTTGAGACAGTACCAGGCGGCCAGCCAGACAACGAAGAAGCTTATCCTTCTTATAACTCCGGTGATTATGCAGTACAGATCATGCCTTTCTGGCAGACATCAAGATACACAAGCTATATGTCTGATCTGAAGAAACAGGTTGCAATCGCTCCGGTTCCAGTATTCAGCGAGACAGACGGCGAAGTAGCTACCATTGGTGGCGGCGGTACAGGTACAGCTGTTGTGGCATCCGGCAAAAATGCTGATCTTGCAGCGGAAGTCATGGCATTTATCAAACTTTCTGAGGACGCTAACAAAGAGGTATGGAACGTATTAGGATTTGATCCGGTTAACACAGCAGTATGGACAGATACAGAACTGACACAGAATCCAGACAACCAGTTCGTACAGTTCTTCACAAATTATCCATTTGATACACTGAATCTTGTGAAAGATAATATCGGAACATTACAGTCATACACAGATGAAAAATATCCATCGATCAATAATGAATTCTGTAATGTAACATTGAACAGCATCTTTGAAGACGATATGGATGTGAAAGAAGCACTGCAGTCATCACAGGAAACATTGGAAAACGAATTCCAGGAATAATTCACAGTCATATTACAGGATGCAGGCACCGTATGCTGCATCCTGTATTGATTAAGCGGACGATAACCCAGCCTAAGAAAGAGAGGAGTATTCGGAATGAAAAAGTTCTTTTACTCTAAAAAAATAGCTCCATATGTTTTTATATGTCCATTTGTGATCACGGTAATGTTATTCTGGATTGCTCCGATCTGTAATGGTGTACTGCTTAGTTTTCAGGACGTATTAAAAGACGAATGGGTAGGCTTTCATAATTATTCAAGACTTTTGTCGGATAAGATTTTTTTAAAAGCATTATTTAACAGTACAAAATATATGCTTGGTACTTTGGTACTTTTGATTCCATTTCCAATGCTTTTTGCAACGCTTCTGAACAGCAAGTTAATGAAGGGATCCGGATTTTTCAAATCCGTGTATTTTATCCCGGCACTGACATCTGTAGTTGTAGCAGGTACAATTTTCAGACTAATGTTTGGTGAGTCAGCGACTTCCCTTGCAAATGAAGTGATTGGAATGTTCGGTCTGGAACCGATCAAATGGCTGAAGGGAGCGGGCACAAGTTATTTCGCACTGCTTCTGATCGCATGCTGGAGATGGACGGGTGTGAATATTCTGTATTTCCTTTCCGGACTGCAGAGCATTCCGACAGAACTTTATGAGGCAGCATCGATTGACGGGGCAACGAAGTGGCAGCAGTTTAAAAAGATTTCAGTACCGCTTGTGAAACCGACAACGGTATATGTGCTTACGATCAGTATTTACGCGGGACTTTCAATGTTCCTTGAAAGCAACATGCTGTTCAAAGGAAATAACTCTCCGAGAAACATCGGGCTTACCATTGTAGGATATCTGTACCGTCAGGGTGTAGAGAAGAGGGCACTTGGTTATGCATGCGCAGTTGGACTGATACTTTTGGTTGTAATTATGGTGGTTAATGTCATTCAGCTGAAAGCGACAGGAACCTTCGATGAGGAGGGAGAATAAAATGAGTGAAGCAGTTATGGCAAACAAGCAGAAAAAATCAGGGAAACATAAAGGTGCAACCGCCGGAATGATTGTGTTATTTACAATTCTTGCGATTCTGGTCATTCTCCCAATCTGGGTGTTATTTGTTGCAAGTTTCAAACCAGGAAGTGACCTGCTTCAGTACGGTCTGAATCTGGATATTAACTTCGGCAGAATGAGCCTTGATAACTATGTACTTCTGTTTACCGGAGACCATGAATACTGGCACTGGTTCTTCAACAGTATTTTTATTACAATTGTGACTGTAGTGTCAACACTGATTGTCAGTGCATTTGTAGGGTACGGATTTGCTGCATATGAATTCAAGGGAAAGAAGTTCTTCTTTATCATTGTGCTTCTGATCCTGTCTATTCCTCTGGAAGTAGTGATGCTTCCACTGTATAAGCAGATGTCATCCTGGGGAATGATGGACAGTTACGCAGCAATCGTTCTTCCGTTTATGGCACATGCATCCACGATTTTCTTCTTCCGGCAATATTTGCTTGGGATTCCAAAGACACTTCTGGAAGCGGGAAGAATCGACGGTGCAACAGAGTATGGAATCTTCTTCCGTCTGATTGTACCGATTATGAAACCGGCATTTTCAGCAATGGCAATCTTAAATGGTATGAATGCATGGAATAATTACCTGTGGCCGCTGCTTGTGATCCGGTCATCAGAGAAATATACACTGACACTTGGACTGAATACACTGATCAATCCATATGGGGATAACTACAGCCTGTTGATTGTAGGATCCGTATTCTCAGTGTTCCCAATCTTCATCCTGTTTGTGGCATTCCAAAAATACTTTATTGAAGGTATGACGGCAGGTGCGGTAAAAGGCTAACATTAAAATTATGTAACGATTCAGCCGTAACTTCGGAAATCTGAATAGTTACAAAATCACATATAATGATTGGAGAATAATTATGGCAAATAACAGAGCAAAAATGGTAATTGATAAGGACTACCGCATTGCGCCGGTGGACAAAAGAGTCTATGGATCCTTCATTGAACATCTTGGACGGGCGGTATATGACGGAATCTACTGTCCCGGACATCCGGCGGCGAACAAGGATGGGTTCCGCACAGATGTCATGGAACTGGTAAAAGAACTGGATGTTCCGATTATCCGCTATCCGGGCGGGAACTTTGTGTCAAATTTCTACTGGGAAGACAGTGTCGGACCAGTGGAAGACCGTCCAAAACGTCTGGAACTTGCATGGAGAAGCCTGGAAGAGAATAAGGTTGGGCTGAATGAATTTTCCACATGGGCAAAGGATGTGAATTCAGATGTCATGATGGCGGTCAACCTTGGAACGAGAGGAATCGCAGATGCATGTAACCTGCTGGAATACTGCAATCATCCGGGAGGGACAAAATACAGTGATCTCCGTATCAGACATGGATATAAGGACCCTCATAATATCAAGACGTGGTGCCTCGGCAATGAAATGGACGGCCCATGGCAGATCGGCCATAAGACCATGGAAGAGTATGGCCGTCTTGCGGAAGAAACTGCAAAGGCGATGAAACTCATTGATCCTTCGATTGAACTGGTATCCTGCGGAAGTTCCGCACTTGATATGCCGACATTTCCAAAGTGGGAGTCTGTGACTCTGGAACATACATACGATTATGTAGATTACGTATCTCTCCACCAATACTACGGAAACCGTGACAATGACAGCCAGGATTATCTTGCGGATTCCGATGATATGGATGAATTTATCCGTACTGTCATTGCGACCTGCGATTATGTGAAGGCGAAAAAACGCGGCAAAAAGAATATCAATTTAAGTTTTGATGAATGGAATGTATGGTTCCACTCCAACGCGGCAGATGATGATATCACAGAGAACCATCCGTGGCAGGTGGCGCCTCCGATGCTGGAAGATATCTATACATTTGAAGATGCGCTTCTGGTTGGGCTGATGCTGATTACGCTGTTAAAACATGCAGACAGGGTGAAAATGGCTTGTCTTGCACAGCTTGTCAATGTCATTGCTCCGATTATGACAGATGCAAACGGCGGCGGGGCATGGAAGCAGACGATTTTCTATCCATTTATGCATACGTCAAAATATGGACGCGGAGTGGCGCTGCTTCCGGTCATCAGTACTCCGAAATTCGATACAAGCAAACATGTGGATGTCACGGCAGTCGAGGCAGTGTCTGTGTACAATGAGGAGAAAGAGGAAGTTACAATATTCGCGGTAAACAGAAGCCTTCAGGAGGATATTGAACTGACAACAGATGTGAGAAGCTTTGAAGGATACCGGTTGTTGGAGCATATTGTTCTCGAAAATGATGATCTCAAAGCGGTAAACAGCTTCGCAAATGAAAAGGTGGCACCAAAGAACACAGAACAGTCCAGTCTGGATGCGGGGACATTGACCAGTGTACTGCATAAAGCTTCCTGGAATGTAATCCGCTTGGGGAAATAGGACGGTAAGAAATATGAACTGCAGTAATTATAAAAAGACACCGTACAATGAGCCTTTTATCGGACAGAGGGCAGATCCTTATATCTACAGGCATACAGACGGCACCTGCTATTTTACAGCGTCGGTGCCGGAATATGACCGGATTATTCTGAGAAAATCGGAGACAATCGAAGGCTTAAGGGAAGCCAAAGAGGTGACGGTCTGGGAAAAACATGAACAGGGAATTATGAGTGTCCATATCTGGGCACCGGAGATTCATTATATTCACGGAGAATGGTTTATCTACTATGCAGCAGGTGACATCGATGACATCTGGGCAATCCGCCCATATGTGCTTCGCTGTACCGGACAGGATCCTGTCAATGACGCATGGGAAGAAATGGGACAGATGCAGGGTCTGGATGCTTTTTCTTTCCAGGATTTCTCTCTTGATATGACCGTATTTGAACACAAGAACGAATGGTATTGTATCTGGGCGGAGAAGGTCAGTGTCGGCAAGAAAATTTCAAATCTTTACATTGCCAGGATGGAGACTCCGTGGAAGCTTGCGACAGAACAGGTACTTTTAACATCACCGGATTATGACTGGGAGAGAGTGGATTTCTGGGTAAATGAAGGGCCTGCAATTCTAAAACATGGCGGTAAGATTTATATGACATATTCAGCAAGCGCCACCGGAGCAAGTTACTGTGTCGGAATGCTGACGGCTGATGCCGGGGCAGATGTTCTTGACCCTACAGTGTGGAAGAAGGAGCGGATGCCGGTTCTTGCGACAGACGTGGAAAAAGGGATGATTGGTCCAGGACATAACTGCTTTGTGAAATCAGATGACGGGAAAGATGACATTATGGTTTATCATGCAAGGCAGTACGATGAGATCGCCGGAGATCCCCTTTATGATCCGAACAGACATGCGTATCTGATGAAAGTAGAGTGGAAAGACCAAAGACCTGTCTTCAAAATTGAAAATAATATATGGGAATAGCTTTTCAAATCTAAAATGAACTTGTTCAAAAAAACAGCTTGACACCGGAGGACGTACCGGGTATGCTGATAAATGAACAAGTTCATTTTAGATTGAAAAGGAGAAAATTATGCTGATATTTGCGATTCTTGCGATTACACTGGCGCTGATTTTATATTCGGCAGGAGTGTGGGGAGAGAAGATTCAGAAGGTGTTGAAACCGTGGCATGTTGTCATCTTCTGGCTTGGTTTTGTATGTGATACGACGGGGACAACCATTATGGGACAGATTGCCGGAGATGTATTTTCGTTGAATTTCCATGCTGTTACAGGAGCACTGGCAATTTTGCTGATGTTATTCCATGCAGTCTGGGCAACCATTGTACTGGTAAGGAAAAATGAAAAAATGATGCGCACATTCCACAAATTCAGTCTCGCTGTGTGGATCATCTGGCTGATTCCATATTTATCTGGTATGATTGTAGGGATGAGCCGGTAAGCAATTCCGGAAATCAGGAGGATGAGATGAGAAGCAAGGATGAGACATTAAGAGAGGCTCTTCTTTTGGCTGCCAAAAACATAGTAGAGACGGAGGGGCCGGAAGCAGTCAATATCAGAGCAATTGCGAAAGCGACAGGTGTAGCTTCAGGGACGGTATACAATTATTTTACGGGCAAAGATGATATTCTGCTTGCGCTTACACAGGGATATTGGTGCAGGACATTGGGGGAGATGGAAGGTGTAATTGGCAGCGGTTCTTTTGCGGTACAGCTTGAGGAAGTATACTGTTTTCTGAATGAACATATCCGGCAGTCCGCCGGAATGCTGATGGGAAGCCTTGGAGGCGCCAGGGAGAGCGGACGCAGGCAGATGCAGTCCATGCAGAAGGAACTGAACATTTTGATTTTCGGATATCTCGAACGAGACGATAAAATCAGAGAAGATGTGTGGGATGAGACATTTACCATGGAAGCATTTGCAGAGTTTGTGACAATGAACATCATGGCACTTCTCGGGATGAAAGAGGCAAAGGCAGAGTTTTTGCTGGAAACTGTGCGGAGGATATTGTATTAAGCGGGGCCAAAGCGGCCCTGTATCCGTGTGAAGAGAGGGGAGTGCAAAAGCATTTCTGTCTGGTACAAAATGTAAAGTTCTTATATAATTCAATTGTACATCATAGAATACTATGTTATAATTTTTCCAGTTCATGGAACATTCTGTTCCGTTTAATTTTTCATGGCTTTTCTGCCAAATTTTCAAAATGAAAACGAAAGTGTAAAGGGATGATGCGTTTGCGGGAATAAAGTCGGGAGTTTGTTTAAATTAAGTTGAAGTTATTGTATGTACAGGATAAAATGGAGGTAACAGATGAGGAAACAAAAAAGAATAACGCCGTTACAAGAACTGACTTTATTGGATCGGTTTCTTTTTGATGAGGCAATGGAAGACAGGGAGACTTGCCAGGCAATGCTAGAAATTGCGTTAGAATCAGAGCAGGAAATTAAACTTTATTCATCAGAAAGTGAAAAAGAAATGCGTACAACTCCGGATCTTCGGGCGGTACGGTTAGATGTTTTTGCACAGGATGAAGAGGATACGATTTATAACGCAGAAACGCAGGGGAAAAATACGGGGAACCTTCCAAGAAGAAGCAGATACTATCAGGCACATCTGGACGTAACCTTGCTGGAGCTTGGCGAGACGAATTTCAATGCTCTTAATGATTCATTTATGATAATGATTGCAACATTTGATCTGTTTGGAAAAGGAAAATACAAATATACATTTAAAATGTGTTGTGAAGAAGATTCTTCCATAAAACTAAATGACGGAGCTGTAAGGATTTTCCTTAATACCAAAGGAACTGACCCGGAAGGAGTCAGTAAAGAGTTAATTGATTTTCTGAAATACATTGAGCATCCGGATGGGGAGCTGGTTCACAGTTCAGGCAGCTCCAGAATTAAGAAAATTCATGAGCGGGTGAGCCGGATAAAGGCGAGTGAAGAGATGGGAGTGAAATATATGCAGGAGTGGGAAGAAAAAATATTTATTCGGGAAGAGGGTAAACAAGAGGGCAAACAAGAGGGAGAAGCGTTATTTGCCGAGCTAACAAAAGAACTTCTTCAGGAATCGCGTACAGATGATTTGCTAAGAGCAGTAAATGATAAAGAGTTTCGGGAAACACTGTATAAAAAATATGAAATTAAAAAAACAATTTTAACACATACTCCAGACAGGGAGGAAGAACATTGCTGATTGTGGAATTTGTTTTAATGATCTGTTTTGGAGTACGATATTACCGGACGAAAAGGACGGCGGGGAAAAAGGCGCTTGTATGGAAAGCTCTGGCTACTTTTATGGCGGTTTTGGCAGCTGTTGCCTTTGCCATGAAACATAATGATATACTATCCTGGGTTTTGGTGGCTGGAACCGTGATGTGCATGGTGGCAGATGTGCTGTTGGAACTATGGCTGCTTGCAGGTGTGGGATGCTTTGGAATGGCACATATCTGCTTTATGGCAGCGTTTTACATGGAGGGATATTACAAGAGTTATACTCCGGTGATTTTCGTGATTCTTCTTGGTATCATGCTGATTATTTTCTTCAGGTTTTTTAAAGTGCTGAAATGGCTTTCGATTCCGGGGACGATTTATTCAGTATTATTGTGCGGTATGACAGCAATGGCCGTTACAGGGGCAATGAGCCGGGGGAGTGTGGGAAGCCTGCTTGGCGGTGCAGGTGGATTGTGCTTTTTCATTTCAGATGTAGTGCTTGGGTATAGCACTTTGGCTGAGAAAAAGGAAAAGGGGTATGGTGCACTCGTTTTGATCCTGTATTTTCCGGCAGTTTATCTGCTTGCCGTTTCAGGATTATAATGACAGGAAAAGAAAGACAAGGCCGTATCTGCTGTGTTTTCAGCAGATACGGCCTTGTTCGTCCTGAGGATGAATTTTATGAAGGCATATATTTTGCAAAGATTCTCGAAAATAGAAAAGAGTTGGCAAATGCAGTCAGGCCAAATCCGATGAGGAGGTAAATCATAGCCAGCAGTGGAAGTGCTGACGGTGAAATGAGAAAAATCAGCACCGGAGCAAGTGAAATCAATGCCATAATAAGAGTATACGGCAGGTGCCGGATACACATGACAAATGCATTCCTGAACATATTTAAAGTAGTGTTTTCAAAACGCCCAAGAAGCGGGAAGGTATAGAGGATCACCATATAAACGGTCAGTCCGAAAATCAGGAGCACAGTATGCAGGATGGAGCGAAGCGCTCCCTGAAATCCTGTGATCAGATAAAGGTCAAATGCAGTCAGAGACAGGACAAAGAGGCTGATGACCCACATCACAGTGCCCTGGCGGAGATTTTCACGGAAGGAATGATAAAATGCTTTCGTTACAGAGGTAACATCCCCTTCAGACATTTTCATACTGGTATAATAAAGTGCGGTAAGCGCGGGACCAATGGTGACTACAGGAATACAAAAGATCAGAAAACACAGATTCAGGATGACAAGATCAGCGAGCCTGCTGAAGAAGCACCATAACGGGGTGTCAATTCCAAAAAATTTACTCATAATATACGCCTCAATTCCAGATAAATTATCGTGTAACGGTTCCAAAATACTGATTAAATTATACTGCAAAAGCCAGTAAAAGTAAATGGTTAAACGTTTAATAAGAGGCGGATACAAAGAGCAATGGAAACGGAAACTTCCATTGCTCTTTTAAAATGACTGTTTCTGAGAACTGACCAGGTCAAGTAACTCAGATCCGGGAATAGGTTTTGAATAGTAATAGCCCTGCAGATAATCGATATTCATACTGCTAAGGGCGGCAGCCTGGCTTTCGGTCTCAACGCCCTCTGCTATGATTTTGTAATTCAGAAGCTTCAGCATCTCAACAGTTTTGCCCATGATGATTTTAGAATCTTCGTTTTCAAAATAAGACCAGACCAGATGTTTGTCCAGCTTAATGTAAGTAAACGGAAGATTGGCCAGATAATTAATGGTAGAATATCCGGAACCATAATCGTCCATTGAAAATGTAATTCCCGCATCCAATAGCGTCTGGATATTTTTCATCAGAAGATTCTCGGAAAAGGAGGCGGCAGTTTCCGTGATTTCCAGATTGATATAGATGGGCAAAATATCGTACATATCTAAAAGCATAAGCAGATTGTCGGCGAAATCTTCCTGCATACACTGAATGACGGAGAGATTCACCTCTACATATTGAAATCCATAAGTCCAGAGGGAGGTTTTACGTATAAACCGGCACACTTCTTCCATAATCAGCATCCCAAGCGGAATAATAATCCCGTTTTGCTCGGCAATCTGTATAAACTCGTCTGGCGGGATATATCCAAAGGAAGGGATGTAAAGTCTTGCGAGTGCTTCCAATGTCGTGAAAGTTCCGGAAGCAGTGGAATAAATAGGCTGGTAATGTACTTCAAAACACTGCCGTTCCAGAGCTACAGACAGAGCCTGTTCTATGGCGGCTTTTCTTGAAATCATCTGGATTGCCTCGGTATCTACGTGGTATACAGCATTTTTCCTGGACTTTTTTGCTTCAAGGACAGCATAATCAATTGTTTTCAGGATTTCCGAAGTTTCGCCGTGACAATATTTTGTATTGAGATAACAAATGCATGGAGAGAGTGATACATTCATTGCATCATGAAGAGACCATGTATACTGGAACCGTTTCTGTATCTCAGAGCTTATGCTTTCCGCTTCTGACGGGGAGGAAAGTATAAGGGCGTACATGTCACCTCCGATTCTGTATACGGAATCAGATGAAACAAATTTAGACAAATACTGGGCAACAGACCTTAAAAGGATATCCCCGTTTGACACCCCGAATATTTCATTTACCAGTTTAAAATTATTCAGTGATATGATCAGGAAGGGACAGTGCTTATGTTTGTCCTGCATATCATTGAGGTGGATTATGAATGTCTTGCGGTTCAAAACACCGGTCAGCGAATCAGTATACTGATCCGGATTCTGTAAATTTAAGTATATGATCAGCAATGACATTACGATGCCTGTGCCTGAGAGCAGATATTCACGGAACAGAAACTGGAAGAAAAGACCTGCAATTGTAATTCCGGTAATTTCAAGAGAAGTACAGTAAAGTGTCCGTCCCAGTTCTTTTCGGTAATACAGGGCAATGACAAGGCAGAGGACGGTATAGAATACTCCGTTGGCATATAGGAAGATTTGCAATGGCCCATGGGTATATCTTGTACCTGTATCAAAATAGAAATACAGGTGTGTCAGAGGGCTGCTCAGGGCAAGCAGGGCAGAAATTCCAGCCGGTATTGAAAAGAGGATCAGAAATTTTCTTTTGATGTTTTTTACCAGTGACGCGATATAAAAGAATAAAATGGCAGTAATAAAAGACTGCATTACTAAGTAAGCAGAATTAATGATGTAGTTGATAAAGAGTGGTATAGAGGAAGCGTTTGTGATCGTGTACACTGAGATAATGTCCAGTGAGATATCCAGAAACGCAAAAAGAAGATAGAATCCATAAACTCTGTCGGAGATGCCGAAATATTTTCTTTTGGAATTGTACACAAACATTAATATAATTAAGAAGAACAGGGAGCATATTTCAAAATCAATATTGAACAGCATATAGTTTCCTCACTTTACATTCTATCTGATTTCCGAACTATATTTATTATATCAATGATTAGGACTATTTGGAAGAAAATGTATTTGAATCGACAAAATATTATCTGTTACGTAAGAAAACAGAACCAGAGTAAACTTTTTCAGATTAAAATCAGTTATATTATATATACGCGTATATAAAAGGAAGCAGGTGATGCGGTGGGAAATAAATATCAGCCATGGAGAAAAAAGAATGAAAAAGAATATCTGAGTGAGGCCGTGAATCAGTACTATGATGATATTTATCGTTTCTGCTTCTATCAGACAGGCAGCAGGGAGGATTCCTATGATATTACCCAGGAGACATTTCTGCGGTTTATCAAATATGCGGATTCGTACAGAGACCGGAATCTGAAAGGATATTTACTTACCATTGCCAGGAACCTTTGTGTGGACTATTTTAGAAATTTATGTGTAACTGAATGCATTGAGTCCGTAATAGATGCAGGAGAAGATGACCGTGGGATTGAACAGGCAGATAATTTCCTGATGCTTCGGGATTATCTGCAGAAGATTCCGGAAGAACAAAGAGAGGTCATTATACTGCGATATTACCATGACCTGAAACTAAAGGAGATTTCCAGAGTTTTAAGTGTGAATCTTTCTACGGTGAAATCAAGGCTCAGATCAGGCATTCAAAATATAAAGAGACAGATGGAGGTGTAAAATGAAGGACAAGGTGATAGAAAAACTATTTTCAGGGGATGAGGCCGGAAAGCCGGAGGCAGGGAAAAAAAGGGATTCCATCAAAGTTCTGGAAGACGCGGTAATGGGGAAATCAACGTCTGAGAAGATCCCATGGTGGACAATGGCCGGGGATCAGATCAGATATGTTGATCAAAGAGTTCTTCTTCTGCAGGCAGTGTTTTTTATCGTTATGATAGTGGTTTTTCTCATGCTGGAACGGGCAAAGGCCGGGAGGTTCGTGTATTTGACAGCCGGGACTGTGTTTGCGTCACTTACAGGAATTTTTGCTTGGGCCGGTCTTAAAAGGCAGTATTCGGAGCATTTTGCAGAACTTGGTGAATCCTGTTATTTTAACATCCGGCAGATGACGGCTATAAGGATGACGTTTTTTGGTTTGGCTGATCTGATATTTTTGCTTGTGCTGTCAGGTTTTGCAGGCAGAAGTACAGGGATGAGGCTGCTGGATATCGGAATTTACCTGTGTGTTCCATTTTTGTTATCGGAGATCTGTTATACAGGGCTTATGCTTACGGAGGGGGGAAGGAAGAGTGTTTTCCCGGCGGCAGGAATGGGAGTCGTTCTGACGGCAGCATTAGTGTTTGCTTCTATGTTTCCGGAAATCTATGAGAAATCAGCGTTATTTATATGGTATTGGATATTGGCGGGGGCGGTGGTAACACTTGCGGCGGAGATAAAAGTTCTGTTTCGCAAGATGGAGAAGGGGGAGATGCTATGCACACATTAGAACTTTATGAACTGAAAAAAGAATTTCAAAATAAGACGGCAGTGGATGGAATCAATGCACGGTTTGAAAATGGAGTTTATGGGCTGCTGGGAGAAAATGGTGCAGGCAAAACGACATTGATGAGAATGATCAGCGGAATCTTAAAGCCATCGAATGGACAGGTGATGTGTGATGGGATTGAGATTGGACAGATGGGCAGTGCATACAGGAGAATTCTTGGCTATCTTCCGCAGGATTTTGGGTATTATCCTGAGTTTACAGCATACCGTTTTTTAATGTATATGGCGGCGCTGAAGGCAATTCCAAAGGGACGGGCAGAAAAAAGGATTGATGAGCTGCTTCTGCTTGTCGGTCTGAATGAGGTGAAGGATAAGAAATTAAAAACATATTCCGGTGGAATGCTGCAGAGAATTGGAATTGCGCAGGCGCTTCTCAACGATCCGGAGATTCTGATCCTGGATGAGCCGACGGCTGGCCTGGATCCAAAAGAAAGAGTGCATTTCCGGAACATCCTCAGTGCACTTGGAAAAAATAAAATGATTATACTGTCCACTCATATTGTTGCAGATGTAGAATATATCGCAGATAAAATACTGATGATGAAAGACGGAAGCCTCATTAAGACAGGGACGGTATGGGAACTGACGGAAGAAGTTAAAAATTATGTCTGGGAGTGCGTAGTCACAGAAAAGGAAGCAGATGCCATGAATGAAACATATGTCATCAGTAATTTGAGAAACCAGGGAGGAGAGATATATTTAAGAGTGGTATCCAGACAGAAGCCGCATGAACAGGCGGTTTTGACGGATGCAGTACTTGAGGATGCTTATCTTTATTATCTGGGAGCGTGGAAGAGAGGGGCGTTAAGATGATGGCGTTATATAAAATGGAGCTTCGAAAGATCTGGAGCAGAAAAATCACAATGGTCAGCGCGGTGCTGCTTTTTTCATTAACGCTGGTCTATCTTATGATACTGATAAGCGGCGAAAGAAGCATAGAAAAGGGAACACCATACCGTGGGATTCAGGCGATTGAGAGGAACCGGGAAATGGAAAAGCTGTATCAAGGGGTTCTGTACGATGACAAACTCCAGAGAATTTTGATGGAAACAAATCCCTGGGATGATAAGAATTATATTACGGATTTTATTGTACAATGGCTGTCAGACGGTTCGCTGGAGCAGGGGAATATGAGTGGAATCTATCGGGAGCCAAGCCATATTTATCCTGTTGGGGAGACGGAACTTGCCAGAGTGATGAAGGAGAGCGGGAAGAAAATCACACTTGGATATAATCAGGGATATCGGACATTTCTGGACTATCTTCAAAGCGGGATGGTGTTTCTTAGTATCTTTCTGATTGTTGCTCTGACACCGGTTTTTTCAGAGGAATACCAGGAGAATACAGCCGGAATCATTTATGCATCAGAGTATGGAAAAACCAGGGGACCAGGGGCAAAGATCGCTGCGGCGTTTACAACTGCAGCCGGAACATTTGCTGTGATCGCCGTGATTGGGGCGGCCGTCTGCCGGGGGATTTATGGTGCCGGGAACTGGAAGATGGTTACGGGAATCCTGCTGGGGGATATGAATGAATACTTATCACTGTATCAGATGGAAATAGGAAAGTTTGCTGTATTATATCTTTTTATGGCTTTTGGCGGGATCTTAATGTTAGCCGGAATGAGCATATGGTTATCGGCACATTTTAAGAAAAATTACCATGTTTTGACGGTCACGGTGGCTGTATGGTGCCTGCCGATTCTCATCAGATTTTTATTAGGTACAGGGGTATGGATGATTGTTGGACAGACCCAGCCAATTTATCAGATCCTGTATCAGACAATAATAGAAACGGAAAAGACCAGATTACTGCAGATCGTCATGATCATTGCGGTAGTATCCGGGGGAGCGGTCATGGGGTATAGGCGGAGTGTGAGGGTGGAGAATTGAGAAGTGTGTTTGGAAGCTTATGTACGAATCAGGAGTAAACTTCTGGGCGTATAGCCTAATTACAGGTTTTGCGGCATATATATAGAATAAAATATGTTTTGGAGATTCTATGAAATTTCTGAAAAAATATGGGTTTCTAATGTTTTCACTTTTGGTTGTCTGTGTGGGGGCCGGAAAATACCTTGCTGAAAATTCTACTGTCAGCAGCAATGTAAATGGCCGTGAACTTCCGATTTATTCTGTGGAGACTGACAAAAAGCAGGTGGCACTTTCATTTGATGCTGCATGGGGGAATGAAGATACAGCGGCAATACTGGATATTTTGAAGAAACATAACCTGCATGTCACGTTTTTCATGACCGGAGGATGGGTGAAAGAGTACCCGGAGGATGTGAAAGCGATCTGTGAGGCTGGGCATGATCTTGGAAATCACAGCGAAAACCATAAAAATATGAGCCAGCTGTCTGATGAGCAGTGCAAAGAGGAAATTATGAAAGTACATGAAAGGGTAAAGGAGCTTACCGGAAAGGAGATGGAGTTATTCCGGCCTCCGTATGGGGATTATAATAATAACGTAATTCTGGATGCCCAGGCATGCGGCTATTATCCGATTCAATGGTCAGTGGACAGTCTGGACTGGAAAGACTATGGTGTGAACAGCATTGTGGATACAGTCCTGAACAATGAAGAATTAAAAAATGGCGCGATTATCCTGATGCACAATGGAGCGAAGTATACGAAAGATGCACTGGAAGAAGTCATCACCGGACTTGAGGAAAAAGGGTATGAGATTGTTCCGGTCTCACAGCTGATTTATAAAGATAAATTCCATATGGATGTCACCGGCAGACAGATCAGGGACTAGTCATCCTGAAAAGTAAATACACAACAAGTAAAATATCCCGGCAGATGTGCCGGGTTTTTCATTACACAGGAAAGTTCTTTGAACTTGCCTGTGTAATAAAAAGCCCTCCGGGCAGGATGCACACAATGTGCCAAGGAAAGCTGCTTCGCAGCTGCACATTGGCGCACAAAGTGTACAAGTCCCTCATAAGTGAGGGATTCAGGCAGTTGAAGTGGACTTGACCACTTTGTTACTGTCTTTTATTTTACAATCCGGTTCTGATTCCTCCATTCCCGCGGAGAGAGTCCGTATACATTCTTAAATGCTCTGGAGAAATGGAGCTGATTCGAATATCCGACGGCATTGCCGATATCGCCGATGAGAAGTGATGTGAGCTTTAATAACTCTGCGGCTTTGACCATGCGGTAATTCAGGAGAAATTCCTGCGGGGATTTCCCGACCGTGTCTTTAAATATTTTCCCGAAATAACTTCTGTTGAGGCCGCATGTGGAGGCGATATCTTCTACGGAAATGTCATTTTGGAAGTTCTGCTCTATGAATGCCAAAGCTTCGCGGATATAGAAATCGCGAAGACGTCCTCCCTGACTCAGCTTCATGGAAGCGGAGGAGCGGGTCAGGCAGTCTAAAAACAGATATAAATGTCCAATCAGATGAAACGGAGGGGCATCACCGTGCTGGGCGATGTATAACATCTCGTTCATCATATCCTGGCGCAGGTCTTTGGAGTGGGCGTGGTAAATCGGGCTGTCCTGGGTCAGGCCCGCAATTTCGATGGCTTCCTTCACGCGAAGACCGTCGAATTCAATCCAGACATATTCCCAGGGGTACTCTGTGTCTGCGATATACGTATTAATCTGGTGAGGGAATATCATAAAACCCTGTCCGCTTTTTACCTGGTAAGTCTGGGTAACATTTTTGGAATCATCAGCCATCAAAGTCCCGGTGCCGGAGATGATGTAATGGAACAGAAAATGGTTCCTGGCAGCAGGACCGTAAGAATGTGCCGGTTCACAGTGCTCCCACCCAAACTGATAGAGGCTTAAATCTACGAAATTCTCATTTGGAAATACGGAAAATAAAATATCACTCATAGGGGAATGCTCCTTTTGTATTGTTTAACTTATCCCTCAGTGTTCGCTGCACTCACATAGGGTTAAGCCAGAAACCTTACGTCTGCAAGCAGACGACGGCTTCCAGCTTAACCCCGCGTTCGTCGCTATGCGTATAGTATATACCAAAATGCTAGGGGAGTTCAAATTATTGGGGGAAAAGTTGCATAAAGGTATAAAACCGACGATATGCGGATATTTATAGTCGCATATTGGGATGTTATAATGTGATTAGCAGGAGAGAGATGGATTGACATAAGTTTATCTGTGAAAGGAGAGATTATGAAATTGAAGAGTGGAAACAGAAAGATGATCAGTCTGTTAATGACTGGGATTGTGCTGGCAGCGCCGGTTCTGCAGGGGTGTCAGGCGAAGAACGAAAGCAGTGGGAAGACTGTGATTGAACTTGTGCAGTATAAGCAGGAAGCGGTGGAAGTTTTTGAGGAGCTGGAGAAAAGGTTTAATGAGACGCATGATGATATACAGCTGAAGATTGATTCACCGAATGAGGCGATGACGATTTTAAAGACGAGATTTGTCAGGGAGGATAATCCTGATATTATCGGAATCGGCGGGGATATCAATTATTCTTATTTTCTGGATGCGGATATGCTTGCGGATATATCTGATTTTGACGGGCTTAAGGAGATCAAGCCGGCATATCTTGACATTTTAAAAGCGCTTGAGTTTGTGCCGGAAGAAGGAATCTATGGGGTTCCTTATGTGGCAAATGCGGCGGGAGTTTTATATAACCGTGAAATGTTTAAAGAACATGGATGGGAGATCCCTGAGACATGGGATGAGTTTACAGCGCTTTGTGAGGAGATAAAGGCATCCGGAATACAGCCCCTTTACTTTGGGTTTAAGGATGCGTGGACCTGCCTTGCGCCGTGGAATGCATTGGCAGTAGATCTTGCGCCGGCAGATGTCTGCAGTCAGGTAAACAAAGGGGAGACAAAGTTTGCCGATGAGTACAGGGAAGTGTCTGAGAAGATGTTAGAACTTGTTGCATACGGGCCGGAAGATCCGTTTGCCTATGGCTACAATGATGCGTGTACAGCGTTTGCCAATGGAGAGTCGGCGATGTATACCATTGGAAGTTATGCAGTACCGCAGATTAAATCAGTAAATCCCGATATGGATATTGATTCTTTTGTAATGCCGGGCAGCAGTGATGCAGAGGAAAATGTTTTAAACTCAGGTGTCGATCTTCAGTTCAGTGTGATGGAAAGCTGTGAAAATAAAGAGGCTGCATATGAGGTACTTGATTTCCTGCTGGAAGATGAGAATGTGAAGCTGTATCTGGACAACCAGAACGCGGTTCCATGCAAAACCGGGGATTTTCAGCTGGCACCGATGCTGGATGGCATGAAATCTTATATTGATGAAGGAAAGATGACCGATTACCAGGATCATTACTATCCGTCTGAGATGTCTGTCGATGCACAGATACAGACGTTTCTGATCAATAAAGATGTGGATGCCTTCCTGAAAAAGTTCGACACTGACTGGCTGCGTTATAACAGAGATATTATCCACAAAGTAGAAGATTATGAAGCCGAACATGGAACTTCAAACTAGGAAGGAGAGGGGAAAATGAAGAAAATAAATGATAGAAACCGTACGTTTTTGATCATCACAATACCAATTTTGGCGCTGTTCTTTTGTTTTAATACGCTGCCTCTGATCAAGGGAATGATCTACAGTTTTACAAACTACAAAGGTTATGGTGCCTATGACTGGGTCGGATTCAGAAATTATATTGATCTGTTTCAGGATGTCAGGGTTGGAAAATCATATCTGTTCACTTTTAAACTGGCGATTGTGACAACCATTGTAGTAAATATTTTAAGTCTTCTTCTGGCACTTGGATTAAACAGTAAGATCAAAGGGAAAAGCGCACTGCGCGGATTGTATTTTGTGCCGAAGATTCTGGGAGCATTGGTGGTAGGCTATATTTTCAATTACTTTTTCACCTATATTCTTCCTGCGCTTATGAAAGCAGCCGGAGGAAGCGGTTCCAGCATGCTTTCCAGTACAAAGTGGGCATGGGTTGCGATTATGGTCGTCTGTGCATGGCAGGCAATCGCAATGAATACGATCATCTATATCTCTGGTCTGCAGACCGTTCCGGGAGATGTATATGAAGCAGGAGCGATCGACGGAGCCACAGGCTTTCAGAAATTCAAGAGCCTGACTTTCCCGCTGATTCTTCCATTTTTCACGATCAATATGGTTCTCTGTATGAAAGATTTTCTGATGGTATTTGATCAGATTATGGCTTTGACAAAAGGAGGACCGGCGCAGAGTACAGAATCCATCTCATACCTGATTTACAAAAATGGTATGGACGGCGGACAGTTCGGATTCCAGAGTGCGAACGCGGTAATCTTCTTTATCGTGATTGTGGTAATCTCGGTATTGCAGATGAATTTCTTAGGTAAGAAGGAGGAACAGTTATGATGGCGGCGAATACGAAAGTGAGAGTAAAAGAGAAGACGAACTGGCCGGTTACGGTAATGCTGATTGTTGGACTGATCACAGTCGCATTTCCGCTTTATCTGACGGTTGTGATTGCGTTTAAGCAGCCGTCGGAAATGACAAACAGCGTGGCGGGAATCCTGTCACTTCCGAAATCCTGGAGCTTACAGAACTTTGCAGAGGCGATGCGGGTTACGGATTTCTGGCATTCTCTTGGCAACAGTATTTTGTTGACATTGGTTACCGTTGTTTTATCTATTGTGCTTCATTCCCTTATCGGTTATGCGATTGGGCGCAATAAATCACACAGCAAATTTTATAACTTTGCTTATTTATATATCGTCAGCGGTATGTTCGTACCATTTGCAATTCTGATGATGCCGTTAGTAAAACAGACTGCACAGATGGGAATTGCCAACCGGTTCGGAGTGATTGTGCTTTATGTTGTGTTCTATATGCCGATGAATGTTCTTCTATATACCGGATATCTGAAAAACATACCGGTTGCCCTGGAAGAAGCGGCCAGAGTTGACGGAGCGAGTACATGGAGAACCTACTGGAAGATTATCTTCCCTATTATGAAACCGATGCATGCAACGGTGGCTGTACTGACGGCGCTTGGCACATGGAATGACGTGATGACACCTCTTGTAATTATGTCAGGGACGGACCAGAATACACTTCCGCTTGCACAGCTGAATTTCCAGACACAGTTTGGAACGAACTATAATCTGGCATTTGCTTCGTATTTACTTGCATTGCTGCCAATTCTTTTATTCTATATCATCTGTCAGAAGCAGATATTAAACGGAGTAGTAAACGGAGCTGTCAAATAAAGGAGAATGATGATGAGTATTATTTTTGAGAATGATAAGAAGACTTTTACACTACACACGAAGACGACCACGTATCAGATGCAGATTGACAGGTTTGGGTTTCTCCTTCATCTGTACTATGGGAAAAAAGTCCAGGGATGTATGGATTACATGCTGACCTGTTATGACAGGGGATTTTCAGGGAATCCATATGATGCAGGGGATGACAGGACTTATTCACTGGATGCGCTTCCTCAGGAGTTCCCATTTTCCGGCAGCGGGGACTACCGGGCTTCGGCGTTCGCAATAAAGAATGAAGAAGGAATATATGGATGTGATCTCAGGTATAAAGAACATCGGATACAGAAAGGGAAATATGCACTGAAAGGATTGCCGGCAGTTTATGCGGGCGAAGAAGAAGCGGAAACACTGGAAATCGTGCTGGAAGACAGTGGGATGGGGCTGCAGGTGACACTTTTGTATGGTGTGCTGCCAGAGATAGATGTGATTACGAGAAGTGCAGCTGTGAAAAATAATGGTGAGAAAATCTATCTGGAGAAGGTGCAGTCGGCGTGTCTTGATTTTGTGTCCGGTGATTATGACCTGATCAGTTTTTACGGACGCCATGCCATGGAACGGAACTACCAGAGAGCATCTGTGAATCATGCAGCCCAGGTGATCGGCAGCAGACGGGGAACCTCAAGCCATCAGTATAATCCGTTGATGATACTGACTGATAAGGAAGCCACAGAGAACAGCGGAAATTGTTATGCCATGTCTTTTGTATACAGCGGAGGATTCAAAGGGGAGGCGGAAAAAGATCAGTTTAACCAGACGCGCATGATTCTGGGGCTTTCAGAGGAGCAGTTTTCTTATCCTCTGGAAAACGGGGAAGAGTTTCTGGCGCCGGAAGTCATTCTGACTTACAGTGCATCCGGCCTGAACCAGCTGTCGCAGAATCTCCATCAGTGTATCCGGAATCATGTGTGCCGCGGGAAATATAAGAACGCGGTGCGGCCTGTGCTGATCAACAGCTGGGAGGCAGCATATTTTGATTTTAATGGAGAGACGATTTACAATCTGGCTAAGCAGGCGGCAGAGACAGGAATTGAACTTCTTGTCATGGATGACGGCTGGTTTGGAAAGCGGGATGATGATAACAGCGGTCTTGGAGACTGGCAGGTAAATGAAGAAAAGCTTGGAGGAACACTTGGCGGTCTGATCGAGAGAATCAATGCGCTCGGTGTGAAGTTTGGAATCTGGATTGAGCCGGAGATGGTCAATGAAGACAGTACCCTTTACCGGGAACATCCGGACTGGGCGCTGAAAGTACCGGGAAGGAAACCAGTCCGTTCCAGGAACCAGCTTGTATTGGACTTCTCACGGAAAGAGGTCGTAGACTATATCTATGAACAGATCTGCGAAGTGCTGGATCAGGGGAATATTGAATATGTAAAATGGGATATGAACCGGAGCCTTTCAGATATTTATTCCGCTTCGGGAGCAGAGCAGGGCCGGGTAATGTATGACTATATTCTGGGATTGTATGACTTTTTGGAGAGGCTTACCGCAAGGTATCCGGACATACTGATTGAAGGATGCAGCGGAGGCGGCGGCAGGTTTGACGCCGGAATGCTGTATTACACACCACAGATCTGGTGCAGCGACAATACAGATGCCATCGACAGGGTCAAAATACAATATGGCACCTCCTTTGGATATCCGGTTTCAGCGACAGGTTCTCATGTCTCAGCGGTGCCGAACCATCAGACCGGAAGAATTACGAGTATGCACACACGTGCGGTGACAGCGATGGCAGGGACTTTTGGTTATGAGCTGGATCTTTCGAAGCTGACGGAAGAAGAGAAAGAAGAGATCAGAGAGCAGATAAGAGAGTATCATAAATATGCCAAACTGATCCAAAATGGATGTTATTACAGGCTGACGAATCCGTTTGAACAAGAAGTGGGAGCGTGGGAATTTGTATCTGAGGATCAGTCTGAAGCACTGGTAAATGCAGTGATGCAGGAAATACATGGAAATATGACGGTCAATTACGTAAAGCTTTGCGGGCTTTCTGAGGATGCGTGGTATAAAGATGAAGCAGACGGCAAGATCTACAGCGGAGGTGCACTGATGGGGGCGGGGCTTCCGTTACCTGTAGAAATGGGTGAGTATCTTGCATATCAGATACATCTCATCAGAATTTAAATATACGAAATGAATAAAAAATGGAGAAAGACAAATATAATGTCTTTCTCTATTTTTTGCGTTCGTATGAGGAATCTATTTCCGGATTTCCAGAAGTTTTGCCTTCAGTTCGTTTTCCAGACGGTTCATCTCAAGCTCTGCGGCCTGGCGTTTCTCGCGGCCTTCTTTCTGGATGTTCATAACCTCGTCCAGTGTGGAGATGAGAGATTCATTCGTTGCGGTCAGTGTCTCAATATCTACAACACCACGTTCCGCTTCTCTTGCAGTCTCAAGAGTTGCAGTTTTCAGCATGGCAGCATTCTTTCTGAGCAGTTCATTCGTCATATCAGTCACTTCACGCTGTGCTTTGGCGGCCTGGGTGGAATGGGCAACTCCAAGTGCCACGACCATCTGGCTTTTCCAGAGAGGAATTGTATTGACAAGCGTAGACTGGATTTTCTCTGCCATCACAGAATCATTTTCCTGTACAAGACGAAGCTGGGGAGCTGTCTGGATGGAAATCATCCGTGTCAGTTCCAGGTCGTGGAGTTTCTTTTCAAAACGGTTGCACTGGGAATCCAGATCTTTGGCAGCCTGTGTATCTTCCGGCAGCCCGCTCATCTGTGCTTTGGACAGAAGTGCCGGGAGTTCGGTTGTACGTACATGTTCCAGTTTCTTTTTGCCGGCAAGGATGTACATGGATAATTCTTTGAAATATGTCAGGTTCAGATCGTACATCTTGTCAAGAATCGCCATATCCTTTAACAGCTGTACCTGATGATTTTCAAGTACAGTACAGATCTTATTGACGTTCACTTCCGCCTTGTCGTATTTTGTCTTCATAGCGGCTATTTTGTCAGACTGTTTTTTGAAGAGACCAAAGAATCCTTTTTCCTCTTCCGCCGTATCGAAATTCTTAAGCTCAGTAACTACACTGGATAAGAGATCACCTACCTCGCCCAGATCCTTCGTACGGACATTATCCAGTGCAGATTCAGAGAAATCAGCCATCTTCTTCTGTGTTCCGGCACCATACTGGAGAATCATATTTGAATTGTGCAGGTCAATCTGCTGTGAGAAATTCTCGACCATCTGGCGTTCCTCCGGTGTAAGAATACTTTCATCCAGCACAGGTTTTTCGGGTTCTTCAGCAACGATCACCGGTTTGGAGGGCTCCATATCAATGACTGGATCGAGAGTCAGCGTAGGTACGGTATCGAAATCTTTTAATTCGCTCATTATAAAATTCCTTTCTTATATAGGATAAATAGTTAGTTTTAACGGCTCATATTTGGAAAATCATCCTTAGTAAGCCCTTCCTGGGCCAGCATAGTCTGGAGAACTGAGATATCAGAGGCAACATCCCAGGCTGTGTCCTTAAAAAGTCCGTCGAGCAGCTTTTCAAATGCGACATTTAAAGTGTCCAGAGTATCCTCAATTTCTTTTTTGGAAGAGAGAATATTGTCCCCCTGGATCGGCTGGGCATCAAGTTCTTCATAAGCATGGAGAAGTTTGACTGTAGTTGGAAGATAGTAATCCATCAGTTTTCTGAGATCAGGAATCACTTCAGGATGTACCTTGACCCTCTGGAAGATTTTATCAGTGATCAGTTCCATCCGTGAGATCTTCCGCGAGATTTCCACGCCCGGAATGGCATCGTTGCATGCCCTGATTTCCTCAAGAAAACCATTTCCTTCCTGAATCACTTCCTGGATTTCAGGAGAAAATCTGCTGTCTTCTGTTTTCTGAGCCTGCTCTTTCCTTTGTTCTTCCTTCTCCTGTTCTTTCATATGTTCCTGGAGTTTCATGTACTCCTGATAAGTTTCATTGCTTGTGATCAGGCAGGTTCCGGCTTCGTCAATGTGTCCTTCCAGAAACCATCCCCGGCGGATCATATCTTTGATATCTTTGAGGACGAACTTGTGTGATTTCCGGGTCAGCTGTTCCAGATCCTTTAAGTTACAGTAGGTTTTGGCCCCCAGTTTGTTTAAATAGGCTTTGAAACGTTTGGCCCGGGAGGAAGTTTTACCTCCGATCACACCCATGGCAATCCCGCCGCAGGTGAGAAGTCCGAAAATGATCGGAAGAGCCAGGAGTCTCATTGGTACAAGTCCAAGTACCATCAATGGAATCAGCACAGCTGTTGCGATACCAAAACCCCCCGCCAGAGAATAACCAGTGATGGCCAGTGTTAGTCCAAGGGCACGTGTCAAGCCGGTATTTACTGTGAGCTTCTGGTTCTGGGACGGCACCGGTGTCTGGTGTCCGCTGCGGCAGGCAGTGCGTTCATTTCTCCGGGCATTACGGCTCGAAGATTTGCTGTTATAGCCATAGTTATAATTATAATTGTAACCCGTTGAAGAGCCGGAGGCAGAAGAAGAACCCTTCGGATCCTGGGTTTGTCCATCTGTGAAGTCTTTGTCTCCGAATGGGAACTCACCTGGATCAAAACCGCCCGTCTGTCTGTGCGGCTGTCTGTAGGAACCAAAATCCCAGCCGGGTTTCGGGCCTCCTCCAAGAAATCCATCGGTTACATTGTGGATGGTATCGTTGATTGTCTGATTTAATTTATGAAAATCATTGGAGTCAATTGCCTGCTGTACGATGTCTTTTATTTCGTTACCCAGGTTTGACCAGTCATTATTAGCCATTTTTTGTACCAAAGCGCTGAAAACAGTAATCATCTCTTTTCAGGCTACAAACACAAGGTGCGAAATCTGCTGTGTTTGCAATTTATCCTTTCTATAAATAATGTGATGTCTTAATGGTTTCATTTTAGCAGACGGCGAATGTTTTTTCAATGTAAGAAATGGCCTTCCTTATTCTTTTGAAAAGAGATATAATAAATATTAGAAGACAGCTGGTAATGATTGACATAAAAAGGAGGAACAGCATTGAGAAACTTAAAATTATTTTTTAGTAAAGACTGGTCGGGAGCAGAAAAAATACTTCTTCTTTTGAATTGTATTCTGGGAGGTATCGTGATCGGCATCCTTTTTTCGCCGCTCAAGGGTGGAATTACGGTGCACAGCAACAATAGCGGTGTGGCAGAAGACGGGAAATAACATTACAGAATGGGAAGGAGGATGGGAGTATGATATATCAGGCAGAAGATGCACGGTATGAGAATATGAAATATCACCGCTGCGGAAAGAGCGGACTGAAGCTTCCGGGAGTTTCGCTGGGGCTTTGGCATAATTTTGGAAAATACGATTCCTATGAGAATATGAGAGGCATGTGCCGTACGGCATTTGACCTTGGGATCACTCATTTTGATCTGGCGAATAACTATGGGCCGAAAAATGGAAGTGCGGAGCGTAACTTCGGCAAAATACTGAGGGATGACCTGATGACTTACCGGGATGAGCTGGTGATCAGTACGAAAGCCGGATATGAGATGTGGCCGGGGCCGTATGGGGATGGAGGAAGCCGGAAGTATATACTGGCAAGTCTGGATCAGAGCCTGAAGCGTATAGGGATCGACTATGTTGATATCTTTTATCATCACCGGATGGATAAAGATACCCCTCTGGAAGAGAGCATGATGGCACTTGACACAGCAGTGAAACAGGGGAAAGCACTGTATGCCGGAATCTCCAATTACGACATGGAGACAACGAAGAGGGCGGCTGAGATTTTAAAAGATTTGAAATGTCCGTTCATTATTAATCAGGTGAGATATTCAATGTTTGACCGGTGGATTGAAGAGGACGGACTGAAAGCATATGCTGCGGAGGCTGGGATTGGACTGATTGCGTTCAGCCCGCTTGCCCAGGGACTTCTGACGGACCGTTATCTTCATGGAATTCCGGAAGACAGCCGTGTGAAAAAGGACGGCCGGTTCCTGAAGGAGAGTGATATCACAGAAGAACGTCTGAAACAAATCTTTGAGCTGAATGAACTCGCAGCTCAGAGAGGACAGACTCTTGCGCAGATGGCGCTTTCATGGATCCTGAAGGACCAGGATATCACAAGTGTTCTGATCGGTGCCTCGAAACCGGAGCAGATCAAGGAAAATGCAGGAATTGTCAACAGAGCCTCATTTACAGAGGAAGAATTAAATGCGATTGACTGGATCACGAAAGAAAGCCGTTAGTTGACAACCGGCAGCACTGACGTTATAATGGCAATAGAAACAAGGGCGTTTTCACTCGGGCGTGTTCAGGCACGCCCGGGATTGAGAATGCTCTTTTTGCTTTGAGTGACAGGAGGATTAAAATATGAGGAATTATACAAGGGAAGATATTCTGACAATGGCAGAGGAAGAGGATGTCGAGTTTATCCGCCTCCAGTTTACAGATATTTTCGGGACGATCAAAAATATTGCGGTTACAGAAAGCCAGCTTGAGAAGGCGCTGAATAATGAATGTAAATTTGACGGGTCTGCAATTGAGGGTTTTACGGAGGTAGAGGAATCAGATCTTTACCTTTATCCGGATCTGAATACATTTGAAATTTTTCCGTGGAGACCGCAGAGAGGAAAGGTTGCAAGGCTTTTGTGTGATATCTGCCGGCCGGACGGGACACCGTTTGCCAGAGATCCCAGGTATGTGCTGAAGAAGACGATTGCGAAGGCAAAAGAGCTGGGGTATGAATTTGAGGCGGGGCCGGAGTGTGAGTTTTTCCTTTTTCATACGGACGATGACGGTTTGCCGACGACACTCTCCCATGAGCAGGCAGGGTATTTTGATGTAGGGCCTCTTGACCTTGGAGAGAATGCCAGGAGGGATATGGTACTGACACTGGAGGATATGGGCTTTGAGATAGAATCATCCCACCATGAATTTGCGCCGGCACAACATGAGATTGATTTTAAGTATGATGAGGCACTGGCGGCGGCGGATAACATTATGACTTTTAAAATGGTTGTAAAAACAATTGCGAAACGTCATGGTCTGCATGCGACGTTTATGCCAAAACCTAAGAATGGAGTTCATGGTTCAGGGATGCATCTGAACATGTCGCTTACCAAAGACGGGCATAATATCTTCCAGGATCCGTCGGATGAACTCGGGCTTTCAAGGGAAGCCTATTATTTTATCGGGGGAATCATGAAACACATTAAGGCGATTACTTTTATTTCCAATCCGATTGTGAACTCTTATAAAAGGCTGCATTCAGGATTTGAAGCGCCGAACTATATCGCATGGTCGCCAAAAACGAGGATTCCGCTGATCAGAATTCCGACGGGGCGGGGGGAAGGAACAAGAATTGAGCTTCGAAACCCTGATGCGACAGCAAATCCATATCTGCTTCTGTCTGTATGCCTGGCAGCAGGACTTGAGGGGATCAGAAGCAAAGAGATGCCGCCGGAAGCAGTCAATACAAATATATATGAAATGTCCAGAAAACAGCGCCGGGAGCTTGGAATTGAGAAACTTCCGGGAAGCCTTCTGGAGGCGGCAAGGGAATTTGAAAAGGACAGTTTCATCCGGGAAGTACTGGGAGAAGATCTCTCATCAAAACTTCTGGAAGCGAAGAAGACGGAATATCAGGAATACCGGACGCAGGTTACGGAATGGGAACTGAGCCAGTATCTATATAAAATCTGATGCATCATCCTGTAACTGTCAATAGGTACATGCAGGAGGTGTAAGTGTGAGTAATATTATAGTTGTATTTCCAAAACGGGAAGTAGCAGCTAATATTCGGAATCTACTCGTACACGGTGGCTTTGACGTACTGGGAGCATGTACAACAGGGGCCCAGGCAATGCAGTATGCAGATACGCTGGAGGAAGGAATCGTGGTGTGCGGCTACAAAATGCCGGATATGCTGTATACTGAACTTCGGAACTATCTTCCGGATTCATTTGAGATGCTTTTGATTGCTTCTCCTGACAGATGGAGCGATGGAGAAGTGGAAGGTGTCGTGGGACTGTCGATGCCGATGAAAGTTTACGATCTGATGAATACGATAGAGATGATGACCCGGGTGATACAGAAGCGGAGAAAAAAGAGGAAAGAGGCATTAAAGAACCGTGGGCAGAAACAGCAGCAGGTCATTCGAAAAGCGAAAGAACTGCTCATGGACAGAAATAATATGAGTGAGGAAGAAGCTCACAGGTATTTACAGAAAAGCAGTATGAACAGCGGAACTAATATGGCAGAGACCGCAGAAATGGTATTGAGTATCATGATAGAATAGAAAGGAATAATACGATGAAATTTACGAAAATGCAGGGAATAGGAAATGATTACGTCTATGTGAACTGTCTGAAAGAGAAAATTGATAATCCTCCGGAGGTTGCAAGAATGGTCAGTGACCGGCACTTTGGTATCGGGTCAGACGGATTGATTATGATCAACCCGTCCGATAAGGCTGATTTTGAGATGGAGATGTACAATGCAGATGGTTCCAGGTCTGAGATGTGCGGGAACGGCATCCGGTGCGTGGCAAAGTACGTTTATGATTATGGGTTGACGGATAAAACAAGTATCTCGGTGGAGACACTTGCCGGAATCAAATACCTGGACCTGAAGGTTGAGGATGGCAAGGTATCTCTTGTGAAGGTGAATATGGGAAGTCCGGTTCTGAAGGCGGAAGATATCCCGGTTGTTTCAGAGAAGGAGCAGGTCATTGACGAACCAATTATAATAGAAGGAACTGCTTACCGTATGACGGCAGTTTCTATGGGGAATCCACATGCGGTTGTCTATGTGGAAGATGTAAAAGGGCTGGAGATTGAGAAGATCGGACCACTTTTTGAAAATCACGAAAGATTTCCAAAGCGTGTCAACACAGAATTTGTCCGTGTGATTGATGACAGAACGGTGGAGATGCGTGTATGGGAGCGCGGTTCCGGAGAGACGCTTGCCTGCGGAACAGGAGCATGCGCGGTAGCCGTCGCGTGTATACTGAATGGACTGACACAGGAGGAAGTGACTGTAAAACTCCTGGGAGGGGATCTTATCATTTGGTGGAACCGGGAAGAGAATAAAGTATATATGACAGGACCTGCCAAAGTAGTATATGACGGGGAGATCTGTCTATAATAATTGGAAATATATTCGAAAATCAGTGTGCAGAAAGGAATAATATTATGCTTAAAATCAATGAAGACTATACAAAGCTGCAGGGAAGCTACCTTTTTTCAACCATTGGGAAAAAGGTGTCTGCATTTCAGGAGGCTCATCCTGACAGGAAAATCATAAGACTTGGGATTGGGGATGTCACGCAGCCTCTGGCACCGAAAATTATTGAGACGCTTCATCAGGCGGTGGATGAGATGGGGAATGCAGACACATTCCGTGGATATGCACCGGATCTCGGATATGAATTTTTAAGAAGTGCCATGGCAAAACATGATTATCAGGCCAGAGGCTGTGAGATTGCGGCGGACGAGATCTTCATCTCAGACGGGGCAAAATGTGATTCGGGAAATATCCAGGAAATTTTCAGCAAAGACTGTAAAATTGCCGTCTGTGACCCGGTGTATCCGGTCTATGTAGATACCAATGTGATGGCAGGACGGGCAGGGAACTATCAGCCGGAGACAGAGATGTATGACAATGTAATTTATATGCCATGTACTGCCAAGACAGGATTTGCACCCGAGCTTCCAAAGGAGATCCCGGATATCATCTATCTGTGTTTCCCGAACAATCCAACGGGATCAACAGTCACGAAAGCACAGCTTCAGGAATGGGTGGATTATGCCAATCAACATCAGTCAGTGATCATCTATGACGCTGCCTACGAGGCGTATATCTCAGAGGAAGGTGTCCCGCATACGATCTATGAGTGTGAAGGTGCGAGAAACTGTGCGATCGAGCTGAGAAGCTTCTCCAAAAATGCCGGTTTTACAGGAGTAAGACTTGGAGCGGCTGTTGTGCCAAAGGATATCCGGTGTGACGGTGTAACGCTGCATTCACTTTGGGCAAGACGCCATGGAACGAAGTACAATGGAGCCCCATATATTGTGCAGCGCGCAGGCGAGGCGTGTTATTCGGAAGAAGGTAAGGCACAGCTGAAAGCGCAGGTTGCTTATTATATGAAGAACGCCAGAATAATCTATGAAGGGCTGAAAAATGCAGGGTACACAGTGTCGGGAGGTGTCAATGCGCCATATATCTGGCTGAAGACACCAAAACAGATGACATCCTGGGAGTTTTTTGACTGTCTTCTGGAAAAGGCCGGCGTTGTGGGAACTCCGGGATCCGGATTTGGGCCGAGCGGGGAAGGATATTTCCGTCTGACTGCATTTGGAACTTACGAAAATACTTTGGCCGCTATGGAGCGGATCAAAGCCCTTTAATGTGTGGATTGAATAAACTGAGAAAATCTGGGAATCCTTCTTAACAGAAAGGGGGAGTCCTGAATGTCTGAAAAGAAATATAAACCGGTAAAACTGGATGAAATCGAGCCGGAAGACAAGCTGAAATACGAAATTGCTGAGGAATTGGGCCTGCTGGATAAAGTACTCGCAGAGGGATGGCGTTCCCTTTCGTCAAAGGAGACCGGAAGAATCGGCGGTCTGATGACGAAAAAGAGACGTGAACTGGAAAAAAGAGAAGAAAAAACTACAGAAATGTAAATTATTGATACAGGAGTATGAAAATTCTATGACCTGACTTGCACTTCACATATTTATCTGGTATAATCGTACGACCGGAGCGTGTATTCAAACACGTTCAGAGTGCAGTACACTCTCTGAGGGGAGAAACAGCAGGTGAAGTTTATGGATGAGAAAATAAATGTGCTTAATGTACGTATCAATAATATCGGTGCGAAAGAAGCCATGAAAGAAGCGATACATTATATGCGCACGGAACTGGTCAGTGTGATCGAGATTGTGACTGCGGATATATTGATGAAAGCAGGGGAACTTCCAAGGCTCAAGGAAGATATCGAAGAATCGGAACTTGTGCTGGCGGGTGAAAAGACAATTCTGGAAGCTGCCGGAATTACGGAGAAAAAAAGGCTTTCTGAGCTGGAGCCAAACTGGTTTCTGAAGATGCTGATGCGTTATCTTCATAAGAATCATGTCCGGATATTTCTGCTCAGCGAGGATGATACGAAGCTTTCGGAGATAAAGAAGTATATGCAGACGAATTATGCAGGTATCCAGATCGCAGGGGAGGAGACAATCACAGAGGGAACCTCGGATGATCTGATCCTGAACCTGATCAATGGTGCTGAGGCAGAGTGTGTTCTTGCAGCTTTGCCGTCTCCGCTTCAGGAGCGGTTTATCAGCAGAAACCGTGCCTTGATTAACACAAGAGTATGGCTTGGAGTGGGCCAGGGATTAGAGTCTGCTTCCAGGACAGAGGCACATTCACAGAAGCTGCGCAATTTTTTTGCGAGACATCTGTTCAGGAAAGAGATGGAGCGCGAAAAGCGCAGAAACTGCTGCAGTGCAGAATAGATATTCTGATTTGTGAACTATGTATATGAACAAAATGTAAATTTTTTCTTAAAAAGTTGAGGAAATGCATAAAAAAATGTTATTTCCTCTTTATTTTTTTGCTGTTTTGCCTTAATATATAGTTTAGGTATATGCACACTGCGATTATTGGGGCAGATTTGTTTGTGAAAATTGCATATGATTATGCGGAGCGGAGGAGCGAGAATTATGATATCGAATCAAATACTTCAAAATACGATTGACGGGTTAAAGGCAATCACAAGAATTGACCTGTGTGTTATGGATACAGACGGGAAAACACTGGCGAGTACATTTCCAGAGCCAGATAATTATGAGAATGCGGTACTTTCTTTTGTGGAGTCACCGGCAGACAGCCAGGTAATACAGGGGTATCAGTTTTTCAAGATTTTTGACGAGCATCAGCTGGAATATATACTGCTTGCAAACGGCGGCAGTGAGGATGTGTACATGGTTGGGAAAATTGCGGCCTTTCAGATCCAGAATCTTCTGGTAGCTTATAAAGAACGTTTTGACAAGGACAATTTTATCAAGAATCTGCTTCTTGACAATCTGCTTCTTGTTGACATCTATAACCGTGCCAAAAAATTACATATTGACACGGAAGTAAGACGTGATATCTTTATTATTGAAACATCCCACGAGAAGGATACCAGTTCTCTTGAACGGGTGAGAGGACTCTTAAACAGTCCGAAAGATTTCATCACTGCAGTTGACGAGAAGAATATTATTGTGGTAAAAGAATTAGGTGAGAATGATGGTTACACAGAGATGGACCATGTCGCTTCAGAGATCTTGAATCTTCTGAGGGCTGAGGGAGAGGACAATGTCCATATTGCTTATGGAACGATCATTAATGACATTAAAGAAGTGTCCAAATCATACAAAGAGGCGAAGCTTGCCCTGGACGTCGGAAAGATATTCTTTGACGAAAAGGACATTATCGCATATAATACTCTTGGTATCGGCCGTCTGATCTATCAGCTGCCGATTCCGCTGTGCAAGATGTTTATCCGTGAGATTTTTGACGGAAAGTCACCAGATGATTTTGATGATGAGACGTTGACAACGATCAACAAATTCTTTGAAAATAATCTGAATGTGTCTGAAACATCAAGACAGCTGTATATCCACAGGAATACTCTTGTATACCGGCTGGACAAATTACAAAAGAGTACCGGTCTTGATCTCCGTGTTTTTGAAGATGCGATTACATTCAAAATTGCGCTCATGGTAGTAAAATACATGAAATACATGGAGACTCTTGAGTATTAGCAATCATAGGAGGAGCGTATGATAGAATTAAAAGAAGTAACGAAAGAATACTCGAAAGGGATTGCCGCGCTAAACGGCATTAATCTTCGGATTGACCAGGGAGAATTCGTATTCGTTGTAGGGGACAGCGGTTCTGGTAAATCAACCTTAATCCGGCTGATCTTAAAGGAGCTGGAGCCGACCAATGGAACGATTGTCGTCAACGGACAGAATCTGGGGAGAATGAAACACAGACAGGTGCCGAAATACAGAAGGGGCCTTGGAGTTGTATTTCAGGATTTCCGTCTTTTGAAGGACAGAAATATCTACGAGAACATAGCATTTGCCCAGAGATGTGTGGGAACGCCGACCAGGGTCATCAAGCAGAAAGTGCCGGCTGCACTTTCACTGGTGGGACTCGCACAGAAATATAAAGCATTTCCGAAAGAGCTATCCGGCGGGGAGCAGCAGAGGGTAGCGATTGCGAGAGCTGTTGTAAATGAGCCGTCCATTCTTTTGGCAGACGAGCCGACAGGAAACCTGGATCCGACAAATTCATGGGAAATCATGAAACTTTTGGAAGAGGCGAACGAAAGAGGAACCACCGTGCTGGTAGTTACTCATAATCAGGAAATTGTAAACGAGATGCAGAAACGCGTTATTACAATGAAGAAAGGTGTCATTGTCAGCGACGAGCAAAGAGGTGGTTATATAAATGAGAATTAGTACAATCGGATATTCAATTAAGCAGGGGTTTAAAAACATCGGAAGAAACAAACTGTTTTCGATTGCATCCATTGCGACGATGGCTGCATGTATTTTCCTTTTCGGTCTGTTCTTCTCAGTTGTGACGAACTTCAACTATATTGTTCAAAAAGCAGAAGAGGGTGTCGCAATCACAGTATTCTTTGATGAGGGCATCACAGATGACCAGATCAAACATATTGGCGAAGAACTGGAAGCCCGTGATGATGTTCTGGAAGTAAATTATGTCTCTCCGGAAGAAGCCTGGGATAAGTTCCAGAAAGATTACTTTGGTGAGTCAAGTGATCTGGCAGAAGGATTTAAAAATGACAATCCGCTTGGAGAGTCAGCAAACTATGAAGTATATATGAAAGATGTCTCCTCACAGAAGGATCTGGTGGCATTCGCCCAGGGTCTTGAAGGAGTCAGAAAAGTCAATAAATCAGATGTCGTAGCGAAGACATTATCCAGTGTAAATAAACTGATCTGGTACATATCAGCAGGAATTATTTTAATTCTTCTTGCAGTGTCTATCTTCCTGATCAGCAACACGGTAACAATGGGTATCACCGTAAGGCGGGAAGAGATTGCGATTATGAAATACATAGGAGCCAAGGATTCGTTTGTCAAGGCGCCGTTTGTAATTGAGGGTATTCTGATCGGGCTGATTGGTACAATATTCCCGTTGATTTTACTGTTTTTCCTTTATAATAAGGCGATTGTCTATATTATGAGCAAGTTCAGCCTGCTGAATAATATTCTGGATTTCCTCTCCGTTTCGAAAGTGTATGAGACGCTGGTGCCAATCTCACTGGTTCTTGGAGTTGGAATTGGTTTTGTCGGAAGTTACCTTACAATCAGAAAACATTTGAAAGTATAATACTAAAGGTGGCATGAATGAACAGAGGGAAGAAATTAACGAGTATACTATTGATAGGGGCACTGATGTTTGGTTTCTCTACGCCTGTAAAAGCGACTTCCATTGATGAGGCACAGCAGAAGGCGAAGGAACTGGAACAGCAGAAAAAGGCTGCTGAATCGGAACAGGCTTCCCTTGCGTCACAGCTGAATTCCATCATCTCAGAAATGCAGAAGGCGCAGGAAGACATGCAGAAGAAACAGGAAGAGATTGAGGCAGCAGAGGCAGAACTTGTACAGGCCAAAGTCGAAGAGAATTCACAGTACGAAAGTATGAAGAAGCGGATCCGCTATATGTATGAGAACGGAGACACGGAATTTCTTGAGATACTTGTGAGTGCGAAGGATATGGGAGATTTTCTGAACAAAGCAGAATATGTGTCCCAGATCTCTACATATGACAGGGAGATGCTCATTCAGTTCCAGGAAACTGTAAAAAGTGTACAGGAGAAGGAAGCATCGCTGAAGGATGAATACAGCCAGCTGGAAGTTCTTCAGAATAATCTGACTGAGAAGCAGGGCGAGGTTCAAACACTGCTGGAAAGCAAAAATGCCCAGATTGCAGATCTGCAAAATGAGATCGGCGAGAATGCGGCTCTTCTTCAGAACCTGATCGCGCAGGCGGAAGCGGCGGAGAAGGCGAGGAAGGAAGCCGAAGCGGCGGCTGCCGCAGCAGCTGCTGCGGCAAAAAGTGCAGCCAGCTATACAACAGTCTACACAGCACCGGGAGCCAGCATCAGCAGTTCCGGAAGCGGAATGTTTATCAATCCATGTCCGGGAGCACATGTATCGAGTGAGTTCGGGGAGTACAGAAGCCCAAGTGATCCTGCACATAAGGGAATGGATCTTGGAACTTCAGGAGCATATCTGCCGACTTACGCTGCTGCATCAGGGACAGTACTGATTGCCGGTTACAGTAATTCGGCCGGAAACTGGGTTGTTATTGACCACGGCAATGGATTTGTCACAAAGTATATGCATCATTCTTCATTATCCGTATCCGCGGGACAGCGCGTGGAACAGGGTGATCAGATTGGAGTGACAGGCAACACCGGAGCTTCCCAGGGAGTGCATCTGCATTTCCAGGTGGAGGTAAACGGAAAAGCCGTAAATCCGAAAAATTATATGTAATGATACCAGCGGTAAAATACATTTGCCGCCACATCAAGCAATTGAATAAACAGTCACTGCCGGGGGAACAATATACCCGGCAGTTTGCATAAGCGGAAGAAAATATGAATAGGTTAGAGTATGAGAGATAATAAAAACAGTTTTGTAAAAGGTGCGGTCTGCGGCGCCTGTGTCATGTTAATCATTGCGGCAGCGGCCGGATGTGTAAAATCCGGCGGCCTGGCCTTGGGAGCAGGAAAAAAAGTTGTCGGAAAAGAGACAGAAAGTAAGCTGGAACTGCTGCAGGCGATTGTCCAGTCGAAGTATCTGCATGGGGAAGAGGTCGATGAGAGTGCTCTGAAAGAGAGTATTTACAAAGGGTATATCGACGGCCTGGATGACCCGTATTCTGTATATTATGATGAGGAAGAGACGAAGGAGATGCAGGAATCTTCCGCCGGAGAGTTTGGCGGTATCGGAGTTTCAATGTCTCAGGACCCTGAGAGTAAGGTGATTACGCTTCTGAACGTGAGTAAAGACGCGCCGGCAGGGAAGGCGGGGATTGAGAACGAGGATATTCTCTATAAAGTTGACGGTGAGGATATCACGTCCATGGATTCCGACGAGGTTGTGGCCAAAGTCAGAGGCGAGGTTGGAACCGAAGTTAAAATCACCGTTTTGAAAGCAGAGACAGGAGAAGAAAAAGAGTATACCATTGTCAGGGATACGATCAAACAGGATACAGTGTACCATGAGATGAAGGATGGCAGCATAGGATATATCTACGTAAAAGAGTTTGACACAGTGACAAGTGAGCAGTTTGAAGATGCGCTTTCTGACCTGGAGAGTCAGGGGATGAAAGGACTTGTGGTTGATCTTCGTTATAATGGCGGTGGAAATGTGACAACGGTATGCGAGATGCTTGATCTGCTTTTGCCGGAGGGAACCATTGTCTATTCTGAAGATAAAGAAGGAAAAAAAGAAGTATACAGTTCAGATGAAGAACATCAGTTCCAAAAACCTATGGCAGTTCTTGTAAACCAATACAGCGCCAGTGCGTCGGAGATATTCGCTGGAGCCATACAGGATTATAAGAAAGGTGATATTGTAGGAGTCACGACATTCGGGAAAGGTGTTATGCAGAATGTGTTTGACCTGAAGGACGGTACATCGGTGAAAATAACAACAGACCAGTGGTTTACACCGAATGGACGGAATGTCCAGGGGGAAGGAATCAAACCGGATGTTGAAGTGGAATATGACCGCAGTAATGTGGAAGCAGACAATCAGCTGCAGGTGGCAATTGATAATGTGAAGCAGAAAACAGAGTAAGATCACAGGAATAGGAAAGGGAATGCATTTTTGCATTTCCTTTTTATTCTGCCTATGATAAAATAAAAGATGGTACAGTCTGAGATGAAATAACAATGCAGACTGTGGTTTCAGCGAATGTTAAAGAAAGGATATTATAAAATGAAGACATTGATCCGTAATGGACATGTCCTTGATCCGCTTACAAACACGGATGGGATATGTAATGTATTAATTGAAGATGATAAAATAATCAGAACAGGCAGTTCTCTTGAAGAAGAGGCTGATCAGGTCATCGATGCATCCGGATGTTATGTGATGCCGGGATTTATCGATCTGCATGTACATCTGAGAGATCCGGGACTGACACACAAAGAGACTCTGAAGACCGGAGGAATGGCAGCAGCACGGGGCGGTGTCACTACAATGTGCGCAATGCCAAATACAAAGCCGGTGATCGACAGTGGAGAAAAGGTGCGTGAAGTACATGAGCGTGCGGCCAAAGAGTCACCGGTGAATGTGATACAGCTGGGGGCTGTGACTGTCGGACAAGAAGGCAAAGAGCTGGCTGACATTGAAGGCATGGCGAAAGCAGGATGCCATGCAATCAGCGAGGACGGCAAATCTGTCATGAATGCGTCCCTTTACCGCAAGGCGATGAAAATCGCTAAAGAATGCGGCATCTCAGTGTTTGCCCACTGTGAAGATATCAATATGGTGGAAGGCGGAGTGATGAACTCGGATGATAAGGCAAAAAGCCTTGGCCTTCCGGGAATTACAAATGCCGTAGAAGACGTGATCGTGGCAAGAGATATCCTGCTTGCCAAGGAGACCGGGGTGAAGCTGCATCTGTGCCACTGTTCTACCAAGGACAGTGTAAAGATGATGAAGGCTGCCAAGGAAGAAGGCATTGATGTGACGGCGGAAGTGTGTCCGCATCATTTTATTCTTACGACAGATGATATCAGGGAAGATGACGGAAATTATAAAATGAATCCGCCGATCCGCGGCCAGAAAGATGTGGAAGAATTAAAGTCTGGACTCAGAGATGGGATCATGGATGTCATAGCGACAGACCATGCACCGCATTCAGAGGAAGAGAAAAATAAGTCGATGAAGAGCGCCTTCTTTGGGATTGTGGGACTTGAGACATCGGCGTGTCTTACCTACACAGAACTTGTGGATAAGGGAGTACTGACACCGATGCAGATGGCTGAGAAGATGAGCTATCAGCCTGCGAAGATCCTTGGGCTTTCCGATAAGGGAAGTATCTCAGAAGGAAAGACCGCAGATCTTGTGATCTTTGATCCGTCGGCAGAATATGAAATCGATAAAAACACATTTCTTTCCAAAGGAAAGAATACACCGTTCCATGGAAGAAAAGTAAAAGGTGAGGTTGTACGGACCATGGTTGCCGGACGCACCGTATATGAGAAGACAAAGACCCCGCAGTAATAAGCGGGGCATCAAATAAAGGAGGATACTGATGATACAGAAGTTAATTGAAAATATTAAAAAAACAGAAGCACCGATTGTTGTGGGACTTGATCCGATGCTGAACTATATACCGGAACATGTAAAAGAGAAAGCGTATGCTGAATTTGGCGAGACACTTGAAGGTGCGGCAGAAGCAATCTGGCAGTTTAACAAGGCAATTGTAGACAGTACTTACGATCTGATTCCGGCAGTAAAGCCGCAGATTGCAATGTATGAACAATTTGGAATTCCCGGCCTTATGGCATTTAAGAAGACAGTTGATTACTGTAAGGAAAAGGGGCTTGTTGTGATCGGAGATATCAAGCGCGGTGACATTGGATCGACTTCCGCTGCCTATGCAGTCGGACATCTTGGCAAGGTACAGGTAGGAAGCAAGACACTTGTGCCGTTTGATGAGGATTTTGTGACCGTGAATCCATATCTTGGTTCCGACGGCGTAAAACCGTTCATTGATGTATGTAAAGAGGAGAAGAAAGGATTGTTTATCCTTGTGAAGACATCCAATCCATCCAGCGGCGAATTTCAGGATCAGCTCATTGACGGCCGTCCGCTTTACGAGCTGGTTGGAGAAAAAGTTGCACAGTGGGGCGAGGAATGTATGGGGGATGACTACAGCTACATCGGTGCTGTTGTGGGTGCTACGTACCCTGAGATGGGAAAAGTACTCCGCCGTATCATGCCGAAATCATTCATCCTTGTTCCGGGCTACGGTGCACAGGGAGGCCAGGGGAAAGATCTCGTTCATTTCTTTAATGAGGACGGGCTTGGCGCAATTGTAAATTCTTCCCGTGGAATTATTGCCGCCTATAAGCAGGAGGCATACCAGAAATTTGGCGCTGAACATTATGCAGATGCATCCAGAGAAGCGGTGATTGCAATGCGTGAAGATATCAAAGGCGCGCTGAATGCAAGATAAGGGATCAAAGAATGGAGAAAGAAAGCAGATAGGAGAGAATACAATGCCTGAGAAATGGAAAGAGCGGGCTTTGGTTGTATCCCAGGAGCGGATTGCAGAAGGGATCTACAGCATGTGGCTTGCAACAGAAAATATAGCCGCCAATGCAAAGGCAGGGCAGTTTATATCAATGTATACGAATGAAGCAGACAAGCTGCTGCCAAGGCCGATCAGTATCTGTGAGATCGATGCGGCAAAAGGACAGCTGAGAGTAGTGTACCGTGTGACAGGTGAACATACAGGTACAGAGAAATTTTCCCAGATGAAGGCAGGAGAGACGTTAGAGATTCTTGGACCTCTTGGGAACGGATTTACAAAGGAAACAAAAAAAGCATTCCTCATCGGAGGCGGAATCGGGATTCCCCCGATGCTGGAACTTGCAAAAGAACTGGACTGTGAGAAACAGATCATTGCAGGATATAAAGATGAGCTTTTCCTCACGGAAGATCTGGAAAAGTATGGAGAACTTTACATTGCGACGGAAGATGGAAGTGCGGGAACCAAAGGAAATGTCATGGATGCGGTCAGAGAAAATGCATTGACGGCGGATGTGATCTATGCCTGCGGTCCGACACCGATGCTTCGTGCAATCAAAGCATATGCCGGGGAAAAGGGCATTCTCTGCTATCTTTCGATGGAAGAAAGGATGGCGTGCGGAATCGGGGCATGTCTGGCATGTGTATGCAAGAGTAAGGACATCGATGACCACAGCCATGTGCACAACAAACGTGTCTGCAAAGAAGGCCCGGTATTTCTTTCTACGGAGGTGGATCTCGGATGAATACAACAGTAAATATAGCAGGTGTTACATTAAAAAATCCAGTGATGACCGCGTCAGGGACATTCGGGTCGGGGATAGAGTACAGTGAATTTGTGGATTTGAACCGGCTTGGCGCTGTGGTGACCAAAGGGGTTGCCAATGTTCCGTGGCCGGGGAATGCGACTCCGAGAATTGCGGAGACGCATAGCGGGATGCTGAATGCGATCGGTCTTCAAAATCCTGGAATTGATGTGTTTTGTGAGCGGGATCTTCCGTTTCTTCAAAATTACGATACGAAAATTATTGTGAATGTCTGTGGAAAAACGACGGAAGAATACTGTGAGGTTGTGGAAAGACTGGCTTCTGAAAAGGTAGATCTTCTGGAGATTAATATTTCCTGCCCGAACGTAAAAGAGGGAGGCATTGCATTTGGACAGAATCCAAAAGCAGTAGAAGAAATTACGAAAGAGATCAAGAAACATGCCGCACAGCCGGTCATCATGAAACTGAGTCCGAATGTCACGGATATCACAGAGACTGCCAGGGCAGCAGAAGCCGGCGGGGCAGATGCCCTTTCTCTGATCAATACGCTGACAGGAATGAAAATCGACATCCATAAAAGGGCGTTCGCGCTGGCGAATAAGACCGGAGGAATGTCCGGACCGGCAGTGAAACCGGTTGCCCTGCGCATGGTGTATCAGACCGTCAACGCGGTCAAGGTTCCGGTGATTGGAATGGGCGGAATCACGACTGCTGAAGATGCCATTGAATTTATCCTGGCAGGGGCAAGTGCCGTGTCGGTTGGAACTGCGAACTTTTTCAATCCGACTGCTACGGTGGAGATTGTGGAAGGCATTGAAACGTATATGCAGAAGTATGGATTTGACTCTGTAAAAGAGATGACAGGAATTGTAAAATAGTGACGATCAATAGTGAAAGAAAAGGGGTTTGATTATGGAACAGTATAAACAGGAGTTTATTGAGTTTATGGTTGACTGTAAAGTGCTGAAATTTGGAGATTTTGTTACGAAAAGCGGAAGAAAAACACCGTTTTTTGTAAATACAGGTTTCTACCGCACCGGAGCACAGCTTCGAAAGCTTGGCGAATATTATGCAAAGGCGATCGAGAATAAATTTGGTTTTGATTTTGACGTATTGTTTGGGCCTGCATATAAGGGAATTCCGCTGACCGTTGCGGCTACAATGGCGATCAGTGAATTTTACGGCAAAGACATCAGATACTGTTCAAACAGAAAAGAAGTAAAGGATCACGGAGATAAAGGGATTCTTCTTGGAAGTCCGATCCAGGACGGAGATAAAATTGTGATTATCGAAGATGTGACAACGGCTGGAACATCGATTCAGGAGACACTGCCGATCATCAAGGCACAGGGAGATGTGACACCAATTGGCCTTGTGGTTTCTGTTGACCGTATGGAACGCGGCCAGGGAGAGAAAAGCGCACTGGAAGAAATTCACGAAAAATACGGACTTGAGACGACTGCAATTGTAACAATGGCAGAAGTCGTAGAACACCTGCATAATCGTCCATATCATGGGCAGATTATTATTGATGATACATTAAAAGCAGCAATTGATGCATATTATGAAGAGTATGGTGTGAAATAATAAGGAGGAGATATCATGATTGAGAAAGCTTATAAAACAATGGGACACACAGGAGTTGCGGGTCTGGTAGCGGGAATCATCATGATTGTGGCCGGCGTATCAGCAGGAGTACTTACAATTATTGGAGGGGCACGCCTTCTGAAAACAAGAAAAGGTCTTATATTTTAACCTCATCAGGCGGCGGGCTTTATCGTCCGCTTCCTGATCTCATGACTAATGGAAGGTGCGAGAGTGAAAACAGAAAAGAGTAAACGATACCGTATCATGGGGAAAATTCTGTTTGTAGTATACATTGTGTTTGTATTCTACTTTCTGATTTTTTCGGACTGGTATGGCCGTACAGGAGAAATGAGCAGCTACCACTATAATCTGGTGCTTTTTAAAGAAATCAGGCGTTTCTGGATGTACAGAAGTAAGCTTGGCTTCTTTGCAACGTTTACGAATCTGTTTGGTAATGTAGTTATTTTTATCCCTTTTGGCTTCTTCCTTCCAATGGGAAGTAAGGAAAGGAGTTTCTTTACCACATTATTTTATAGTTTTGGATTTAGTTTATTTGTAGAAGCATTTCAGTTAATTACGAAAGTGGGAAGTTTTGATGTTGACGATTTGTTCCTCAACACTGTGGGAGGAATTTTAGGATATATTTTATTTATGATCTGTAATACAATAAGGAGAAAATATGATATTCAAAAAAGACAAGGAGAAAGCGAAGGAACGGAGGCGCCGGGGAAACCGTAAGTACGGGCAGGCGAAGCTTAAGCATTCCGGGAAGGGAATAAAATCATGCCTGGTTGCTGCAGGAATCCTGTCGGTACTTCTGATTCTCCTGTCGGCAG
>URQQ01000035.1 GCA_900549995.1 uncultured Lachnospiraceae bacterium | reverse complement strand
AGCATCTGCCTTACAAGCAGAGGGTCATAGGTTCGAGCCCTATAGGCCCCATTCACACGTTTGTGTGAGAAATGCCGCAGTGGCGGAACAGGCAGACGCACAGGACTTAAAATCCTGCGGGACTAATCTCCCGTACCGGTTCGATTCCGGTCTGCGGCATTGATGAAAAGCGAGAGAAACGTTGAATTTACAGCGTTTCTCTTATTTTTTTGCTTTGAAAAGTTTGGACACTTTATGAACACCCAGACCGTGATGAAGTCTTCAAAGCTCCTTTCTATCAGTATTTGTGATTACATAAAACGGTTCGATCCTGGTCTGCGGCATTAGTGAATAGAGGGGAATCTCGGTCTGTCGAAAGGATAAGCAATGAAAGGAATTTGGAGAACACAAAGACATGTATTAGCAGCAATTTCCGAAAACCCGGGGGAAAATAATGTATACTTTGTAATTTGTACAATTCCAGACAAACCCAACAGTAAGAGACAAAAATATATCAAGAAGTAATGCAGTAAGGCATTGATATAGATGCCGGCAGATATAAGTGGAAGAACTGTGGGCGGTCTGGAATTCGTTGTTATCTGAGGCCTACCATGTTTGAGTGAAAGTGGTCCTATCTTCCCGTTCTCGGTGTGACATCTCTTTAAGACATCTCCAGCGCTCCCGTATACAGTTGATAATAGGTACCATTCTTTTCGAGCAGCTCATCATGTGTTCCACGCTCAATGATACGTCCGTGATCCAGAACCATAATGGCATCACTGTTACGAATGGTGGAAAGCCGGTGGGCAATGACAAATACTGTTCTGCCTTCCATTAACCGATCCATTCCCTCTTGTACCAGTCTTTCTGTTCTTGTGTCGATGGAGGAGGTTGCCTCGTCTAATATCATAGCAGGTGTTCCTGCCACCTCGGCTCTTGCGATGGAAATCAGCTGCCGCTGTCCCTGGGAAAGGTTTGCGCCGTTGCCGGAAAGCATGGTATTGTATCCATCCGGAAGTCTGCTTATAAAGTCATCCGCATTGGCAGTCTTTGCTGCCGCTATGCATTCTTCGTCCGTTGCTGATAACCGTCCATAACGAATGTTGTTCAGAACGGTATCGGTAAAGAGATTTACATCCTGAAGCACAATTCCTAAGGATCTTCTTAAATCCTGCTTGCATATTTTATTGATATTTATTCCGTCATACCGGATCTTACCATCTTCAATATCATAAAAACGGTTGATCAGGTTGGTTATGGTGGTTTTCCCGGCTCCTGTTGATCCCACAAAAGCAACTTTCTGTCCAGGTCTTGCATAGACCGATACATCATAAAGCACCTGCTTATTTGGCGTATACCCGAAATCCACATGCTCCATGACAATGTCGCCTTTTAATTCCACATAGGTCGTAGTATTGCTTGATTTATGAAAATGCTTCCAGGCCCAGATGCCGGTTGATTCATCACACTCTTCCAGGCTTCCGTCAGCGTCTTTTTTTACGTGCACCAAGGTTACATATCCGCTGTCCTGTTCCGCCTTCTGGTCGATGAGATCGAATACCCTGCCGGCTCCGGCTATTCCCATAGCAATCATGCTCACCTGCATGGACACCTGGCCGACCATTTGTGATAACTGTCTTGACATCCCCAAAAATGATACAATGATTCCGACTGTCAAAATATTTACACCGGAGAAACTGATATTTGCAGTTTTGAAATGCACCAGAATTGTCCCGAAAACGGCAAGCACCACATACATCAGGTTTCCAATATTATTTAACATTGGCATCAGGACATTGCCATAAATATTCGCCTTCTCACTGTCCTGAAACAGCTGGTTGTTATATTTTACAAAATCTTTTTTGCCTTCTTCTTCGTGGCAGAATACTTTGATGACTTTCTGCCCTTGTATCATTTCCTCAATAAAACCCTCCTCGGAAGCCAGGGATATCTGCTGTTTCGTCATATACTTCGCACTGTTTCCCCCGACTTTTTTTACAAGGAATATTATCAGGAACAGCGTCAGCAGAACCAGTGCGGTTAGCCAAAAGCTGTAACTCAGCATGGCAGCCAACAATGCGGCAACCGTGAGAATCCCCTGGACAAGCTGCGGAATGCTCTGCCCAATCATCTGACGCAGGGCATCTGTATCATTGGTATAAGTGCTCATGATATCTCCATGGGCGTGGGTATCAAAATATTGTATAGGCAGGGATTCCATCTGTTTAAACATATCGACCCTCAGGCTTTTTAATGTGCCCTGTGTTACAATCGCCATCAGCCTGCTGTATATAAAAGCTCCCGCCACTCCCAAAAGATAAATCACTGCCATTGCGGTAATGACAGACAACAGACTTCCCCATACGGCATCGATTCCCAGGCTCATGCCGGGGATAATACATTCATCAATCAACTTCTGCAAAAAGACAGAGGCCACAGAGCCTGCCACTGCGCTGATCAGTACGCAGACCGCACTGATTATCATATAGGCCGGATAATGATGCATAATATATTTGAGCAGCCGTCTAAAGGCACCTGGCTTTTTTTCCATTTTTTCTTGTTTTTCCATATTAGTGACTTCCTTTCATCTGTGATTCATATACTTCACGGTAAATCTGGTTATTTTCCCTCAATTCCTGCTCTGTTCCGAACCCGCTGATCTTACCGCCGTTGAGAACTAATATTTTATCTGCATCTTCTACGGAGGTACATCTCTGTGCAATGATAATTTTCGTGGTATCGGGTATTTCTTCACGGAGAGCCGTTCTGATCAAAGCATCAGTCTTTGTATCAACAGCAGAAGTTGAATCATCCAGAATCAATATTTTGGGTTTCTTCAACAGCGCCCTTGCAATACAGAGCCTTTGCTTCTGTCCGCCAGATACATTTGTCCCACCCTGCTCAATATAGGTATCGTACCCATCAGGAAATTGGGAAATAAACTCGTCCGCCTGAGCCAATTTACACACCCGAACCAATTCCTCGTCCGTTGCTTCTGAATTGCCCCATCTTAGATTTTCTTTGATGGTTCCTGAAAACAATACATTTTTCTGAAGCACCACAGCCACTTCGTTTCTAAGGCTTTCCAGGTCATAGTCCTTTACGTTGACGCCGCCTACAAGCACTTCGCCCTCTGTTACATCATAGAGTCTTGGTATCAGCTGAATCAGCGAGGATTTTGAGGTTCCGGTCCCTCCAATAATTCCGATCGTTTCGCCGGAATGAATCGTCAGGCTAATATGATCCAATACTTTGCGAGCTGACTTTTTACTGTATTGGAAAGACACGTTTTTAAACATAACCTCACCATTTTTTACCTTAGTGAGCCCGTTCTCCCTTCCTGTCAGGGAAGGCTTCTGATCCAGCACTTCTGTGATACGTTTCGCGGAAGCAGAAGCCATCGTGACCATGACAACGATCATGGAAAGCATCATGATTGAGGAAAGGATCTGGACACCATAGTTGATCATGGTAGACAGTTCTCCCGTGGTAAAACTGCTCCCCCCTGAACTGATGATCAGTTTTGCACCGATAAGGGATACTAAGAGAATGGCCAGATAAATGCAGAACATCATAACCGGGTTGTTCAGTGCCAGCAATTTTTCTACATAGGTAAAGTCGGCCCTCACATTTTCCGCTTCTTTTTCAAACTTATTTTCCTCGTAGTTCTCCCGCACAAATGATTTTACAACGCGGATCCCGGATATATTTTCCTGTACGGAATTGTTCAGTGCATCATACTTTTTGAAAATCTGCTGGAAAATCGGATATACATAATACGAAATTCCAAATAAGACGATCCCCAGCATCGGAACGATCGCAAGAAATATGAGGGCTATCCTGACGTTGATGGAAGCGCCCATGATAAAAGAAAAGATGATCATAAGCGGGCTTCGGACGGCAATGCGGATCACCATTTGAAAGGCATTTTGCAGATTCGTTACATCTGTAGTCATTCTGGTTACCAGGGAAGATGTGGAAAATCTGTCCACATCTGCAAAAGCGAAATCCTGGACAGCGAAATACAGATCTTGACGTATGTTTTTTGCCAGGCCGCAGGAGGCCGTGGCCGCCGCTTTCCCAGATAAAACACCAAAAAACAGTGACAGCAAAGCCATAATGAATAATGCAATACCGTATTTTAATACGGGGGTGATGCTTTCTCCCGTCATGTGGTCGATCAGGTCGGCCATGACGAACGGAATGATACATTCCATAATTACTTCAAATGTTACGAACAGTGGAGCGAGAAGTGTTTCTTTTTTATATTCCCGCAGCGATTTAAAAATTTTTCTTACCATAGAATTTAATCCCCTTGTCAATTGTTAATAACTGTGTTAGCATGTCTTTAGTTTATAAATTGTACCATGTATAGTAAAACATTCAAGTACGCAGTTTGAAAATACATAGTACGCTTAACCATACTGGAGGGATATTATGGAACAAACAGAAATGCTGGCAGAGTTAAAACGAATGGCAGATGAGTTACGGCCGGGGGGAAAGAACCTCATGGTATTTGATATTTTTCAGGAAAAGTGGTCCCTGGCAATTATTTTTGAGCTGTGTCAGGTGGACAATATGCGTTTTGGAGAATTGAAAAACGCGGTTACAAGAGTGACTAATACGATGCTGACAAACAGCCTGCGAAAGCTTGAACAGCGGGGAGTTGTTACGCGTATCCAATACAACGAAATTCCTCCGCATACGGAATATTCGTTAACAGAACGTGGGCGGGAGCTGCTGCCTATCATGTTTGAAATGGTACGGTGGGGAGAAAAGTACATGCTTTGATGCATGGGCATATAAATCATTGAGACTTGCCTTTTCTTATGGCCTTGTAAGTATACTTGGGCGTACTATGTACGTATAAACTGCGTACTTGCATATGCCGGTGGACATGGTAGAATTGTGTGTCGTATATAGGAACACATGATTTCTACAAAAATAAGAACACAGGAGGCAGCAATGAAATATTCTATTATTACAATCAGCCGTGAATATGGTTCCGGAGGACGGCTGATTGCCGAATCGTTATCACAAAAATTAGGGATTCCCTGTTATGATAAGCGGTTAATTGATTTAACTGCAAAAGGAGCCGATGTTTCTGCTGAATATGTAAAAACAGCAGAGGATAAAAGACCCAACATTCTTTATAACCTTTGTATGACAGCCGATAATCTTCCGGTTGATGATCAGGTTTATGTCTCACAATGCAGAGTGATCCAGAATCTTGCTCAAAAGGGGGCCTGCATTATTGTCGGGCGCTGTGCGGATTATGTAATGCGCGACAGAACAGACTGCCTGCGGGTTTTTGTATACGCTCCGCTGAAACAGCGAACGGAACGAATCATGAATGTTTACGGAGATGCAGAACATGCATTGGAAATTGTTGTGAAAAAATGTGATAAAAACAGAGCTGAGTATTATAATTACTATGCAAATAGTGAGCACCGATGGGGTGAACGGCAAAACTATAACTTAATGATTGATACATCAATAGGGCTTAACGAAAGCTGTAAACTCATACTTTCCGCCTTTAACGGGGAGGTGGTCTAAAATGGAAGCATCAAAGTCAGCACCTCAGGAAAATGTTATGGGAACTATGCCGGTGAACCGGCTGCTGCTGACCATGTCGATCCCAATGGTCATCTCCATGCTGGTACAGGCTTTATATAATATTGTGGACAGCATGTTTGTTGCACAGATCAGTGAAAATGCGCTTACGGCAGTATCGCTTGCCTTTCCGGTACAGAATTTAATGATTGCAGTTGCCACCGGTACCGGCGTAGGTGTCAATGCGCTCCTTTCAAGAAATCTTGGAGAGAAGAAGACGGCAGCTGTGAATTTGGCGGCATCCAATTCACTTTTTTTGGCATTCTGCAGTTATGCACTGTTTCTGATCCTTGGTATCCTTGCTTCGCGTTCATTTTTTTTAGTTCAAACGGATAATGCGGAGATTGTTGAATATGGAACAACTTACCTGATGATATGTACTGCATTTTCATTTGGACAGTTTGGGCAGCTTGCGTTTGAACGTTTACTCCAATCCACGGGAAAAACATTTTATACAATGATAACGCAGGGATTAGGGGCAATCCTCAATATTATCTTTGACCCGGTTCTGATTTTTGGACTATGTGGGTTCCCTAAAATGGGAATTGCGGGAGCAGCTGCGGCGACTGTGTTTGGACAAATTGTTGCAGGTATATTGGCCATGTGTTTTTGTTTTTGGAAAAATCATGAAGTGAAAATTACATGGAGCGGAATAAAACCGAACAAAAAAACGATTGTCCGTATTTACTCAGTTGGTATTCCTTCCATTATTTTGTCCTCCATCAGTTCGATTATGACCTTTGGAATGAATAAGATATTAATTGCATTCTCATCAACGGCAACCGCGGCTTTTGGTGTATACTTTAAGCTGCAAAGCTTTATTTTTATGCCTGTATTCGGATTAAACAATGGGGTGGTACCAATTATCGCGTTTAACTATGGAGCAAGAAAACCAAAAAGAATTATGCTGACATTAAAACTGAGTATCTGCTATGCAACAGCTATTATGCTGATTGGACTTGCAATTTTTATGATATTTCCAAATGCTTTGCTCCATATTTTTAACGCGTCGGAATATATGCTTGAAATTGGCGTTCCGATGCTGCGAACGATCAGTCTCAGTTTTATTTTCGGTGGTTTCTGTATTGTCTGTATTACCATGTTCCAGGCACTTGCGCACGGTGTCTTAAGCCTCGTTGTTTCCGCAGCGCGGCAGCTGGTTGTTCTGCTTCCGGCAGCCTATGTTTTGGCGCAGACAGGGCATATGGAGCTTGTATGGTGGGCGTTTCCAATCGCGGAAATTGTGTCGGTAGTATTGTGTGTGCTGGGATTCCGCCATGTTTACCATCAAGATATTAAAAAACTCGAAAAGGATACCGGTGGGCAGCAGTGACATACTCTAAGTGAGAAGCGTATCGTCTGCAAAAATCGTAGCTATCCAGAAGAGGGTGATATTATTTATATGAGCAATGGGGCTAGTCCCTGTTGCTTTTTTTGCGCGATAATAAAAGTAGATCAAGTGGGCTATTGCACTAAGCCGTATTTAATAGAAGTATCAATCTAAAAACAGCAAAATATTGTAGTAAAAGGCGAAAAATGGACATACTTCTTTGCTCTGACATAAGATATAATCACATAGAAAAGAATGTCTCCCGGAAAAACAGTAAGTGACAGGCAGGTTTTGAGTTATGGATATGGTGGAAAGATAAAATGATGAAGAAAAAATACAAATCCCTAAAAAGAATATATTTTGGCAATTTTCTCCTTTTGATTGCAATTCCTATTTTCCTTGTTTTTTTGGCAGCAATAGGGATAATTGACACCATGATCAGGAATGCGGCTATCGCCAATATCAAAAGCGCCCAGGGAAGCATGGTGGAAATGCTGGAAGGAGATGTGAAGGACGCATCTCTTCAATTAAGTCATCTGGTTTACAATAACAATGGGAATTTCCTGCAGATGGCAGCAGAGACAGATACGGATTCTATTTCTGTCAGGAATAAAAAAAATGCCAGTCTGGAGAATGCGTTTCAGATCGCAGTGACACCGAAACAGGATATCGTTTCCATGCAGATTTATATGAAAGATGGCAAAGGCACCTCCTTGAAAGACGATTTGAGATTATCTTCAGAAGAAGTAAGGAACAGCATCTGGTATGGCCGGGCATTGGAATATAAGAATACTGTTACTATTGGTACTTATGATACAGGGCTTATCTCCCTGACACGTTCAAAGCAAAGAAGATGGGAATTCATAATCGCGGCAGCGTTGGCGCCTGACCGTGCGCTGGATCGTTCCGGAAAGCTGGAAGTGACAGCATTGTTTTATAAAAGTGACTTTGGAAGGCTGGTAAGTGAGTGTGAAAAGAATCCTCTGCTTGGCACTGCTATGGTTATGGACGAAAAGGATCAGGTGATCTATAAAGGCCGGGCGGGTGATGCAGGGGAATGGTACCTGGATCAGTTACATGGATATCAGGAGGGGGTTTTCCATAAGTCTGTAAAGTTATATCAGGAGGAGCAGAAGGTAAAAAAGTATACATATGTTATTTCCGAAATGCCTACCACAGGCTGGAAGATCATTAATATTGTACCAACGAGCAATCTGACAAAGCGGTTTAATCAGATTGCTCTGGTAATGCTGGCAGTGCTGCTGGTGTTGTTCGTATTGTTTTTTCTGTTTTCAAGGTACTTCTTAAGAGATATCCTTATGCCGGTACATACGTTGGTGGAGGGGATGAAGGCAGTCCAGGACAGTAACCTTGAAGTCCATCTGGAACCTCAGGGACAATATGAAATCCGGCAGATGATGCATTCTTTTAACCGGATGGTAAAGATGCTGAAGGTTTCGATTGAAGAAAATGAGCTGGCACAGACAAGGAAACATGAGGCCGAGATTAAGGCACTGCAGTCACAGATCAATCCGCATTTTCTTGTGAATGCATTGAATTCCATACGCTTCATGGCCAAGGTATCCAAATACGAAGGAATACGTAAGATGGCGGAGTCCTTAATACGGATCGTATCCTGTTCGTTCCGCAGTAATATCAGTTTCTATACCCTTAGAGAAGAAATGGAAATTCTGGACAGTTATATCTATCTGATGGAAATACGGTATTCGGAGGGATTTGAAGTGGAATATGACGTGGAAGAGTCCTGCATGGAATGTCTGGTTCCAAGACTGATTCTTCAGCCGCTGGTTGAGAACTCCGTTGTGCATGGTTTTAATGAGGAAGACGTAGGGCATTTAAAAGTCAGTGCAAAAAGAGAGGGTGGTTTCCTTATGCTTAAGGTCTGGGATGACGGATGTGGAATCAGTGAGGAGCAGGCAATGAAAATACTCAGTGGTCATGAGCAGACGCCGGAAGACAGCACCAGTATTGGGATGGGCAATGTTATCTCAAGGCTCAAGCTCAATTTTGGAGAGCTGTTCCATATGGAGATCCACAGTGTACTGAAGGAATACACGGAAATTATACTTCAACTGCCTATTTTGGAGGGAACCGATGAAGAAGGTACTGATTGTTGATGATGACACTATAATGCGGGTGACGCTGCGCTCTATAATTTCATGGGAGAAGTATGGACTGGAAATTGTCAGAGAGTGCAATAGTGGGTTACAGGCTTTGACATATTTGAACTCTAACGATGTTGATTTGCTGATCACAGATGTAAAAATGCCTGAGATGAGCGGTATTGAGCTGTTGCGGGGTCTAAAGGAAGAGAAAAAAATGCCGGTGACAATCATGCTGTCCGGGTACGATGAATATGAGCTCGTACGTGAAGCATTTCGGCTTGGGGCATATGATTATCTGATAAAAGCGGATATGAATAAGAAAAAAATAGAATGCCTTTTGACGGAGATTATTAAGAAATTCTGGCATGGTATTGTAGATACGGAGGAGATAGAAGAAGCTGAACAGAGATTTTCTTTATCCCACACACCAGACCAGGGCACATATGGGATCGTTATTTTGGAAATTGATGATTTTCAGCGGCAGGCAGTGCGGTTTCAAGAGGATCTGGATGGACTTTTAGAAAAACCGATGTGGGAACTGGCTGCCCAGATTCCTAAAATAAAACGAAATGGAAAAGTCATGACTGTGCAGCACGGGCATTATGTGCTTTTCTATGCTGTTTCCCAGAAGGATGGATATCACAGTGATATCGTGGCACTGGTGAGACGACTGCAGACCATCTGGAAGAATTATATGAACCTACTGGTATCCGTGGCGGTCTGTGAGGCGAGAGAGGCATCGGAATTAAAAGATACCATTGAGTTTGGGGAAAATCTGCTGCTATTGTCACCCCTTGAGGGGATGATGGCATTTCACACAGAATGGGAGAAAAAGAGCATCGCTGAACGGTTGGAAAAGTCCAAAAAGAAATACGAAAAATTTTTATCTCTTTTGTATGACCTGAATGAGCCCGGCAGTGAGCGGGAGAGATTGATATTATTCCAGTCCATGGAAGAACTGCCGTTGGAGAAGGCGAAGGAAGAGTGCCTGAGCCTGATCGCCCTTCTGGCACTAAAATTTCGCGAATACGATGGCGACTTTTACAGGATATTTCCAGAAGATGTAAACTATTATGAAAAGATAGGCAGACTGCTTACTGTGACAGAACTGGAACGATGGTTTAATAATTATTTATCATGGATACTGGAATACCTGAAACAGCAGACAAATGGGATCCAGACAGATATCATTCTGCGTGCAAAACGTTTTGTCGCTGATAACTATTCTAATCCGGAACTGACGCTGAAAACAGTGGCAGATTATGTAGGTCTGAATGAAAAATATTTTTCTACAAAATTCACCCAGAAAACCGGCAGTACATTTCGGGATTATCTTACGTCTTTGCGGTTGGAGAAGGCGGAATATTTATTGAAAAGGACAGATTTGAAGATTTATGAAATCTGTGATCAGATTGGCTACAATAACGTAGAACATTTTAACCGTATGTTTAAGCGGATGACAGGGGCAAGTCCTGGCGTTTATAGGAAGGACAGTAGCAATTTTACATTGGATGAAGGAACTGACAAAACATCAAGAAATTGAACTTAACTTCATGGATATGTTTTTTTCCATTTGTTAATATAACATCAACAAATGAAAGAAATGGAGGATGGTTATGAAAAGAAAAATTTTAGCGGCATTATTGTGCGCAGCAATGACTATGGGATTGGGTGCATGCGGAAGCAAGGGAGATTCTTCGTCCGATGGGGATGGATTAAGCGGAGAATTGGTATTCGCAATCTATGACAATAACTTGATGACATATATCGATGAGAATGATATGGTCGGAAAGTTCCAGGAGAAATATCCGGATGCAAACATTGAGGTGGAAAAGATCAAAGATGATTCTGAATATTGGAACGCAATGAAGATGCGGGCATCAGCAAACCAGCTTCCGGATGTGATGGTGAATAAGACCTTTACACTTTCCAGGTTCAAAGATTACATGGTTGATTTGTCAGACCTTGAGGCCACAAAGAACAATGAATACGCAGAAGGATATGCGGTGGATGGTAAAATCCTTGGGGTTCCTACTGTAGTGGGAGGGGATTACGTTTACTACTGGAAAGACCAGTTTGAGGAAGCGGGAATCACCGAGATACCGGAAACCTGGGAGGAATACAAAGAAGCGGCGGCAAAGCTGCAGGAACACTTCGGGACTGAGAACCCGGATTATATGGCCATAGCTATGGGAGCAAAGGATGAATGGCCGGATTATTCGTTCATGGAATTTATGCCGGCAGCACAGGGCGGCAATGGACAGAACTGGAATGATATGGCAAAAACAGACACTCCATTTGAAAATGGTACGGATATCAACACGGCTTATCATAAGATCAATGATCTGTTCACTTCAGGAGTTTTTGGAAAAGATCCTTTGGGAATTGGACAGGATCAGGCAGCATCCCTTTTTGCACAGAAACAAGCTGGTATGATCGTATCAGGTGCATGGTGTTTGACAAATATCAATGACGGAGCTGACAGCACGGATGATCTGGGTACCTTTTACTTGCCTTTCCGTGATACAAAAGAAGACCCATTTAATTATGTTGTGCAGGGTGACGGCTTCTTGGGTGTGACTACACACAGCAAGAATCCTGAACTGGCAAAAGCCTTTGTGGAGTGGTTTATGAGCGAGGACTGGTATGACGGGTTTATCAATTATGTGACTGATGCGTCTACCATGAAAAACAGCCCGAAGGAAAAAGATCCTGTTTTAAAAGAAGCAGATGAATTGCAGCCAGAATTAACGGAGGTTATGTATGATGGCGGCGGTGATGATTTTCAGGCGATCCAGAATGAGGTTGCATTTGACTATAAAAAGCTAGGTGCTGAAATGTTCACAGATGGTTTTGATCTGGATCAGAGGTTATCTGAACTGGATCAGAAATGGACGAAAGCAAGAAGTTCACTAAACATAAAATAGCAGGCAGGACTGCTGCGGGTATAGAAAACTGCCGGCAGCAGTCCTGTACATTTATAAGGAGTGTCCACATGAATAGTTTAGCAAAAAGGAAAAGAAGATTTATTACCATATCCCTTTTGGTACCAACACTGTTACTGCTGGCGTTTGTTTTGCTGCCAGGGATTAATTTGTTTAGAATGAGCTTTACGGATTGGGATGGATGGTCACCGTCCAGCAATTTTATTGGTGTTAAGAACTATATAGATATGTTCCACAACAAAGATTTATGGATGTCACTTCGGAACAACGCAGTGTATTTTTTCGCACATTTGGTAATGATTCCAGTTGAACTTGCTTTTGCGGTTTTGCTGAATACAAAGTTTCGGGGAGCAAAGTTTTATAAATTTATGATTTTCCTTCCATTTATTATCAATGGGGTGGCAATATCTTATGCATTTTCCTATTTCTTTTCACCAGTGAATGGGGCTTTCGACGGTATATTGAAAGGTCTGGGATTGGGCGGTCTCATCCATAACTGGCTTTCTGACCCGAAAATCGTCAATTTTGTACTGGCATTTGTATCTCTATGGAAATACTCAGGATATCATGTCACCTTATTTCTCGCAGCGCTTCAGTCCGTGCCGCAGGATATGCAGGAGGCAGCACGAATGGATGGAGCCAATGCCTGGCAGATGTTCCGGTTTATCCAGGTTCCTTCCATTGCGCTGATGGTAGATTTTATTCTGTTTGACAATATCAGAGGAGCGCTTCAGGCTTTTGATGTCCCATTTGTTATGACGCAGGGCGGTCCGGGATTCGCTTCTTCTACATTTACATTGTTTACGATCAATACCGCCTTCAAATATTCTAACTTTGGACTGGCAGCTACGATGGCGGTGGCACTGGTGGTATTAATTGTCATCGTCTATCTGATTCAAAATAAATTAGTACATACGTTTGCAAACAGAGGGGGGAAATAACCATGAAAAAATCCATAGGGAACCGTGCGATAAAACAGGTTATCTGTATTGCAGCTGTATTAGTCGTTGTAGTCCCAATCATACTTACGCTTTTTGCCGCGCTGAAGACAAAGGGGCAGATGGTTACTACCTCGCCCTTGAAGCTTCCACCCCTGACTGAAGTCACTTTTGATAATTTCAAGAAGGTGCTCAGCGACAGATATCTTCTGATTGGGTTTAAGAATATAGGAATTATTTTAGTGGTAAGCCTGATCTTTAATGTTTCATTTGGTACGATTACCGCCTATATCATAGAGCGCTTTGAATTCCGGTTTAAAAAGGTTATTGTGTCTCTCTTTTTTGTTGGGATGCTGATTCCTACCTTTGTGACAGAAATTGCAAGATATAAGATTATAAATTCTTTGGGACTATATAACACGCTGGGAGCTCCGATTGTTATTTATGTTGCAGCAGATTTAATGCAGCTTTATATTTACAGGCAGTTTATCTCATCACTCTCTCCTGCGCTTGACGAGAGTGCTCTGATAGACGGATGCGGTTATTTCCGTGTTTTCGGACAGATTATCTTCCCCTTGCTGGCGCCTGCAACGGCGACAGTAGTGATCATTAAGTCCATCACGATCATCAATGACATGTACATACCTTATTTATATATGCCGGCGAACCGGCTGCGGACGCTGACCACCTACCTGATGAATTATGCCAACGCACAGCAGGGATCCTGGCAGACGCTTGCAGCAGGAATTATTGTAATCATGCTGCCGACGATTATCATCTATATTTTTTTCCAGAAGTATATATTGTCTGGGATTGCGGCAGGGGCAGTGAAGGGGTAGGCGCGTCCCTTAAAAACAGGAGCGTCTGGTAATCAGAGAGAGAAAGGAGAATAAGAGATGGAAAATAAAAACGGACAGATGTGGTATGATGAGGAAGGGAAGCCAATCCAGGCTCATGGAGGATGTATACTGCAGTGCGGTGATATCTGGTACTGGTATGGGGAGAACAAAGGTGCAGATAATGTGCCGGGAACTACGCGGGTAGATGTGATAGGAATTTCCTGCTACTCGTCTAAAGACCTGTTGACCTGGCATTATGAAGGACTTGCATTGACGGTTGGAGAAAGGGAAGGCGAGAGTCTTCTTAGACCTGATTGTGTATGTGAAAGACCAAAAGTCCTGTATCATGAAAAGACAGGCAGATATGTCATGTGGATGCATCTGGATGATGCCAATTATGATTGCGCGAAGGCAGGAGTTGCCGTATCAGACAGCCCCACAGGACCGTTTGAAATGGTGAGGGAGATTCTGCCAAACCGGCGGGACAGCCGTGATATGACTTTGTTTCAGGAGGGGGATACGGCGTGGCTGGTCCATAGCTCAAATTGGAACAAGACGCTTGTTATCTCCAGATTGACGGAGGATTATACGGATGTTGACGGAACCTGTGTCTCAGTTCTTGTGGATCAGGAAAGGGAAGCACCGGCTCTGATGAAACATGGAGATATGTACTATATGGTTTCTTCTGGCTGCACAGGATGGGAGCCAAACAGTGCATTGTATGCAGAAGCAGGGAATCTAATGGGGCAGTGGAAGCTCATAGACAACCCTTGCGAGGGACCGGGATACCGCACTACTTTTGGCGGACAAAGCACCTTTATCTTTCGATGTGGGGAACAGTATTACCTGATGCTTGACCATTGGAAGCCTGAAGATTTAAAAACATCGGGATACAGTATTCTTCCGATCACAGTTATGGATGGAAAAATGACGATAGCGTGGAAGGATACCTTTTATGGCACTGAATTCTAGGCAGTGGCATGCATGAAATTTTTTGAAGAAAAGTATACTCAGTTTATAAATAGTTGCCTCATAAACTGGGGTGTTTATCTCGCAAATTAAGAATTATAGATACGTTATATGTGACTCCCTGTCAGTGGTCTGCAGGGAGTCTTTTTACTTGGATAATAGAATATTTAAAAAACGTCTGTAGCTTTTATGTATATGGCAAAAAATAATAGTAATTCGCAAAGATTTATATAAAATATTTGCAGAAATTCAGTTATAATGAAAAAAAGTGTTCATGAGGAGGGTGCAACATGAAAATCAGAAATAAGATATTGCTTACCTGGGTAGCAACATTGCTGTTTATAGGAATTATAATCACGGGTATTTGGTATCACACCAGTTCCAGATTATCGAATACCTACCTGAAAAATGTGTCCGAAAGTGCGATGAGGGATGCCTATCATGCGTTTGAGTATCTGCTGACAGACACCTCCTACATGACAACATTGGTTGCCACGAACGAGACAAACATCATTCAGCCTGTAACCCGGCTAAATAATGAGGAAATCAGCCTGGAAGGTCAGTGGAACCAGACATATCTGAACAACCGCAGGACGATCATGGATTATATCAAGGGGTTGAACGGATATAAATATTATATTTCGGGTATGGCCGTTGCAGCCAATAAAGAGTGTGTGTTTTCTACGAATTATATTATTCAGGATAAACAGAAACTTTATGATGACATTACAAAGCTGGATCAGGAGAAGCTTAAATATTCTATGGTAATGATGGAGCCCCTCCATCTTGAAGGGCTCAAATCTACAGTTTCCAGCGATTATGTGTTGCCGGCAGTCCGGGGAATTGTTGATGATAAGGGAAAGATCATGGGATATGTCATTCTATATTTTGACTATGGGGTTATTGAACAGATGTTTTCTTCCAATCTTCCGGAAGGAAGTTTTTTTCAGGTGGTCAATGAGCAGGACTCTATTATTTTTTCAAATGATGAGAGCAAAGCATTTGAAATTGATTCTATGGAAAATGGCTATGCAAAAAATACCTATCAGGCACAGAGCGTGGGATGGACCTTCCGTATGGCAATCCCGTCAGAATTTTATACAGCGGACATCCACCGGGCAGCTGTCATGAGTGCTGTTATTACTGCGGCAGTCATTTTCCTGGCGTTGCTGGGATCTGCAGTTTTAATATCCAGAATGACAACGGAAATCAGCGTTTTAAGCAGTAAAATGAAATGCGTGTCCACGGGAGATTTGACAGTCTGCTATGAAGTGAAAGAGGAGGACGAGATTGGCCAGATGGGGAGGACGTTTAATCATATGGTACTTCGTATCCGGGAACTGAGGGACCGGGTAACAGAGGAGGAACGGGAAAAGAGGCGCAATGAGATGGCATTTCTGCAGGCCCAGATCAACCCTCACTTTGTCTCAAATGTAATGAACAATGTAGTATGGATGGCGAAAATACAGCATGCAGATAATATTATTCCTTTAGTGAATTCCCTGAATGCACTTCTGCAGAACGTTATGCATCAGGACAAAGAATTTATCTATCTTAGGAATGAACTGGAATACGTGGATAATTACCTGACGATTATGGAGTACAGCGGAAGTTATGATTTTGTGCTGGAAAAAGAGGTGGATGAACACACCCTGTCACTGTTTATTCCGAGATTCATCCTGCAGCCTATTGTAGAAAATGCGATTTATCATGGGATGCCGGAGGATCTGTCCAGACAGGGGCGGATTGTGATCTCAGCAAAGATACAGGAGAATGATTTAAAAATTGCGGTGGAGGACAACGGGGAGGGGATCTCTATGGAAAAAGCGGAAGATATTCTGAAAAAGGGGAGACAGAAAAACAGGTCATTTAATGGAATCGGGGTTGTGAATGTCAACCAGAGGATCCGATTATATTTTGGGGAACCATATGGACTGGATTATGAGAGTGAGAGAGGAAAGTATACCAGATGTATTTTGACTCTGCCTGTGATAAAGGAGGATACCCAATGGCAAAAATAAAGATTGTATTGGTGGATGATGAACTGACTGCGCGGAACACCATAAAAAAATATCTGGAAGACAGCGGCACCTATGAAGTGGCTGCCGATTTTGCAAATGGAAAGACTGTACTGGAATGGCTGCGGAAGAATAAAACTGACATCCTGCTCTGTGACATGCAGATGCCTGAGATAAACGGAGTGGAACTGATGAGGAGTGTCCATATCATTGACGAATATCTTCCCATCATTGCCATCAGCGGATATGATGATTTCAATTATGTCAGGGGGAGTCTGATCAATGGGGCGGCTAACTATCTGCTGAAACATGAGCTTACAAAGAAATCGCTTCTCAGGGTGCTGGATCAGGTACGGGACAGATACCGCATTGTGCCGGAGGGAGAGGAAACCTACCGGAAAAAGGGGTACTGTATCTATGAAGAATCGGATTTCTCGTCGGAAAAAATTCAGACACTGGTAGATGATGGGAAAGTTGATTTCAGCTGTCAGAATATTGTGCCGATAGCTATAAGTCCTGATTTTAAACTGCATAAGGGAGTCAATCCGTCTGAGTACAAGCAGGATATATGTAAAGCGGTTCTTGATATGCTGGGACAGATTCTGGCGGATAAATATCCTTATTTGATTTATATGACAAAGAAGAACCATATGATTCTCCTTCTTTCCTTCAAAGAAGAACGCAGTATGCTTTATATGATCAACTCCCAAAGTAATCTGGTAGACCGCCTGCAGAGGCAGATCATAAGAATGCTGGACACCACCGTCACGATTATTAATGGTGAGATTCATGGAAATCTGAAGAGCGCGGTCTCAGAAGCGATAAAGATGGAAAGGCTGCTGACGGATAAATTGTATCTGGGTGGGAACCGGATTCTTTCTTTTGCTGTAGCGAAAGGAATCACATATTATAATGGAGAAATACCGGGAAAACTGTGGGAACAACTGGAGTTTGAACTGTCAAACCATATGGACAGATCTCTCGACACCATATACGACATGCTGGGTTTCATGGAGCAGAAACGTTTTACCTGGGATCGTGTTTTTCAAAGCTGCGGGACAATTCTGAATTTACTGCAGAAGGGGGGACTTCTGGAAGAAAAAGACAAACAGGGCACGCTGTCAATCATGAGGGAGTTTGAGGAATATGAGCAGTTCCGAAGTGAGATACTGGAACAATTACACCGGAGCATCCAGGCGTTCCGGTCCGAAAGGAAGCAGCAGTATTCCGCGCCGGTGGGGCAGATCATTGAATATATAGGGCAGAACATCGCAAGTGATATCTCTCTGGAGAAGTGCGCAGAGCTGGTGGACAGCAGCTATACCTATCTGAGCAGGGAATTTAAAAAAGAGACAGGGATGCGGTTTGTGGAGTTTTTAAACCATCAGAGAGTGAATCAGGCAAAAAGTCTCTTGATCCGTGGTGACACGTCCATGAAAGAGATTGTGGAAATGTCCGGATTTCGGAATTACAACTATTTCTTCAAAGTCTTTAAGGAGATAGAGGGTATGACACCCAGTGAATTCACAGCAAAAAATCAGAGTAATAGCTAAAAATATGTTGTCTTTTTTGCTCCCTTTTGCCTTTATACTTTGGTTTATGGAGGTGAAAGGTAAATGAAGAAACTAGGAAAAAAGAATGAGAAGATAGCGTATCTGTATATCCTGCCCTTGCTGGTGCTGTCCTTTGCACTGGTGTATTACTGCATTATTGATACGGCTATTGTAAGTTTTACAGACTGGGACGGTATGTCTGACAGCTTCAAGTTCGTGGGACTTAAAAATTACACAAAAATGCTGGCAGACAGTGTTTTCTGGAAATCTGTGACTAATAACATTATTTTCTTTGTAGGAACAGTATTCATCCAGGCTTTTCTGGGCTTTATACTGGCGGTTTTTCTGAAAAGAAAATTATTTGCTTCAAATGTCTTTAAGGCTATTTATTTTCTGCCAATTGCAATGGCTACGTCAATTATTACGGCTATATTTAAAATCATCATGGATCCGACCAACGGTACGCTCAATCAGTTTCTGCGGGCAATACATCTGGGAGGACTGGCACAGAGCTGGCTGGGGGATCCTAAAATAGCCCTGATTTCGGTCATTGTAGTCAATATTTTTCAGTGGATGGGATTTTCCATGATTACCTATTATGCAGGACTGATGGCTCTTCCGGATGATGTCTATGAGGCGGCCAAGATTGACGGGGCAGGATTTTGGAGGACCACATTTTCGGTGACATTCCCCATGCTGAAGGGAACTACTAATGTATTGGTTATTCTTGGTATTGTGGGATCCCTGAAGACGTTCGATCTAGTCAAGCTGTTGACAGGAGGCGGTCCGGGAAGAGCAACAACAGTTATGAACACGTATCTGTATGAGAAGGCATTCAATGATTTTAACGCGGGAGGTGCAGCATCCATTGGGGTTGCCATTCTGATTATTGCTATGATCATGTCATTCTTGCAGATTAAATTGGGAAAGGAGGATTAGGGAATTGAAAAAGAAAGTAAAATCAGTTTTGCCTACATATGCAGTCCTGATATTCTTTGCCCTTATCTGGATTCTGCCGCTGATCATTGCTTTGACGAAATCCTTTACGATTAATGGGTTTGGGAATTATGCTTATGTTTTAAATTATGAGAAAATAAATTATTTTCGTGTTATTTCCAACAGTCTGATTATTGGAGCGGTGACGGCTGTTACGGTGACAGTAATTACTGCCCTAGCGGCCTTTGCGTTTTCCAAAATGCATTTTAAAGGTCAGAAAATTATTTACGGAGCCATGCTGGCATGTCTGGCAGTTCCTGTGGCGGCGGTAACAAGCCCGTTGTTTGCTACCATTAAGAACCTGGGAATGCTGGATACGCATTTGGGTGTGATCATCCCTTTGATTGCATTTAATGCACCGATGATGCTGCTGATGCTGAAAAATTATTTTGATACGATTCCGGATGAACTGCTGGAGAGTGTGCGGATTGATGGTGGATCAAGTTTTTGTATCTGGCGCCAGTTTATGATACCTCTAAGCGTCCCGATGGTGGCCAATGTGCTCATTTTGACTTTTATCTATTCATGGAATGATTATCTGGTTCCTCTCCTTGTTATGCGGAGTGAGGAAAATTATCCGGTGACCCTGGCGGCTCAGTACTTTATGTCAAGTACATATCAGAGCCCGGTAGATGTAGCCAGGATTTACGCAGTCATGATCATGCTGGCACTGCCGTCGATACTGGTATATCTGGTAAGCCAGAAGTTTCTGGTGTCCGGCATCACATCTGGTTCAGTGAAAGGATAGAGAGTATGAGTGAAAAAAATATGTTTTGTAATCCAGTGTCTTTTTCGGATGGAGAAAGACACACAAATCCGGACCCATATATCCTGCGCTGGTGTGGGAACTATTACTGCTATGCCACAGATGAATTTGGCGTGAAGGTCAGCGTATCAGAGAATATGACCAACTGGAAATATGAGGGATATGCCATAAAGGAAGATGCATACAGGAATTACTGGGCTCCCTCTGTTATCTATATCAATGGAACCTTTTATATGTATTATTCCAATGTGCCTGCAGACTCATCGGACTGTCACGAGGAATGTCTGAAGCTGGCTGTGTCAGACCGGCCGGAAGGACCGTTCATCTGGAAAAAGACTTTCTTTGAAAAATTTTCTATTGATTCCCATCCGGTGATGTGGGATGGAAAATTGCATCTGTTCTATTCTGTCAACGACTGGATTGGGACAGATGAGAAGATTGCAGGAACCTGCATTTTAGTGGATGAAATGACAACACCGGAGCAGTTTGCCAAAAATCCAAGAGAAGTGGTTCTGCCAAGTCTGAAGCAGGAAATCTATGAGGAGAACCGGTTCGGTGACGGACGTGACTGGTACACCATTGAAGGGGCGGCTCCTATTGTGCGGGGCCGGCGGTTCTGGCTGCTTTATTCTGCGAATGCTTATGTAAATGAAGATTATTTTGTCGGAACTACTGTTGCCGCTTGCCAGGACAGCCTTATGGATATGGACTGGCGAAAATACCCGTCAGATGACATCTGGTATCCTCTTCTGAAAAAGAATGAGATGGTGGAGGGAACTGGGCACAACACGGTAGAGAAAGCGCCCAATATGCTGGATGACTGGATTATTTATCATGGAAGGAAGGCGGATGAGATACTAGATCCGGAAAAGGAACAACGTGAGATGTATATAGAACCGCTTTATTTTAGTGGAGATAAAGTGGTATGCTTTGGGCCTTATGCCCAGATGCAGGAGGGTCCTGGCAATCCAGAGATTCAGATGAAGAATATATATGTTACAGACAGGCAGATGATCTGCCCGGGCAGCCCCTTTTACATTGCTGAATTCTGGATATCTGCTGAAAACAGCCATGCCGGAATGCGTTATGGCATTCTGGCTGATTATAAAAATGACGATAATTATCTGGAAATACAGATATGCAGCGGGAAGAACCAAGTAAAGGTTTTACAGAATGTGGATGGGATTCAGAGCTGTATTTTGACCGCAAAACTGGAAAGTTGTTTTGAGCATACGGTACCTCACCTGATCCGGATCGAAAAGAAGTTTTACAGGTATGAGATTCAGATTGACTATGCATCTAAGATATCTTTTGAAGTTCATTCTGGTGTTACGGATGAGGGAGAACATACAGTAGGTATCGTTTCACATTTTTCTAAGGTGAAGATGCATAGTTTGGCTTTGACAAGAGGAGTAGTCCTGGAAGCTGAAGGGTTGCAGGATCTGGGAAAACTCTACCGTGTGAGTCAGGCAACCGCTGATAAACGTGGTCTGCGGGGGATAGAAAATACTTTGAAACTGGAGAAGAAATGCGAACCTTTGGATTTTATGGAGGAGTTCCAGATTGAGGCAGTGGGCGGTCATGATAACAGCGCAGTTTTCAAATGGAGTGATGGACAGAGAATTTTTATAGAGCACGAGGACAGTGCGTATTCTGTATACTACATTCGGCGGGGGAGAGAGGAATGGCTGATTGCAGATGGTAAAAAAATTGAACTCCGAGAGAATGACAATTCAGAGAGGACAGTGCAGATCTCCCTGGTTAACAGCAAAATAACAGAATACCGGTTTACAAAAAATTAAATTAAAAGGCAAAAAAATGGAGTAAATGAAGGAAGAATATTCGTGTATTCTAATAATACAAAGAGAAAGCAAATTTTTAAGGAGGAAAAAATTATGAAGAAAGTAAAACAGTTTTTTGCCTTGTTTACTGCAGCAGCAATGGTTATGTCAATGGCAGGATGCGGATCAAGCGGCAAAGAAACCAAAAAAGAGGACGCAGCTGAAGATGGTAAGGTTACACTGAGCTTTTGGTCCTGGCTTCCGACGAATGACCAGTCAGATGCTCTGATCGAGGGGTTTGAAAAAGAGAATCCGGATATTAAAATTGATTATACCCGTACCGAGCAGGATGATTTTTTTGAAAAACTGCAGGTGGCTATGGCTTCTGGTACAGGCCCGGATCTCTACGGCATGACAACTGGCTCCATGATGGAACAGTATGCAAAGTTCTCTGTAGACATGAAAGAGACAGCGGACGAATATTGGGACGGCTGGTCGGACAAGATTAATGAAAATGCGGTGGAACAATGCACAACAGAAGATGGGACCATGGCAGGTATGCCGCTTTTAGTTGCAGGTATGACGACGCTGATGTATAACAAGACTCTGATGGATGAGTGCGGTATTGATAAAGTTCCAACTACATATGCCGAATTGAAGGATGCAGCGGCAAAAGCTAAAGAGCATGGCTATGTATGTGTTGCAGCAGGTGCAGCCGATGACTGGGTAAACTCTGACTGGTTTGTACAGGCATCTAATGAATTTGAAAATGGTGCGGTCTATGAGGCTGAAAAAGGTGAACGTAAATGGACGGATCAGTGTTTTGTTGATACCATGACAGCATGGCAGAAACTTTTCACCGACGGAATTTTCGAGGATGGCGCCCTTGGCGTGGCAACTTATCCAGATGCACGTGACCAGTATTTCTTTGCAAGAAAAGCAGTATTCTTTATGACCGGATCCTGGCACTTAGGGCCAACATCTCCTTCTAATTCAGAACTGGAAGGCACAGAAATCCAAAATAATAAAGATGTCATCGGCATGGAACCTTTCCCGTCTGTATCAGACAGCAATGAGATTCTTGGAACATCCGGCGTTGATGTTATGATCAGTATGAATAAGGACTGCAAAGAAAAAGAAGCAGCTATGAAATTCATAGAGTATATGGCAAACGGCGAAGGACAGCAGTATTGGGTGAATTACCTGCAGGGTTCTCCTGTATCTAATGAGATCTCTTACACTGGAGATGTGGATGGAGAACTGCAGCAGCAGTCCATAGACAATGTAAACAAATATGTGGCAGATGCGGCAGGCAACAGGAAGCTTTCCAGCAGTGAACTTGAGAAAGCTATTCAGGTGGCAATGCAGAATGTAGCGGCAGGGGGAGACCCGGTAAAAGAGCTTGAAACTGTCCAATCTGTGGCAGATGCACAGGAATAGTTGTACAGTAAAGTGTCTCCAGTTATGGATAAGCTCCTAGCTGGAGATGCATCAATAATTATATTGATGCAAAATCAGTGCATGGTGTAATCGAAATTGGAATCCAGAGAAAAGTACTGCTGGATATATATAGCGAGGAAGAAGCAATCTTAGACGACTTTAAGGAATTCGCGGCATAGCAGGACTTTGATGAAATTGATGTCATATAAATAAGCAGAAATTTATCAGGGGTATTACAAAATAGATGTGTAATCTATCTTGCAATACCCTGAAACAATTTACAGAACATATCAGGGGCTGGCCCCGGAAAGCGTGGAGGAATCCATTGCACAGGCGGATTTTTACTCTTCCGCAAAATTTAAAACATTGGAATACATTTCAGGAAGGAATCCGGTCATTACGCTCGGAAACGGCAGGGCGTATCACTTGAAAGAAAAAGAGAGGGATACATTCCAGATATCCTTTTATTTAGATGTTTTGGATATGTATTTACCGGAACAGAAATTAATACACACGGAATGGTTTCATGCGGACTGTCTTGCAAATTACTATCATGTGGAAGTTTTTAGCGAGGAACATTGGAAGATTATCGAAAATCAGATAATGATGGCCGGAAAAGAACTGGGGATAAATATGCTTTTGACGCCGGTATTTACACCGCCTCTGGATACTGCCATAGGAGGAGAACGGAGAACCGTGCAGCTCGTTGATATTACATTTTCGGATCATAGCTATGCGTTTGATTTTACGAAGCTTAAGCGGTGGTGCAGGCTCTGCCATAAATATGGAATTTCATATATTGAAATTCCGCATCTCTTTACACAGTGGGGAGCCAAAGCGATCCCCAAAATTGAAGTGTATTTAAGCGGGGCAAAAGTCAACTTCTTCGGTTGGCATGTGCCGGCCTGCAGTTGCGAATATAAAAGTTTTCTGGAGCAGTTTCTCCCTGCATTGCAGAGGGAACTGAAGGAACTTGGATACGATAAAGAACACGTGTTTTTCCATATCTCAGACAAACCAGTGGTAGACGATATGGAGAACTACGCAGCCGCGAAGGAACTTGTTTCGGAGCTGTTGAGGGACTGGAATGTCATTGATGCGCTGAGTGACTATACATTCTATGAGAAAGGGCTTGTCGGAAATCCGGTTGTATCCAATGATCATATACAGCCGTTCGTCGATCATGAGGTATCCGGTCTGTGGACTTATTATTGCTGCGGACAAGACTATAAAGTTCCAAATCGGTTCTTTGCAATGCCCAGTGCCAGGAACCGAATCATGGGAGTTCTGATGTACTTGTATGATATAAAAGGGTTTCTTCACTGGGGATATAATTTTTATAATACTATGTTTTCAAAGGAGGCGGTCGATCCGTTTTTCGATACCCATTCCAACTATGCGTTTCCTTCCGGTGATCCATTTCTGGTATATCCCGGGAGACGGCCAGGTATGGTCTTCAATCCGGGCAGAGGTCCAAAGGGAAGCGCTGTATGATCTCCGTGCGTTATGTGCATTGGAGACAATCGTGGGGAGAAAGCGTGTAGAGGAGATCATATATGAAGGAGAAAGTCGTGGGTTTACCTTTGAAAGCTATCCGGAGGACAGGGAATATCTGGTTCACTTGAGGGAACGGGTGGCTTTGGAGGTACGGCGGGTTTGTGGTTAGATTGATTTAGTACAGACAGAGTCCGTCAGATAAAACAGGGATGTTTTTGTAAAAATGCACACGCTTTTTCCATCATCCCTGGACTGTTTTCTGAAACTCGTTTTCATAGTTTTCCTTTTGAACCATGCAGGCGTGAAATGGGAGAGCATGTTCTAATTTAATATATTATCTTCATTAAAGATTGCATATCTGCATGGCCACACCATCTGGCATTATCTTAAATTGGTGTTTCTCATAAAATCTGGCATTTTTGCTCTCTTCTGGCATTATCTCAATGTAAAGATAATCCTTGTACTTTTTTTTGATCATCTCTACCATTGTCCCTGCAATACCGTTCCCCTGATAGTCCGGGTGAACTAAAACATAGTGGATATATGCTACCAATTCACTGTCGTCTAACGCCCTAAGCAAACCGACCAGTTTATCGTTATCCCAAGCGGTAATAACAGTAGAGGAGTTTTTAAGAGCCTTATATAACCGTGAAGGATAATTCCCTGACACCCAATTTACTGATAAAAACAAATCTTGTACCTGCTCTTTTGTGAAAACTTTTTCTTTAGTGAAAGTTATTTGCATTATATTTTCCTCCTGATGTGGTTTTATATTATTTCGTGTCATATGTGCCGGGATATTTAACTCTGATTTGCTCATTTTATAGTTCCTCCCCCATAATCACACCTTCTGCATTGCGTCATTTCATTGTCACTGTCCTCTTTGTAGAAAATCCCTGACCATTTGCAAATACTCTGTAAAATCGGAACAACCGACGCTCCCTTTTCAGTAAGTGAATATTCCACCTTCGGAGGGATAACATCATAAGATTTACGTACAATCAATTTGTTTGCAATCAGAGTCTTCAGTGTTGCGGCCAAAACTGCATCTGTAATGTTTCCCAATTCCTCCCTCAGACCGCTGTATCGCAAAACGCCCTTATTTGCAAGCACACATATAATTCGTGAGTTCCATTTACCGCCGAACAATTCCAGTCCGTATTCCAAAGGGCAGCGAATATCTGGCTCCAATTTTTTTTGATACATAATTTCAACTCCTTATTCCCGAAATTTTGCATACTCATATAATTATCTCCTGTCATTCAGAATAGTATCATTATACTCATAAGGATATCAAATGTATAGTTACTATGAAATTTATTAGTGACTCATATAATAAAGAATGTGCTTTTGAAGGATATTCCCTGCACGTGGAGTATTTTTATGGCTCAGATGCTACTCTTTGCCATTCAAGATTGAATAAGATCCAGAAAATGTACGGCCTGTTGCTCTTATTTTAGGAAATAAGGATTCCTAAAAAGATATTATCACGAGTTTGAAATTCATCAGCATAACGTTCCATATTTATACAGATACTATAGTCTGACGATAAAATGAATGATTACGGAGGACATAGTGATGGAGAAAGAAACAATTGTAGTGGTAGGAGCAAATCATGCAGGGACGGCGGTGTTGAATACAATATTGGATTATTATCCCGACAAGAACGTAGTGGCATTTGATGCAAATTCCAATATCAGTTTTCTGGGATGCGGGATGGCTTTGTGGATTGGGAATCAGATTTCTGGTTCTGAAGGGCTCTTTTATTCCAGCAAGGAAGCGCTGGAGCAAAAAGGGGCGGTTGTTCATATGGAAGCACCAGTGTTTAAAATTGATTATGAGGAGAAAGTTGTGTATGCCAGGGAAAAAGATGGAGAAGAGTGCAGACAGCATTATGATAAGCTGATTTTAGCTACAGGGTCTCTTCCCGTAAGACCGGATATTGAAGGAATGGATTTACAAAATGTGCAGTTTGTGAAGCTGTTCCAGAATGCCCAGGATGTGATTGAGAAGCTGGAAGATGAATCCATTCGGAAGGTGGCAGTGGTCGGAGCGGGATACATCGGTGTGGAACTTGCAGAGGCATTTCAGAGAGTGGGAAAAGAAACCATCCTTATTGACTCGGCGGATACATGTCTGGCCAATTATTATGATCCCGAGTTCTCAGAGCTGATGGCCGGGAATGTTCGGCAGCACGGTATAAAGCTTGTATTTGGGGAAATGGTCCGAAAACTGGAAGGGAAGGAAAAGCTCAGGAAGATTATCACGGATAAGCAGGCCTATGATGTTGATATGGCAGTGTTTGGCATTGGTTTTTTCCCAAACAGCAGGTTGGGAAATGATAATCTGGCATTATTCAAAAATGGGGCGTATCTTGTGGACAGATATCAGCAGACGAGTGCTCCGGGTGTCTATGCGGTGGGAGACTGTGCCACAGTCTATAACAACGCAGTTCAGGAGACTGATTATATTGCACTTGCGACGAATGCTGTGCGTTCAGGAATCACGGCAGCTCACAATGCCTGTGGAACTGTGATGGCGGGCGCGGGTGTGCAAGGTTCTAATGGAATCCACATCTTTGATCTGAATATGCTGAGTACAGGAATTACGCTGACAAAAGCAAGGAAACTTGGAATCGATGCAGCCGCGGCAGATTATGAGGATTACCAGAAGCCTGGGTTTATCGAGAAGGAAAATAAAAAGGTGAAAATCCGCATTGTATATGACAAGGGAACCCGGAGAATTCTTGGTGCTCAGATGTCTTCGGAATATGATATTTCCATGGGACTTCACATGTTTTCTCTGGCAATCCAGGAACAGGTGACGATCGATAAACTGAAGCTATTGGATCTTTTCTTCCTGCCGCATTTTAATCAGCCGTACAATTATATTACGATGGCCGCACTTTCGGCAGAATAGTACGAAAGGACAGAGCATGGTTCAGAGTGTGTATGAAAACACACTCTAGTACCAGCGGACCATTGGAAGCTGGTTGTTCACTCCCTTTGTGACAAGAATCTGGTGAAGGTCTATAATGCCGTTCTGGAAAGTGGCTGCACAGGAGGCAAGATACAGATCCCACATTCTGACGAATTTTTCATCAAACATTTTTCTGATTTCATCGATGTGTTCCCTGTAATTTTTCTCCCAGCATAGCAGCGTACGGTTGTAGTGGGGCCGGAGATTCTCTACATCCAGTGTATGATACTGGTCTTCGGCCATGCATGAGAGGATTTCCCTGAGGCTCGGAATCATACCGCCGGGGAAGATATACTTGCGGATCCAGGGGTCTCCGGGGTGTTCAGAAAGGCCGCTGATAAAATGGAGGAGAAATAATCCGCCGGGTTTTAGAACCTGTTTTACACTGTCAAGAAAGAGCTGGTAATTATCACGGCCCACATGCTCGACCATTCCGACACTTACGATACGGTCAAAAATCATTCCTGATTTGGGAAGATCACGGTAATCCATTAATTTTACAGTCAGGTAATCCTCCAGACCTTCAGATACGATCCGGTTCTGGAATTCCTTATACTGTTCTTCACTCAGCGTGATGCCGGTACCTTTGATTTTGTATTTCTTTGCGGCTTCAATCAGTAAAAATCCCCATCCGCATCCGATATCAAGAAGAGTCATGCCCTCTTCGAGGTATAATTTTTTTAATATATAGTCTACCTTATTGACCTGTGCACGGTAGAGCGTATCGTCTTCATTCATGAAGTATCCGCAGGAATAACTCAGTGTATCATCAAGCCAGAGTTTGTAAAAATCATTGCCGATGTCATAGTGGCTGCTGACTTCTTTGCGTTGGTTTTTCTTTGATGAGGGAGTGAACATCAGTTTTTTCAGTGCGTGTTCGTCGGTTGAAAATTTACCCATCTGTCCAAGAAAATGATTCAGTGCTTCGTACAAATCACCTTCGATTTCCAGATCCCCATTCATATATGCTTCTCCGAGAGCCAGAGAGGTACTTGTGGCGAGAGCCGAAAGAGGAATCGTCTTGTGAAAGATGACTGTGAAAGCAGGGGTGCCTTCTCCGATCTGATATTCTTTTCCTTTGATCTTTACAAGGAAAGGATGCTCATCAAATTTTTCCAGAAATTGTATCATGATTTTTTCTTCAAGCATATTAAACTGCCTCCTGATATTTGAAATTAAGACAAATTGTTGCTGTTGTCTTGTAAATGGTATGATTTTACAAGTATAACCAGAAAATACCTGTTTTATCCCGGGGGAAATGAGGAGTCCAAACCACTGGCGGCAATGGAATGCAAGGATTGTGTTTCTGACTCTGCTGTGATAAACTTTAAGAAGTATATATGGCAGAAACCGGGCTTTATTTATAGAAATCAGAGAGGCTGGTAGTAATGGAAAAGAGGGAAATATGAGAGAACAGATGAATGCAGAACAGACAGTCCGGCAGTTATGCAGAGTATGGTTTGAAGAAAGGGATGCCGGGCTTGCGGCAGAATTTTTTACCGACGATATTCAGTTCGTCGGAACCGGGGAGAAGGAATATGCCTGCGGGAAGGCTGAGATGGAGGCTTATCTTATAGAAGATGTGCGGCAGATTCCGGAGCCTTTTGGGCTGGAAGTTGACGTGATGCGAGGGCAGTTTCTTACCAGTCAGACTTATACTGTGTTCGTAGAATTTAAACTTCGGAATTCAATGTATGCATGGTGCCTGCGGGGATTTTTTATTCTGTGCCAGAAGGACGGAATGTGGAAGATCTGCAATCTTCATTTTGCTGAGCCGGGCAGCAGCCAGCAGGGGAGGGAACATTATCCGGAAACTGTTGTGATGAGAAATATTTTGAAGCAGAGGCAGGAACTTCTCGGCGACTCGATTGCCGGCGGAATGATGGGAGGTTATATTGAACCAGGATTCCCATTTTATTTTATCAATCAGAGAATGCTGAATTATCTGGGGTATCAAAGCGAGGCTGAATTCGTTGCGGATATTGACGGGATGATTTCGAACTGTATGCACCCGGATGACAGAGATATGATAAACGCATTGGTTGACGAGCAGATGGCTCAAAGAGAGGAGTATGTTGTCGAATACAGGATGAAAAAGAAAGATGGTTCTTATATCTGGGTTCATGATATCGGGCGGAAAGTCATGGCCGAGGATGGAAGAGCCGCGATCACTTCTGTGTGCAGCGATATTACATTCCAGAGACATGCACAGAAGGAAATCGCACACATCTATAATAATATTCCGGGAGCAGTGTTCCGCTGCCTGTTTGATGAGGAGTTTTCGGTTGTTGATGCCAATGACGGTCTGTTTGAATTCCTTGGATATACAAGGGAAGAGTTTGAGGCAATGGGAAATAAGATGTCTTCTGTGATCTATCCGCAGGATCTGGAAGTGATGACAGATGTGCTTCGGGAACAGCTGAAGCAGGGGAATACAATTCACAATGAGAACCGTCTCATCTGCAAAGGAGGAGAGGTGAAATGGATCTCCATTAAAGCACAGCTTCTTTCTGAGGAAAATGGGGAGCAGTATTTCTACTGTGTGTTTGTCGATATTACAGATGAGAAACGGCTGCAGGAGAGGGTGAAAGACCTGTATGAAAAAGAGCTGGCTAATTTTGCAGAGATGTCATCTGCCGGTGGAAGTATTCAGGGGCGCATCAATGTTACACAGGGAAGAGTAGAAAGTTACCTGACACATTCAGAGATTGCGTCAGATCACATAGGAGACTCCTATGAGGAAACGATTGAGCAGATGGCGCTGTCAGCAGTGGAGGAAGCTGATGGAGAGAAAATAAGGCGTGCACTTGACCGGCAGGCGGTGCTTGAGGATTTTTCTGCCGGGAAGACGAACTATCACTTTGAGTTTCTTCAGCAATATGGGGACAGCAAAAGATTTTATGGGAGTACGAATTTCAGGTCCTGCCTGAATCCGGAGACAAATGATGTAATTGGATTTTTCTATACAATGGATATCACAGAGCAGAAGCTTAAGGAATTGCTGTTACACCGAATATCAGAGATGGATTATGATATTATTATTGATGTGAATATACCGCGTGATACATACTGGCTTGTTTCAATCAATGAAAATGAAACGAATACCATTCCGATCAGAGGGAATTTCCAGAAAGAAATCCATCTTCTTGCTGAGAAGTTTATGGAGAGCGATTTTAAAAAAGAGTATCTTCATAAGCTCCAGTATGAATATATAGAAGAACAGCTGGCTAAACAGGAGGCATACACGTTCAGCGTAGAGATGAAAGATGAGCATGGCGCCATACAGGTGAAACGTTTTCAGGTATTCTATATCAGCAAAGAGCTGGGACGAGTATGTATAGCACGTACAGATGTGACGGACGTTGTACGAAAGGAGCAGCGGCAGAAGGAGGAGATTGCAGCGGCACTCGTTGCGGCAGAACAGGCAAATGCGGCAAAATCAGACTTTCTTTCACGTATGAGCCATGAGATCCGTACTCCGATGAATGCGATTATCGGAATGAGCACAATTGCTGCCCGGTCGATCGGAGATGACGAACAGGTGATGGACTGCATTTCCAAGATCGGTATTTCATCTCGTTTTCTGCTGTCTCTGATCAATGATATTCTGGATATGAGCAGAATTGAAAGCGGCAAGATGCTTTTGAAAAATGAAAAAATCCCTACGGAAGAATTTTTGAATGGTATTAATTCGATCTGTTATGGGCAGGCGGCTGCCAGAGGTGTGGAGTATGAGTGTATTGTCGACCCTGTGCTGGATGATTATTATATCGGCGATGCGATGAAGCTTCAGCAGGTGCTGATTAACATTTTAAGCAATGCAATTAAATTCACAGGTGACAGCGGCAAGGTTACGCTTTCAGTTTCGCTTCATAAGAGAACGAAAAACGATGCGGTGATACGGTTTATCGTAAATGATACAGGAATTGGAATGAGCGAAGAGTTTATTCCGCATATTTTTGAACCTTTTTCACAGGAGAGCACGGGAACGACTACATTATATGGGGGGACGGGGCTTGGGCTTGCAATCTCCAAGAATATAGTGGATATGATGGATGGACGGATTACGGTACGTTCGATCAAAGGACTTGGCTCTGAATTCACGGTAGATGTGAAACTTGGAATTACGGAGGAAGAGAAACTCCGCCATAACCAGAAGAAACAGAACTATAATTTCTCACATCTGAAAACACTTGTGGTGGATGATGATGTTTCTGTCTGTGAGAGTGCGGTTGTTACACTTGCCGAGATGGGTGTAAAAGCTGAGTGGGTAGACAGCGGGCGCAAGGCGATTGAACGGGTAAGGGAATTCTGGAACAGGGGAGCATACTATGATATGATTCTCATTGACTGGAAGATGCCTGAGATGGATGGAATTGAGACCGCACGGAGGATCAGGGCTGTAGTAGGGCCGGATGTCACAATTATTATTATGACAGCGTATGACTGGCTTTCCATCGAATCGGAAGCGAAGCTTGCAGGAGTCAATCTTTTGATGAGCAAGCCGATGTTTAAATCCTCACTGATTTCAGCATTTTCGAAAGCACTTGGAAAGAAAGAGGAGCAGGTACAGCAGGAAAAGACTTCGGATTATGATTTTGCCGGAAAGCGTGTGCTTTTGGTAGAAGATAATATGATCAATACAGAGGTGGCGGTGATGCTTCTGGAAAGCAAGGGATTCACTGTCGATACGGCGGAGAACGGCCTGCGTGCCATGGAAGTATTCAGCAAATCAGAACCAAAGTATTACGATGCCATTTTGATGGACATTCGGATGCCTCTGATGGATGGGCTGTCAGCAGCGACGAATATCAGGCATCTCAGCAATGCGGATGCCAGGACGATCCCGATTATTGCGATGACTGCCAATGCATTTGACGATGACATTGAGAAAAGCAAGGCAGCAGGGATGAACGCCCATCTGGCAAAACCAATTGAACCGGAACGGATGTATCAGACGCTCTATGACTTCATATTCGGCGAGGAAGACTGAGGAACGGATGTGACGAAAATTTCATGAGGAGCAGAAAGTCTTGTCATGACCGCTTCGAACGATTATAATAAAGGAATACAGACTGGTCTGTAAATACGGGATAAGGATGAAAAAGAGTGGCAGATAATAATAATCGGGTAACAATGAATAAAGATAACTCTGTCATGCTGCAGAGAGATACGCTTCCCATGCAGGTATTAAATAAACTGATGGACTGGATCATGGATGGAAAGCTGAAAATGGGGGAAAAACTTAATACGGAGGAGCTTGCGAAACAGCTTGGGGTGAGCAGAATGCCGATTCGGGAAGCATTGAGCAGTCTGGAGAAGATGGGGCTCGCGGAATCAGTTCCCTATGTAGGGACACGTCTGGTGACTCTTACCCAGGATGATATCCTGCAGATTTATATGATGAGACAGATGCTGGAACCTATGGCGGCAGCGAATGCCTGCATGAAGATTACGGAGGAAGGAATTCAGATTCTTGAGGAGATACACCAGGAGTACATCCAGATTGTAAAGGCACCTCAGCTGGACGCGAAAAGTGTACATCTTCAGAACCGCAAATTCCACTTTGCAATCTATGAGATGAGCGGGATGAACAGGGTATGCTCTGTTGTGGAGTCGTTGTGGGATACACTATCTTTCTTTAAGCTGATCTATGGTAGAGAATTCATAAAGAACAGCGAAGATATGGAGAAAATGATTGCGGAACATCAGGGATACCTGGATGCGATGAAGCAAAGAGACGCCAAGACTCTGAAGGAATCTCTGTATGAGAATCTGAACAGCAGAATCCAGCGTATTTCAAAAGGATCTGACTTTTATATGATCTGAGACCTGCGGACAATGTAATAAGTGTAGAACTGCCAAGACCAGAAAAGGAAGCTTTTCTGGTCTGTTTTTGCTATATACAAGGAAAGCTACCGCCCATATTCGACAGGAATGATTGTCCATCGTTCATGTTGTTTCAGCAGAAGACAGGGTCTTTTTAATTTGCGGCAGTAGTATTTTTCGACTAATTTCTGAGAAGAAGAGTAGGAAAAACAATTTAGTAATTTGGAAAAATAAATATTGACAGACATATCATACCTCCGTAGTAATTCTTTTTAAAAGTTATGCATGTCTTCATTTGGATATGCATGAATGTTTTTGAATGAGGGAAGTATTTGCAGCAAAAAAAATCCTTGTAAAACTTTCGTTCTACAAGGATTCAACGTGCGCGAGAAGATTCGAACTCCCGACCTTCTGGTCCGTAGCCAGACGCTCTATCCAGCTGAGCTACGCGCACATCTTGTCTGTGTTATCTTGTCGACAACAATAATTAGTATATAGGATATTTCTTTAAATGTCAACATGTTTTTTGAAAATAATTGAGAAAATATCCAGGCGTTTAGATGCGTACAAATCATAAAAAGTTTGGCCTTTAGAAGACAATGATTTATAATAAGTATCATACAGAAGGCAGCATGAAAGGAAGACGGAAATCATGAAGAAAAAAAGCTGGAAGATATGTGCAGGCTGGATTCTCGGGATGGCAGTAATTATAACACTGTCTGAGGGGTGTAAGAGCAGCACGAAAATGGATGAAAGTCCAAAGACTCAGAAACAGGAAAAGACGGAAGAGAAGACAAAGGCAGACCTGAAAACACTTCAGAAAGTAAACCGTATGGATTTGATAGCAGAAGAATATCAGACTGTGAAGGAGGAGACGAAAATTTACAGTGAGGATGGAAGTAATATTCTGGAGGAATACAGCGGTGTACGGTATTATGATACTTATGAGGATGAGGACGTAAATCTATGGGAGGACAGCGGTGGGGACAGGACCGTTTCTATGGGAGAATACAGTTACCGGAAAAGTGCGGATGGAGCGGTCTGTGTGATCATTTATCCACATAAGGAACAAAGGGAGGAGCTGGAGGCGTGGATGCTTACAGGAGATAAGAAAAAGGGACTTTTTCAGATCAGTAAAGAGGAGAAGGAAGAGGTACTTTCAAATGCATATGATCAGGATGGTAATATCAAGGTTGTGACGTCGATTGACCTGACTAAGGCATCTGAACAGGAACAAGGAGAAATGGGAGCAGAAAATGGAGAGGCAGAGTATGAATATATTTTCGAACCGGAAAGCGGGATGCTGCAAAAGGTTACCATATATTATACTCCGATTGACGGAGAAAAGATTCTAAATGCGGAGAAAGTGTATACTTATGGAGAAGAAACGAAAGCGGCAGAACTTTTAAAGGAATTCGAATCCGAAGAAGACAGGGAGATCACCTGTATTATTGAGCCCGGTACAAAAAAGGAGGAAAAATATATGGCAGTGGTTCCGGCGGGGATTACGGTAAGGATTGTGCTGAATGACGGAGAGAAGCTCTGGGATGATGAGGATGGGAAGATAGCCCATGAAAGAACGGACAATGAAAAAGATCTGAAACTTTATATAATGAAAGAATAACAGACCGCGGGCAGCGGTCTGAATTGTTTTTAAAGCTGGTTACAGTACTTCACAGTCGGAAGTTTTATCTGGGAGAAGTGATAGAATCCGGTGAAAGAAAGTATGGAACCCCTTCTCGAACAGAAAACAGTAAACAGTAGCAGCCGCATTGGAAGCGACTCTGAGTATAATGGCTCCTACAGCGCCGAAGATTCCGGCAGCCATGGACAGGGCCCCAAAGGTATTGAAAATGGTCTGCCAGGAGTAACTCGCAGAAAATCCGACGCCAATCCCTCCAATCAGTCCAATAAATGGCAGCATAGAGGAGGGGAGACAGGTATAGAGAGCCAGAAATACAAGTCCTCCGACGATATTAAATGGCGCTCTGCGCTTTGCACGGTAAACCAGATCTTCACGGAAAGGGTGAAGAAGTGACATCGTACATATACCAAACCACATTGGTTTTGGAATTTTTAAAAGCTCAGCAGTCATCATAACCAGAGGTGCTGCGAGAGCCAGCTTAATCTGCCACTGGGTTCTGGAAGAGTGAAGATTGAATTCGTGGAAAAGATCAAAAAGAGTGCGTTTATACTGTATCTTTCGGTGTTTTATGTAGAAGATAACCGAACAGAAAAGTCCGCCTGTCAAAAGTCCCAGAGCCCGGATGGTAAAGGAACGTCCGGTCACATCATATCCAAGCAGGAGCAGGTAGCTGAGTACGAATGTGAAATGGTTGCACATGATAATATTGTGGCAGCCAAAGAATAAAAGAGCAAAGATACAGAGGGAATTGATGAAAAATGCGGGAATGGGAGGCAGTGAATTGGCAAGCCTTGGTCCTGCCGCCAGAAGCATAAAGGAAAAAAAGAGTACTCCTGTACCGTGGGAGCATTTGATTCCAAAGTCCGCCTGCCGGAAGGTGAGAAGGTTCAACAGGATCACGACCCCTGCGATACTGTTTTCTGATCCGAGGAACAGTGTCCATACAGTGACAAATGCGAAACAGAAAGCAACTGTCAAAAATATCTTCGCAAGATAGACAAGGATCCATTTTCTCTTCTCACCGGGAGATTCTGTGTTTTTAATCAGGTTCTTTGAACCTGCAGCATTTAACTGCATTGCCTGGTAAATCTTCAATATAATTCCTCCTTATTTTTTTGAAAGCATATATTCATTGGCTTCAGATATAAGCGATAGCAGCTGATGAAGTTTTTCGCTTCCAAGCCCTTTCTCAAGATCCAGAAGCGGTGTCTCATAATAACAGTAGACATCTGTCAGTTCCCGGCGTCCGGTATCGGTGATCTGAATGCAGTAGCTTCTGCGGTCTGCCGGGTCAGACTGTTTGATAATATATCCTTTTTTTCTGAGATTTTCTACAAGTCTGCTGGTCAGTGGTTTACTGACGGACATGCGTCTGCTGAGTTCCAGCGGAGTCAGCAGGACATCGGAAAGTGCGATGCGGAAAAGGGCGTCGATTTCCTGAGCGGAAGAAAAGGCACCTTTCCTTGTTTTTTTGACACACAGACTTGAGAACAGTCTGATATCTTCCATTTTTTCCATGGTTTCAACCCATCCGGTATTTTGAAGTGGCATTCATTACCTCATTTCTAAATAGTTCACTTTGTTAACTACTTGGAAATAATAACGCTTTTGTAAGAAAATGTCAACAAGTTTCTTACAAAAGCGTGGGATGAAAAGAGATGATTATAAAAAAAGAGAAAAGATGACAGTCAGTATACCGCAGATACCGATTGCAAGCCCGCTCATGGCTCCTTCGGTCTCCCCAAGTTCAAGTGCCTTGGAAGTGCCGACGGCATGGCTGCATGCGCCGATGCTTAATCCCGCGGCCATCGGGTCATTTACGCGGAACAGCCTGATCAGATAAGGGGCGAAGATACTTCCAAGAATTCCGGTAAAGATGACAGCAACTACGGTGACAGGCACAATTCCGGAATGGCTGCCTGAAATGCTGACGGCGATCGGTGTGGTGACGGATTTGGGAATCAGAGAGTTGGTCATCTTCTCATCCAGACCAAAAAGGCGGCAAAGCCCATATACACTCAGCATGGAGGAAAGTGACCCGGCAGTACACCCCACAAGGATCGGAAGCCAGTTCTTTTTCAGCATGTCGATTTTGGAATAGATGGATACAGCAAGACAGGCTGTGGCGGGCGCCAGAAACATATTGATGATGGCACCTCCCCGGTTATAAGATTCATATGGGATTTTAAATATGAGCAGCACACCGATGATGATAACGATTGCGATGATCAGCGGATTGCAGATAACAAAACCAGTTTTTTTCTGTATTTTTTCCCCGATCCAGAAAGCGGCAATACTCAGCGCGATTCCGAAAAAGGGTGATTCACATAGTTCCAGCATTATTTTTTCCTCCGGTTCATTAATTTTACAGTCAGCTTAATGCTGTAGGCCGTCACAGCAAAGGTGACAACGGTAGAGATTACACAGATGATCAGAAGCTGAACGAAACTGCTTTTGAGAATGTCAAAATAGTTGATCATGCTCACACCGGCGGGAATAAAAAAGAACGCCATATTGGAAAGCAGGAAATCCGACTTTTCCTGAACGTGCTTAATCTTGAGAAGGCCGGTCAAAAGACAGAGAAGCAGGAGAACGAGCCCGATTACAGTGGCGGGAAATGCAAAGGGCAGGACATGTGCAATCACTTCACTGAGCCAGCAGATGGTGAAAATGATACCGATTTGTTTGATGATTTTCATAATAAGACTTCCTTCGTCATAAGTTTAGAAAAGTACTGACATTATATCATTACTGCACTTTAGCATAACGCTGCAAGGAACCATTGTCAATTGACGCTTTTTATAAAATTACTATAAATACAGAGGCCATTCTTGGGATTTCTGGATTTTTGTGTTACTATAACCTTGCAAAAAGAAAAGGAGATGACAGGAATGTTTTATCGCTATAATTTTTGGAATGTACTCTTGCAGATGATCTATACGGTGCCTGCAGTATTGATCGCTGTTTCATTTCATGAATATGCACATGGATATGTGTCTGACCGGCTGGGGGACCCGACGCCCAGGAACGATGGAAGACTGACTTTGAACCCTCTGAAACATCTGGATTTATATGGGACTTTGAGCCTGCTGTTGTTCCACATGGGATGGGCGAAGCCTGTGAGGGTGAATACAAGGTTTTATAAAAACCGCAGAAGAGATATGATTCTGGTGGCACTTGCAGGGCCGGTGGGGAATTTTCTGGTGGCTTTGCTTTCTGTATTTTTCTATGGACTTTTTATGAAGTTTACAAGTATGTACGGAATTTTTGGATATCTGGGAAGATTGTTCTATTACATAGCAGTGATGAATGTAGGGCTTGGTGTGTTTAACCTGATTCCGCTTCCGCCGCTGGATGGTTCGGTTGTATTGGGGGAACTTTTAAGTGGCAGGGCAGATGCTTTTTATGGGAGAATAAGGAGATATGCACCAGTGATTCTGATTGTTCTGCTCGTGACAGGGGCATTGAGCTATCCGCTGAATCTTCTGGACAATGCGATTTTAGATGGTTTCTGGAATATCGTGAAAAATATACTGCGGATCGGTTATACCGTGAGCGGCGGAAGTGGTGGTACGATTGTTTAAAGAGAAAACTGCAGAAGCTATGAGGCTTTTGCTGACAAAATACAGGAATTATCTGATATTATTCCTTGTGCTGGCTTCGGCAGTTTTATTTGTAAGTCATAATTATTTTATGTACGACAGTACCATTGTAAAGGTCAGGAAAGTGGAGACGAAGACTTCTGCCGCAGATCAGGAAGCACAGACTTATGATGAGAATGCGGCGAAATCCCAGAAGGAAACTTACAGTACACAGAATCTTTCCTGCAGGATCATGAATGGAAAATATAAGGGCAGAGACCTTCTGATTAAAAATAAGAGCAGCTTTTCTAATGTAGATACGGAAGAATACCGAAAAGGGGATGAACTGTTTATTAAACTTTCGGAGAATGGAAATTCCTTGTCCGGAAGTATTACAGGGATAAAAAGGGACAAGTATGCGGCAATTTTATCTGCAGTTCTTATATTTCTCGTAATTCTCACTGCCAGGAAAAGAGGGATCGGCGCAATCTTCTCTCTTGTAGTGAACGTCGGTATCTTTGGGGTGGCGCTGAACTGGTATGATGTAGACCGGGATTTCCTCAGAGCGGCGTACCTGATGACAGTTGGATTTACGGTGTTTACAGTCTTATTGGTGAATGGGATCAAAAGGCAGAGTGCAGCGGCAATTGCCTCAACGCTTGTGACAGTTGCGCTGAATATGGGGCTGTTTTATGCAGCGTTTCGTTATGGAAGTGACATGGACTACTCTCAGCTGGATTACCTGACCGGAAGCCAGGATTGGGAGAATCTGTTTCTTGCGAGTACATTGATTGCAAGCCTTGGGGCTATTATGGATGTTGCAGTGTCTGTCGCTGCATCAATGAATGAATTAATTGTAAGGAATCCCGGAATACATTTCAGAGATATGATCCGGTCTGGACGTGAGATTGGACATGACATCATGGGAACGATGATCAATGTGCTTCTTTTTACATATATCTGCGGCCTGATTCCATCCTTTATATTGAAAATGAAAAATGATTATAGTCTGATTACTCTTGTAAAACTGCATATTCCATTTGAGATCAGCCGGTTTTTGACCGGCAGCATCGGTATACTGCTTGCGATTCCTGTATCGATTGTGATTTCTGTCGCAGTGCTGAAGCTTGGAGGAAGGAAAAGGGGGCGGACAGTATGAATATGAATGTTATTCTTGGGGTCTGCTTCATTGTCCTGATCCTGGCAATTGGAGGAGAGAGAGGGTGCATGGCCATTCTGACGCTGTGTGGGAATCTGCTTCTGTTTGCAGCGGCAGTCTACATGATCTGTATGGGTATTCATCCAATTCTTGTGACAGTACTTGTAAGTATAGGGATTAATGCGGTATCATTGTTCTATCAAAACGGCGTCAACGAGAAGACGAAAGCGGCATTCATTTCAGTGTTGATTGTAATGGCAGTTCTCGCTGCTTTGGTATACTATTATGGCATTAAAACCCATATTGCGGGTCTGGATGAGATTGACCTGCAGGGGGAAGCCACGATGTACTATAATTTTGCGATCCATACGAAAATGCAGCTGGTTGCAGTGTCAATGGTAATGATCGGGTTGATTGGTGCTCTGATGGATACAGGGATTGCGGTGAGTTCTGCAGTCTATGAGGTGTACCAGAACAACCGCCATCTGGATCAGAAAGCATTGTTCAGTTCAGGAATTTCTATTGGGAAAGATATTCTGGGGACAACACTGAATACACTGTATTTTGCATATATAGGCGAAGCACTGATGCTGCTTTTGTATCTGAAGCAATATCAGTATTCGCTGATACGTCTTCTGAATTCCAAGGTATTTTTTCAGGATTTTCTGTGTATTGTGTTCAGTGCCATCGGGTGTGTTCTTATCATACCTGTCTGTGCATGGGTGATGGCAGCAGTCCTGGGACATTCTGAGAAGGCAGAGGAGTAGTACAAACTCATCTGAAGATGTGAAAGATAAAGGAGGATTTTAAAATGGAAAAAGTAACAAGAGAAGAAGCCTGGGATTTACTGACGGAGTATACAAAGACTTTGGCGCTTCAGAAACATGCACTGGCCGTGGAGGCGGTCATGAGGCATTTTGCAAAGATTAAGGGAGAGGATGAAGAAGTCTGGGGAACGGTAGGGCTTCTGCACGATCTGGATTATGAGAAATATCCGGAGGAACACTGTCATAAGGCGGCAGAGATTATGAGAGAGCATGGAATGGATGAGTACTATATTCATGCTGTCTGCAGTCACGGATATGGCATCTGCAGTGATGCAGAGCCGGAAAATGAGATGGAAAAAGTACTGTATACAGTGGATGAGCTGACGGGGCTTATCAATGCGCTTTGTCTGATGCGTCCGTCAAAAAGTGTGCTGGATCTGGAAGTAAAGTCTGTAAAGAAGAAGTTTAAAGATAAATCATTTGCGGCAGGGGTCAGCCGCGATACTATCCGGAACGGATGCGGCATGCTTGGTCTGGAACTGGATGAGGTGATCCGGGAAACGATCGAAGGAATGAGAGAACATGCAGAGGCAATCGGGTTGAAGGGAAATCTTTAAGAAATAAATCATAGAGGCTGTGCAGCCGTTTGATACGATTGCACAGCCTTTTTCTAATGGAAATGAGGCAGAACATCTTTATGGATTCTCCAGTTTTCTGTTGTTATACAGGAACATCAGAACTGCCATAGTACAGATAATCACATATCCCAGAACACTGAATCCATCCGGAATCTGGGAGAACAGGAAGAATCCCAGAAGTGCCGAAAAAAGAATCTGTGAATAGTCATAGACAGAGATTTCTTTGGACGGTGCATAACAATAAGCAGCGGTAATGCCAAACTGTCCTCCGGTGGCTGCGATTCCTGCAAGCAGAAGATAGCCAAGCTGCCAAAGTTCCATATGGTGATAGTGAAACAGGAGATATGGCAGCGTGACAGCACAGGAAAATGCGGAGAAAAAGAATACAATGAAAGGTCCTTTTTCACCTTTTTGTCCCAGATGCCGTACAGTCGTATATGCGGCGCCCGCAGCCATTCCCCCAAGGAAACCTATCAGAGACGGCAGCAAGTCCATATTGGAGAATGTTGGCTTGATAATAAACAGACTCCCGATGAAAGCGCCTGCAACGCCAAATACCTGAATTGGTGTACATTTTTCCTTCAGGAAAAAGTAGGAAAAAACAATGGCAAAGAAGGGAGACATTTTGTTAAGCATCGACGCATCTGACAATACGAGATGATCTACTGCATAGAAATTGGCAAGTATCCCAATCGTCCCGCAGATGGAGCGGAGAAGTAAAAAGTGCAGATTTCCCTTTTTCCATTTCAGAGGTGTGCCTGACTTCTTCAGCAGTATCAACGCCACAATGGCAGCGACAAAGTTGCGGAAGAAGCTTTTCTGTATCGAAGGAATATCCCCGGCAAGCCTGACAAATGCGTTCATCCACGCAAAGCAGAATGCACTCAACAGGATACATAAGATTCCTTTTGTTTTCTGATTCATATAAAAAACCCTCTTTCCAAAGAGCTGCCTTATGCAGTCTCTGGGATATATCATATCATTTTTTGGGAAATTGGGAAAGGGAGGGCATTCATATGTCTCCTTTTTGATGAATGATTATCGGTTGTCAATTTTCTCCGGGTACATATCATGGGAGGCAAGTCTGTCAAATGCAATCTTTTCCCATTTTGTGTCTGGTCTGCCATAATTACAGAACGGGTCAATGGAGATGCCGCCTCTTGGAGTAAATTTTCCCCATACTTCTATGTATTTGGGATCCATGAGCCGGATGAGATCTTTCATAATGATATTGACGCAGTCTTCGTGAAAGTCCCCATGGTTTCTGAAACTGTAGAGATATAATTTCAGTGATTTGCTTTCTACCATGCGTTCGCCTGGGATATAGGAGATATATATGCAGGCGAAGTCCGGCTGCCCGGTGATCGGGCACAGGCTTGTGAATTCGGGACAGTTGAACTTTACAAAGTAGTCATTCTCAGGATGCTTGTTTGGGAATGTTTCGAGTACTTCAGGAGCGTAATCATCCCGGTAAGTTGTTTTTGTGTTTCCGAGCAGTGTCAGGCTGTTTGAATCTTCAGTTGTTTTTGGACTCATTATCGTATACTCCTTTTTAATGTATATTTTTCTGTGAGACGGATGATCATAACCCCGCAGACCGCCGGAATGAGCTGTCCGATACAGAGACTCAAGACAAGCGGAAGATAGGGCATGTGAAGAAGGACGGACAGCCAGGAGGCTACACCAAATCCGGGGATGATGACAATGGGAAGAGCCACAAACCAGTGATTCAGCTTTTTGCGCCGGATCAGAACGATGAGTCCGGTTGCTGCCATTCCGACAAGGCATCCTCCAATCATATCAAGAAGTCCAAGACCGCCGAACATCATATTGGAGATCAGGTTGGCAAGTCCGAGAGGGACGACCAGAAATGGACAGAAATAGGCTAATGCATACAGAGAAGTGGCGATACGTATCTGGTAAGCGCCAAAGGAGAACCCCTGCGTTGCGTACAGAATAACAATAAAGGATGCCATTGCCAATCCGGAAACAGTCAGTTTTTGTGTTTTGGTGAACGTTGTATTTATCATCTTCTTACTCCTCGTATTCAATTGGGTCATTGACCCCGTTTTGTATAAATGCTTTTTTGCGGTCCAGACAGGTAGCACAGCATCCGCAGGCTTTCTCGTGTCCTTCGTAACAGCTCCAGGTAAGCTCATATGGTGCCGTAAGATCCAGCCCTTTTCGTACGACATCGGCTTTGGAAAGGCCGATAAACGGAGCGACAATTTTCAGCTGTTTTCCGCTCCCCTCGTAGATTGCTGTATACATTGCATTGTGAAAAGCGTCACTGCAGTCGGGGTATGCATTTCCGGCAGCATCATCGCTGTGTGCGCCATAGTAAAGGTAACGGCAGCCAGAGGATAAGGCGATGCTTGCGGCGCTTGACAGAAACAGCCCGTTGCGGAACGGCACGTAAGTGGATACAGGAGTTCCGTTCGTTTCTTTCAGTTGTCTGTCATAAGATTCTTTTGGAATTTCTTCGGTAGAATGAGAGAGAAGGGAACAGTTGCTGGAGGCAAAAACAGTACTTAAATCCAGTTCCATTCCTTTCAGATGATAATGTTCCAGTACTTTTCTGGCGGCACTGATTTCCTTCTGGTGTTTCTGCCCGTAAGTAATGGAAAGCGGGAGGACTTCTTCGGCACCAAAACGGTCAATTGCCATAGCTAGACAGGTAGTGCTGTCGAGTCCGCCGCTGAATAAAACCATTGCTTTCATAGATAAGATTCTCCTTTCCTTAGAGTGTGTAGAGAACACGCTCTGTACTGTGTTTAACCAGGAGAGGGATATATGATGTCTGTGGTGTAAAAACAAAATGGACAAGTCCACTTTGCAGCTTTCCTCTGCAATAAAAAAGTGCCCAAAAAGGGCACTGTGATTGTGAAATTCATATATGCGTCCCTAGTTTTGTTTATAGACAGGATGGTTTCGAACTGTCTGTGGATATTACCGGATAAATTATACCAGAATGTGTATAAAGCTGCAAGGAAATCTTCTTGTAAACTACAGAAGTGTTTTTATCAAAGCTTCTATCGCCCCGATTGGCGCAGTTGGTTCAAATCTTCCGGCAACTGTCCCGTCCCGGCTGATCAGGAATTTGGTAAAATTCCATTTGATGGACGGGTCTTTTGGATAATCCGGGTCCTGTTCCGTCAGCATTTTATGAAGAACCGGCCCAAGAGGATGGTTCATGTCAAATCCGGCAAATCCCTTTTCTTTTGTCAGGTACTGATAAAGTGGAATTGCATTCTCTCCGTTTACATCGATTTTATGGAACATCGGAAAAGTAACTCCGTATCGTCCCGAACAGAAGGTGCGGATTTCATCCTCGGTTCCGGGTGCCTGGCCACCGAACTGGTTACACGGGAAATCCAGTATTTCAAGTCCTTCGTCCGCATATTTGATATAGAGAGCCTGGAGATGCTCGTACTGCGGAGTAAAACCGCATTCGGTGGCAGTGTTGACGATTAAGAGAACTTTTCCTTTGTACTGATCCAGAGAGACCTCTTCATTTTGGGCGTTCATTACTGTAAAATCATAAATATTCATAAGCAGTTCCTTTCATTGAGTGTCATGATGCCATAGAGTTGTTATAGTATGTGCGTTGTGTTAAAAAACCATACGGGAGGATAAAGAAGAATCCACGTATTTTTGCATTTTGGATGCAGCGGTGAAATGTGTAATAATGAATACAGCTAAATCCTGTGTGGCATAATAGAACCTTACAGAGCAGATTTTGAATCAGCAGGATCAGACAGGGAGGTATATTATGAATACACGAAGACAGAATTTTATATTTCGTCCAGAGGTGGATCTGGAAGAGTTTGGACAGTATCTTTATGAGAGGGAAAATGCGCAGGCTACCGTGAAGAAATATCTGACCGATATCAGAACCTTTGTAAAATATATGGATGGAAAAAATGAAATTGATAAAGAACAGATTCTTAATTATAAAGAATGGCTGCTTGGACATTATGCTCCGGGAAGTATCAATTCTATGCTTGTGGCACTTAACCAGTTTCTGGAATTTCTGGGTGCCGGAAGATTGAAGGTACGCAGAGTGAAAGTTCAGAAACAGATCTTTCTTTCGGAGGAAAAGAATCTGACGAAAGAGGATTATAACCGGCTGAGAGATACGGCTCTTATAAATGGAAAGGAACAGCTGGCATTAATTATAGAAGTCATAGCTTCCACGGGGATCAGGGTCAGTGAATTACGGTATTTTACAGCGGAGCAAGTGAGAAAAGGCAGGATCGAAGTATTCAACAAAGAAAAATACCGGAGGATATTGATACCGGAACTGCTTCGGAAGAAACTGCTCTGTTATCTTGGAAAAAACAGCATAAGGAAAGGATTCATTTTCACGACGAGAAACGGGAATCCCAAGGACAGAAGTAATCTTTGGGGAGAAATGAAAGCGCTGTGCAGGGATGCAGGAGTAGAAGCTGAAAAGGTATTTCCGCATAATTTAAGGCATCTGTTTGCCAGAACCTATTACCGGACCACAAAGGATCTGGCCGGGCTTGCGGATCTTCTGGGACACAGCAGCCTGGAAATTACAAGAATTTATACAGCCAATACAGGGTTGGAATATCAGATACAGATGAACATGCTGGGGACCGTGTTTTTAAAGCAGTAATTCAGAAAAAAATACAACATAAGAATAGTTATGTTGTAAAGACAGTGCTCTTTTAGGAGGACAGATAACTTTCTTACGGTTAAAGTATCATAAATCAAACCTGTTTAATTGACACGGATCATTTTTAGGTGTAAATTAAATATATATTTACCCCTGATTCTATGTATTTCAAGCCGATATTCGTATATCCGGCAATCTTATTTCTTGTCTTTACAACATAACTATTCTTATGTTGTAGACAAATGGTCAAAAGTACAGTCAAAGGAGGAAAATTTATGAGCGGAACGAGTAAAAGTGGGCTGCTTGAGCAGATTGCAGAGGAAGTAGGCTGCCTTTATCTGTCGAGTCTCCGCGAGGTCCGGCTGTATCCGAAAATCAGAAAAGCAGTGAAAAGATTAGAGGAGTCAGAGTATAGCCAGCATGAGTGGGAAGATGCTGTCAGCTATATTACAGGAAACAGTAGGAAATTCTCTACATCAGTTGAGGCAAAACAGGCACTTCTTCAATATCTGAACCAATAGATGCATCCTGAAACCGGATGCATCTTAATAAATCTGCCCAAAATCAAGTGAGTATATCATTCAGGGCAGCCGGTTACTCCATTGTCTGAAACAGGCAGCTCAATCTCTGCCTCATAATAATCTTCGGAGTCTTTTTTGATGAAATTCAGGTGTCCTCCATGTGCCTGAAGGATCGACCAGACGACGCGCAGACCCATAATGTGCGGTTTCTGGGAGAAAGAGCTGCAGGTATTCGTCAGTGTTTTTACAACCTGGGATGGAATTCCCTGCCCGCTGTCGGAGACATGAATGTGAAGCGCATCATCAAATCGAAGCATTGAGACAGTTACAGTACAGTCATTGCCATTGTGCTTCAGGCTGTTCCCGATCAGGTTGCTGAGGGCACGGGTCAGAAGACCGGTATCACCGTCGAGTGTAATTGTTTCAGTCTCCGGTTCAATCAGAAGTTCGAGGAGGCACTGGTCAGGTAATCCTGCGTTATAGTACGAGGAAATGATTTCCCGAAGCAGAGTGGCAGGTGAAAAGCTTTTGATGTTCAGCGGCTGCATATGGTATTCGAGTTTCGAAGTCAGATTCAGGTCTTCGATTAACTTTTTTATGATAAGGCTTTGATTTTTAATAATTGAAGCTTTTTTTTGCTGTTCTGATGTGAGAGAAGTATCAGCTTCCAGGCCATCGGCATATCCCATAATCATTGAAAGAGGTGTCCGTATATCATGAGAGACACCGGAAATCCACTCGGTGCGTGCATTATCCCGGCGGGTGAGTTCCGTGCTTTGTTTTTCCAGCCGTTTGGAGGTGAGATTGAGGCTTCTCGCAAGGTCGCAGGCGATTCCTTTCTCAGCCAGCATAACCTTTTCGTTGTTGGCCAGACCTTCGATACCGAGAGCGACCGGCTGAAGTGCGCGGTAAAAACGGAAACCGAAAAAGGAAGCCAGCATTATAATAATGATCAGATTCAGTACGACAATAGAAAGAAGAATTGTTGGGAGATGCCTGATCAACTGTACCGGATAATTTAAATTAACCTTTGTCAGGTAATCTTTCGGATAAGCCAATACCAGAAGACCGTCCCCATACTGCCAGGTTGTCACGGGGTAATCCTGCAGATACCATTTGCTGAAGGAAGTGATATCGGCAGGAGTGTAGGAATCTTTGATCCCAGACGGGCGCTGCCAGTCCCAGACAACCGTCCCGTTCCCATCAAGGAGCATGGCCCAGGAATAACGGTCTTCCAGCATTGTCTGTCCATATTCCTCCATCGCATATCCGGAATCTGAACATGTAAGACTGTCTGAGATCTGATCGATTTCGGCTCTTGTAGCCTGCGTCAGATTGCTGTCTTTTACATAATAGACAGAGAAGAATATCAGACCAAAGAAATTGATAAACAGTATGATAATGGAGATAGAAGCAGCAGTGAAAAAATACCGCCGGAAAATTTTAAACATACTTTTCATGGAGAACTCCTTCTATTAATAATGGAAGATTATTTTGCAAGCCGGTAGCCAAGCCCTCTTGCAGTCAACAGCCACCTTGGTTTTGAGGGGACAGGCTCAATTTTCTCCCGCAGGCGCCGGATATGTACCATCAGTGTGTTTTCATAGCCGTAATAATCATCATTCCAGACTGCACGGCAAAGAGAATCAAAAGTAACAATATTTCCCCGGTTCTCGTTCAGTTTTACAAGGAGTGCAAGTTCTTTTGCAGTCAATGACACGGTCTCATTCTGATTGGTGACACAGGCGTTTTTTAAGTTAATCTGACAGCTGCCAAGTGTCAGAATCTCAGACTGGTTCACTTTTAAGGATTCCGAAAAATAGGTCCGTTTCAGAATTGCGGTCATTCGAAGGATGAGTTCTTTGGGCAGAAAGGGTTTCGTAATGTAATCGTCAGCGCCAAGCCCGAGACCCAGCAGCCGGTCGTTGTCCTCATCCTTTGCAGAAAGGAAGAGAATCGGAACATTGGAGACCAGCCGGAATTCCCGCATCAAAGAGAATCCGTCTCCGTCCGGGAGCATGATATCCAGAATAATTAATTCAGGAGAGTTTTCGGAAAATGCAGCTCTGGCCGTGTGACAGTCAGAGGCTGTTATTATGTTAAGAAATCCCTCTTTTGTCAGTATTTCTGTTATCATCTGGAGGAGTTCCAGATGATCGTCTACAATCAGTATTTTGCATTCATAGATGTGTCGCATAGAGTTCCCTCCCTGAAAAAGATGTATTTGTTATATTATAGAACAAAAAATGGATGTCTGCATTCTTTCAAAGAAGAATTAAGGTAAATGTAAGGAGAGTGAAAGGATGGGATAAGGATCGTGTTGTATGATTTTATCAGCCGGAGGAAGCGGCGTCTGGCTGAATGAAAAAGAATACACATGAAAGGTGGAAGAGATATGGATGCAGTGATTAAAACAAATGCACTTGGAAAAGCATATGGTCCGAAAATGGTTGTAAAAGGGGTTGATCTGAAAGTACCAAAGGGAAGTGTCTATGGATTTCTCGGACCAAACGGTGCAGGAAAATCTACGACACTTAAGATGGTCCTTGGCCTTGTGAAACCGACGGAAGGTGGAATTGCAGTTTTTGGGAAACGGATGAATGACAAAAACCGTCTTGAAATTCTTAGAAGTACGGGTTCGCTGATTGAGTCACCTGCGTATTACGGTCACTTGTCAGGACGGGAGAATCTGGAAATCATAAGAACATTAAAAGACTGTCAGGAAAGGGAGATTGATGAAGTACTTGCGGTTGTCCGAATGGAAAACCAGCAGAGCAAAAAAGTAAAACAATATTCTCTTGGTATGAAACAGAGACTTGGACTTGCGGCCGCGCTTCTTGGGAAACCGCGGCTTCTACTTCTGGATGAGCCGACCAATGGTCTTGACCCTGCAGGAATACAGGAGATGAGGGAGCTGATTTCTTCCCTGCCGAAGAGATATGGCATGACGGTAGTTGTATCAAGCCATCTTCTGAGCGAGATTGACCAGATGGCAACACATGTGGGTATTATTGACAAAGGAGAACTTGTATTCCAGGATAGTCTGACCAATCTTCATGAACACAGCAGTCCTCAGATTATATTTCGTACAACAGATAACAGAAGTGCTGCCAGAGTGCTGAAAGAACATGGAATCTTGCCGGAATTTAATAAGGATGCCGTGAAGATTGAAAATACAGATGACAGCAGTGTTATCAGCATTGTTCGTATTCTGACGGAGGCAGACATTGGAATACTCAGGATTGAAGAGAAACAGATGAGTCTGGAGGAAATCTTCCTGAAACTTACAGGAAAGCAGGTGAGCTTATAATGAAAGAACAGACACAGACCAATAAGAAAACAGGGTTTTTCATGCAGCTTTCGGTGGAACAAAAGAAAGTAAAATACAGAAAAATATGGATGATTGCAGTGGGCGTGGTTTTTCTTCAGTTTATCTGGTCGGCCTGGACATTTGGGAAGGCTGATGAACGGCTGCTGTCGCAGGGATATCGTTATCTGTTATATGAAATGCCGGTTTTAAATGCTGTTTTTATGCCGGTTCTGATGGCAGTTATTGCCAGCAGGCTTTGCGATGCAGAAGTGAAAGGGGATACGTTTAAGTTACTATTTACAATGCAGAAATCAGGAACACTTTTTGACTGTAAGCTTGTATTTGGAATCCGGTATGTACTGCTTGTAGTGTTTCTGCAGGCCGTGATGATCATAGCCGACGGAATCGTGTTTGATTTTACAGAGACAATGGATTTTAAACTGCTTTTGATTTATTGTGCGGCTACATTTATCGTAAATGTAGTGGTTCTGGTTGTTCAGCAGTTTTTATCTCTGACTGCACAGAACCAGATTCTTCCGCTGTGTGTAGGGCTTGCGGGATCTTTCCTTGGATTATTCTCGTTGTTCTTTCCAAGAGCGATACAGATGTTCGTTCTGTGGGGATATTATGCAATGTTTATGCCTCTTGAGATGAACTATGATAAAGCTGCGAGAGTCATGTCGTTTTCAGACACACCGCTGAATCTGGGACTCATGTTAGCCTTTGCCACCGCCGGAGTGATACTGTATGCAGGCATGAAATATCTGTTTGTGAGAAGGGAGGTATAAAGATGCTGAAAAGAAGTATGAAAGCGGAAACGATGAAACTTGGGAGGTCAAAATTATGGATTGCATGTCTGCTCATTCCATGCATTCCCGCGATAATGGGAACATTCAACTACTGGCAGAACACGGGGATTCTGAAAGAACAATGGTACAGCCTGTGGACGCAGCTGACATTATTTTATGCCAATTTCTTTTATGCGCCGCTCATTGCAATTTTCTGTTCCTATCTGTGGAGACTGGAACATCTGGAACGCAACTGGAATGTTCTGATGTCTGTTCCGGTATCCTACAGTGATATATTTCTGGCAAAACTTGCAGTGATTCTTAAGGTCACGGTCTTTTTGCAGTTATGGGTCGGAGTTTTATACATTATCTGTGGAAAACTGGTCGGTTTCCAGGGATTCCCTCCCGCAGAAATTCTGTGGTGGCTTGTGAGAGGAACGGCTGCAGGAATGGTCATCGGATCGATACAACTCTTACTTTCCATGGTGATCCGAAGTTTTGCAATTCCGATCGGGATTGCCTTGATGGGAAGTGTAGCCGGATTTCTGGCAGCTGCGTCAGGAAACGGAATGCTCTGGCCATATTCCCTGATGGTTATGGGAATGAACGCAAACAGATCAGAAGACATGATGTCAGGAGGCATGATACAGTTCCTGGCTGAAATTATCATATTTATGATAATATTCACCGGAGCCGCAATCACCCTGCTCAAAAGAAAAGACGTCAAAACAAGTTAAAAATCCCCCACCCCAATTGAAACCCCGCCCCAAATACGATATAGTGAACGTATAGCGACGAACGCAGGGATACGCAAGAAGCCGTCGTCTGCTGGCAGACGAAAGGATTCGTGCGTATTCCTATGTGAGTGCAACGAACATCGAGGGAATGAAATTCCCGAGATGCGTTCGGAGCGGTTGTATGCGAAAATAAACTGACTATTTGGAGGATTACAAAGTATGACATTAGAAGAAAGAATGAAATCAGGTGCATTATATTATGAATTTGGCAATGACAGCGAGGAAGACAAGGCTTATGAAAAGGTGATTGACCAGCAGAGAATCCGGGGAAAAGATCTGCAGTTTGAATATAACAACACGATGCCCTCAGATATGAAGCGGAAGAATGAAATCTTAAAGGAGCTTCTCGGGGATGTTGGAAAAGAAGTGTGGATTGAAGCTCCGGCGCATTTCTCTTATGGGTGTAATACACATATTGGGGATCATTTTTATTCCAATTATAACCTCGTCGTTGTAGATGATACGGATGTTTATATTGGAAATCATGTCATGATTGCCCCGAATGTTACCATTTCTGCTACAGGCCACCCGGTAGATGCCGAAATCCGCAGAAAGGGGACTCAGTTTTCTGTCCCGGTTGTAATTGGTGATGATGTGTGGATTGGGGCGAATGCAGTGATTCTTCCGGGAGTACATATCGGAGACCGGGCAGTGATCGGTGCAGGAAGTGTTGTTACACATGACATTCCCTCAGATACTGTGGCAGTTGGATGCCCATGCAAAGTTTTAAGAGAAATTACAGAAGAGGATAAAATATACTACTTTAAAGGAAGAAAAATAGACGATGAATTTCATCTGTAAATAGAAAAATTAAATGAAGGGATGTTCTGAATAAGTAGTTCAATCAGAACATCTTTTTTGGTATATTAACAAAGTTTGTATTGAAAATATGAGAGGATAATGATATAGTAAATCCATTCCATCAGAAACTCTGTCTGATGTGATTTCACGGCAGTTCTGCCGCATATTCCACAATGACAATCATAACTGCAAAAAGAACAGAGAGCCGGCGTTGATTATATATTTTTTTTCGTATATAATGAGACTAAACAGATGCACGTCTTTGAAGACTTTGTTCTTTTTGTACATGAAAAAGAACGGAGGGATTCTATTACAAAGGACGAAATATCTTATCAGAATAAGGATATTACTTCAAAGT
>URQQ01000034.1 GCA_900549995.1 uncultured Lachnospiraceae bacterium | reverse complement strand
TCATGGTATTGAATTCTTTCAAAGAGAAATTCGAGATGCTTACCAAAGGTGTCTTCGCATTGCCGGATAAATTTTATCTGGATAACTACAAGGCAGTTCTTGGAGGGAAATTCGTTACCTTTTTCCTCAACAGTGTCATTGTACTTATAATCTCACTGATTTTACTGCTTTTTATTGCAGCGTGCGCATCCTATCCGCTGTCCAGATTTAAATTTAAATTCTCCGGACCGATTTATGCACTGATCGTGGCATGTATGTCGATTCCGATACATATTACATTGATTCCGGTATTTAAGATGACAAAAAGCTGGGGGCTTTACGATTCAATCTGGGCGCTGATCGGCCCGTATGTGGCGATGGCGATTCCGATTTCTGTATTTATCCTCACCAGTTTTATGAAGGAAATTCCGGTTGAAATTGAAGAGTCGGCGTCTATCGATGGATGCAACAGATATCAGATGTTTTTCCAGATGATCCTGCCGCTGGCAAAGCCGGGGCTTTCGACACTGGCAATCTACAACGGTGTAAATATCTGGAATGAATTCAGTTTCGCATACACACTGACACAGTCAGCAGGAAACAGAACACTTCCGCTGGCAGTATGGGAATTCCAGGGACAGTATTCAATGAATACCCCGATGATTATGGCTACACTGACTTTGACGGTACTTCCGATGATTATTCTGTTTATTTTTGCGCAGGATAAGCTGGTAAAAGGTATGACAGCAGGAGCAGTCAAAGGCTAATATATATCACTGGCAGAGCCTTGGCTTTGCTGAACTTACGAAACTCAGGAGGGAAGAAAAATGAACAGAGAATTTCATGTTGCCGTGACAGGCAATGATTATGCGGATGGTACGAAGACGTCTCCTTTTGCGACAATTTCCAAAGCGGCAGCTGTTGCCGAGGCGGGAGACTGTGTGATTGTTCATGAAGGTACTTATCGTGAATGGGTAAAACCTGCACACAGAGGATACAGCGATATCAACCGTATTACATATGAGGCAGCCGAGGGTGAAAAGGTAGTCATCAAAGGTTCTGAAGTAGTGAAAGACTGGGAGAATATAGAAGGCTCTGTCTGGAAAGCAGTTGTATCTAATGAAATGTTTGGTGATTTTAATCCTTTTTATGAACCGCTCACCGGTGACTGGCTGATTGATCCGGCGGACCGGCAGGTACACGCAGCAGATGTCTATCTGAATGGAAAATCTCTCTACGAGGCAGCGACACTGGATGAGGTGAAAAATCCTGTGATGCGTGAAGATGGATTCAATGCTCCATGGACATTGCACAGAGAACCGCTGCTTTACCCGGAAGACTCGATGCTTTTGTGGTATGCGGAGGTAGACCGTGACACTACGACGATCTATGCGAACTTCCAGGGGGCTGACCCGACGAAAGAACTGGTAGAGATCAATGTCCGTCAGTTTTGCTTTTACCCAGAGAGAACCGGTATGGATTATATCACAGTCCGAGGATTTGAGATGGCACAGGCGGCGTCTCCCTGGGCACCTCCAACTGCTGACCAGCCGGGACTGATTGGTGCGCACTGGAGCAAAGGATGGATCATTGAAAATAATATCATCCACGATGCAAAATGCAGCGCAGTGAGCCTTGGAAAAGAGATTTCTACCGGACATAATGCCTGCACAAGAAGACATCACAAGCCGGGTTACCAGTACCAGATGGAAGCAGTCTTCCGTGCACGTCAGATCGGATGGAGCAAAGAAAAGATCGGATCTCATATCGTCCGTAATAATGTCATTTATGACTGCGGGCAGAATGGGATTGTGGGACACATGGGATGCGTGTTCAGCGAAATTTACAATAATGAAATCTACAATGTCGGCGTGAAACACGAGTTCTTCGGATATGAAATTGCCGGAATTAAACTTCATGCTGCAGTCGATGTACAGATTCACAACAATAATATCCATCACTGTACACTCGGGACATGGCTTGACTGGCAGGCGCAGGGAACACGGGTGAGCAAGAACCTGTACTACGGAAATGACCGTGATCTTATGGTTGAAGTTACCCATGGCCCATATATGGTAGATAACAATATCTTTGCATCTGATTATAACTTCGACAATGTGGCACAAGGCGGTGCATATCTTCATAACCTGTGCTTTGGAACAATGAGAAGAGTGGATGTGCTTGACCGCTCCACACCTTATCATTTCCCGCACTCTACAGAAGTTGCAGGAACCGCACTTGTCTTCAGCGGAGATGACCGTCTCTACCAGAATATTTTCATCGGAGGCGCTCCGGTATACACAGAAGAATCTGTTCACGGAACAAAAGGGTATGATGAATTCGATCTGATTTCCATGGAGGAATATGTCGAAAAGATCACATCGGCCGGAAATGGTGACCACGAGATGTTCGATACAGTGAAACAGCCGGTATACATTAACCAGAACGGCTATCTCAATGGAGCAAAAGCGTTCTGCCGGGAAGATATAAACTTTATGAGTGATGCAGACCCGGAAGCAAAAATCGTAAAAGAAGGCGATGAGACATATCTTGAAATCAATGTAGAAAAAGGACTTCTGGAGATTCCAACCAGAATTCTTGATACCAGGATGCTTGATATGGTACGTATTGTGGAAGCGCCTTATGAAGATCCTGATGGCAATCCAATCGTGCTGGACAGCGATTATCTGGGATGCAAACGTGACAGCGCACCGGCTGCAGGACCGATTCAGGGCCTGAAAGAAGGATATAACAAGATTAAAATCTGGGGATAAAACAGTAAACAAAAAAGATATAAAATACAGTGTTTTAAAAAGCTGTATTTTATATCTTTTTTTGATGGCCGCATATATGCATCATCTATATTAATCATCAAAGAGGTGGAGATAAATATCCAGTACCTTATAAAAGGCATTTAACTCCTCCATGGAACAATGCTGCAGCAGTTCCTGCTGTGTTGCCATAATATCCAGATTATCATACATTTTATGGGCAGTACTTAATTTCTCACCTTCTTCTGTGGCATACAGATAACTTTTCCTTGCATCTTCACTGCTCTGTCTGCTTTCAATCAATCCTTTTTCTTTTAATTTCGTGATATTTTGAGAGACAGCGCCTTTTGTTCTGTTCCACATTTTTGAGAGTTCGCTTACAGTGATTCCCGGATTATCCGCAATCATCGTAAGCGTGTGCACTTCCACCATGCTGATATCTTCACCGATACCATAATTATGTTTCTCATTAATATATCTGTCATATGTAGTTACAAATGAATAAACAAGGTCTGCATGCGCACTTAGCTGTTTATATACTCGATCAATCTCTTTCTTATTATCTACATCTGCCATTTTTTTCTCCTCAATGCTGCACTAATATCCATTCTTCATCAGTACGCATTAAAAATTTTAGCATGTAAATTTTTTTTACGCAAGCCCTTTCCCTTTTTCTTAAAAATTCATTTGCAGCGATAAATCTTTTAATCCTCCAGTGCCCTTTTTAAGATTTCACACGCTTTTTTCAGAGTACTTCTTGGGCAGGCAACATTCATACGGGCAAATCCATCGCCGTTGCCGACAAATTCACTTCCATACTCCAAATAAAGACCTGCCTGGGAAATTTTTTTATTTAAATCATCCTCTGAAAGTCCGTATGCACGCATGTCCATCCAGCACAAATAGGTTCCCTCCGGTTTTCGGAATTTCACTTTCGGAAGGTTTTCTCTTAAATATTTTTCCAGATAATCGATATTGTCATCGATATACAGATTTACTTCATCCAGCCAGTCTTCGCATTCATTGTATGCGGCAATAAGGGCGGCCACAGACAATGGATTTGGCGAAGGACAATATTTACAGTCGTCAAATAATTGTTTTAGCTTTTTATCATAGGTGATGACATAAGAGTGGCAGTTGCCGGCGGCATTGAATGTCTTGCTCGTTGATGTCGCAGTGACAATCCGGGGATCTCCAGGGTAAAGCGCTGTCAGCGATATCATGTCCGCTGATTTTCTCACGATATCACTATGAATTTCATCCACGAAAATTTTCACATCATTTTCAAAGCAAATGCCGGCAAGTCTTTTAAGTTCTGCTTCTGTCCAGACACGTCCGCTCGGATTGTGAGGACTGCAGAAAATCAAAAGGGTATTTTCAACTTTTGATGCTTCTTTTTCAAAAGCATCAAAATCAATCGTATAATAGCCATCGGTTTCGATGAGCGGAAGTTCGGTGACATTTCTCTGATATTCATAAATTGGGTAATAAATCCACGGATATTGCGGTGTATGTACCATGACTCCTTCTCCGTCATGACTCATGACACCAACTGCTTCACGGACAGCGTTCATGAGACTTGTCGCAAATGCTATATTTTCCCGTTTGGCATCAATGTTATGCCTGCGTTTTAGCCAATTGATAATTGCATCGAAATATTCCTGCGGAAGTGTCGATGTATAATTTCCGTATCCAAGAATACGCCGGTCAATACGGGCCTTCATCGCATCCAACATAGCCTGGGGACAGGCAAAATCCATGTCAGCAACCCACATCGGGATATATTCTTCTGGCAGATATTTATTGTAAAGTGCCCCCGCATCGTATTTTGTACTGTTGGTATGAGTCCTGTCGATAATTTCATCAAAATTGTATTTCATTTTAGAACCTCCTTGTAATATGTACTCTTATTGTGTTTATTCTATGTTCGTGTTTTCTTTACGCATCATGGCGTTAAAGAACTTATCAGATGTCAGCCCTGCTTTCATTCTCCTGTCGAGAATGATGTTGCAGATAAGGCCGAGCAATGCAAAGATTAAACATCCTGCGAAAACTATTTTCGATCAGGTTACCGGCGATTGTATAGCAGAATGTATCCGGAAGTGTTAATAACACGCTTTCAAGTCCAACCGATGAACCAAATAACCATAGAGGTGTGCGCACATCTGTCAGCATGGAACTTGAAAGTGGGCTGCGCCCTTTTACAGAGCAGGCAAGAAGAATAACACTGGCAATTCCTACAATGTAAAACGCAGGTGCCCATGGAATAATAAAAACAATTCCCATACTTACGATATAGAATGCCAGCCATAAAAAGTAAGAGCGGACGGCACCGACACGGTCACTTAACCATCCCGAGAAAATTGGGATAATAAATGTAAGTCCGCTGTTTTGAATCGTGTTTAATGCTGTGATCGTAGCGGTAGAAACACCAAAATAATCCGCTAACATTGGACTCAAATATGTAAGCCCGATATACCCTGTATACCCGAATGCAATCCCTAACCAGACTAACCATTGATTTGGATCACGGAGTAAAATTGAAATATTTTTAATACTTAATTTTTCATTATCATCTTGTGGTTTTATATCTGCCTTTCCGCCTCTGCAAATGATCTGTAAACCAATAAATGAAAGGATACTCATTACAACATACATGGCAATTACTGCGCGCATTGCAATTCTTGCATCAAATTTAGATACAATAAATGATGCAACAAAACCAATTGCCAGCCCTGTCAGCCCGTTGAATGAATCCAGCCATCCATAAATCTTTCCGCTTAACTCGGGAGGCGTAGTATTGGCCAGCAGCTTTACGATTGGCGCCCACAAAGGTGTCAGTGCAAATAAAACAAAAATCACGGTTGCGATAACATAGTTTGGATTAAAAAGAAGCACAATCCCACTTATGGTACTCATAACATATGCAAAGGAAAGAATAGTTCTTGGTTTAAAAAAATCACTTAAAAAACCGTTATAAAAGTATGCACATACTGCCGCTATTCCAATTGCGCTTAGCATGAACCCAAGCTGTGCATCCGTTGTTCCAAATGCGTCTTTCCATAATACGTAATAATTTCTTGCCAGGTATTGAACATCAAATGCTGTCATGCCCATACCACAGAAGAAGACAGAGGTCCAGATAGAACTTGTCATTTTAATTTTTTTTGTACTGTTTTCACTGCCCATAGTGATTCCTCCTTAATTTAAGTCTCTTTTTTTCTTCACAACTAATTCTTGCGCGCATTTGATTTAGCCACTAAACGATGTGTTGATTTTAGTATAGTCACTAAACTAATAATAGTCAATAAAAATGTAGATATCTTATTTATTTTTGTATATTTCGACAAAAAAATGATTTATTTTTGTGTATTTAGTTTAGTGACTAAAACTATTTCTGCTTTGCTTAATGAAGATTTGATTTCTGGAGTCAGTTTCTGGAGAAAGGACATAATAATTCAATATGTGTTGGTACATTCTTTTTAAATAGTAGTTGGAAAATGATTGAAAATGCATTATACTGGTGGGGACATCCAAGAAACGGAGGGAAGGCCATGAAATATATATCTTTTGCAATTCCATGTTATAATTCGGCAGAATATATGAGCCATGCAATTGAATCAGCGCTCACTGGGGGCGAGGATGTAGAAATACTGGTAATCAATGATGGGTCAAAGGATGATACATTGAAGATTGCAAGAGAGTACGAGGAAAAGTACCCGACGATTGTAAAGGCGATTGATAAAGAGAACGGCGGACACGGAGATGCCGTCAATACAGGCCTTAAATACGCAACAGGACTGTATTTTAAAGTGGTGGACAGCGATGACTGGCTGGATGCCCAGGCACTTCAGAAAGTGCTGAATGTAATAAAAGAAATGTCACAGGATGAGCAGATGCTGGATATGATTGTCGCGAATTATGTCTATGAGAAAGTTGGCGCTGCTCATAAGAGGGTGATTCATTATAAAAATGTACTGCCACAGGAAGAGATTTTCGGCTGGAAGGACATCGGTCATTTTCATATGGGGCAGTATATATTGATGCATTCTGTCATTTACAGGACGGAGCTTTTGAAACTCTGCCAGCTTGTGCTTCCGAAGCATACATTCTATGTAGATAATATTTATGTATATTATCCGCTTCCGCATGTAAACACGATGTATTATCTGGACGTAAATCTATACCGTTATTTTATCGGAAGGGAAGATCAGTCTGTGAATGAAAAGGTGATGATCGGACGGGCAGACCAGCAGATTTTTGTGACGAAGACAATGATCGACATGTATTCTATGCGAAGGATTCCAAATAAAAAACTTCGTAATTATATGATTAATTATCTGGCAATCATGATGACGGTATCATCGATTCTTTTGATACGATCCAGAAAGAAAGAGAATCTGGAGAAAAAGAAAGAACTCTGGCAGTACCTGAAACGGAAAGATTACAGAGTGTACTGGAAAATCCGCTACAGTATTATGGGACAGACCATGAATCTGCCGGGCAAGTCCGGAAGACGGATCTCTACGATGGCATATACTGTTGCGCAGCAGCTGGTGGGATTTAACTAAGGTATTCGTGAAATATCTTTTTGGAATAAAATTGAAGCCATGGGGAATACTACCTTCAGAAATATAAAAAAGGAGTGTGACCTATGGCTATTCAATTTAAAAACAGTAAAACAAAAGAGAATCTGATGAAGGCATTTGCCGGAGAGAGCCAGGCAAGAAACAGATATACATTCTCGGCAGAAGAGGCGAAAAAACAGGGACTGTATGCAGTAAGCAACGTATTTTTATTCACTGCGGATCAGGAGAGAGCTCATGCGGAGAGATACTATGAACTTCTCAAAGAAGCATCCGGAGAGACCATTGAAATCTGCGGAGGTTATCCAGTGGACAAACAGGATACAGTGGTAGGGCTTCTTGAGGCTGCCACACATAATGAGTTCCAGGAATACGAAGATGTCTATCAGGCATTCGGAAATACAGCCAAAGAGGAAGGATTCCTTGAGATTGCTTCTGCATTTTACCAGATTGCGGAAGTAGAGCAGATGCATGGAAAACGGTTTGAAAAGATCGCACAGATGCTGAAAGACGGATCTTATTTTGAGAGTCCGGAGGAAGATAAATGGATGTGCCTGAACTGCGGTTATATCCACACCGGAAAGAAAGTGCCTCAGGTATGTCCGTCCTGCAGATATGAAAAAGGATATTTTATTCCATTGTCATTTGCGCCGTATCAGGGGAATATTGTCTGCTAAACTATATTTTTACGGCTGTCTGTGTCTGGGGAATAGTCCGCGGATCGTATGCATAAGATGATAAAAATAGTACGGTTCGGTGGATAACTTATGACAACTCAGAAATTTGAGAATCTTTTAAATCTTGCGCTGGATTCCACGGAGGAAGAGAGGGAGAAGTCCCTCGAGCTGAATGTAGGCTATGAGCCGGAAGATCAGGTATGGGAGTTGATTATTAAATATTCCGGTTCTCTGGAACAGCTCAGAGAAATTGCAGTCTGGGTGACGGAACTTCAGAACGAATATGCAATTATTGGAATGAAAGAATCCATGCTTCCGCTTCTTTCCATGCTTCCGCAGATAGAATATGTAGAAAAACCAAAACGTCTGTTTTTTCAGGCGGCAACAGGAAAACGGGTATCTTGTATTACAGCAGTACAGGATGCCCGTTTTGCGCTGTTTGGACAGGGGATACTTGTGGCGGTGATTGACTCGGGAATCGCTTATGAGAATATGGATTTCAGAAATGCAGATGGGACGACACGGATACGGGCATTGTGGGACCAGTCGATCCAGGGATCACCGCCCTTAGGCTACCGGATTGGGACGCTGTATACAAGCGAACAGATCAATGAAGCACTGCGCCAGCCAACAAGGGCAATGCAGCTTCAGATGGTTCCAAGCGTAGATACTTCCGGGCATGGAACAGCGGTGGCAGGAATTGCGGCCGGAAATGGAACGAACAGCCAGGGGGCATATGCGGGAGTCGCATCCCAGAGCGAGATCATCGCTGTAAAGCTTGGGACGCCGAGGCCAGATGGGTTTCCAAGAACTACAGAATTGATGCAGGCGGTGGATTACGTGATCCGTGTGGCGCTGGAACTAAATATGCCGGTGGCAGTAAACTTAAGTTTCGGCAATACCTATGGATCCCACACCGGGACTTCGCTTCTGGAACGGTTTCTGGATGATGTGTCAAATCTGTGGAAAAACTGCATTGTGGTGGGAACCGGCAATGAAGGGACATCGGCAGGCCATACGTCAGGAAGGCTGCAGGAAGGTGCTGAAGATGTCGTAGAGCTTGCGGTACAGAATAATCAGCCCACAGTGAATGTACAGCTGTGGAAATCCTATGCAGACATTTTTGAAATTGCGCTGATCTCCCCTTCCGGGGTGAAAGTGGGGCCATTCCAGGAGATCCTGGGGCCACAGAGATTTACAGTGGGGAACACGGAAATTCTTTTATACTATGGTGAGCCCAGCCCCTACAGCACACTGCAGGAGATTTTCATAGACTTTCTTCCGAAAGATACTTACATTGACAGCGGGATATGGAGATTTGTGCTGACTCCGCGCAGGATTGTGGAGGGTGGATATGAAATGTGGCTTCCAAGTGAAAATGTACTGAACCGTGGAACCGGATTTTTATATCCGTCCGAGACCGGGACATTTACAATTCCGTCGACTGCTTCACGGGTTCTGTCTGTCGGGGCATATGATGCCAGAACCTTTACTTATGCCGGATTTTCCGGCAGAGGAAGTGAGGCACTTGCCGGGGCAAAGCCGGATCTTGTGGCACCGGGGGTGGAAGTATCTGCGCCCACAACTTCGGGGGCATATGCGGCATTTACGGGAACATCGTTTGCGACGCCGTTTGTAACAGGGGGAGCAGCACTTTTGATGCAGTGGGGGATTGTAAATGGGAATGATCCTTATCTTTATGGGGAGAAGGTGAAGGCGTATTTGAGAAGAGGGGCGAGACCGCTGCCGGGATTTACAGTGTATCCCAATCCGCAGGTGGGATATGGGGCGCTGTGTGTGAGGGATTCGATTCCGGTGTAAATGAAGAGTTAAAATATATTGTTGGATATTGTGTTCCAGCCACTAAGGTGCTATGATAAATGCACTTATCGCAGATATTCAATCTGCAGTATTTATCATGGCATTTCTGCCAGGATTCCATTATTCAATAAAAACACACAAAAGGTGCACAACTTGGCTGGTACCGCTACGAATCCAGATTTGCACTTCCAGTATTTGATGAGGGCAGAGGAGTGGAAAGATATAATGTTTTTCATGTGTTGATGCTTATTAGACATTCACGAGATGGGAAAATGTACTTATATGACATTTTGGAAATAAAAAAGAAACGAGCAACCTTTTCCAGTCAGATGACCTTACTCCGTAGGGAACCCATTTCTTATAAACTATAATAGCGTTTCAGGAGTTGATTGTCAATAACACAAAGTGAATATTGCATAGAAAATGGCGCTTCTTAAGGAAATCAAAAAATATTGAAGAATGGCTTTTCTGGATTTCTAATTGCGATAATTGAAGTATCTGCAAGTTTTACTTCCATTTGATATTGTTGACTTTAAAGAACACAACAAATACAATATAGTAAAGCAAACCATTGATTCCAAAATAAGGAGATTGATTTTCTTCTGGTTGAGAATTCTTTAGAGAAAATTTAAGGAGAATCATACTATGATGCAAGCTGCAACGGACAAAAGCCAACAAGTAATAGAGACGTATCAGCCATCGGCGGAATGGATAAGCCGTTGACTATATGCTGGAGCATGATGTAAAACTGGAACAGGAATGTATAATCGAATAAGGGATCATTCTATAAGGAAGAGGTGCCATGATAAATTCACTTATCTCAGATTGTTTTGTCTGAAGAATTTATCATGGCATTTCTGCTGCAGATAAGATAATCCTGTTTTGAGAATAGAATTGTACTAGGAGTCCCTCTTTCAGACTGGTAGAATTACGATAATGAAATCAGTAGAACAGATGGAGGAAGAAAAATGGAGAAAGTAAATGTTGCACTTGTGGGTCTTGCGTTTGGAGGTTTTTTTGCTGAAGTATACCAGAATCATCCGAATATTGGGAAATTAGTTCTCTTTGATGTGGACAAGAAACGGGAGGAGAAACTTTGTGAAAAGATGGGGATATCGAAGCGCTATGATACTTACGAAGACTTGCTGAAGGATGAGGATATCGATGCAGTTCATCTGATTACCCCGTTTACAATGCATGAAGAACAGAGCATAGCGGCGCTGGAAGCCGGAAAGCATTGTGCCTGTACGGTTCCGATGGGATTGACAGTCGACGGGATTAAAAGAATTGTGGAAGCAAAAAGAAAGTCTGGGAAAAATTATATGATGATGGAAACTACATTATATACATATCAGTATTTTTATGCACAGAGAATGAGAGAACAGGGTGAGTTTGGTGAGATCCAGTTTCTGCGCGGGTGTCACTATCAGGATATGGAACAATGGCCTGAGTATTGGAATGGACTTCCGCCTATGTACTATGGGACACATGCTCTTTCGCCGATTGCCCGGTTAGCGGGAGCGCGGATAAAAAGCGTCAGCTGCGTGGGAAGCGGTACGATGAAACCAGAGTACAAGGAGTGTTATGGCAATCCTTTCCCGGTAGAATGTGCAACGGTTGAATTTGATAATGGACTGAAAGGTGAAGTAACCAGAAGTCTGTTTTCTACAGCGAAAGAATATATTGAGGGCTTCAGCGTATACGGGTCTCAAAGATCATTTGAATTTATGGACAAGGATGATGAGGCACCGACTGTTACGAAGCTCTATGAGCCAACAGAAGGAAACCGGGGCGGCTTAACATCAACCAGAAGAGTACAGCTTCCTTACTATGCAGAGGATCTGCCGGAGAGTATTCAGCAATTTGCAACAGGCGGGTGCAACTTTAATCCGCTGAGCCCAGATAAACCTTGGTTTGAGGAGATGGGTTCCGCACATCATGGTTCTCATCCACACCTGGTACACGAGTTTATGAGAAGTATTGTAGAGGATCGAAAACCTGCAATCGATGAGATTTTTGGAGCTAATATCTCAGCAGCGGGCGTGCTGGCACATGAATCGGCTATGAATGGAGGTAACAGGATAGAAATTCCGGAGTTTTGATTTCATAGCTGAGGCAGGACGTAAATATCTGTATAAATACATGGAAGGAGAAAAAGATGGAAAAGAAAAAAGATAGAGGGATTAACTTTAAATATGCCTTTTTACATGGTTCATACTGGCTGTTTTTACAGGTTGTTCTCGGATTTATGGTAATGATTTATAAAGAATACGGCTTTAGCAATATGCAGATTGGTATGATTGGAACCTGTATTGCAGGAGGCTGCGCGATCTTTCAGCCTATTTATGGAATTCTGTGTGACAGAGTCGGATCGGTGAAAAAAGTAGTCGTGCCAATGGCAATTGCCGGATGTGTTGCTCTTTTATGCCTGCCTTTTGGAAATCATCAGCCGGTATTGACAGGGGCGATTGTGGTTTTGGTTAATGTGGCATTCAGCGATCTGATTCCCGTATTTGACGGCTGGGGTGCCAGACTCAAAACGGACGGACATAATTTAAATTATGGATTTTGCCGTAGCTTTGGTTCTATGTTTTATGCATTCGGAGGTCTGGTAGGTATCTTATATGATATCATCGGATTGAAATATGTCTATGTGTTTGGCGCTGTTTTAATAGCCATTATGGTGATTGCGGTGATAGCTCTTCCAGATCCTGTTACCGTATCAGAGAAAAAACCAAGTGTCTTTAAGATGCTGAAGTTCCTGTTCCGCAGCAGAAGATTTGTTTCACTCCTTGTCGTGTCATTCTTCTTATACATAGCCAACAATATGTTTTTTATCTACTATGCATTGTTCTTAGGTGAAATGGGAGGTGCAAGCGGTGCGCTTGGAATTGCGATGTTTATTATGAATATCTGTGAAGTACCGGTTATGATGTTCTCTAAGAAATATGTGAAGAAAATAAAAGCAACACATTTACTGATGATTTCCTTTGTATTCCAGGGAATTCGATATTTGCTGGTATCCCTGTCACCGGGCATTGCCATGGGAATCGGTGCCAATGTGATACACGGTCTCTGCTTCGGGTTAATGTATGTAGCGTTGGTAGAATATCTGCCTACACTTTTGGATAAAGAGATTATCATCTCTGCACAGTCGATCCTCACAGGCGTTGGTATCTGCGGCGGTACGGTAGGTGGTATTGTTTCAAGCTTACTGAGCAATTCTATTGGTATCCGAAATATGTATCATCTGCTGGGATTACTTCCGGTAATTGCGCTTATCATTTTCGTAATTACGAACGCATTATTTAAAAATGACCCGATTCTGAAAATGAATCCTGAAGATAGAAAAATAATCGAAGAGGCAGAGGAGAGAAAGACCACAGTTGCAGCCGCTGCTGTTCGGGAGTAAAATTTAATTTGAAACAGAAATGTCAAAACAGGCAGATGCAGGTGGTGCAGCTGCTTGATTTTGACGTTGTAGGCTCAACAGAGGACGGCTGGTCAAAAGTTCCAGAAAGGGGTTCAACATGCATAGATTTTCTAACTTGGGGATACAAAAAAAGACAGTTTTGATTATTCTTTCAATCTATCTGGTGTCGCTTCTGATTCTGGGGAGCATTTTCACTTCTATTTATTACTATGAACAGCGGGAACAACGTGAAACTCTGATTCAGGAGATGGTAAAGGAGACTTCCAGGCGGCTGACGGATTTTTTAGTAAGCACCGATGAATTAACTTATAACGTGATGTACAGTACCTGGGTGCAGCGCACATTTGATAAAGGACTTTCTCACTATGAAAGAAGGGTACGTATTCAAAATGTAAAGACAGTGATGAACACATTAAGCTTTTTGAATTCGGATATTCAGTTTGCGATCTATACACTGGACGGTACCCGGTTTAACAGTAATGACTGGTTTCAGCTGGATCAGGATCTTTTATTGGAAGATCAGAGTTGGTTTCAGAATCTTGAAATGAATCGGAAATATGTGTGGTCAGGGAAAAACCAGCCATTTTTTTACCGGAACAAGGAATGGTGCATCGTGTCCTTTTATGGGATTAATAATATTAACAGCCTGGATCTGGAAGCTTATGCAGGCGTTCGTATTTCAATGGAAACGCTGCAGAAAAGTGTGTTTGATATAGTCAGCCATAAAGACTGCTATCTGTCTTTTATAGACAGTGAAGGACAAACTCTTTATACAGAAGTGCCCATAGAGCAGCAGGGGACAGTGGGAGAGTTAATTTTGAAATCAGATGAAACTGTTATGACAAAAGGAAAGTATACATTTCAGAAGATACAGGTGATGATCGGTGATCAGAAATATTACCTGGCGGGTATACTGCCAAATGAAAAAGTCAGAGGTATGAATGGATTATATTGGGCGGCTTTTCTGGGAATTATCATACTGATAGGGATTGTTTTGCTGACAATTGCAGCAGCCATCTCACACTATATCACCAAACCTGTGGTCCGCTGCCGGGATGCAATGATGGAGATCGCCCGGAACAATATTGGAATTACTGTTGCGAATCCTTATCAGGATGAATTCGGGGCAATGTTAGACTCTTTCAATGACATGTCTGTCTCAATCGCGGATTTGATAAAGATCAATCGCAATATCAGCGCTTTGCAGAAAGAGGCAGAATATAAGCTGCTGGAACGCCAGATTAATCCACACTTCCTGTTTAATAATCTGGAATTGATCAATGCACTGATTCTGAGTGAAAAGCCGGAGAAGGCACGCAAGGTGTGTGAAACGCTGGGTGAACTTTATCACTATAATCTGCAGCAGGCTAAGTATATTACGCTTCAGGAGGAAATGGAGTATACAAGAGAGTACCTTTACCTGATGACTTACAAAATTCATAATCTTACCGTTTACTATGATTTTGAAGAGAAATTAAAGGACATACAGATTCCAAAGGTGATTCTGCAGCCATTAGTAGAGAATGCAATTAAGCATGGATTTGTGAATGGGAACCGGGAATATTGCATTACGATCACCGCCGAGTCAGATGAGGGAGATGTATTGATTACGGTTATGGATAATGGCTGTGGTATGACAGAAGAAAAACTAGCATTGCTGAAAGAAGCTTTGGACAGAATCATGGAGAATCCAGAGACGGCGATCAGCGAATCGTCTCATATTGGAATTAAAAATGTGGTACAACGATTGAAACTGGAATATGGAAAGTGCTTTTCTATTGAAATTCATGCAAAAGAAGGCTATGGTGTCCGTATTGAACTACGGATTCGGGAGGAGGTATTATGTATCGTATATGCATAGCAGATGATGAGGAATATATCCGGCAGAGTATATTGCATCGACTGGATAATATGGGGATTTCTATGATAATAGCGGGGGCGGCGGAGGACGGAATTACAGCCCGGCAGCTATATGAAACAGCGAAACCGGATATTTATTTTGTAGACATCCGTATGCCGGGCATCAGCGGACTTGATCTGATTGAGCAGATAAAAATGGAGAACCCGGGGACTTCCACCAGATTTGTAATTATTAGCGGATATGATGATTTTTCTTATATGCAGCGAGCCATTAAAATGGGGGTGGCAGACTATTTAAAAAAGCCGATCCAGCAAGATGAATTTGAAGAAATGATTCGCAGTGTATGTAGTGCCATTGATGAGGACAAGCGAAAGCGGAGCAGTAAATCTGGTACAGAGCAAAATTATTGGGATGTTTTTTACCAGAAACAGGCTGCCAAGAGGATTGATGGTACCTTTCTGCTTTTATATCATAAAGGAATCCGCAGACATGATTTTTTAAAGAAGATAGATGCGGTCTGTCCGGCAGATCAGTGGCTGACTTTGAGTTTTCACGAGATTGAAGATTCGATCCTGCTCTATAGCCGGGATATTCGGGAGCAGGAAGCCAGAATTCTTTTAGAGAAGCTTCGATGTTGTGTGGCGGTAAAATCAGGAAGACAACTTTCTCTCCAGTCGATTCTTCAGGAACTGGAGAACTGTATGGGACAGCGCTTTTGCCGACGTACCCCATTCGTAGGAGAAAGTATAAAGGCTGGTACCTATGAAAAGACGACTTATATCGAACTGGCAGCAGCATTATCCAATACGAAGGAGCGGCACTACGAAGAATGTATTGCCCGCATCATAAATGATGTTTTTCGCAATCCAGAGAAAGCCTGTCATATAAGCCAGGTATTCCAGGCGGTCATTACGGAAATTGCGAATTGCTATATCAGGCATGGAAAGCCAATTCCAGAGAAACTCAGACAGGAATATATGCCTCTTGCAATGATGAAGTACAGTGATATTGATACATTACAGGCAGTGTTGACCGGTTATGCTGAACAGATCAACCAAGAGGTGATCCAGCTGGAAAAGAAAAAGGATATTACGGAGAGGATTATTCAATATTTGAATCAGCACTTTGCGGAGGAAATCTCTTTGTCAGGGTTGGCAGAGGAATTTTTCCTGGCACCGACCTACCTTGCAAAACGGTTTAAAGAAAATACCGGAAAAACGGTCATTCAATATTTGGAAGAGCTGCGCCTGAAAAATGCCAGAGAACTTCTTCAATCTTCGGACCTTAGCATATCGGAAATTGCACTGAAAACGGGCTATAGTGATTCTAACTATTTTGCCCGCTCGTTTAGAAAAGTCTGCAAAGTGACTCCGAGAGAGTATCGAAACATGCATCAGACCGACAGGCCGCATTCACAAAACAGATAAAATTGTGCTAATTAGTGTATAGAATAATCCTGTTTATTAGACAGGATTATTCTATACTTAAGATAACAGTCTTAAGGAGGGAGAAAGTACTATGAAAAGAAAAATGACAGCGATTATTCTGATTATTGTAATGATTTCTGCATTAACTTCCTGTGGAAATAAGAAGGGAGAGGGTGGCAATAGCGGTATGGAGGGGAGGAGGGTCATTACCTATTACACATGGGTAGGTGATGATGAGAAGAAATTTGTGCAGACGATGATTTCACAGTTTGAATCGATACATCCGGAGATCGATATTAATGATAACTATGTACCTTACGGAGAATATCTCAGTAAGCTCAGCACTCTGGAAGCGTCTGGCACTATGCCGGAGGTGTTTCAGCTGATTGAGGGAAAGGTATTTGAATGGGGTAGCAAGGGTGCACTTCTGGATTTGGCGCCGCTCTTTGAACAGTCGGGGATGGATTTGTATTCTACACAGGTACCGGATTCCATCTTTGGTGATGGAACGCATATCTATGGTGTGGGCAGTGATTTGATTACGATGGTTCTCTATTATAATAAAGATATGCTGAAGAAATACGGGATTGAAGCACCGTCCTCTGATGCAGGTAAGCCATGGACCTGGGATGAGTTCAGGAAGGCGGCTATTACATTGACGCGGGATTCAGAGGGTAACTGTCCCAAGGATCGGGAATTTGATAAAGACAGCATTGTGACCTATGGAACTGTAATGCCGGCAAACTGGACAAAGCTGCTTGCACTGCTTCGCACCAACGGTACATCATTTGTAAGTGAAGACGGACGAACCTTAAATATGACATCGGACAAAGCTGCGGAAGTCATGAACCGGATTCTGGATTTATCGAGAAAGGATCAATGTGCACCGGATTATTCGATTGGCGCCGATTTGGAAGCCAATATTCCAACGCTGATTATGAATAACCAGGTAGCAATGATGATTGAAGGATCCTGGAATCTTTCAAGCTATATGAATGAGGGCTATGATATAGGAGTTGCCCAGATTCCGATGTTTGAGACCCCGGCAAATGTGAACTGGTCAACCAGTATCTGTATGTCCAAGATGCAGCAATGAACCAGGATGCTTTTGAATTTTTGACTTATATGACGAATGCAGAGAATCAATTGAAGGCCTCAAAAGAGAACGAAGTATCGATTGGCTGGATTCCCCAGACAAAGTCTGTGCTGGACACAGAAGACGGTATGAATAACTGGATTTCATCTTATACAAGAGTGGATGCAGAAGAAATCTGCCGGACATTAAAAGGTATTATTGAACAGAATAATACAACACTGGGTGAAAATATTACACTTAAGAACTTTAATTCCATGATGGATAATAAGATATTCCCTGCAATGGAAAGTGTCTGGATGGAGCAGGAAACGCCTGAGGAAGCTTTTTCAGAGGTAGACTTATCGGAGGAACTGGAAGGAACCTGGAGGTGATTGCATGTTTAGCCAGAAGAATCAGACAAAATGGGGGTATCTGTTTATTGCTCCTGGGATAATAGGACTTGTACTGTTTAATCTGGGACCTATGCTTTTTAGTTTTCTGATCAGTTTTACCCAATGGGATATTGTGACAGCTCCGGTATTTTTGGGACTTGATAATTACCACAGCCTGATTTCTAGCAGTCTGGTGCTTAAATCATTGAAAGTAACGCTTACCTATACGATGATAACAGTACCGATGGTGACGATAGGCCCATTGCTGGTTGCTCAGCTTTTGAACAGTAAAATCAAAGGAATGTCTATTTTTCGAACCATTTTTTATATTCCTTCGATTGTTCCGATGGTGGCGAATGCAGCAATTTGGACCTATATGTATAATCCGATGTACGGACCGCTGAACAGCCTGCTGAAGATGGCGGATCTCCCGGCCTTAAAATACATACATAGCACCACACAGGTTCTTCCAAGTCTTGCGGTGTTAGCAGTGTGGCTCTCCGGCAATACTGTCATCATATATCTGGCGAGACTGCAGGATATGCCTGTATATCTTTATGAGGCTGCAAGTCTGGATGGTGCAGGAAGCTTTGCAAAAATGAAAAATATTACGCTGCCTTTCATGTCACCCATCATTTTTTTTAATTTAATTATGGCGGTTTTAGGGTCAATGCAGACCTTCACCCAGGCGTATATTATGACCGGGGGTGGTCCTGCTAACAGCAGTTTGATGTACACAATGCTTGTATATAACAATGCGTTTAAGCAATCAAAAATGGGGTATGCGGCAGCGATGTCATGGCTTTTATTCCTGATTATGGGAGTAATTACCTTATTGGTTTTTGCATCCTCCAAACGATGGGTGTTTGACGGAAATGAGGAAGAAAAGTGATAGAAAAAAAACGAAAAATTCTAGTTATGATAATTCTTCTGGGCCTGTCTGTATTTATGCTGATCCCTTTGTGGTGGTTGGTTCGCAGCTCGTTTATGAACCAACTGGAGATTTTATCTGTTCCTGTCAAATGGGTTCCTTCCAGTTGGAAGCTTCATAATTTCAGTGAGGTTCTGGCAGAGGGGAATTTCTGGAGAAGCTTTGGTAATTCTGTTTTCATTGCGGTATGCAGCATGGCGGGACATGTCGTAAGCTCAAGCTTTGTGGCATTTGGGTTTTCCAGGTTGAATTTTAAAGGGAAAAACTTTTGGTTTACGCTTCTTATGTCAACGATGATGCTTCCCGCAACAGTACTTATGATTCCGCAGTTTATCGGATGGCAGGCGGTTGGTGCTTACGATACGTTTTTTCCGCTGATATTGCCCTGTTTCTTTGGAAATTCATTTTATATCTTTATGCTTCGGCAGTTTTTTAACACGATTCCAAATGACTATGACAATGCGGCATTTCTTGATGGAGCAAATTACCTGACGGTATATTGGAATGTGATACTGCCTATGTCCAAACCCGTGTTAACTACGGTAGCAGTATTTTCTTTTATGAATGCCTGGAATGACTTTATGGGGCCACTGCTCTATCTTGAAAGCCCCAAGATGAAGACAATTTCACTGTCATTGCAAAATTATATAGGGCAATATTCTAATCAGTGGAATCTGATGATGGCGTATTGTCTGATGGCAATTATTCCGATTATATTTCTTTACTTCTTGGCGCAGCGGTTTTTTACAACGGGTGTTAGTTTTCAGGGTTTAAAGGGATAAAAATAAGCAGAAAGGGAAGGGGAATAGTAGGAGAGCGGAAAAATTGTCATTTAAAATTGGGAAACTGCATGATGGTAAATTGTAAGAGTACAGGGAGCCATCCGCTCTTATGCAGCAGGCTTTCGAAATAGGGGGAAGTTCGGACTATATAAAAATGAAAATGGTTACCGGATCTTGTCAGAAAATCCGTATGAATGGGAAATAGGACAGTCCTATGAGATTACGGTCAAAGCCAGCGCAAGTACACTGACAGTTCTTCTTGATGGACAGAAGATGTTCTGTTATACGGATACAGATAATCTGTATATTCAGAGAGCTGTGGGATTTTCCGTGCGTGAAGGCAGCCGGTTAAGCAGCGGCGGGCTTAAGATTCACGGAAACCGAGCAGATACTCCAGCTGCAGAATTTATCATAGCATTTCAGCTACTACTCTGTTATTCTGGTCTGCCCATCTATAACATGCTTTAAGCATTCCCCTTTTGTAGTTTTATCCCGAGGCGTTAACAACGATACGATAATTTCCGTGATAAATGCTAAAGTAAAAGCAGGAATTGAAAGGAGGGACAAATAAAACGAGACATCCGAAGATAGTTCCTGCAACGATAGCTGCAAAACCACCCTGCCAGTTAGAGCGTTTTCAGAATTTTGAGAACGATGGAATTATATGAATGGGTATTTCAGATGAGTGATGACAGATATATTCCGGGAGAAAAGCTTTCATTTTCATCTCTGAAAAATAATTTTTATTATGCATTACAGGAAGTTTTGAATATAATTGATGATATTATCAGAGAAACAGATATGAAGTCATTGACACCAAACATAATCTGTAATCTGAACGATTACTGGATTGAACTTCGGAAAAAAAGTAAAATGAGGACAAGAGCGTGGTTGCAGATTGCGAAATGCAATTTTCAAACACGCTCTTGTGTAATTACTCTCTTTCAGAGGCATATCAGATAATCTCAATTGATACTGTTTATTGTTTACTTAATAAAACCAAAACAGTTCAGAATAACAACAATCATCAATAACGGTACAATTACTGAGTACAACAGTTTCTGGAATGTAGAGAAACCGCCGTCCCTTCCATCAACAGTGAGTTCCTTTTCAAAATCTTTGAATCCCCATACTTTGGCAACATAGAAACAGGTGAGGAGACAGCCAAGCGGAAGCAGGATATACGCGGTAAATGTATCCATCCAGTTGTAGATATTGTAATAAGACACGCCGTTAAGATCCAGGAACGGCAGCTGTACACCGCTTAATACTCCAAAGCCGAGGGAGACGAAGATACCGCCGGCAAAAATAATCAATGATGTGATAGTCGTTGATTTTCTATGAGAGATGTGCGCAGTTTCTTCCAGCCATTTGTTTGGAATCTCGATGATGGTGAACAATGTAGAAAGTGCCGCAAACAACAGGGCGATAAAGAAGAAGATTCCAATAAAACGTCCGCCAGGAAGTTTTGAAAATATCTGTGTCATGACTACGAAGATCAGGGAAGGTCCGCTGGAAACATCTACGCCGGCACCAAAGGCAGACGGAATGATGACGAAGCCCGCAGTCAGAGCTACAACGGTATCACAGACCGCAATCCAGATGGAATCCTTTTTGATATTATTGGATTTGGGAAGGCTTGCACCCAGAGTGACGAAGATTCCCCAGCCGATTCCGATAGAGAACAGAACCTGCGTGGCCGCATCGGCGAATACTTTAACGCTCATTTTGCTAAAGTCTGGAACGATGTAGTATTTCAGACCTTCTATGGCGTTTGGAGTTGAGAAGACAGCCCATATTCCGCAGATTACAAGCAGGATAAACAGTGCCGGCATCATGAACTTCGTAATTTTTTCCACCAGATTAGTGATTCCAAAGAACAGAAAAATAGCTACAACAATCATGATAATTGCGGTATAGATTAATGGTTCAGCCGGTGATGATGTAAAATTGTTGAAGTAGACTTGTGTGTCTGTGCCGAATTCAGCTCCGACGATGTATGCCACGGAATACTTTAAGACCCATCCGCCTACGATCACATAGTACATGTCAATCAAAGCGGTGCAGAGCATGGCAATCCATCCGATGAACCGGTATTTTTTCTTTACTGCACCAAAAGATGCAGCTACATTGGCTCTTGCATAACGTCCGATAGCGCTTTCTGCTTTGATCATCGGATATCCCATGATCAGGGCCATGACGATATAGACGGCGATAAAGACGCCTCCGCCTCCGCCGTAAGCGAGGTACGGAAATCTCCAGATATTGCCGAGACCGATCGCGGCGCCGGCGGCAACCATGATATAACCAAAACGTGAACCCCATTGTGCGTGGTCTTTTGTACTGCTTCCAGTACCAGTATCATTACTACTCATACATAACACTCCTATCTCTAAAATAGTTTATTTTTGAGATGGGTGAATTAAAAAAGGATGCGCTCACAAATGTGTGAGAGCATCCTTACTCAATCCAATCCTCTCCTTAAGTATAGCTTAGAGACAGTGGATTGTCAATCGAAGTCTGATAATTAATCTACAATTATTCAATTGAAGAATCAAATAATGCATAATCAAGATTAATATTTGATATATAAATGTATGCTGGTCAGGTAAAACAGAAGTGTGAAAATTTGCATAGATTTAACAGATCAAAGTTCTGCCTGAAAAGGGAAGAATTTGAATGTATACGGCAACTATGAGGATAGAAACCCGAATTTTGAGGAATAGACAAAAAGGCCAGGATTTTCGGATCCTGGCCTTTAATGTATATGTTGAATATGATCTGGTAAGTTCGGTTTCTTACTGGCTGATAATTGTCCCGGTTCTGCCCTTCATACCGTCTCTTAGTTTATCAAATGATGTGATCAGTGCTTTGCGGCCCTGACGTTTTTCAATGAAGTCTACAGAAGCAACGAATTTTGGAAGCATGGAACCTTCCTCGAAATGGCCTTCTTCCATGTATTTTTTGGCGTCTGAGACAGAAACCTCCCCGAGCTGTGTTTCATTTTCGGTTCCTCGGTTGATGGACACTTTTTCTACACTTGTGAGAATGATCAGTTCATCGGCATCGATCAGTTCCGCAAGCTTGCCGGCTGCAAGGTCTTTTTCAATGACCGCACTGGCACCTTTGAGATGATTGTCCTGCGCAAGTACTGGAATTCCGCCGCCCCCGCAGGCAATGACAACCTGGTTGGCATCAACAAGAAGACGGATTGCGTCGATTTCAACAATATCCACTGGCTTTGGAGCAGAGACAATACGGCGGAACCCTTTGCCTGGCTCTTCTACCACATAATTTCCTTTTTCCTTCTCAGCGGCTGCTTCTTCTGCTGTCATACAACGTCCCACGATTTTGCTTGGTTTATAGAAAGCTTCATCATAAGGATCGACGAGAACCTGAGTGAGTACCGTGCTTACAGTACGGAAAATACCACGGTTTAAAAGTTCTTCACGAATTGCATTCTGCAAGTCGTATCCAATATACCCCTGGCTCATTGCAGAGCATACAGACATCGGAGCTGCTGTATATTCTTCGTGATTTGTTCCAAATTCATTCATCGCTGCATGAATCATTCCAACCTGAGGAGCGTTACTGTGAGTGATTACTACCTGGTAACCCTCTTCAATTAAGTCAGCAATTGATTTGGCAGAATTCTTAACAGCAATCTTCTGTTCTGGGAGGTTTGTGCCAAGAGCACGGTGTCCGAGTGCTACAACTACTTTTTTCTTCATAATAATCCCTCTATTTCTTTTTGTTTTTTCGTAAGAATCATAGGAAAATTATATTATTTTTCTGGCAAAAAAGCAATCATTATATGTTAGAATGAAGACAATAATGAATGTTAGGAAGGAGTACTTTAAAATGAAGGTAATCGTAATGGGTCCAAGAGGGAAGATGGGGAAATTAATTACACAGATGGCAGCGGAACGTAAAGATATGGAACTGGTTGCAGGAGTAGCACCAAAAGGGCGGGAATATATTGGCCAGGATCTGGGACAGGTGGCAATGACAGGGCGGAATCTGGGAGTACCGGTTGTAGATGATCTGGAATCTGTAATTGAAAAATGTGATGTGATCATTGATTTTTCGACGAAGGAGATGGCAATGCAGGTTGTTGACCTCGCAGTGAAACATAACAAGGCTCTTGTCTGTGGGACCACCGGATTTTCAGCGGGGGAATTTGCCAGGTTCGAAGAAGCAGCCAAATCCATTCCTATGTTGTATGCGGCTAACACCTCAAGACTTGTCAATATTATGAACAAACTTCTGGAAATTGCGGCTAAAGCAGCGGGAGAGGGAGCGGATATTGAGATTCTTGAGATGCATGATCAGTGGAAGAAAGATGCACCAAGCGGGACATCCAGGGAAATGGGAGAAATCATGGCACACGCAAGAGGGCAGGAACTGGATGATATTGCTATCTATGGCCGCCACGGAGTCAGCCCCAGAGAAAAAGGAACCATCGGTTACCACTCCCTGCGCGCAGGCAATATCCCGAGCAGCCACACCGTATACTTCGGATGCATGGGCGAACGCCTCGAAATCACCCATCATGCCTATAACTGGGAATGCTTCGCAAGAGGCGCATGCGACTGCGCCGCATTTCTGAAAGACAAACCGGCAGGTTTTTATAAAATCCAGGATGTACTCAATCTTTAGGGGAGTTTAGATCAGTTTGGGACGTAATCCAATTCAAAAGGATTACGTCCCAAACTTCGTTTTAACCTGTCCCCAAATGCAATTTCATCGGAGAAAAGCTATAAAAAGCTTGAATTTCCGTTGGCAGGCTGTATAATTGTGTTAACACAGTAAAGCGGATAAAAATAGTGAGGAGGTTTGAGTATGATTTTAGTAAATACGGATTATATTTCGGGTAAAAATCTGGAGATGCTGGGTATGGTTCGCGGGACGATGATTGAGACGGTTCATGCGGGTAAGGATATCATGAATAGTTTTAAAACTTTAGTCGGCGGTGAGCTTACGTCTTACACGGAGATGATGAACGAAGCAAGGGCGGTCGCGACGAGGCGTATGGCGGAGGACGCTCAGAATATGGGAGCGGATGCGGTGGTGAATATCCGGTATGCGTCGAGCCAGATTATGAATGGGGCGGCGGAGGTTCTGGCGTATGGAACTGCTGTGAAGTTTGTTTAGAATGTAAATATGGAATGTGAACCAATCAGGGCTCATCTCATGGAGATGGGCTCTCGTCTGTTAGGGCGGGTAGAAATGATGATAAGAATGGGGAGAAAATGATGGCTGAAAAGAAGAAAGGTGATATTTTCCGGGTGGCAGTTTTACAGGCGAGACCGGAAGCAGGGGCGGTTGAAAAAAATATGGAAAAGATAATGGAGGCGATGGAGGAAGCTGCCCGGTCTGAGGCTGACATTCTTCTGCTTCCGGAAGTATTTTTGACTGGATATCATTTGCCGGTTACGAACAGTGAGGCAGTTGGACGTGAGAATGAATGTATTCAGGAAATATGCAGACATGCAGAAAAGCTTGGCATCGGGTGTGTCTTAACTGCATTTACCAAAGGAAAGGAGAGGCCGAGAAATACAGCATTTGTAATTGACAAAGAAGGCCAGATCATCCTGCAGTATGATAAGGTTCACACATGTGATTTTGCGGATGAAAAATGTCTGGAACATGGAAACCGATTTAAAGTTTGTGATTATGATGGCGTTCAGATTGGAATTATGATTTGTTATGACAGGGAGTACCCTGAGAGTGCCAGGATCCTGATGCTGAAAGGCGCAGAGATTATTCTGGTTCCGAATGACTGCGCATTGATGAAGCATCGGGTCAATGCGTTGGAGACAAGAGCATATGAAAATATGACGGGGATTGTGATGGCAAATCCTCCGGGGGAGAAGGCAGGGAGATCGTGTGCTTTTTCACCGGTTCCGTGGAATGAGCAGGAAGAAGAGGAGGAAATGCTGATGTTCCTGGCAGATGAATGTACAGAAAGAATTTATCTGGCAGATTATCATATGGACGCCGTCCGGGAATACCGGAGCCGGGAGATGATGGGAAACACATTCCGGAAGACAGCGGCTTATGGGCCGCTGACGGATCCGGAAGTGAAACCGCCATTCATCCGCTGAAAAGTATGCGGTGATCTGGCTATTTCAGATCGGGAGATTGAAAATCTACCGTAATCTGTACAATCTCACTTTTCGTGCCGACCCGCATATAAGGGCCGAAGACGCCGACGCCGGAGGTGACGATCTGCTGCATTTTCCCGTAAGTCTTGTAACCGTAAGGATTGTCCCATAACAGATTGATTGTCAGGTTCCCGGGGAACATCTGGCCATCGTGCGTGTGTCCGCACAGGTCGAGATCGACACCTGCACTGGAGAGTGCATCCATTTCGCGGGGTTCGTGGTCGATCACTATGACTGGTTTTGATAGATCCATCCCGGCGGTGATCTCCTCAGGAGTCATCCGGGTCGTGATGCCGCGGCCGGGACGCTCATAGTCCGCGCGGCCTGTCAGGTAGAACTTGTCATCAACCAGGACTGTCTCATCTTTCAGAAGTGTAATCCCGGCATTTTTCAGGAATTCATCCATCCGGGGATCACTCATTTTTTTCCCCTTCTTATGAAATGTAAAACCAGCTAAAATTTTCTCATCAATATCATGGTTGCCGTAGCAGGCATAGACGCCATAGCGGCTTTTGATCTGTGCCAGTGTGGCGGCAGTCTCTTCGGGGGACTGGATTGCATCGTATTCATTATCAAAGATATCTCCTGCGATGCAGACAATATCCGGATGTAAACGATTGATTTTTTCCACCATTTTCTTCATATGCCATTCACCGATGTTGTATCCAAGATGCAGGTCGGCAGCGAGGACGATATTCAGTGAAGCGGTTCCGTCACAGTCTTTCTCCACGTTGACATCATAACTGGTTGTCCGTATGTGATGTGCGTTTGTTATCCCATAAGCGGTGAGTGATATGATAACTGCAATGCAGATGGTACCATTTGCGACAAATAATTTCCTTGAGGCAAGTTTTTTCTGGTCAATGCACTTCATGCGCTTTAAGATTACACGGATCAGATCGACAATGATGACAGTCAGCAGGATGTATAAAAATGTTCCAAGCCAGTAATTTCCAAGCTGTGACATCCAGAATTTAAGTGTTCCTTTGGGAAGCAGGAAGGCAGTCAGTATGGATGTGCAGAGAAACAGATAAAGGATCAGAGACACAGCCCTGATCCATTTTTTCTTAAAATGATGGGTGCAGGCACTCATCCACCAGATGGTCCAGCGCATAATATAGAAGTTAAAAAGCAGATATATTGGTGCAAGCAGAAAAGCAAGCATAAGTTGTCATCTCCTTTTTGGCTGAAACGCAGGTAAAATTATAGTTTTACGACTCTGTGGCGGTGTCCGGTATGTTTCAGGAATTTCTTCAGAATATCCTCTGTTTTAATCTTCAGGGTGGAGGTATTGATGCATGGATGGCATCCGATATACTCCTTGTCCAGCAGATCTTTATCGATCAGCAGATCCACGTACCAGTCTTTGTCGTTCATCAGCCCAAGAACCGTGACAGATCCCGGTGTGACATTCAAGTATTTTTCCATATATTCCGGTTCCGCAAAAGAAAGTCTGGAGATATTCAGCTGTTTTGACAGGTCTTTGGTAAGGAATTTTTTATCCCCCGGCATCAGGAGCAGGAAAAATGTTGTCTTCTGCTGATTGCGCAGAAAGAGGTTTTTGCAGACTTCTACACCGAGAGCTTCTTCAACTGCCTGGCAGTCTTCAATGGAAGCAGCCTGATCATGATCTACGCGTTCATAAGGGATTTTCAGTTTGTCGAGCAGTTCATAGACTGCCATTTCTTTTGGAAGACGGTTGCCGTCGGTTGGTGCAGAGGTAAAACGTTCCTGGGTTACATGTATTGTGTTCATGGTTACTCACTCCTCATAATTGATATTGTTAGTTATTTATCAGTATACTCAGTTTCCGGCAAAAAGACAACCCTGGAGCAGGTTTGAAAACGTATTTCCGTAATTTTGTCTTCTTGATAATATCAGGAACCATGGGCTTGCGGTACAGGGAAAGAAGCCTTATAATGGAAAAAGTTTAAAGTATCACTTAATATGGAATAAGAAAGAGGGGGAACTAAAATGATCAGACTACTTCCTTATATAAAAAAATATAAAAAAGAAGCAGTGATCGGGCCGCTGTTTAAGCTTTTGGAAGCTTGCTTTGAGCTTATCGTGCCGCTTGTAATGGCGCGGATTATCGATATAGGAATTGCACAGAGGGATCTACCGTATATTTGGAAAATGGGCGGGCTTCTCGTATTTTTTGGACTGCTTGGACTGACGTGTTCTCTGACAGCGCAGTACTTTGCAGCGAAAGCGGCGGTTGGATTCGGGACGGAGCTTCGGCATGATCTGTTTGCGCACATCGGAAGTTTATCTTACTCAGAGATCGACAAAGCAGGCAGTTCTACACTTGTTGTCAGAATGACGAGCGATATTAACCAGGTACAGTCAGGAGTGAACCTCGTTCTGAGACTCTTTCTCAGATCGCCGTTCATCGTTGTCGGTGCTCTTGTGATGGCATTTACGATCAACGTAAAGACGGCATTGATTTTTGCAGTGGCAGTGCCGCTTCTTGCAGCAGTGATCTACGGCGTCATGCTGATTACAATTCCGCTGTATAAAAAAGTACAGAAAAATCTGGACCGGGTGCTTCTGACCACGAGGGAAAATCTTGCAGGAATCCGGGTGGTGAGGGCGTTTGGCACACAGAAGCCGGAGATGGAAGAATTCGTGGAAGAAAGTGATACACTGATGAAGGTACAGCTCCTTGTGGGACGTATCTCTGCGCTGTTGAATCCGGTTACCTATGTGATTGTGAACCTGGCGATCATAGCGATTGTCTGGTTCGGGGGAAAACAGGTGTATCAAGGTGTCCTCTCCCAGGGGGAAGTCATTGCGCTTGTGAATTATATGTCCCAGATCCTTCTGGCACTGGTGGCACTTGCGAACCTGATTATTTCATTTACAAAAGCATTGGCGTCGGCAGGAAGAATCAATGAAATTTTTGATGAAGTAAGTACGATAAAAGATGGCCAGAAGGAAGATGCAGGGGAAGAAAATTCCAGGATCTGTGTAGAGATGGATCATGTAGATTTCGTTTACCAGGGGGATAAAGAACCCGCGCTTAAGGACATCACATTAAAGGCAATGCGCGGGGAAATGATCGGAGTCATCGGTGGTACCGGCTCCGGTAAGTCGACACTTATGAATTTGATTCCGAGATTCTATGATGCCACCGGAGGCAGTGTATCAGTTGATCATGAAAATGTCAGGGAATATTCTCTGGAAAAACTGAGAGATAAAGTCGGCATCGTGCCTCAGAAGGCCGTACTTTTCGGCGGTACGATCCGTGAGAATATGCAGATGGGCAAAAAAGGAGCCACGGATGCGGAGATTATGGAGGCACTGGAGATTGCCCAGGCAAAAGAAGTTGTGGAAGAAAGAGCAGGCGGGCTGGATGCCGTAGTCAGTGAAAGCGGAAAGAATCTGTCCGGCGGCCAGCGCCAGCGGCTCACGATTGCCCGTGCGCTTGTACGAAAGCCAGAGATTCTGATTCTGGATGACAGTGCTTCTGCGCTTGACTTTGCGACAGATGCAAGGCTCAGGAGAGCAATTCAGGAGAAGACAGAAGGGATGACAGTATTCATTGTATCGCAGAGAGCGGCATCGATTATGCAGGCGGATAAGATTATTGTCATGGATGACGGAAAGATAGCAGGTATCGGTACACACAGAGAGCTTCTGGAGGAATGTGAGGTTTACAGAGAAATCTGCTACTCACAGCTTTCCAGAGAGGAGGTGGAGCAGTATGCGTAAAAATGATGATACGATCAGGAAAATTTTAAGGCTGATCCGGCCATATATGCATTACCTGCTGCTGTCGCTGATCTTTGCCGTTGTCACGGTGGCACTTACACTGTATGCACCGATCCTCACAGGGAATGCAATTGATCATGTCTTGTCCAAAGGAAATGTCCATTTTGGAAAGATCGCTGCGATTTTGATAAAACTTGCAGTTGTAATCGGCCTTACAAGCGCAGCCCAGTGGATCATGAATCTCTGCAACAATACGATTACTTACCGGGTAGTGAAAGATGTCCGGGTAAAAGCATTCGCAAAGCTTCAGGAACTTCCTCTGAAATATGTGGACGGACACCCATATGGGGAGACGATCAGCAGAATTGTTACGGATGTGGAACAGTTTTCTGACGGACTATTGATGGGATTTTCCCAGTTTTTTACGGGGGTCGTGACGATCCTTGGAACACTGTTATTTATGCTGTCCATCAATGTGAAAATTTCACTCGTTGTAATTTTGATTACTCCGCTTTCATTCTTCGTGGCAGGATTCATTGCCAAGCGGACGTATATGATGTTTAAAAAGCAGTCGGAGACAAGGGCAGAGATGACTTCTCTTGTCGATGAGATGATCGGGAATCAGAAAGTGGTGCAGGCATTCGGATATGGGGAAGAGGCATTGAACCGTTTTGACGGGATCAACGAACGTCTGCAAGATTGCAGTGTGAAGGCAATTTTCTTTTCCTCTATTACGAATCCGGCGACGAGATTTGTCAATAACGTTGTATATGCAGGTGTCGCAATGGTAGGAGCGGTTACGGCCATGCGGGGAATCATCAGTGTCGGTCAGCTCTCCTGTTTCTTAAGCTATGCAAATCAGTATACAAAACCGTTCAATGAGATCTCCAGCGTGGTGACGGAGCTGCAGAATGCTGTCGCCTGCGCGAGAAGAGTCTTTGATTTCATAGAAGAAGAACCGGAAAGCCAGGATCTGCTGACTGCAAAAGATCTGGAACATGCGGACGGAAGCCTGAGGCTTTGCGATGTCTCCTTTTCTTACCGGGAAGAAGTTCCGCTTCTTCGCGACTTGAATCTCGACGTGAGGCCGGGACAGAAAATCGCAATTGTCGGTCCTACCGGATGCGGGAAGACGACACTGATTAATCTTCTGATGCGTTTCTATGATGTGGATGAGGGTACCATTATCTTAAGCGGCTGTGATGTGATGGATATTACGAAGAACAGCCTTCGGAGAACGTACGGGATGGTGCTTCAGGAGACGTGGCTGAAATCAGGGACGATCGCTGAGAATATCGCTTACGGAAGAGAAGATGCCACAAGAGAAGAGATCATTCAGGCAGCAAAATCTGCATACGCCCACAGTTTTATCAAACGTATGAAAGACGGCTATGATACGGTAATCAGTGAAGACGGAGGAAGCCTGTCACAGGGACAGAAACAGCTTCTTTGCATTGCGAGAGTCATGCTGAGGCTTCCGCCGATGCTGATCCTTGATGAGGCAACCTCATCGATTGATACAAGAACTGAGATCAAAATTCAGCAGGCATTCCAGAAGATGATGGAAGGACGCACGAGCTTTATTGTAGCCCACAGGCTTTCAACGATCCGCGAGGCAGACATTATTCTCGTTATGAAGGCCGGCAATATCATTGAACAGGGAAGCCATGAAGAACTGATGCAGAAAGGCGGTTTCTATTCTGAATTATATAACAGCCAGTTTGCATAACAATTAAGAAAAGTTTCCTCTGAATAAAATGGTGCAGATGGGAAATACTGTATCTGTCTGAAACATAAAATGCAAGGAGGAAACAAGGATGAAAGCAATTGTACAAGATGGATGTATCTCATGCGGAGCATGTGTCGGAACATGTCCGGAAGTATTTGAATTTGGCGATGACGGCGTCGCACATGCAGTCGGAACTGTGACACCAGAGAATGAAGACGCAGTAAAAGAAGCGAGAGATGGATGTCCGGTATCCGTCATTGATGTGGAAGAGTAAAAACAGAAAAGAGAGAAGCAGATCTTTGGAAAAGGTCATGCTTCTCTTTTTTTCATAAGATTTAATATTGTGCCAAACGTTTTCTGGTGATACACTTACAAAAAAGGAGGCGTCCATATGGAAGAACAAAAGAAGAACCCAATCCGGAAGGATGAGATACATGAGCCATGGCTTTCCTGGGCCAGGGAGCTCCAGTTCATATCACAGAGTGCGCTGGCATACTGCAAAGATCCGTTTGACATTGAAAGATTTCAGAGAATCCGTGAGATTTCGGCGGAGATGATCAGTTATAAAAGCGGGATCCCGATAGAGAAGGTAAACGATCTGTTCTGTAATGAAGAAGGATATCAGACACCAAAACTTGACTGCCGCGGGGCGGTCTTCCAGGGTGGGAAAATACTGCTTGTAAGAGAACAGGATGGAAAATGGGCATTGCCGGGCGGATGGGTAGATGTCAACCAGACGGTGGAAGATAATACGGTCAAAGAGGTGAAGGAAGAAGCCGGGCTTGATGTGAAAGCAGTGAAACTGATTGCGCTTCAGGATCAGGATCGTGACAATATGCCGGTGTTCGCATATGGAATCTGTAAAGTGTTTTTCCTGTGTGACCTGATCGGTGGAGAATTTAAAGAAAATACCGAGACGACAGAGAGCGGGTATTTTGCGCTGTCAGAACTGCCGGAACTTGCGACGATCAAGACGACGAGAAAGCAGATAGAACTCTGCTTTGCCGCATATGAAGATGAAAACTGGCAGACAGTGTTCTGTTAAAATGAGCCAAAGGACAAATGGACATGATTTTCATGTTTACATGAAAAATCATGTCTATGTGGCCTGCAAAAACATGAGAAAGTAGCCCGAACGGGCGAATTTCGAATGTTTTTAGCATGACGGGAGCATGAAATGCGGAGTCATGCGTAGGCTCAAGGCCGGCAAATTACATTTGTCGGGCAACTCTTAAAATTAGTGTTTCAAAAAATTTACATGGAAATCCTTATAAATATCTTAGAATTACTCATTATACTGACCTCATAAAAAGGAGGAAGTATCATGAGTAATTTTATGTTAGAGACAAAAGATGTGACAAAAAAATTCAAAACACAATATGCTGTGAACAAAGTATCTCTTCGGGTTCCGAAAAATGCAGTCTATGGGCTGCTAGGGCCAAACGGGGCAGGAAAGTCAACGCTGCTGAAAATGGTAACTGGGATTTTAAAACCGGCAGACGGGAAAATATTCATAGACGGCCGGCCGTGGAGCAGAAAAGAGATGGAACAGATTGGGGCGTTGATCGAAACCCCTCCGCTGTACAATAATCTGACAGCAAGGGAGAATCTGAAAGTGCGCACACTTCTTTTGAATCTTCCGGATACGAGAATTGATGAAGTCTTGAAGCGTGTTGACCTGACAGAGACAGGATCAAAGCGCGCGGGCCAGTTTTCACTCGGTATGAAACAGAGGCTTGGAATCGCAATTGCGCTGCTGAACCATCCGAAACTTCTGATCCTGGATGAGCCAACCAACGGGCTGGATCCTTTCGGAATTCAGGAAATGCGCCGGCTGATCCGGGAGTTTGCAGATTCCGGGATGACGGTCATTGTATCCAGCCATATTTTAAGTGAAGTGGAACAGGTGGCAGATTATATTGGAATTATTGCGGACGGGGTACTGGGATATCAAGGCGAAATGAAAGAAGGGGACCATCTGGAAGAATTATTTGTCAATGTCGTCGCAAAACAGAGAAGGGCAGGTGGAAGATGATGGAATACCTGAAGGCAGAATCTTTAAAAATGAAACATACGGCTGTAGGGAAGCTGTCCTGTCTGTTACCGACAGCAAGCGCAGTGCTTGCGTTTCTTCTCACCAGCAGTTTTTTTCAGGTGGATAATTACTGTTGGTGGTATACGGCGCTTCTGCCAGGTTTTCTTCCCCTCATCAGCATTCTGATTGCGCAGAAGGATAAAGAGCTTGGCAACCGGGCAATCTTGCTGGTATCAGCAGATCTTTTAAAATCCTGGCGGGCGAAGACAATCACGGGGCTTCGTCTGCTTGGTATCTCCAATCTCTGCGTTGCGCTGTATGGAATTGCAGGGGATATCCTGATGGAGAGAGCAGGAATACAGTCTGTGATTCAGCTTAGTATTTTTGAATGTGTGGCAGGTGCAGTCATTTTGATTGTGACCTTTGCGTGGCAGATCCCGCTCTGGATGTGGGTGACTGAAAAGGCAGGCGTCCTATTTGCGATCATTGTGGGAATTGTCGTAAATGAAATAGGGATGATCATGTTTTCGGTGAAAGAGATCTGGTTTCTGAATCCATTTGCAATACCGGCAAGGCTGATGATTCCGGTGATCCATGTTCTGCCCAACGGACTTTTGGCAAGAGAAGGAAGTGAGACGTTTACATGGGAACTTTTATCGAAGGATGTGATCTGGCAGGGAATACTGATCTGCATTGTGCTGTTCATTGTGATGGAATTCCTGACAGAGCACTGGTTTCGAAGACAGGAGGCCAGGTGATTTGATTATGGAGAAGAAAAAAAGTTTTCATGTGATGAAAGGATTACATGCTGAATGCCTGAAAATGAAGCGTACCGTTGTGTTTTGGATTCATCTGGCATTCCCGCTTGCAGGAGTTTTGCTGTTTTCGATTTATTATTCCTGGACACAGATCTGGGATGCCTTGAATAAGACGAGTGCCTACCTTCAGGCAGTTGGGGCCGTCTATCCGTTCATCGCAGGTGTGGTATGTGCAGGTTCCATACAGCTGGAAGAGAATGTGGGAATGCAGTTTCTATCCGGTACAGGCAGGAAAAAGGAAGTGGGACTTCTGCTGAAACTGGGAACGCTGCTTTTGATGTCATTTCTGTCGGCAGCCGTGGCTGTGATGGGATTTGGTGCGGTGTTTGGAACTGTGCTTGGACAGGATGTGCTTGGTATGTTATTCTACTTCAAAGAGACGGCAGCGGTATTTCTCTGTGCGGTAGTACTGTATTTCTTTCATCTGTTTCTGAGTCTGCAGTTTTCAAGAACGGCATCTATTGGAGTTGGCATTGTGGAGACACTGATCAGTGCGCTTTTTCTGACGGGGCTTGGAGATGGAATCTGGTATTACGTCCCCTGTGCATGGGCGGCCAGATTTGCTGAGAATCTTGTGAGGCTTGCCGCTGGTGCTTCTATGAACGGGGAAATACAGTCTGCCGTCAGGCAGGAGATTGAAAAGGGGGCAGTATCCATGGCTGTGATCACAGCTGCGGCGTTTCTTTTATTCCTGCTGTGGTTTCATTATTATGAAGGGAAAAGAGAGCAGTCATGAATATGCTGGTATACTGAAAGAAAGAGGTGGAACATGACGAGAATACTTGCAGTCGATGATGATAAAAATATACTGGCGCTGCTGACAAATGCGCTTACGAAGGATGGGTATCATGTCACGGCGGTCGATGAGGCGAAGAATGTAGTAAACATGGATCTTTCTGCATATGAGTTGATTATACTGGATGTGATGATGCCGGAAATGGATGGGTTTACTTTGTGTGAACAGATTCGGGACAGTGCGGACTGTCCCATTCTCTTCCTGACAGCAAAGACGATGGAGGCCGATGTGATGAAAGGGCTCGGAGTCGGAGGGGATGATTATATTACAAAACCATTTGGACTTTTAGAACTAAGGGCCAGAGTTTCTGCGCATCTGAGAAGGGAACACAGGGAGAAGAAAAATGCAGTAACGATTGGAAATGTACAGTTTCAGCTGCTGGCGAAAAAAGTGCTTGCTGATGGAACTGAGATTCCATTTACCAAGAGTGAGTATGCGATCTGTGAATATCTGGCATTGAATCACGGGCAGGTCTTTTCGAAGGAACGGATTTATGAACACGTCTTCGGGTATGACGGAGAAAGCGACAGTTCTGTGATTACGGAACATGTGAAGAATATCCGTTCAAAACTGGCGAAAGCCGGGGAAGAACCGCTCAAAACGGTATGGGGGATAGGGTATAAATGGGAATAAGAAAGAAACACCGGAGGAAAACGCATTTATATACTATTTTTATAAAATATCTGATCCTGTTCTGCGTGATCGGTGTTTTTGTCGTTGGAACAACGTTCACTGTATTTTCAATATTGGTCAATATGAAAGTAATCTATCAGGCAAATTATATCGAACAACAGCTGGAAGTGAAGCGAAGCGAGATTCAGGAGGCGGAAAAAATCACGGAAAACCTGATACCGCAGGAGTGCAGTTATGGAGTCTACCATGAAGATGGGACGTATGCAGGAGGAGTGTTCGACGCCAGAGAGCGGAAAAAGGCATGGGATGCTTATACGCTTTTGAAGGGACAGGCCGGAAGCGGATATGGGTATAAATATTATCCGCGGGAGGGAGAAATCTGTATCGTCCGGTATCCTGTGAGGGCTGTTTACAGTACGGAACGGTTCAATGACATCTTTCCGGCACCAGAGGTAATTCTTCTGTGCTGTGCGGCAGCGGTATTCCTGGTACTGAATATCCTTCTCGTGCGGCATTATGCCAGATATCTGAGAAAACAGCTTTTTGTCCTCACGGATGTGGCGCAGAAGGTGAAAGAGCAGGATCTGGAATTTGTGCGGGGAGAATCGGGTGTCTGTGAGATTGAGGAAGTGCTGGATTGTATGGATGAGATGAGGGTGGCTCTCAAAGATGCGCTGGAACAGCAATGGCTTTTGGAGGAGCGCAGGAAAGAGCAGGCGGCTGCGGTCGCACATGACATTAAGACACCGCTGACAGTCATCCGTGGGAATTCAGAACTCTTAAATGAAGCGGATACGGCTGAGGAGGCACAGGAATACAGCCGGTATATCAGGCAGAGCGTGGCAGAAATTGAAACATATCTAAAAGAATTGCAGAAAATGCTGCGTTCTGAGGCAGACAAAGAAATAGAGATTGTTCCGGTAGAAACTAAGGCACTGGTTCACAGAATTGGGACGGCGGCAAAGGGGCTTGCTGCACAGAAAAATATTGAGTTTCAGATCATCGAGGAAATGGGGGAACAGCGGGTGCTTGGAGTGGAAGAGGAGCTGTACCGGGCAGTGATGAATGTTGTGTCAAATGCGGTGGACTATAGCCCGGAAGGGTCTTATGTCTGTATGGAGATGAGGCCGGAAGATACGGTATGCAGGATTACGGTTACCGATTCCGGCCGTGGCTTCACGGAAGAAGAGCTGCGTCATGCATTGGAACGGTTTTATCAGGGAGATAAGAGCAGAAGTGCTGCAGGCCATTACGGAATGGGACTTTCCATAGCAGCCGCTCTTGTGGAGCGGCAAGATGGAAGTATCCAGATTGGCAATTCAGAAAAGACCGGGGGAGGCCAGGTGACACTGATCATTCCTGTGGAAACAAAAATTGCTTGACAAATCTCATGGTTAAATATACTATTGTATTAATCAAGTGGTACAGTAGATGCAGCAACATAAAATGAGAGGCAGGGTGAACATGATGGGTGATATGGTTGAAATCAGACATCTGACAAAAATCTATAAACTGAACAAGCGTCAGATGAAGGAATCCAAGACAACGGATCCTTTGAAAACTGCTGTGAATGATTTAAGTCTTACAGCGAAAAAAGGCGAAATTTATGGACTTCTTGGTCCAAACGGTGCAGGAAAGACGACAACACTTCGGTGCATAGCTACGATTATCAAGCCGACCAAGGGTGAGATCTATGTAAAGGGGCACGAGGTGCAGAAGGAATCTGAGGAAGTGCGTAAAAGTATTGGATTTCTGACCAGTGATATCAAACTTGATCCCCAGTTTACGACTGATTATATGTTTGATTTCTTTGGAAGGCTTCACAATGTGCCACAAGAACGGCTGAAGGAACGGAAGAAGGAGTTATTTGAATATTTTGGAATCGGTGAGTTTGCTTTTAAGCAGATCAAAGAACTTTCCACCGGCATGAAGCAGAAAGCAGCGATTGCGGTAAGTCTGGTGCACGATCCGGAGATTGTCATCTTCGATGAACCTACCAATGGCCTTGATATCGTGACGGCGAGAGGGGTTACCGATTATCTTCGGAAATTAAGGGAAGACGGAAAGCTTGTGATTGTTTCTACACATATTATGTCTGAGGCTGAAAAACTCTGTGACAGGATTGGAATCATTATCGATGGCGAGAAAGTTGCAGAGGGGACACTCGGGGAACTGTTAAGAGAGACGGATGCCGAGGATCTTGAGGATGCATTTTTTGCATATTATGAGAGAAGGAAGGGGGAATAACAGGTGGGTGGTATGAAAGAAATATTCAAAAAAGAAATGGCGAGAGTATTCAAGGATAAAAAAATGCTGTTCTCTGTATTTCTTCTTCCAGTGCTTATTATGATTGGAATTATGACGCTTGTGGGTAATCTTGCGTCAGGGATGGAAGACAAGATTGACCAGCATGTGCCGGTAGTATATATGCAGAATGAACCGGAAAGCTTCAGCCAGTTTCTTGAACAGAATGGGTTAACGTATGAGCTGAATCAGATCGAAGATGTCAAAGGCAGAGAATCTGCTGAAGACAGGATTCTTCATGGGGAGGCAGACCTGCTGATTGAATTCCCGGAGGGATTTGATGAGTTGACAGGATCCTATGTAAGCGGAGATCCGGTACCTCAGATTAAAACATTTTATAATCCTTCGGAAGATTATTCTAAGGCCGCATATAATGAGATTTCTACCCAGGTGCTGGAAAATTACCGCCAGAAGCTGTTAGCGGACCGTGTCGGCAATCTGGAACAGATCGCAGTGTTCACGGTGAACTCTGATAACAAAGACATGATCATTCAGGACAATGACAAAGCGTCAGGCAAAGCTCTTGGAATGATGCTTCCGTATTTTATCACGATCCTTCTGTTCGCAGGGGCGATGGGAATCGGTACAGACATGATTGCGGGGGAAAAGGAGAGAGGGACGATGGCAAGTCTTTTAGTATCTCCAGTGAAAAGGAGTTCCATCGTACTTGGAAAAGTATTCTCTCTGATGGCGATTTCAGGAATCTCATCGGTAATCTATGTGGGGGCTATGGCAGCTTGTATGCCGATGATGTCAAAAGCCATGACGGGAAGTTCTGCCACAGGCTTAAGCCTTAAGCTTTCCGTATCTCAGGTCGCAATGCTTGGTGTGCTTCTGATTGCGCTGGCATTTTTATACTCCACAATTATTGCGTTGATTTCAGTGTTTGCCAAGACAACGAAGGAAGCAAGCAGTTATATTATGCCGGCCTATATGCTCGTGCTGGTAGTTGGCCTGATGACGATGTTCCAGACAGGAGAGGCAGCATCAACCGGGTATTATATTCCGATTTATAACACTTCCCTTGTGCTGAAAGGAATCCTTGCCCAGGAGGTCAGCATGATGCAGTACGGAGTCACCCTCGGAATGACCCTGGTCATTGGCGCGGTACTTACCGGGGTGATTGTAAAAGCATTCGAAAGTGAGAAAGTCATGGCCGCATAAGGGATGCATGGCACATTCTTTCATTGAAAGCATATACTGGCAGTAACAAAGAGCTGGCAGGTGGCCGCAATGAGATTTTGTGAGCTTAGGAATAAAGATGTGATTAACATATGTAACTGTAAAAATCTGGGCTGTGTGACAGACCTGATCATCGATATGCGGAAAGGATGTATTGAAGCCATCATTATTCCCGGGCCGGGGAAAGTATGCGGTTTCTTTGGATTTGATGAGGAATATATTATTCCGCTGGAGTGTATTAAAAATATCGGATCAGATATCATACTGGTAGAGATATGTGAAGAAAAATATTTAAAGAGCTGTAAATAAATATGAGATTTGGAATGCAGGAAAAAACAGGTGCCGTAAGACGCCTGTTTTTTTCTGCTTAATATACAGTTTCAATTTTATATTCCTGACAGTATTCCATATATTCCTTTGGAAGTGCCGTGTCAGTGATAATACAGCCAATTTCATTCAGCGGGCAGTAGGTCATCAGTGCAAACTGTCCGAATTTTGTATGGTCAGCAAGTAAAAAGGTCTGGCTGCTGTTTTCAATGACTGCTTTTTTAATGATGTATTCTTCGGTGGTGGCATTTGTCAGTCCATTTTCAATTGTGACACCGGAGCAGGCCATGAATGCCTTGCTGATATTGTAAGTCTTCAGATAATCTACAATCTCGCTCCCGACATAAGAGAGGGTCTCTCTCTTTAGTTTGCCTGGCAGAGAGATCACGTTCAGATTCGGATAAGGGACAGCTTTCAGGCAGACCTGAAGACTGTTGGTCAGAATCGTGCAGACTTTGTCTGCGATATAGTCAATCAGATTCAGACAGGTAGTTCCTGTATCGATATAGATAATATCGCCGTCTTTTACATATTGGGCGGCACTCTGGCAGATGCGGTCTTTTTCATCCGGCAGGGTGATGTGCCGTTCTTCATAGGGGATCAGCTTCGGAATCAGGGGGGACTGTTCTGCAACAGTGACACCGCCGTAGACTTTTTTAATCGCACCTTTTTTTACGAGAGTATCGATATCTCTCCGGATGGTGTTTTTGGATACCTGGAATTTATCACACAGATCGTCCAGGGTGACGGATTTCTGCTGGATAATATATTTTTCAATCAGATCAATTCGCTGTGTTCTCATATGCACCTCTCTATATTCTAACGGACAAACGCCGCCTTTTTCTGTTTTTTATTATAGTACATTTTGGGTAATTTGCAAAGGGAATTACCTGAATAAGTAAAAAAACTATCTATTTTATGATGAATAAATGAGTATATTACTGCAAAAACAAGTTGACATTCTGGATAAAATATGATAATAATATGATTAAGAAATGATCAAGAGTTACTCATAATATACACCGTTTAGTTATCGGGAGAGCAGGAGAGGATGTTAAAAGATGGAATTGGAGAGAAGTCAAGTTAGAAAAAGGAATCTGATGATGGTATTCGGGGCATTTGCGATATTCTTCACAGGGTACCCTCATGTGTGGTCACTTTACCAGCCTTATGTTATGGAAGCCGCAGGCTGGACACAGACACAGGCATCGATGTGCTTTTATCTGTCGTTTGTTACGTTTGTATTCGGCAATATTATTGGAGGCAGAATACAGGACAGACATAACCCGAAGATTGTAATACTTGTCGGAGGCGGGATTTTTGCGGCAGGAGTACTTCTGTCAGCATTTCTCATTATACCGTCACCGCTGCCGATTTATTTTACCTATGGAATCATGCAGGGATTTGGGCAGGGGATGATCTATACGACGATTATCTCAACAGCGCAGAAATGGTTCCCGCATAAAACAGGCTTTGCATCTGGAGTTGTGGTGACAGCAAATGGATTGTGCGGATTCTTCCTTGCACCATTGAGCAGGATGATCCTTGGAAGCAGAGGGCCTAAGGCGGCACTGCTTACCGTTGGTACGGGAATTGCCATTTCCTGGATCTTGGGAGTGCTCTTTATCAACAATCCGGAGAAAGAAGTGGAGAAAAAACTTCTCGAAGCAGCAACAAAAGGACAGAGAAAAGACGGCACAAAGGAACAGCATCAATATACATCCGGAGAAATGATCCGCACGAAGAAGTTTTATCTGCTCGTCGCAACGATGCTTTGCGGGCTGATGTCGTATTTCATGGTTTCGCCTGTCTCACAGATTATACAGTCCGACAGAGGAATCAGTGCAGGGATTGCCGCAAGCGCGGTTACCTTTGGTTCCGTCATGAATGCCGTCGTAAGACTTCTTCTTCCAACCATTGCCGATAAAGCAGGGCGCACACGGTGTGTCAAAGGAGTTGCCGCGGCGACAGTGACGGCAATGATCGTACTGGTATTGTCCAAATCATATGTGACAACTGCCGCGATTATTGTAATGTATGGCTGCTATGGAGGAATTATGGGAAGCTTCCCGTCCTTAACAAGTTCAATCTTTGGTTTGAAACATTCCGGAGAGAATTATGGAATTGTCATGTCAGGAATCGTGATTGCAAGCCTTGGCGCACCGGCAATCTCCGGAGCTATTACAGGGGCGGGCGGTGATATGAATACAGTATTTAAAATCGGTGTAGGTTTCGCGGCAGTAGCTTTTGTCTGCATCTTACTGTTAGAAAAAGAGTTAAAGAATAAAAAGGACAGCAAAAAAACGGAAAATATGAAGGAGGAAAAAGCGGTATGTCAATTGTAAAAATGAAGGATTTGTTAGAGCAGGCAAAAAGAGAAGGAAGAGGATGCGGGGCATTCAGTGTAGGGAATATGGAAATGGTGAAGGGGGCGGTGATGGCTGCTGAAGAGCTCAATACACCGATCATACTTCAGATCGCAGAAGTCAGGCTGAAACACTCACCGCTTGCATTGATGGGGCCTATGATGGTGCAGGCAGCAAAAGAAGCAAAGGTGGATATCGCAGTACATCTGGATCATGGCCAGACTGTGGAAACTGCAAAAAAAGCTTTGGAGCTTGGATTTACTTCGGTGATGTTTGATGGTTCTACATTTCCATTTGAAGAAAATATAGCAAAGACGAATGAAGTTGCGGCACTTGCGAGAACCTGTGGGGCGACTGTGGAAGCAGAGCTTGGGCTTGTCGGCGGAAGCGAAGACGGCTCTGAGAATCATGGAATCCGCTGTACAGATCCGAAAGATGCAAAAATATTCTGTGAAAAGTCAGACGTGGATGCACTGGCAGTGGCGATCGGCAATGCGCACGGTAACTATCCGGTTGCGCCTACATTGGCATTTGATGTGCTGGAAGAGATCCATAATACGGTGGATATCCCGCTTGTCCTTCATGGCGGCAGCGGAATCACAGATGCGGACTTCCGGAAAGCGATTTCCCTTGGTATCTGTAAGGTGAATATTGCGACGGCAAGTTTTAACTGTCTGACAAAGAAAGCAGAAGCGTATCTTACATCTGAAGGTGCACATAATTACTTTACGCTGAATGAGGTGATGGTAGAGGGCGTCTATGAAAATGTGAAGAAGCATATCGAGGTATTTAACTGCAGAAAACCATTATCGGAGATATAATCGCCTGATCTTGCGGCAGAACTTAAGAAGTGCAAGTTTCTTGACACTTTAAATGGTAACTCATATAATAAACCTAAGTAAGTATAAAGAGAGGCAGAAGTGATTCCACCTCTCTTTTTTTGAACAGGCGGTAAAAAGTTACATAGCTTGGAGGAATGAACGGATGTCTAAAAGAGGTGCGAAAAGGTTGACAGCGGGTCTGGTTATTCTTGCAGTGACCGTGGTGGGAATACTGGCAGGGTGCAGCAGGCACAACCGTAAGGATTCTGAAAAAGAGCCATATACGATAGGATTTGTGACAAAGTCAAAGAGCAGTGAATACTGGATGTCGGTCTGTTCGGGGGCTGAAAAAGCAGCGAAAGATTATGGGGTAAGTGTCATGATTGTCTCCCCGAATACGGAGACAAATGATAAGCTGCAGCGGAAGATGATCGGGGATCTGATTGACAAAGGGGTCGATGCGCTTGCGGTTTCGCCGATTCAGTCCTATGAGGCGGATGATTATCTGGAGAAGGCAAAAGCGCAGGAAATTCCGGTGTATTCTTATGATACGAAGATTGTAAGCCCTGACATTCCTTATATAGGAATTGATAATGAGAAAGCCGGCAGAGAGATCGCGAAATATATGGCAGAACAGATCGGGCAGACGGGACAGGTTGGTATCATTTCCGGGGGACTAAAACAGACAGCGCATAAGGAGAGGACAGAAGGATTTATCAGCTATATCAGGGAGAACACGGAGATTGAGATTGCGTTTCAGGAGAGCGGATACAGTAATCTTCAGATGTCTGAAAAGGAAATAACGCGGCTTTTGCAGGAACATCCGGATGTGGATGGAATTTTTGCCACCAGCGCGGTCACGGCACTTGGCATTATGGAATATATGAGCAGCCGTCCGGTGATGATCGCGACAGTGGATGCACAGCAGGATGCGATAGAGGCGGTGAAAGATGGGGGAATCATGGCACTTGTTGCACAGTCCGGTTATGATATTGGCTATCAGACAATTGAGTATATAGTGAAAGACAGAGACAAGGTAAAGCAGCCGCTAAATGATATATTGGATGTGGAGATTCTGACCAGGGAAAATGCAGGACAGTATGAGGAGGGATTATGATCCGCAGTATACGAAGTAAGGTACTGCTGGCAACGATTGGTATTACGTTAATCACAGTACTTTCTATTACAATTGTATTTTATATCAGGTCATCGGAGATGATTGAGAAGAATTACGGTGAAAATCTCTATGCGCGTGTGCGGCAGATGGGAGAGGCGTTCGATAATTCCCTGCAGGAAATATATTATCTGACAGTTCAGGCGTCCTGTGACGAAGAGGTTCTTGCGCGGGTGCAGCAGTATGAGAGTACGAAAGATGAAGGGGAGCTGGAGGAAATAGCAGTTCTTCTCAGGGATTATCAGAAGCGGTATCAGGAGATTGGTTCGGTCTATCTTGTGTTAAAGGATGAGCATGTGATTGTCACTTCTCAGGATTATCCGGTGTATGAAAAGAAAGTGGACGAAGAAAAGGTCAGGGCAGTTGAGAGCGCCTCCGAGGTCTCCATAACGCCGAAAGCGCTTCATGATCCTCTGCGGGATGCATCAAGTATTCTGTCCTTTGTAAGCCCGGTGACGGATGATCAGGGAAATGTACTTGCCTATCTTATGAACAACATGGAAGAGAGGATTATCTACTATCAGTACCTTGATACACTGGATGAGGGGGAGGCATCAGATGCCGTCATCCTGGATGGAAATTACAGGGTTGTATCGGCCAAGGACCAGGAGGAACTTGGAACAGAATTCAGGAATGAAGCATTGGATGAAGAACAGGAGAATGGAATACTGAATGAAGAAGATAGTTCGATGCTTGGGATTACCTATCAGGCTCCGTTTACCGGGTTTCATTTTTTTATGGAGGTAGAGAAAAAGGCAATTCTTGAGGATCTGAGGGAAATCCGGTATTTTCTTGCACTGTTTCTCCTTCTCTTCAGCGGAGTGTCGGCGGTCATTGCTTATTTCATTACAGGGGCAATGCACCGGCCGCTTCGGAATCTGACAGAGACAATGGAACAGATAAGCCAGGGAGATCTTGAGCAGAGGGTTGAAATTACGACAAATGATGAAATCGGCATATTGTCACGTGATTTTAATAATATGCTGGAGCATATTCAGGGGTTGATTGAACAGCTTGTAAAAGAAAAAATGCTGAAAAAAGATGCAGAGCTTGAGGCGCTGCAGTATCAGATTACGCCCCATTTTATGTATAATACGCTGAATTCGATCAAATACGCTGCTCTTATTAAGGGAGAGAAAGAAATTGGCGGGCTTGTAGAAGATTTTGTGGAACTATTACAGGCCAGTATCAACAAAAAAGGAACTTTTGTCACAGTCGCTGAGGAACTGCATTTTCTGGAAAATTATGTGAGCCTGCAGAGGGTTCGGTATGAAGGGAAGTTTACAGTGAAGTATCAGGTAGAACCACAGGCGGACGGCTGCTTTCTTCCAAGGCTTATGCTTCAGCCGCTCGTAGAAAACGCAATACTTCATGGTCTGGATATGAAAAATGATGACAGTCAGATTACGGTGTCAGCGTGGGTGAAAGAGGAAGTTCTCCATATTTCCGTGAAGGATAACGGCAGGGGTATGACGGCAGGACAGATTGAAAATCTCTTGGAATCCAAAAAGGAAAAGAAGACAAGCGGTCTTTCAGGAATTGGGGTTGTCAATGTAAAAGAGCGGCTTCATCTGTATTACGGTGATGCCGGAGGGATTTCCTATGAGAGCGGAAGCGGAGGAACTACAGCGAATCTCTATCTTCCGGCCTACAAAGAGCAGGGGAAATATGCGCTTTGACGGGAAGCTTTTCACAGATAATTGGAGGAGAAATAATGTATAGGACAATGATAGTAGACGATGATTTTCTTGTAAGAAGTTATCTGAAGCAGCTGGATGCGTGGCAGAGGGCTGGCTGCGAGATTGTTGCAGATGTAAGAGATGGGGAGGAAGCGCTGAAGGTTTATGAAGAACAGAAGCCGGATGTAATTATCACAGATATTTCCATGCCCCTGATGGATGGAATTGAACTGATCCGCCAGATCCGAAAGGAAAATGAATCGGTGTATATTATTGTTCTGAGCTGCCATGATGATTTCGAGTATGTAAAAGAGGCAATGAAGCTTGGGGCAAATGAATATGTTCTGAAAAACTCTCTGGATGAGGAAAGTCTGTACGAGTTACTGAAAAATGCCGAGAATCAGATGGAGAGCCTGAAAGAGAAGTATAAAGAAGTAGATGAGAAAAAAAGGCTGATCGAGATGGGAAGGCATTCTCTGAAATACCATTATTTTAACGGACTTCTGGCGGGAAGTTTCGATAAGGAAGAACGTGATAAAAAACGCAGGGAGGCTGGTATTTGGGGGAAATTCATCAACAGTGCCGTGATTAACATGTTTATCCCCCTTTGGAGTGCACTGAAAGGACAGTACAGTGTTCTGGAACTGGATCAGTACAGCCAGAGATTTCTTCAGAAGCTGGATGGGAGCCTTGAGATACTTCTTGGAGATGAGCATCAATATGTTGAAGAAGTATATCTTGGAGAAGGTGTGTTCTGCTGTTTTCTTGATCTGTCGGAGATGCGCAGAAGCAGCCTGATGAAACAGCGTCTGACAAGTGTTGCAACAGCATGTTTCAGATGCTGTAAAGAGGAAAAGTATGACTATGCGATCGGTGTGAGCAATATCTGTTTTGGTGAAGAGGGGATACGCCAGGCTTATCAGCAGGCAAGAGAAATTATCAAGCTTAGTTTCTACGAAGAAAGTGATATTTTATATTATGAGGGTCAGCCGCAGATTGGCCGGGAAATTCCCGGTGCGGCAGAAAAACTTCTTGGAGATCTTGAAAATTATGTTAAAGGGCATCAGTATGAGGAGATGAAGGCAGCGTTTGTGCAGGTGATAGATGCGTGCAGAAAGAATTACACTGACAGCCGGATTGTGACGCATTGGCTGAAAGAACTCGACCAGAAAGCCCAGATAGAGAGAAATCAGGAAGCGTACGGCGGTATCGTCAAGATTGAGCAGTTGATGGATATCTGTGAAGAATACAGACAGAAACTCTTTCTGAAGAAGAAAAAAGAGATTCCAAAGGGAACAAGCCCTGTGATTCATACGGTGGTTGATTTCCTGCATGATCATTATAAGGAACAGATCGGACTTACAGAAGCGGCACAGGCGGCGGGCTTAAATCCGGCTTATCTGAGTTATCTGTTCAAACAGGAGATGGGCGTCGGGCTGTCGAATTACATACTGGATCTGAGAATTGAGTGTGCGAAAGGAATGCTTTTGAGTACCAATGAAAAGATCAAAGAAGTAGCATCGAAATCAGGATTTAATGATTATCATTATTTTTCAAAGACATTTAAGAAGATCAATGGAGTGAGTCCGGCTGATTACCGGAAAATAGAAAAAGACAGTTAGTGATTATGAAGAAGGAGGCCGGATGGCCTCTTTTTTTATAAGGAGTTGAAGAGGACTTGTCCACTTTACTCGATTACATGTCCGTCTTCATTGTGAAAATGACGAAGAAAAGGGGGAATGATTGTGCATTACAGAGAAAGTATGAAATGGATATTGCACGCAAAAAAAGCGTGTGATACTATAAACACATACAAAAAATGGGCGAAATAAAAATGAAGACAGTGTGTGCAAATAAAAGCACGCAATAAGGGGAGCGGAATCTAAAAATAAGACACAAAAAAGGGGTTTTGTTTTCAGGTTCGAAAAATAACTTATCTGAGTACAACAAACCTAAAAATATTCCCGATTTTATTCTCCCGCCAAAGTAGTATTCTTTAATCAGAAAGAAACAACGAGTGTGAAGTGCCAGGGGGCACAAAGGAAGGAGTAATAAAATGTTTGATAAGAACAAAGTAAAATTAGGAATTGCACCAATTGCATGGACGAACGATGATCTGCCGGATCTTGGGAAAGAGAATACATTTGAGCAGTGTGTCAGTGAGATGGCACTTGCAGGATTTACAGGATCAGAAGTGGGAAATAAATATCCAAAGGATCCGGAAGTGTTAAAGAGAGCACTTGATCTTCGTGGAATTGAAATCTGCAACCAGTGGTTTTCTTCTTTCCTTATTACGAAACCATTCGAGGAAGTAGAGAAAGAATTCCGTGCACAGCTTACATTTTTAAAAGCGATGGGAGCAAAAATTATCGGCGCATCTGAGCAGAGCCACAGTGTGCAGGGACTGCAGGATACTCCGGTATTTGGACATAAATATGTAATAAATGACCAGGAGTGGGATGTATTCTGCACTGGAATGAACAAATTAGGTAAAATCGCAAAAGAAGAATACGGAATCAGCCTTACGTTCCATCATCACATGGGTACTGTAGTACAGAATCCGGACGAAGTGGAAAGAATGATGGCAAATACAGATCCTGAGTACGTAAGTCTGTTATTTGATACAGGACATTTTACATATTGTGGAGCAGATCCGCTTGAGATGGTTCAGAAATATGTTGGCAGAATCAAACATGTACATCTGAAAGATATCAGAAGAGAAGTTGTTGATAAAGTCATCGCTGAGAACTTGAGCTTCCTTGAAGGAGTGAGAATGGGTGCGTTCACAGTGCCTGGAGATGGATGCATCGATTTCGATCCAATCTTCAAAGTATTAGAAGAAAACAACTATGAAGGTTATATGCTTGTTGAGGCAGAGCAGGATCCGGCGAAAGCAAATCCTCTGGAATATGCAATCAAGGCAAGAAAATTCATTGCTGAGAAAACAGGGCTGTAAAAACAAATGTCTGGCGGACGGATGATCCGCATGAAAGGAGAATTACTATGGTAACAGTAGGTATTATCGGAGCAGGAAGAATTGGAAAAGTACATACAAAGAGCATCTGCAATCTTGTAAAGAACGCAAAAATCAGAACAATCGCAGATCCATTTATGAATGAGGAAACAGATCAATGGTCAAAAGAAATGGGTGTTGAAAACACAACAAAGGATTACAAAGAAATCCTTGCAGATCCTGAGATCGACGCGGTCTTGATCTGTTCTTCCACAAACACACATTCTCCGATTTCTGTAGAGGCAATCAAAGCAGGGAAGCATGTATTCTGCGAAAAACCAATCGATCATGACATTAAGAAAATCCAGGATGTGATCGATGCTTTAAAAGAAAATAACGTAAAATACCAGGTTGGATTCAACCGCAGATTCGATCATAACTTCGAGGCAGTAAAAGACGCAGTAAAGGCTGGGAAAATCGGCGATCCACATATCATCAAAGTGACATCAAGAGATCCGGAGCCACCGAGTGCAGAATATGCAAAAGTATCCGGAGGGATGTTCCTTGATATGACAATCCATGATTTTGATATGGTGCGTTATCTTGCAGGATGTGATGCTGAAGAAATTTATGTAGAAGCAGCAGTTTTAGTAGATCCGGCAATCGGAGAAGCAGGAGATGTGGATACAGCGGTTATCACATTAAAGATGGAAAATGGCGCGATTGCTGTGATTGATAACTCCAGAAAAGCAGCTTACGGCTATGATCAGAGAGCAGAAGTTTTCGGTTCCAGGGGAATGGTAGCTACAGCAAATGATACACAGTCTTCCGCAGTATTAAGCACAGAAGCAGGTGTGACAGGTGAGAAACCATTATACTTCTTCCTGGAGCGTTACATGGATTCATTCGCAAAAGAAATGAACTGCTTTATCGATGCAATCGAGAATGATACAGATACACCGCTTGGTGTTACTGATGGACTCAAACCAGTAATGATGGGACTTGCAGCAAAGAAATCCCTGATGGAACACAGACCAGTAAAGATTTCTGAAATCGAAATGTAATAAAGCATTAAGATACAGGCCGGGCGGTTACGTCCGGCTTGCTGTAATTCTGAGGTTAAATGATTGGTGAATCATAAAAAGTGAGCGAGAAGTTCTGTCTTGACGTCCATTTTTTTACATGCAATAATATAAAAGATATATTTCAGGGAAGGATTCTCCTTTCGTATAATACAAGTCTTGGTCTCACATCTTAATGCAGTATCTATGCTTGCGGTATTCAGATATTTCTCATATAATAATCATATACAATTCCCATAAACAATGAAGTACAGGATTATAAAGTGATGGCAGAGCAGAGTTCTTTCTTGAAATAAAACAATTTTATTATTTTAAGGAGGAAAATATATGCCTAACACAACTGATAACATCAGGATTAACCGAAGGTACAAAGACAGGCTGTTTCGGATCCTGTTTACCGACAAAAAACATGCGCTGGAACTATACAATGCGTTGAATAATTCGAATTATACAAATGAAGGTGATCTTGAAATTCGAACATTAGAGGATGTCGTCTGGATAAAGATGAAGAATGATCTTGCATTCCTGATCCGTGATGTTCTGGCGCTCTATGAACATCAAAGTACGCTGAATCCCAACATGCCGGTGCGTGGATTTCTGTATTTTGCAGACCTGTTTCGTGGGATCCTGAAAGATAAAAATCCTTATGGGACAAAGCTAATCGCACTGCCGACCCCTGTCTATGTTGTCTTTTATAATGGAAATGAGGAGATAGGGGAAGAGAAGTGGCTGAAATTATCGGATGCTTTTATCTGTGGGAATGAACAGTCTAAAATGGAACTACAGGTTCAGGTGATCAATATAAATTATGGACATAATAAGCAATTGATGGAACGTTGCCCAACCTTGTGTCAGTATGCGATATTGATCAGTAAAGTCAAATCATATTGCGAAGAAATGGCTATTGAAGAAGCAGTGAAAAAGGCTGTGGATGAGTGTATTGACAAGGGAGTACTGGCAGAATTCCTTTCATTAAGGAGGGCAGAAATTATGGATGCGTTTTTAACAGGATGTGATGAAGAAAAGGTTCTGGAGGCGATCGGGCAGGAGCGGTACGAGGACGGAAGAGCGGATGGAATTAGGGCCCTGATTCTAGATAATCTGGAGGAACAGAAAACAGAAGAAGAGATTATTCGGAAGCTAATTAAACTGTTCTCTCTGACAGAGAAAGATGCCAGAGAGTATTTTCAAAAGTATGGTAACTAGGAGAGAATGTTGAGGAGGGTATAACCGCCGTCTTTATGGGGCAGCCGCAAGAGTGTGGCTGCCTTGTTTCAATGAATTATTCTCCGATTGACCGTAGATCGACCCGGTTGTTGCCAAGATACAGTATCACTGTTATGGTTCCGATGACTGCAAGAGTAAGCAATGTAACCAGATTTGCCGGGATTTTCGGAATAAACAGGCAGACAGCAGGAATTAGTACACTTCCTGCGCCGGTAAGCATCATGGTTATGGTTGCTGCGCTTGATTTTATGACGGCAGAGTCAGCGGTCCATTGAAAAACAGGCATCTTCCGGTTGATTGTAATTCCTGCGACGGAGACGAACAATATATACAGAAGAGGTATGAATATAATGGCAAGCCGTTCGAATACGGTAACATTTACAGCAAAGATAAGCAGTATCTGCGTTATGGCGTAGCATGGAACGGCAATCGTAAGATTCACGAGTATTTTAGCGTCGAACAGGCTCTTTGAAGGGATAGGCAGGCTTTGTGCTATCCACCAGTTTTTACCTTCCATGGAGATAGAGCTTGAAGTTGTAGAAGTAATTGCGTACATGGCAGCCATCAGAAATGGGAGGGCCTTGCCTACGATGCCTTTATATCCAATCAGAATTTCAAATTTCGTTGTACCTGTAATCAGTAAAGCAACAGCAGCAATAAGTATCAGAATATAACCCATTGATGTGTTAAGTACATACAATGGAGAGGCAAAATATCTGAGGAGTTCTTTTTTATAAAGCGTCACAATAGGGTTCTGTTGCTTTAATTTCGTCATTTCGTAATTTTTTCCGGCAGTTCTGCTGTTCAGTGCAGTACAGATGGATGCAAAGTAATGCTGTACGATATAGATCAGGACTGCGAACGGAATTACAGATAGCAGGAGGTACTCAAACAGAGCAGTTATATTGTGGTCATTGACAGAGAGGGCGAAGAGTCTTGCCGGAGGATAGATTTTGTAGAGCTGTGATTCTATCGTCCGGGCAAAGTTTTGTACAGCTTCATTGTTTATTGTGTCTGAGCTTGTCGATAATCTCAGTGATAAAATGATAATTCCAAGGACAAGAAGCATCGTAAGAAGAATACTTACCAGGTTCTTGTGCTTCATTCGGGAACTGATCGCTGTAATCACTGCTCCGACGGCAACTGCAAGTGTCATCGGCAGAAGTGGAATAAGGAAGATACTGGCACTCATTTCAATATAAAAGAAGATGGAAGGCTTAAGGCAAATACCGTAAACACATACAGAGGGAATGATAACGCCGGCACTCAGCAGCAGGTTCTGGAGATACATTGTGGAGAATCTTCCGAGAACAATCGAAGCAGGCGAAAGCGGAAGAGAGCTGAGCATCTCATAAGTTCTGGGCTCGAATATCAGGTTGCCTGCTTTGTAAATGGAGAAGAATAAAATCAGGAGGCTGATGACTGTCATCAGGTAGGGAGGGAGCATTTCCTCCATTCCAAGCATGATAAAACCATAGGATAGTCCTGCCGCATAACTGATACATATCAGGCCAAGAATAACGAAGACAGCGGCAAGAGCAACTGCTCTCTTTTTTTCTTTTGGATTATGGCCATACCGGATCTGATTCAGTCCTCCGATGTTACAAAGATTTATTTTTGTTAATAACTTGATCTGATTCCACATCATATGTCACCCTTTCCTAACTCTCAATTGCCATGAAGAGATCTTCCAAAGACTGGTTTTTGATGATATCTTCTGTTTTTCCAGAGATAACTAACTGTCCGTTTTTGATAATTGCAACTTTATTACAGAGTTTTTCTGCTACTTCCAGTACGTGGGTTGAGAAGAAGATCGAAGCTCCGTTTTCACACATTTCTTTCATAATATTCTTCAGGGTAACCGTTGCCTTCGGATCAAGTCCTACGAATGGTTCATCCAGAAGCATGAGTTTGGGATCATGAATTAAGGCAGAAGTAATGGCGAGTTTCTGTTTCATTCCATGTGAGTAGGAAGAAATCAGATCACCGAGTGCATGTGTCAGTTCGAAGGTATCGCAATATCGTTTGATCCGTTCTTCACGGAGGTTTGACGGAATGCCGAAGATGTCTGCGATAAAATTCAGATACTGTATCCCGGTCAGATATTCATAAAGATCAGGATTATCAGGGATGTACGCAATATTCTTTTTGCATTCCAGAGGATGTTCACGGACAGAGACACCTCCGATCAGAATTTCCCCCTCCTCAAATCCATGGATCCCTGCGATGGCTTTGAGGGTGGTTGTCTTGCCTGCCCCGTTGTGGCCGATAAAACCATAGATGTCTCCGGGGGCAATTTCAAGATTCAGATTTGAGACTGCTTTTTTATTGCCTTTGTATGTTTTTGAAAAATTCTTAATTGTAAGCATCT
>URQQ01000033.1 GCA_900549995.1 uncultured Lachnospiraceae bacterium | reverse complement strand
CACTCGCGAAGAGAATGGAACGCTGCGGTGCTGATGCGCTTGTGGCAGAAGGATGCGAAGCTGGCGGACACATCGGTGAGAATACAACGATGGTACTGGTACCTCAGATTGTAGATGCAGTGAGTATTCCGGTGATTGCAGCCGGAGGTGTCGCTGATGGAAGAGGAATTGCAGCAGCATTTATGCTGGGGGCAAGAGGAATCCAGATGGGAACTCACTTTGTGGTGACGAACGAATCTCAGGTTCATGAAAATTATAAAAAGTGTATCATTAAAGCAAAAGATATCGATTCCAGAGTGACGGGAAGAACAACCGGACATCCGGTACGTGCGCTCAGAAATCAGATGACGAAAGAATACCTGAAGCTTGAAAATGAAGGAGCGTCCTTTGAAGAACTGGAACACCTTACGCTGGGCGGTTTAAGAAAAGCAGTTGTAGACGGAGATGTTGTCAATGGAAGCGTCATGGCAGGCCAGAGTGCGGCAATGGTGAAAGAGACAATGTCTTGTAAAGAGCTGATTGAGAAATTGGTAAAAGAGACAGATGCATTGATTAAAGGAGCAGGGTTCTATGAGTAAAATTGCATTTATTTTCCCGGGACAGGGCGCACAGAAATGCGGCATGGGAAAAGATTTTTATGAACAGAGTGAAGCAGCAAGGGAAGTATTTGATACCGCTTCTGATTTGCTTGATATAGATATGAAAGCATTGTGCTTTGAAGAAAATGATAAGCTTGATATTACCGAGTATACACAGGCGGCACTTGTGACGACCTGTATTGCCATGGCAAAAGTGGCAGAAGAAAAGGGACTGAAGCCGGATGTCTCTGCAGGACTGAGCCTTGGAGAGTATTGTGCCATCTGGGCAGCCGGCGGAATCACTTATGAGGATGCCATCACAACCGTCAGAAAGCGTGGAATTCTCATGCAGGAGGCAGTACCTGCAGGTGAAGGCGCGATGGCGGCAGTCATGGGGATGACCGGGGAAGAGATCGAACGTGTCATTGAAGATATAGAAGGTGTAAGCATTGCCAACTACAACTGCCCGGGGCAGATTGTAATTACCGGAATGACAGAAGCCGTGAAGGATGCATCGGAAAAATTATCCCAGAGCGGGGCAAGAAGAGTTGTGCCGTTAAATGTAAGCGGACCATTTCACTCAGCGATGCTGAATGAAGCGGGGGAGAAGCTTTCTGAAGTTTTAAAAGAAGTCAGCTTAAACCCTCTGCAGATTCCGTATGTGACGAATGTGACAGCAGATTATGTGGAAGATATCAATGAGACGAAAGGACTTCTTTCCGTTCAGGTGGCATCTTCCGTGCGCTGGCAGCAAAGCATGGAGAAACTGATTGCAGACGGAGTCGAAACCTTTGTGGAGATCGGCCCGGGAAAAACGCTGGCAGGGTTCATGCGTAAAATTGACAAAAACGTAAAAGTTTATAATATAGGAACATTTGAGGATGTAGACAAAGTAGCAGGAGAAATCGTATGTTAACAGGAAAGACGGCAGTGATCACAGGGGCATCCCGGGGAATCGGGAAAGCAGTTGCGCTGAAATTTGCAAAAGAAGGCGCATCCATTGCGATCAACTATAATGGCTCTGCGGATAAGGCAGAGGAAGTAAAAAAAGAAATTGAGGCGCTGGGTGTAAAGGCAGAAGTTTATCAGTGTAATGTTTCTGACTACACAGCATGTGAAGCGTTCTTAAAACAGGTGGTCAAAGATTTCGGAAGAATCGATATCCTCGTGAATAATGCAGGGATTACGAAAGACGGTCTTCTGATGAAGATGTCGGAAGAAGATTTTGACAAAGTCATTGAAGTAAACTTAAAAGGGACATTCAACTGTATCCGTTTTGTTTCCAGACAGATGCTGAAGCAAAAGAGCGGAAGAATTATCAATATGTCATCGGTGGTCGGTGTCCTCGGCAATGCCGGACAGGCGAACTATGCGGCGTCTAAGGCAGGAGTGATCGGTCTTACAAAGTCGGCAGCAAGAGAACTGGCGTCAAGACATATCACAGTGAACGCAATCGCTCCGGGCTTCATCAAGACAGATATGACAGAAGTTTTATCGGATGCGGTGAAAGAATCGATGTCTTCCCAGATCCCGCTTGGGGATTTCGGTATGCCGGAAGACATTGCGAACACGGCAGCATTTTTGGCATCGGAAGATGCAAGATATATTACAGGACAGGTAATCCATGTGGATGGCGGAATGGCGATCTAATTCAGGGATTCGTGAAATAAGCAGGAGAATTTAAGATGGAGAAAAGAAGAGTCGTTGTAACAGGATTGGGAGCAGTCACCCCGATCGGTAATAATGTGAATGAATTTTGGGAAGGCATCAAGGCCGGGAAAGTCGGAATTGGTGAGAATACAAAATTCGATACAACTGAATATAAAGTGAAACTGGCGGCAGAGGTAAAAGACTTCAATGCGAAGGATCACATGGATTTTAAATCCGCAAAGAGAATGGAAGCGTTCTCCCAGTATGCGGTAGCGGCAGCAAAAGAAGCATTCGAGGATGCGAAGCTTGACATGGAGAAAGAAGATCCGTACCGTGTCGGTGTCTGTGTAGGTTCCGGGATCGGAAGCCTTCAGACCGTTGAAAGAGAGCATAAGAAGATCCTTGAGAAGGGACCGGCACGTGTGAATCCTCTGACAGTACCGCTGATGATCAGCAACATGGCTGCGGGAAATGTTGCCATCCACCTTGGAACGAAAGGAAAATGTACCAATGTTGTCACGGCCTGTGCAACCGGAAGCCATTCCATCGGTGATGCTTTCCGTGCAATCCAGTATGGAGATGCAGAGGTGATGCTGGCGGGCGGAACAGAGAGTTCGATTACGCCGGTCGGAGTTGCAGGATTTACAAGCCTGACAGCGCTGACATCCAGTGAGGATCCGATGCGTGCCTCTATCCCGTTTGACAAAGACAGAAGCGGATTTGTGATCGGAGAAGGTGCAGGTGTTGTTGTATTAGAAGAATTAGAGCATGCAAAGAAAAGAGGGGCTCATATCTATGCGGAGATCGCGGGTTATGGAGCTACCTGTGACGCATATCACATCACATCGCCGGTCGATGACGGAAGCGGTGCGGCAAAAGCAATGACATATGCGATGGAAGAAGCGGGGGTAAAACCTTCGGAAGTAGATTATGTCAATGCGCACGGAACAAGTACACACCACAATGACCTGTTTGAGACACGTGCGATCAAGCTTGCATTTGGAGAAGATGCAAAACATCTGAAAATCAACTCGACAAAATCAATGATCGGACATCTGCTTGGAGCAGCCGGCGGTGTGGAATTTATCACTTGTGTCAAATCCATCAATGACGGATTCATCCATCAGACAGTCGGCACAGCGGAAACAGATGAAGAGTGCGATCTTGATTATGTGATCGGAAGCCCCGTACACCAGGATGTGAATGTTGCGATCAGCAATTCCCTTGGATTTGGCGGACATAATGCAACTTTATTAGTAAAGAAGTATGAAGGATAGAAAAGAGGAGTTCTTATGGAATTTGAAAATCTGATAGCGTTAATACAGGCGGTCTCTGATTCCAGCCTGACCGGACTGAAATATGAAGAAAAAGGTGTTAAGATTTCTCTTACAAAAGATATGATGCAGGTTCAGGCAGCGCAGGAAGCACCGGTGGCAATCCCGGTACAGGCTGCAGTAAATGCGGCGCCTGTGAAAGTTACGAAGGAACCTGAAAAAGAGGCCGTATCCGCAGATGACGAGGCAGCGGGCAATGTGATGAAATCGCCGCTTGTAGGAACCTTCTATGCGGCGCCGTCGGAAGATGCAGATGCATTTGTAAAAGTGGGTGATACTGTAAAAGCCGGACAGACGCTTGCAATTGTAGAGGCGATGAAGCTGATGAATGATATCGAGAGTGAATTCGACGGAACAATTGCTGAGATTTATGTACAAAATGGCGAGGCAGTGGAATACGGACAGCCGCTATTTCGGATTGTGTAACAGAAAGGATACGAGACATGAACAGATTAGATATCAAACAGATAGAAGAGATTCTTCCGCACAGACATCCGTTTCTGCTGGTAGATTATATAGAAGACTATGTACCGGGGGAATATGCGGTAGGTTATAAATGCGTTACATTCCATGAAGACTTTTTCAGAGGACATTTCCCGCAGGAGCCGGTGATGCCGGGGGTACTGATTGTGGAAGCGTTGGCGCAGGTTGGAAGCGTTGCCATTTTAAGTCTTGAGGAGAACAAAGGAAAGATTGGGTTCTTCGGAGGGATTAACAAATGCCGTTTCAAAGAAAAAGTAAAACCAGGAGATAAGCTGAAACTGGAGACAAGGATTATTAAGCGCAAAGGACCTGTCGGAGTCGGGGAAGCCGTTGCAACGGTGGATGGCAAAGTGGCAGCGACTGCAGAGTTAACATTTATGATTGGTTAGGTGGAAGTATGATTAAGAAAGTATTGATTGCGAACCGTGGAGAAATTGCAGTCCGGATTATCCGCGCGTGCAGGGAAATGGGAATTGAAACAGTTGCAGTATATTCTGAGGCAGATAAAGAGGCACTTCATACCCAGCTTGCGGATGAGTCCGTCTGTATCGGGCCTGCTTCTTCGACAGAGAGTTATCTGAATATGGAGCGGATTATCAGTGCGACACTCGTATCTGGTGCGGACGCGATCCATCCGGGATTTGGATTTCTTTCAGAGAACAGCAAGTTTGTAGAACTCTGTGAGAAATGTAATATTACATTTGTCGGGCCGTCTTCCGAAGTTATCCGTAAGATGGGGCATAAGCAGGAAGCAAGAAATACGATGGTTGCAGCGGATGTTCCGGTGATCCCGGGAAGTAAGGAGCCGATCTATGATGCGGCTGTTGGTGCGGGGATCGCAGAGGAAATCGGCTATCCGGTGATCATCAAGGCAGCTCTTGGCGGCGGCGGCAAGGGAATGCGTGTGGCTCAGAATCCGGAGGAATTTGAGAACAGCTTTAATACGGCACAGAAGGAAGCGAAGATGGCGTTTGGTGACGAGACAATGTACATTGAACATTTTGTACAGCATCCAAGGCATATCGAGTTCCAGATTCTCGCAGACAGCCAGGGCAACGTCATTCATCTTGGTGAACGTGACTGTTCCATTCAGAGAAATCATCAGAAGATGATTGAAGAGGCGCCCTCTGCCGTACTTTCAGAAGAACTCCGCCAGAAGATGGGGGAAGCAGCTGTAAAAGCGGCAAAAGCTGCACATTATGTCAATGCCGGTACCATTGAGTTTCTGCTGGAGAAGTCGGGCAATTTCTATTTTATGGAAATGAATACGAGAATCCAGGTAGAACATCCGGTAACAGAATGGGTGACAGGTGTAGACCTTATCAAAGAACAGATCCGGATTGCTTCAGGGCTTCCGCTTTCTTATCAACAGGAAGAGATAAAGATCACAGGCCACGCGATTGAGTGCAGAATCAACGCAGAGAATCCGGCAAAGAATTTCCGTCCGTCTCCGGGTACAATCACAGATATGTATCTGCCGGGAGGAAAGGGAGTGCGTATTGACTCTGCCATTTACAGCGGATATACAGTGCCTCCGTACTACGATTCCATGCTTGCGAAACTGACAGTATATGCAAAGAACCGGGAAGAGGCAATTACAAAGATGCGAAGCGCACTTGGAGAAGTGCTGATCGAAGGAATTGATACGAACGTAGATTTCCAGTATGAGATCATTAACAACCATGACTATCAGGCAGGTAATATTGACATCGAATTCATTGAAAACATGATGTAGGAGAGATCAGAATGAATTTAAAAGAAATGTTTAAAAAGACGAACAGGAAAAATTATATATCTCTGGTGAAAGAAGCACATGAGGCGGGCGGCATCAAAGTGGATGGTATTCGGCCTGAGGCTCCGGAAGGACTTTTGAGAAAATGTAATTCCTGTAAGGCTGCAATTCTGACGGAAGACGTGAAAAATGGATACTATATCTGCCCGAAATGCCATAGTTATTTCCGGGTACATGCATACCGGAGAGTAGAGATGGTTGCGGATGAGGACAGTTTTGAAGAGTGGGATGAAGAGATGGCTGTCTGTAATCCGATGCATTATAAGGGATATGAAGAAAAGCTCATGGGGCTGAAAGAAAAGACGGGTCTTGATGAGGCGGTTGTCACTGGAAAAGTGAGAATCGGAGGAAATCAGGCTGTAATCGCAGTGATGGACGGAAGATTTATGATGGCCAGCATGGGCGAAATTGTGGGAGAGAAGATTACAAGGGCTGTAGAAAGAGCGACCAGGGAAAAACTTCCGGTGATTATTTTCACATGTTCTGGGGGAGCCAGAATGCAGGAAGGGATCTTTTCGCTGATGCAGATGGCAAAGACATCCCAGGCTTTGAAGCGTCACAGTGATGCGGGACTTTTGTATATTCCGGTATTGACGAATCCTACGACTGGAGGAGTGACCGCAAGTTTTGCGATGCTTGGGGATATTATCCTGGCGGAACCGGAAGCTCTGATTGGATTTGCAGGGCCGAGAGTCATTGAACAGACGATCGGACAGAAACTGCCGGAAGGGTTCCAGCGCTCAGAGTTCCTGCTTGAGCATGGATTTGTAGATAAAATTGTAGAGCGGGAAGACTTAAAAGATACGTTGTCACAGATTCTGTCACTTCACAAGAAACAGGGACGTGTGATCGTGGAAGATCTCGGATCCGGGATGCCGTCAGATCATTCGGAGGCAGCATCTTCCGGGAAAAGTGCATGGGAGCGTGTACTGATCTCGAGGATGAAAGACCGTCCTGTCGGCGGAGATTATATTGACACTCTTTTTACAGAGTTCATTGAATTTCATGGAGACAGGTACTGCAAAGATGATAAGGCGATCATCGGAGGCACGGCGAGATTCCATGGAATGCCGGTGACTGTGATCGCACAGGCCAAAGGAAAGACAACGAAAGAAAATATTGAGAGAAACTTTGGAATGCCGTCACCGGATGGCTACCGCAAAGCATTAAGACTGATGAAACAGGCAGAGAAATTCCACCGTCCCGTGATCTGTTTTGTAGATACGCCTGGGGCGTTCTGCGGTCTGGAGGCAGAGGAACGGGGACAGGGTGAGGCAATTGCCCGCAATCTCTATGAGATGTCAGGGCTTACAGTTCCGGTTGTATCTGTGGTCATCGGAGAAGGCGGAAGCGGAGGCGCACTTGCGATGGCAGTAGCGGATGAAGTATGGATGCTTGAGAATTCTGTTTATTCGATTCTTTCGCCGGAAGGCTTTGCAAGTATTCTCTGGAAAGACAGTAAAAGGGCAGAAGAGGCGGCAAATGTCATGAAACTGACAGCGAAGGATCTGAAAAAGTCAGGAATTGTTGAACAGGTGATTGGTGAACCGATACATTTGACAGTGGAAAATCTTTCAGAGGTTACGGCACAGATGGATCGTCTGCTGAATGAATTCTTTGACAAGTATCTGAATATGCCGGAAGAAGAATTAATCGAAAAGCGTTATCAACGTTTCCGTAATATGTAGGGGAAGGGCAGAAAAATGAAAGAATTATCACCACTTAAAATAGGGTCTCTGACAGCAAAGCTTCCGATTGTGCAGGGCGGTATGGGAGTCGGCATCAGTTTATCGGGACTTGCCGGGGCAGTTGCGAAAGAAGGCGGCATTGGGATCATCTCTTCCGCACAGATCGGTTACCGGGAACCTGATTTTGACAGGGATCCAGTATCTGCGAACTTAAGAGCAATCAAAAGTGAGTATGAGAAAGCACGGGAAACGGCACCGGAGGGTGTGATTGGATTCAACATCATGGTTGCGATGCAGCATTATGGAGAGTATGTAAAGGCGGTTGTAGATACAGGTGCGGATCTGATTATCTCCGGTGCAGGACTTCCGACAGACCTTCCCTCTTATGTAGCAGAATCCGGAACCAAGATCGCGCCGATCGTCTCTACCGATAAATCGGCAAAGGTCATCCTGAAATACTGGGATCGTAAATTTAACCGGACTGCGGACATGGTTGTGATTGAAGGACCGAAGGCTGGCGGACATCTGGGATTTCATAAAGAGCAGCTGGAAGTATTCAGTGACACTGTATACGATGAAGAAATTCTTGCAATTATGGATACCGTGAAAACCTATGGAGAAAAATATGGAATTAAGATTCCGGTAGTGATTGCAGGCGGGATTGAAAATGCAGAACAGGCAAAACACGCATTTGACCTCGGGGCAGATGGGATTCAGGTGGCAAGCCGTTTTGTCACAACGAAGGAATGTGATGCTGACGAAAAGTTTAAGCAGTGTTATATAAATGCCGGGAAAGAGGATATCGTGATTGTACAGAGCCCGGTGGGAATGCCGGGAAGGGCAATTATGAATCCATTTATGGAGAGAGTAATCAAAGAAGGCAGAATTCCACATTCCCCTTGTCACAGATGTCTTCATAAATGCAATCCGGCAGAGATTCCTTACTGTATTACAGATGCACTGATTCATTCTGCCAAAGGTGAGGTGGATGAAGGGCTTCTGTTCTGCGGAGCGAATGCTTATAAAGCGGAAAAGATAGAGACTGTAAAGAGTGTCATTGACTCCTTGCTTGGTTTCTAGTACACTAAATGTAACATGGGCATGTATAAGAGCGGATGCTCTGGACTTTATATCAGAGATTGAGGAGAGATGTCGTGGATAGTTACGAGACGATAAACAATATCCTGGTTCACTTGTTTAATGAAATCTGGGAACTGGAAGAGAAAGCAATTATAACTGAAGAATTTAAAGATATTACGAACAATGATATGCATATCATTGAGGCGGTCGGTCTTGAGGGCAATAATATGTCTGCCATTGCCAAGAAGCTTAAAATTACCGTGGGATCTCTTACAACATCAATGAACAGTCTCGTGAATAAAAAATACGTGTCCCGTATGCGGAGTGAAACGGACCGCCGGGTTGTGAATATTATGCTGACGGACAAAGGAATCAAAGCATACAACCATCATAATGAATTTCATATGCAGATGACAGATGCGGTTGTGAAACGTCTGAATGATGAAGAACTTCCGGTTCTGATAAAGACGCTGGATGGATTGTCTGAGTTTTTTAAAAGTTATGGGAGATAATAAAGAAAATGGTTCCATCAAATAGAATGGCCAGGGGAGAAATCCACTGGCCATTCTATTTGGTGAAACTATTTTGTTTCTAAAGTGGTATTATAAAGAAAATATTCTTCTGTCAAAGGAATTTGATAAAATTCCAAATGGATTTGCTGGTATTTATTCTGATTGTTTTCTATAATAAAGGCACAAACATATAAACGAAAGGAAAAAAATTATGCTTGGAGAAAATTTGATGATACTTCGGAAGAAGTATAATTACAGCCAGCAGGAACTAGCGGAGATGTTGTCAGTATCAAGACAGACGATATCGAACTGGGAGTGTGGACAGGGAGCACCATCACTGGATAAGGCAAAAGAACTCGCAGAGATTTATAATATCAGTTTGGATGATCTTGCAGCTAATAATGTAGAAATTGTAGCTCAGAAAAGAAAAGAGAAAGAGAACCATATCTTGAAGAGTCTTGTAGGTAAGACCGTATTAATGGAGTGTTCAGACCTGGATCTGCTGGTTGATTCTGTAAATGGTGGGAAGATGAAAGTTCTGGATGTAAATGAGGAATGGATTCGTGTTGAATATATGAGGGTGAAAGAGAACAATCCATTTAAGAAAGAGAATGTGGTGAAACTGGTTGAGCTGAATGCTGTGAATGGGTTCGAAGTTGTGGAGGAGAAGGTATGACCAATTTTCTTGTGATTGTAGTTATTGGGCTTTTGATTTATATAATCTGCGAATATAAAAAAGAGGAGAAGGAGTTGAAAAAGGATATTTCTTACAAAGAAGTGGTTCCACAATTTCTTGACAAGAACTGTGAAATTGTTCTTAAAAAGTCATTGGTCTCTATTGATGCTATATATAGTGTAAAGGGAATTCTGACAGATGTGGATGAAGAATGGATTATGCTTGAGAGAGTAGAGAAATCAAAGAAAAAGGTGAGGGTATTGAGAATTGATAATATCAGTGGAATTAAAGAAATTGTTACAGAGTAGATTCAGTTTCTGAAAGGAAGGGATTGGGTGAAAAAACAGTTATTGGATGAGTTGATGGTAATAACCGATGAAGAGAAAGAAATCTTAAAGGGTAATGGTGATGTGAAAAAGGAAATCTATACCGACACCCCTACCTTTGTCATTGACAGTGAGAAGCTGCTGAAAAAAGGAAAGTATATTACAGTACGCACACACACCAGGTTCATTGATTTTCCGCCTCACTCCCATAATTATATTGAGATTGCCTATGTGTGTAAAGGAAGCATCACCCATCAGATTGACGGGAAAGAGATTAAACTTCTTCCCGGGGATCTGCTTTTTATGAACCAGCATGTAAAACATGGAATCAAAAAGGCAGAGCAGAGCGATATCGGAATTAACTTTATTGCATTGCCGGAATTTTTCGATATTCCGCTGTCCATGCTTGGAAAAGGGAATATTCTTGCGGATTTCCTTGTAAATACATTGAGAAGGGATACCTATAATCCTCAATATCTGGTATTTGGTACAAGTGACAATATGGCAGTTGAGAATCTTATGGAGAATATTGTCATGTCCCTGCTTCATGGAGGAGATCATGAGGACAATATCAATCAGATCTCCATGGGGCTTATATTCCTTCATCTTCTGAATCATATTGATACTGTCAGAGAGGCATCCTCGCAGAGTTACCGGGATATCCTGATCAACACAACGCTGCAGTATATCAATTACCACTATAAGGATGCGACACTTACGGAACTCGCCCAGGACATGAACCAGTCGGTATCGGGGTTATGCAAAATGATTAAAAGGGGGACTGGATTTACATTCCAGGAACTGCTTCAACGACAGCGCTTTCGGAAAGCAGTAGAACTTCTGATAGAAACGGGACTTACAATCGCAGACATTATGGCTGCGGTCGGATATGAAAACAGCAGTTATTTTTACCGTAAATTTCATGAGAAATATAAAATGTCTCCGAGAGAATACCGGATAAAGCATAAGTACGATAAAGAAATAAGACTTTAATTTGTAAATATCTGACAATTATGATAATATGTATATAAAATAAAAAGAAAGAAGGACTGGCAGTTATGGGAAAAGAAGTATTGGATTTTGTTGTTGAAAAGACACACGAGTTAATAAGTGCGCCAACATGCAGCAGTGAAACAAAAGAAGCGGCGCAGGCATGGCTTGACGCAGTCGGAACGGAAAACGAAGCAGCAGAAACAAAGAGATACATTGCTGAACTGGAAGAGGATATTATGCCGATTGACGGTTTGATTGGGTTTGCAGAATCAGAGCAGGGTGCGCAGGTGTTCGGAGCAGATACTGCGAAGAATGTTGCGGCTCATGCGAAAGAGATTAAGGCAGCCGGGGCAAAATACTGTGACTGTCCTGCATGTGCAGCTGTAGAGGCTATTCTTGAAAAAAAGGACATGCTTCTTTCATAAAAGTAAATAGCGGAAAAATGTTACAGGCACCAGTTAGTTATAATTGGTGCCTCATTTTGTTGCTGAGTATGATCCCGCACTGGAAGGACTGCACAAAGTAACCGTTGAGCTTTTGAATATGGACAGTGAAGTCAGCGCGGGCACAGATGAGTTTATATCCTGATCAAGAAGGAGAATCCAATGAACATAGACAGAAATCAAAAAGAAATGGATGCGATGGAACAGTTTCATAAGGGTAACCGCCAGGAAGGGCTGCGGTTACAGGAAGAATTTGCAAAAGCTTTTCGGGAGGAGTATAAGGAAAAAGACCACTGTCCGTGCAAAAAGGCATGCCGCTATCACGGAAACTGTAAAGAATGTGTGGCAATACACAGGGCGCATCAGGAACATGTTCCGAACTGTATGAGGCCGATGATCAATCAGAAGATCAAAATGTTATCGGAGTTGACGGAACATTCCATTGCGAATGAAATAGAAGCACCTCATGAAGTTTTAAGGAAAGAATTTCAATAATTTTGTACAATAAAACAGGTTTGGGAAAAGACACAGAGCAGATGATATCGGCTGCTGTGTCTTTTTTTCTGCATAAGAAAATCCGGGATTTGCCTGACAATCAAATGTACGCAACTGATTTTCGATGGAAAATAAGGTCCTATTTTTACTCAAATGACGTTCTAACTTTTTGGGAATGATTTTGTTATACTTCAATTATCAAAACAGTACGTACTGATGAAACATAGCAAAGTAAAATGAAAAGAGGGAATGAAACATGGATTACAGAGCAAAGGCAGCGGCCATACCTGCAGAAGACAGGCCGATTGCACGAAAACAGTTATCTGGCCTTGGGAATTTTTTTGGTATTTATGGAGGGGAACATATCGCGGCTACAGAATTTGTCATCGGTGCGACACTTGTGACATGGGGCGTGCGTGCAACTGATATTTTTATTGGGCTTTTTATCGGGAACATACTGGCAACTCTTACATATGCACTGATCTGCGCACCGATCGCAGTTGACACAAGAGTCACACTGTACTCTTATCTTGGAAAGACGCTTGGAGAGAATATTAAGAAAATCTATAATTTCGTCTGGGGACTTGCCTCGATTGCGATGGCCGCCTCGATGCTGACGGTATCGGCCTCGGCAGTGAGGGAGATCTTTGGAATTGAGATACAGACGAAGTGGTTTCCGACGGATATTAAATTTATCGCAGTTGTCGTTGTCCTTGGAATCATTGTGACAGTGGTTGCGGCAAATGGTTTTGAAGCGGTGGCGAAATTCTCGTCAATCTGTGCACCCTGGATGATTGTGGTATTCGCGGCAGGGGTATTCGTAGGGCTTCCGCAGCTTCTTTCAGCTACAGGCGGCGGAGCAGTTCATTCTTTTGGAGATTTTATGCAACTTTTAAATACAAGCGTGTGGAACGGTGAAGTGGCAGAAGGAGGACAGAAGTTAAATATTCTTCATGTCATTGGCTTTGCATGGATGTGTAATTTGGCATACCACGGCGGATTAAATGATATGGCACTTTTCAGATATGCGAAGTCGCCGAAATATGGATTTGTCACTTTATATGGAATGTTTGTCGGACACTTTTTCGCATGGGGAAGTGCAGGAATTATGGGAGCGACGGCAGCAATTCTTTTAAACAAATCACTTCTTGTACTGGATTCAGGTGCTGTCACGAGTGTTGTTCTTGGATCTACCGGGCTTTTAGCGGTCATCGTGGCAGGATGGACAACGGCAAACCCGAACATCTACCGGGCAAGCCTGGCATTTCAGACATTGTTTCATAAGCTTTCGGTTAAGAAACTGACTTATGTTGTGGGCGTTATTATGACTGTGGCGGCATGTTTCCCGATCACGGCGAACATCATGGTCATTGTCAATATCATTGTACTGATCGTTCCGGCAGTCGGCGCAATCATTTTCACGGAACACTGGATCATCCCGAAACTTGGCGGAACAAGGTACTGGGCAAGATACAAAGGATGGAAGACCAATTATGCGGCACTGATTGCATGGGGGCTTGCACTGCTTTTTGTACTGGCCGGGACAGTGACCAAATTCATGCACAACTATTTTCTGTTCCTTCCAACCTATCTGATTGCAATGGTTTCTTATATGATACTGGCAATGGTGATGGGAGCAAAGGGCGATTATGCGAAGCAGGAAGCAGAGGAAGAAGAAATTCAGAAAGAATTGAGGAAACTGGTGGAAGAGGAAGAAGACGGAGCAGAAAGAGAAGCGAAATACCCAAAAGCTCAGAAAATAGCAGCCGGATGTTCTTATGCGGTGCTGGCGGTTCTGGCAGTACTTACACTGCTTGTATTTTTCGGAGGCAGTATCACGGTAGAAATGTATAAGTCATATTCCTTCCCTGTGACACTTGTGTATTTTGCGCTTGGAGGAATTGCAACTTATCTGAAATATGGACTCACAGTGGAGAAAGGAATGGTAAAGAATGAGAAAAGCAATCAAAATGAAACTGTACGACGGGCAGAAGGAAGAGTATAAAAGACGTCACAATGCACTGTGGCCTGAGATGAAAGAAATGATACACGAATATGGCGGAAGTAACTATTCGATCTTTCTGGATGAAGAGACGATGACACTTTTCGGATATATCGAACTGGAAGATGAAGAGAGATGGAACCAGAGTTCTGAAACTTCCATCTGCAGAAAATGGTGGGATTACATGGCTGATATCATGGAGACAAATGAAGATAACAGCCCGGTCAGTGAAGATCTGACACCGGTGTTCCATCTGGATTAATAAGGAGTGAAGAGGCAATGCAGAAATATTATCTTGCGGTTGATATCGGGGCATCCAGCGGGCGGCATATGCTTTCCTGGGTGGAAGATGGAAAGATACAATTAGAGGAAGTATATAGATTTGAGAACGGGATGGTGCAGAAAAACGGACACCTCTGCTGGGATACAGAAAAGCTTTTTGCGGAGATCGTGGAAGGAATGAAGCGGTGCAAGGAGCGGGGAAAAATTCCTTCATGTATGGGAATCGATACATGGGCTGTGGATTTTGTACTTCTGGATCAGGAGGGGAATCTGCTTGGTGACAGTGTAGGTTACCGGGATGCCCGGACGCAGGGGATGGATGAGAAGGTTTCACAGATCATTTCCGGGGAAGAACTTTATGAGAGAACCGGAATACAGAAGCAGATATTTAACACAATCTATCAGCTGATGGCAGTGAAAGAGGAGACCCCTGATCTGATGGGGCAGGCGGAGGCACTGTTAATGATTCCGGATTATTTTAACTACCGGCTGACGGGTGTTCGAAAGACAGAATACACAAATGCGACTACGACACAGCTTGTAAGTCCTGTCACAAAACAGTGGGATATGGAATTGATTCAGAAACTGGGATATAAAAGCAGTCTGTTCGGTGAGATTACGATGCCGGGGACAACGGTTTCCGGGCTCCTTCCGGAGATTGCGTCTAAGGTCGGTTATGATCTGGAGGTGATTCAGGCGGCGACACACGATACGGCGTCAGCAGTAATGTCGGTACCGGCCAGGGAGAAGGATTTTCTCTATATCAGTTCCGGTACGTGGTCACTGATGGGAACAGAGCAGGAGAAAGCTGACTGTTCGAAAGAAAGCAGACAGGCAAACTTCACAAGCGAGGGAGGATATGAATACCGGTTCCGGTGGCTGAAAAATATCATGGGACTTTGGATGATTCAGTCTGTGAGGCATGAGTGGAACGATGAAGATTCTTTTGCCGGGTTATGTGAATTGGCAGTGGAAAATGATGAGTTTCCATCCAGAGTTGATGTAAATGATGCGTCCTTTCTTGCGCCAGAGAGTATGATACAGGCAGTACAAAAGTACTGTGAAAAGACGGGGCAGAAAGTTCCGAAGAAGAAAGGCGAGATTGCGGCGGTTATCTATAAGAGCCTGGCGGAAAGTTATGGTGAGACTGTAAAAGAAATGGAACACCTCACGGGGAAATCCTATGACTGCATCCATATCGTAGGCGGCGGAGCAAATGCGGGCTACCTGAATCAGCTGACTGCAGAGGCGACAGGAAAGATGATCTATGCAGGGCCTTCGGAAGCTACGGCCATTGGCAATATTGCAGCGCAGATGCTAAAAGCCGGGGAATTTGATTCGCTGGATGATATCAGAAAAGTCATCTTCAAATCATTTGATATCCAGTGCTGCAATCCGGCAGTAAGCGTGCAGAAAAGAAAGTAAATGATAGAGATGAATCAGAAAATAATGGAGGAAAAAATAATGACGGTAAAAGAGCGCTATGAATCAGCAAGAGAAGTATATCAGGGAATTGGAGTAGATACAGAGAAAGCGTTGGAGACTCTTCAGAGTATTCCAATCTCCATGCACTGCTGGCAGGGAGATGATGTGGTTGGTTTTGACCAGAAAGGCCCTCTGTCAGGAGGAATCCAGACAACAGGGAATTATCCGGGGAAGGCGACAACACCGGAGGAGCTGATGGCAGATATGGACAAAGTGTTCAGCCTTGTACCAGGCAAACATAAAGTGAATCTTCATGCAAGTTATGCAATCTTTGAGGAAGGTGAGTTTGCAGAGCGCGATGCCATTGAGCCAAAGCATTTTAAAAGATGGGTAACGTATGCAAAAGAGAGAGGAATGGGAATTGACTTCAATCCGACATTTTTCTCACACCATATGGTGAAAGACAATCTGACACTGTCAAGCCCTGATGAGGAAGTGCGTAAGTTCTGGATCCGCCACGGGCAGGCATGTATCCGTATTTCACAGTATTTTGCAGAAGAACTGGGACAGCCTTGTGTCATGAATATCTGGATTCCGGACGGGTATAAGGATATCCCGGCAGACCGTGTGGCACCGAGAAAGAGGTTCCAGGAATCACTGGATGAGATCTTGTCGGTTGCTTATGACAAAGAAAAAGTACTGGTATGCCTGGAATCGAAAGTATTTGGAATCGGAATGGAATCTTACACCGTGGGATCTTCAGAGTTCACAGTGAACTATGCCGCAAGCCGCAATATTCTGCCGCTGATGGACAACGGACATTACCATCCGACAGAAGTGGTTTCCGATAAAATCTCTTCCATGCTTCTGTTCTTCGACCAGATTGCGCTGCATGTCACAAGACCGGTGAGATGGGACAGCGACCATGTTGTACTGTTCGATGACGAGACGAAAGAAATTGCCAAAGAAATTATAAGAAATGATGCGCTTGACAGAGTGAAGCTTGCACTGGACTTCTTTGATGCAAGCATCAACCGTATCTCTGCATGGACGGTGGGAATGAGAAATATGCAGAAAGCCCTTCTGTATGCGCTTCTTTCACCGAACGCACAGCTGAAAGTTATGCAGGAAGAGGGACGGCTTACAGAGGTCATGATGCTTCAGGAGGAAGTCAAAACCTATCCTTTTGGAGATGTATGGGATTATTTCTGCGAGAAAAACGGTGTTCCGGTCAAGGAATCATGGTATACAGAAGTAAAGAAATACGAAGAAGAGGTACTCTCAAAACGTTGTAAATAAACAGGATGAACGAACGATCAGGAGGAATGAGAATGAGATTTTTAGATGCAGAATTTGTACAGGGATTTATCCGCATGGCAGATGACGGATGGCAGCAGGGGTGGCACGAACGCAACGGCGGCAATCTTTCCTACCGTGTGAAGAAGGAAGAAGCTGAGTTGGTCAAAGAAAATTTCGAGGCAAAAGAATGGCAGCCGATTGGCACCAGTGTGCCGAAACTTGCGGGAGAGTATTTCCTTGTCACCGGAAGCGGGAAGTATTTCCGGAATGTTACAATCAAGCCGGAAGATTCCATCTGTATGATTGAGATTGACAGCCAGGGAGAGAATTACCGGATCGTATGGGGAATGGTAAATGGCGGACGCCCGACCAGCGAGCTGCCGTCCCATCTGATGAACCATGAGGTGAAGATGCTTGCGACTGACGGAAGATACCGTGTGATTTATCACGCTCATACAACGAATGTAATTGCGCTGACCTTCGTACTTCCGCTGAAGGATGAGGTATTCACAAGAGAACTCTGGGAGATGGCGACCGAGTGTCCGGTAGTCTTCCCATCCGGAATCGGAGTAGTACCATGGATGGTTCCGGGCGGACGTGAGATTGCGGTCGCTACCAGTGAACTGATGAAAGAGTACGATGTGGCAGTCTGGGCGCATCATGGGATGTTCGCGGCGGGGGAAGATTTTGACCTGACCTTCGGATTGATGCATACGGTGGAAAAATCAGCAGAGATTCTTGTAAAGATGCTCTCCATGCAGAGCCATAAATTACAGACGATTGAGCCAGACGAATTCCGTGCGCTGGCAAAAGATTTCAAAGTGGAGTTACCAGAAAAATTCTTATATAAAAAATAAAGGAGTGCAGGAAAAATGGTAAACAGATTTGTATTAAATGAGACATCCTACCATGGGGCAGGAGCAATCAGTGAGATCGTAACAGAAGTCAAAAAGAGAGGATTTCAGAAGGCATTTGTCTGCTCAGATCCGGACCTTGTAAAATTTAACGTGACCCGGAAGGTGACAGATCTTTTATCAGATGCAGGACTTGCGTATGAGCTGTATTCGAACATCAAGCCAAATCCGACGATCGAGAATGTCCAGACGGGTGTGAAAGCGTTCAAGGAGTCGGGAGCTGATTATCTGATCGCAATTGGAGGCGGTTCTTCTATGGATACATCCAAAGCAATCGGTATCGTAATTGCCAATCCGGAATTCTCTGATATCCGAAGCCTTGAGGGTGCGGCAGAGACGAAGAATCCATGTGTGCCGATCATCGCAGTCCCGACGACTGCAGGAACCGCTGCAGAAGTTACCATTAACTATGTTATTACAGATACAGAGAAGAAGCGTAAATTCGTCTGTGTAGACCCACATGATATTCCGGTCATCGCAGTGATTGATCCGGAGATGATGTCCTCCATGCCAAAGGGACTTACCGCGGCCACCGGAATGGATGCCCTGACACATGCAATTGAAGGGTATATTACAAAGGGAGCGTGGGAACTTTCGGATATGTTCCATATCAAGGCGATTGAAATCATTTCCCGTTCTTTAAGAGGGGCAGTTGACAATACGAAAGAAGGAAGAGAAGGTATGGCGTTAGGCCAGTACGTTGCTGGAATGGGATTCTCCAACGTAGGGCTTGGCATCGTGCATTCCATGGCACATGCTCTGGGTGCTGTCTATGATACACCGCATGGAGTGGCAAATGCAATTTTACTTCCGACAATTATGGAATATAATGCAGATGCGACCGGTGAAAAATACCGTGAGATTGCAAAGGTGATGGGAGTGGAAGGAACCGAGGCAATGTCGGCGGAAGAATACAGAAAGGCAGCAGTGGAAGCTGTGAAGAAACTGTCCGCAGACGTTGGGATTCCGGCAGATTTAAAAGGAATTGTAAAGGAGGAAGATATTGATTTCCTCTCAGAAAGTGCACTGGCTGATGCATGCACACCAGGGAATCCAAAAGAGCCTGCGCTGGAGGAAATCAAGGCACTCTACCGAAGTCTGCTGTAACCGGATCTTTTGGAGCTGTCCGGGACGGTTTAACATTAGAAAAAGAAATTGTCGAAGCAGTTGAAAAATGATATACTTTCCTCTAGAAACAGAAGTCTTATGAGGAAGGGTGGCGAAAGGCATGTACCGCATTGCGATCTGTGATGATGACAGCACATTTTCAGATTATCTACACGAGAACATCAAAAAGATCATGAATGAGAACGGACTGGTTCAGGGGACGGATTACGATATTGAGCAGTTCAATGAAGCAGCAGGGTTACAGCATATGATCCGGCGAAATCCGAACAGTTATCAGCTTCTTCTGCTGGATATCGAACTGCCCGGGGAGAATGGAATGGACATAGCCAGGACATTCCGTGAACAGCAGGTCACGAGCAGTATCATCTTTATCACTGTTCACCGTGACTACATCTATGACTGTTTTGATACACAGCCTCTGTGGTATCTGCTGAAGCCGCTTGATTATGAGAAATTCAGGAAAATTCTTCTGGAAGATTACCGCAGGAATTATGCAGAGGCGCGTCTTGCCGTCAAGATTGAGGGCAGACAGATGGCGATCCCTTTTCATGAGATTTATGCGCTGGAATCGACCCAGCACCGGACAAGGATATGGCTTTCGGAGAAATTTTATGACTGGAACGGGGCGTTGTCTGCCTTAAAGCCGCAGCTGCCTGCTTTTTGCTTCTGTCAATCGCATAACAGCTATATGATCAATCTAAGCCATGTAAAAGAAATATTGCGTGCGGATGTTCTCATGGATAATGACAGATCATTTCCGGTCAGCCGCCGTTACCACGATCAGACGTTAGAGAAATATTTTAATTATCTGAGATTATAATTACATATAAAAACGCTGCTTTTCCAATTGACCGGAAATAGCAGCGTTTTTACGTTTTCACATTATTCTTATTTGCCGGGCATAAGCAGTGCCGTACGTACCATGACGGTGTCGTGTTGCTGCTTCACCTGCAGTTTGCTCATATATTTTTTAGCCACTTCTGACATGGCTTTCATGCCATAGCCATGCCCGGCACCTTTCCTGCTTTCCAACAGTCCTGTTTCTTCATTGATCAAAACAGTGCCATCACAGGAATTGATTGTTTCGATAAACAGATAATGTCCGCGTACATGCATTGTCAGCTCGATCTTACGCTTCTTTTCCTCAGGAAGGGAGGATACTGCTTCGAGGGCGTTGTCCAGCATATTCATCAGCAGTGTGCACAGGTCATTATCCGTGATGGAAATATCCGCAGGCACTTCTACCTGCAAGTCCATCTGGATCTGTTCTTTCTTTGCCCTGGCGAGTGCACGTGTCACGAGGGCATTGACAATCGGATGTGGACACACTCTGACCGGCAGGATTGATTCTGTTTCCCGGGTCAGCTCTTCCAGATAGTTTTGAAGCCGCTCCTTATCATCTGCGTGGCTCATATCAAGGAGCATGTGCAGATGACGCAGCATATCATGCCGTATCATGGCAATCTCGGTATTGCTTTCCTGTATGCTCTGGATATTTTCCTGTATCAAGTCATTTCTTGCGGACATGATGGTAAGTTCGCTTTGTGCATCCGCAGCCTTTTTTACGCTTAGAAACAGGCTGATACTGCCTGCCAGAAGCAGGAGAATGCTGCCGCTGTATTGCAGTGCTTCATACAGGAAAGTGAACGGTGTCTGCACGATCCCAACGAGTACGGAATTGCTTTTGGACAGTCGTAAGCCTATATATGCAAGGAAAATGCAGGCAATGATCGTAAAAAACATTGGGGTGAACAGGCGGTAGGTTATATTTTTATCTTTCCATTCCAGTACCGAAAACAGACACAGGCCAAACAGGGAAATGTACAGCAATGCATCATAGGGATAGGCGGAGATAAAGGAAAACACAGGGAACCTTGCCATGAGATGGCCGGCCACTGACAGAACAAGCGGAACCAGTATCAATGGCGCATACCATGTTTTCCACCGCTTCATCTGGAACAGCATATACAGCATTGGCAGTGCGCACGCAGCCGGAATCAGCAGGTCTGCCGGTATGAAGTCCAATGCAAAACGGGGGCTGAACTGAAATTCAAAATTCAGCAGGACACGCAGTGCCTGCATCAGTGATGCCGCAGTCAGAAGCAAGACAGAACAGGAGGCAGTGCCATGATAGAGGGTGTAGAAGAACAGCCCTGCCAGAAGGACCGCAGCGGTCATGTACACCGCAGCAGGCATGGAAAGCCGGTTCGCGTCAGTGATGAGCAGTGCCGTCTGGACAGTTTCACTCGACAGACGGACCATCGGAAGGCCATGGTCTTCCAGCGCCGGGTTGGCTGATAAGGCGACGGTCAGTGTCTTTCCGCCATAGCCGGGCGGCAGTGTCAGACGTACATATTCTCCTCTTCCCTGCACCCCTTTATATTCCCTGGGAAATTCTATATGACCGATACGGTTGTCAAGCGTCGGGTCAACCGTATACAAAAGCCTGTCATCCAGAAATACACTCTCCTGCCAGGCTACACCGTCCAGCTCCAATATGGTATATCCATCCTGTTCAAAGTCCTTATCCATCGTCCGTGACAGATAGTATGTATCACCCGAGCTTTTCCAAAGCTCCTTAACAGAAGCTGCTTTTTTCGTACCATCTTTTAACGTATAGATATCCCACCCTCTGGAATCTTCAAATACAGGCGTGAGAAACAATATATCTTCATCTGTTTCTGTATAGGAGTGCATAAAATAAACAGCCAGAAGGATGAGGATTGCATAGAGCGGAAGCAGTCCCAGTTTCCATTTTATTTTTATCTTTTCCAAACGAAGATACCTCCTTTGATACAAGGATAGCAGGTACGTAAGGAACAAGGCAAGTAAGAATTTTACCAGTTAGGGGCGAAAACTGACCAACCAGGAATACCTGCTTATTTCTATAGGTGATTTTTTGATAAGATGTATCTGTATACTTCCGGATGGTTTTGCGTGGACAGATGACACGGCAGATGTGGGAAATGCAGGTGAGAATACTTTTACGGTCAGCTTTAAGCTGGAGGATGATAACTACAGGACTGTTACCGGAATTGCAGTCACAGTCACGGTAACAAAAGCAGAGAATGAATGGTTATGAGGGGGTAGAGACTGCCCCGGCGGCCTTTACGATAGAGCCGAAGAATGCGGAGTCTGACAGTCAGATCAAAGTACCGGACATCACTGCTGACACAGACTTGGATCATCTGGAAATCAAAGATGGTGACAAAGTTCTGGTTCAGGGTACTGATTATGATGTGACAAAGACACAGGACGGGAACGAAGTGACTGTGACAATCACTTATAAAGGGAATTATACAGGAGTCACGACAAAAACCTATACACTGGATGCAAATAAGCCGGATAACAACAAGCCTGACGATCATGCTAAGAAGCCGTCACAGGGAAGTAAAGACACGAAGAAGGCTGCTAAATTGTCAGATAGTGCAGTAAAGACAGGCGATACGGCCAGAACAGGATTATGGGTTTCTGCCCTTGCATTGTCAGCCGGAATCCTTGCCCTGTTCACAAAAGAGCGGAAACATGAAAAAAACAATAGTGAGGACGTATGATAATCACAAAGCAGCTGTCTGAAGTGAAAACGGCGATATAAACGTGGGATATATCAGTTCTCTATCGGTAAAAGGTTGTCTTGACAGGCAGCCTTTTACCTGGTAAAAAATAAGGAAGGAGGCGATAGAATATGGACTTTATCTATGAAATGATTGTCGTTTTGGAAGTCATTATTATGAATCTCTGTATATTCAAAAAAAATGCGAAAAACCGTTATCCATTACCCGTTGTGTTAACTGTTTTGTTCCTTTATACAATAATATTAGTCGCAGGCGGTATTTCCCTGATCAAAGCAATTGGAATTTATGGGAACGGAAATGGACTGTTTACCTTATTCGGATTTTTTTACCTGCTTCCTCTGCACTATCTGTTTGAGGGATCTGCGCGCAGACATTTTTTTATCATCTGTTTTGCATGGATTTACACCCTCTCGATCTTTATCATTTCTGTACAGATTGGTTATGTTCTTACAGACTATGCGTCTTTATCCTGCGTAGTTATGATATTACAGACAATCTTATTCTCTGTTTCCTATTACTTTGTGAATAAGTTTATGAATCAGATATACATTCCGTTGATGAAATGCCGTGACGGGGAAATTCAGAAAAATTTAAATATGACCAGCCTGCTATGGTTTCTCAATATATTTTTAATAAACATGCATTTTATATTTGATGAAAGTGCAGTATTAAAGATGATTGCCATATTAGCATTGATCATAAATTCTTTTTACAGTTTTGTACTTTTATACGATATCCTTATGAAACGGGATCAGATCGGCTCACTGCAAAATAAAGTTTCGAAAGATGAATTGACCGGCCTGGGAAGCCGCAGTGCCTTTGATCAGGTCATGGAATCTAAAATTCAGGAGAAGACACCCTTTTATTTTATCTATATGGATCTTGACGAGTTTAAAAAAGTCAATGATGACTATGGACATCTGACAGGGGACAGGTATCTGAGGGAATTTTCTGACCGGATCAAAGAGATTGGCGAAGCGGGAATGGCATTTCGCATTGCCGGTGATGAGTTTGTCTTGTTGGTACAGGAAAAGGAGATTGAAGACATTATAAAGGGTCTGGGACGGATTGATTTTACTCTGCCCTCAACCAAAACCCGCTTTCGAGGCGTAAGTTTTGGAATTTCCCATTTCCCGGATGACAGTATGGAGAAAGATTACCTTATTTATCTGGCGGACCAGAGAATGTACAAGAGTAAAACGTATAAAAAGCGGTAATCAGGTGATTCACCTGTATTCTTCCGGGAATAAAGCTGAAAACAGACGGCATTTATGATAGAATAAAACATAATTGCTGAAGCAGGAGAAATGCGGGATGATTGAATTACAGGGAATTACAAAAAGCTTTGGCACGGTCAAAGCAGTGAATGATGTGTCAATGACGATCCATGGCCAGAATATCTTCGGACTTCTTGGGATTAACGGTGCAGGTAAAAGTACTCTTCTTCGTATGATGGCAGGGATTTTAAAGCCTGATGCAGGGCGGATCTTTATGGATGGAAAGCTGCTCGAAGATGACAGGAAGTTAAAGAGCCAGATCTTCTATCTTTCAGATGAACAGTATTTCTTTCCAAATGCAACACTTCATATGATGAAGGGGTTTTATGAAAAGATATATCCGGAATTCAGCCAGGGAGATTATGAAGCATATCTGCAGTTTTTCGGTCTTGAACCGGATCAGAAAATACGGACATTTTCCAAAGGGATGAAACGCCAGTCGGGTATTCTTCTGGCGTTGTCTTCTCATGCAAAATATCTTCTGTGCGATGAGGTGTTTGACGGATTAGACCCTATCGTGCGGCAGTCGGTCAAACAGACACTGGTGGAAGAAGCAAGGCTTCGGGGACTCACTGTGATTATGGCATCTCATAATCTGAGGGAACTTGAGGATATCTGTGACCATATTGGAATCCTCCACAAAGGCGGCATCCTTTTGTCGAAAGAGATGGAGAATCTGAGAAAAGATGTGTATAAGTTCCAGTGTGTATATGAAGAGCCGCAGAAAGATTACCTGGAGGACCATCTGGAACTGCTTTCCTATACAAGGCAGGGATTTGTGGAAATGATCACGGTAAAGGGGGAACGCAAAGTTATCTGTGAAGTGATTGAAGAAAGGCAGCCGCTGAAATATGAAGAACTGCCGTTGTCACTGGAGGAAGTATTTGTAGGGGAAATGGAGCGGATTGGTTATGACATCTCAAAATATTCTTCGGAACTTATTAAATGAAAATCTGAAACGCCGCATTCTGGTCATTGTACTTAGTATTTATTTTGGCCTGATGGCGGCATTTCAGGCAGTGGTCTCTATTCAGGATTCCGGTTCAGCCAGTGGTGATCCGCGGGAATTGTTTTTTGGAGCTGTGAATGGGAATTTTATCTGGGTAAGCGCAGTGATTGCCGCAGTATGTGCAGTGCATGGATTTGCATTTCTGTTTTCCAGGGTGAAGACGGATTTTTATTACAGTCTTCCGGTGACAAAAAGGGAAGTCTTTGTGTCGGTTTACCTGAATGGAATCAGAATCTATATGATCCCGTGTCTTCTGTATCATGTGATTCTTGCAGCGTACGGCTATGTGTCCGGGTTTATCAGATACAGCGGAACCATGCAGTACATGTTACTGAGTTTCTTTTTGATGATGGCAGGATATCTGCTCATTTACCATGTGGTTATGGCAGTGGTGATGATTTGCGGAAATCTGCCTGCAGCGGCAGGGCTCAGCGTATTTGTGATGGCGTTTGGGAAGCTTATTTCGATTGTGGCAAATCAATACAGTGCACTTTTCTTTTCTACCTATTATAATTCGGAAGCTTTGGACGCTGTATTAAAATATATATCACCGGTTAAGCTGGTGCAGGGAATGATGTGGACGTACAGTGCAAAAGAAAGTTCTGACTGGACAGCCGCAGCTTCCATTCATGAGATTGGCGTAATTCTGGCGGGACTTGTAATTGCAGGAATACTGGCATATCAATTGTATAAAGCACATCCGGCCGAAGGGGCGGGGCAGGCGGTTGTTTTTCAGACGGGGCAGCGTTTGATTTCTGCAGTTCTTGGGGTGACAGCATCCCTTTTGGGCGGACTGGCTCTGATGAGTCTGTCTTTGGATGGAAAATCAATGATTCTGATGATCGTTGGAATTCTTCTTACATCCATTGCAGTACACGGGGCTCTTCAGATGATATATTACAGCGAAGTGAGGGCTTTTTTCAGAAACAGGATTCAGATGACTGTGATTTGTGCATTATCTTTGCTTCTGGCGTTTGGGTTTCGGATGGATTTTACAGGATATGACAGGTTTGTTCTGCGGCCGCAGAAGATTGAGAGTATGGCTGTCAGTATAAAGGGACTCTCAGATCTTTATGCCGGGTCAGAGTTAGAGCAATCTGAGAAATCCGATGGGATGTCGTCTGCAAGGTTATCGAATATGGAACTTACCGGGGATACAAAGAATGCAGCATGTAGATGGATCGCAAAGCTTGAAAAAGACGGACCGAAGACAGGAAAATCGTATTCATATGCCTCGGTGTTGTGCAGAATGGAGGATGGAAGGAGAGTATACCGGAGATATTATATTCCATCGGAAGTGATTCTCATGCAGTTTGCAGAGGTTTTTGAGAGCGAAGAATATCAGAAGGGGGAATGGCCCATTTTAAGAGATGGATTTGCGATGCAAAAAGAAGTGACATGGTCTAACGGAGTAGAGAAATTCACCCTGAATCTGAAAGAGGATGAAAAAAAAGAATTTTTGAACATCTACAGGAAAGAACTGACAGAAGTACGGATGGAGGAAATCACAGAGGAAGCTCCAGCCGGGACAATTACACTGACTTATGGAAACAGCAAAAATGGGGAATTCAGTTTTCTGTATCCGGCGTTTCAGAATACAAATGCATTCCTGAAAGAAAAGGGAATACCGGTGGATCGGAAACTTTGGGACTATGAGGCATTAGAGATTGCAGTCCGCACGAAAGCGCAGGATGGTTCCTACAAAGGACAGGCACAGATTTATGAGGACCCGGAAGAGAATAAACAGATATTAAAAATGCTGCTTCTTGAGGATTACAATATTAATCCGCTGCTCTGTCCGGTGAACCAGGAGAAGGTGTATGACGTGAAAATTCGAAGCAGTGCGGGGGATACGATAACAGAAGTACGCTGTGTGGAGAAACAATAATACAGGTTTGGGAGGGGATAACATGAGAAGCAGAGAAGAGGCAGTGGCATTTTGCCTTACATTTAAAAATGTATACAGGGATGAACCATTCAACGATCCGAACTGGACTGTCATCCGGCACCGGGAGAACCGGAAAGTGTTCGCGTGGATTTTTGAAAAAGATGGATTTATGTGGATCAATGTGAAATGCGATCCGCAGTGGCGGGATCTGTGGAGAAATGCGTACGATTCTGTGAGGCCGGGATGGCATCTAAATAAGGAACACTGGAACTCCGTGATTCTGGACGGAACAGTGCCAGAAGAGGAGATTCAGAGGATGATCGGGGAAAGTTATGATTTGACGAAATGAGAAGCTATTGGGAGAAGTAAGATAGAAGAATAGAATATGTAAGAGGATAACCGCAGTTATCCCCGTCTGCCGCTTTTACAGAACAGACATCCTCCCAAAAGTCCTGCCAACAGACAGGTGTATGCTGCGGCACAGAGGATCGTAGAAAGACATTCAATCAGTGGAAAGGAGAGAATAGCGCAGACTGCGGTTCCTGCGAAAAGTGCAGCTGCCCACCAGAAGAACATTGACAGTGTAAGGTATGTTCCGACGGCGTTGTCTTCTCCGGTAATTTTATTTGCCAGTTTCCATAGTAGTTTATTCATAAATGATCCCTCCATGATGGGTTTAAAGTTATGCTTATAGGATAACCCATTTATGTAAAAACTATATAGGCAGACAGGATAAAGATATGTAAAAAAAGTCCCTGAACCCTTGCGAGTCCAGAGACTTTTAAAATTGTGCTGATTAAGCAGCCATTACGTTAACTGCCTGAAGACCACGGTTTCCCTGAGTAGTCTCAAATGTAACTTTCTGTCCGTCTTCTAAAGATTTGAAACCTTCTGAAGCGATTCCTGAAAAGTGTACGAAGATGTCTTCTCCTGTAGAGTCATCTGTGATAAATCCAAATCCTTTAGTGCTGTTAAACCATTTTACTGTACCGTTATTCATTATAGGTACCTCCTAATTTTTATTTTGTAGCTTTTCCGTAAAATAAAAAATCACATATTTTTGTAAATCCCCAATAAATTTTGAAGACTTACAAAAATATGTGAAATCAAAATCTTATTAAAAGTACTTCTAAATAATATCATGGATATCGGGAAATGTCAAGCTTAATAATTTATAATATTTTGAACCCAGAGAGGGAATAAAAAATGGTATGATGATAACGAGGAGAGATGGAGGTAAAAAATGTGCGGAAGATATTATATAGATGAGACGGCAGAAGCGGAAATACGAAAACTTGTGATGAGGGCCGAAAAAGGGATTCAGATGTATGGGAAAATGGATATATATCCGGGCAGCAGGGCGCCGGTGATCATAAAAGACCGTAATTATGAGCTTTCAGAAGAACTTTTCCCATGGGGATTCCCGGGCTTTCAGAACAAGGGACTTGTGATCAATGCACGGGCGGAGTCTGTGGCGGAGAAGAAAATGTTCAGAGACAGTGTACAAAACCGCAGATGTGTAATTCCGGCAGCCGGTTTTTATGAGTGGAATAAGAAAAAGGAGAAATACACGTTTACAAAAACTGATGGGGAAATTTTATATTTTGCGGGAATCTATAATCTGTATGATTATGAAAACAGATTTGTAATTCTTACAACTCAGGCAAATGAATCAATGGTAAGAGTACACGACAGAATGCCGCTCATTCTTTCAAAAGAAGAGATAGAGGACTGGATTCTGGATGGCGGCCGGGCAGAGGAAATGCTGGGAAAAGATTCCGGGGAGCTTGTGGCACAGTCGGATTATGAACAGCAGGTTCTGAAGTTTGAATGAGGCACTGGCAGTTGCAGCTGCCGGTGCCTGCGATCGCTATCTGACAGGTTGGCTGTGAACCGGGAAGAGTGCCGGGTAGGCATCGCCCTGTTGACGCCGGTAATCACCGGGAGTCATGTTGGTGGATTTTTTAAAATGGTGGCAAAAAGACTGGCTGTCTTTGAAACCGCAGGAAAGTGCGGCTTCGGAGATGGTCATATTTGTTTCTTTCAGCAGTTTCATTCCCATGTGCAATCGGTAACGGATTAAATATTGCTGTGGAGAGATGCTGTGTTCCTTCATAAAAAGCTTATACAGGTAGGTCCTGTCGATACCGATATGGCTGGCGATGTCACCGATTCTGATATCAAAGGAATAGTTGTGATGAATAAAGCTGACTGCCTGCTGAACATAGTCCTCCATAGACATCTGAACATCCTGGGAATCCTGATCTTTCATTGCGGCAAATACGCCATAGGCACAGTGAAGCAGTTCCAGCCTGTTTCCGGCAGAAGTCTGGTAGGTTTCCACTAAAGACAGCATCCGTGAGATGAGTTTCTCAGAGTCTCTGGGGGATGCCGTATGACAGGTGAGAAGCTGGCATTGTTCCAGGATAGAGGCCGCCGAATCCCCGTCGAAGGAGAACCAGGCATACTCCCACGGATCGTCCGGGTCTGCCTCATAGAATGTGACATCTCCGGGACAGATCAGGAACAAACCGCCCTTCTTAAGTGTGCTGGTATTGCCGCCCTCATGATAATATCCCCTGCCATGCAGTATGACATGGATCAGGTAGTGGGGTCTTGAAGCCGGGCCAAAAGAATGTCCCGGTTTACATTGCTCCCTTCCGCAGTAGTAAACATTCAGCTCTTTCATATAGCTTCCTCCATCTGGCAACATAATTACAATAAAATGAAACATAATACAATCGAATTTTCCATGGGTTTATTATATATTGAGACTAAAGAGAAAAGCAAGATGACAAGGAGGAAATATCATGATAAAAATCACATTTATGGGCGCTGGAAGTACAATATTTGCGAGGAATGTCCTTGGGGACTGTATGTGTACCCCTGCACTGTGCGAGGCCGAAATCGCGTTGTATGACATTGATAAGGTACGGCTTGAGGAGTCAAATCTGATTTTGAGCGCAATCAACAAAAATGTAAATGAAGGAAGAGCGGTAATTAAAACATATCTGGGAGTGGAGAACAGAAAGGACGCACTGCGGGGAGCGGACTTCGTGGTAAATGCAATACAGGTTGGCGGATACGATCCATGTACAATCACAGATTTTGAGATTCCAAAGAAATATGGCCTGAAACAGACGATTGCGGATACACTTGGAATCGGCGGAATCATGAGAGCGCTCCGCACAATCCCGGTGATGGAAGAATTTGCGAAAGACATGGAAGAAGTGTGCCCGGATACGTTATTTATGAATTATACGAATCCAATGGCGATGCTGACCGGATATATGCAGCGGTATACGAAGATTCGCACGATTGGACTCTGCCACAGTGTCCAGGTATGTTCAGAGAAGCTTCTACAGGCACTTGGCATGGAAGATAAACTTGAGGGACGCACAGAGACAATTGCCGGAATCAACCATATGGGATGGCTTTTAGACATTAAAGATAAAGAAGGCAATGACCTGTATCCGCAGATCCGTGAACTTGCAGCGAAAAAGAATGCCGAAGAAAAGCATGATGACATGGTGCGCTATGAATACATAAAGAATTTCGGTTACTACTGCACCGAGTCCAGTGAACATAATGCAGAATATAATCCACTGTTTATCAAATCCAAATATCCTGAGATGATCGAAAAATACAACATTCCGCTTGACGAATATCCGAGACGCTGTATCAAGCAGATTGCAGAGTGGGAAGAGGAGAAAAATAAGATTCTGGCAGATGGAAAGATTACACATGAGCGTTCCAAAGAATATGCATCTTATATTATGGAAGCAATTGTGACGGATACACCATATAAGATCGGAGGAAATGTGATCAATACGGGACTGATTGATAATCTTCCGGCAGATGCATGTGTGGAAGTTCCCTGTATGGTTGACGGGACAGGAATTCATCCATGCCATGTGGGACGTCTTCCGGTACAGCTTGCCGCAATGAACATGACAAATATTAATCCACAGCTTCTTACAATAGAAGCCGCTGCCACAAAAGACAGGAATTATATCTATCAGGCAGCGATGCTGGATCCACACACAGCGGCAGAACTGAATATAGAAGATATCCGGAATATGTGTGATGAATTGATTGCAGCACACGGTGATTATATGAAGGATTTTCAATAAAGACAGGCCGGGGGGATATCCCCGGTCTTAAATTGTGGAATGATCAAGCAATGCCGTCTCCCAAGCAGAAAGAGAAAGGGAGAAACTCTGCTTCTCCTGAAGCTCATCCAGAAGAATGCCTGTCTCCACAGGAGAGAGCATGGAAAAAATCTCAGGGTATTCATCCGGCCAGATGCATTCTCCAAGAATTTCTTTCAGATCTCCAAGGCTGTGTACAGATTTCCGGATGACTGCAAGTTTATCAGTTATATATCGGCAGGAGCGGAGTTCTTCCAGAACTTCTCTTAGCTCTTCATCCGGCATCATCTGCCCGTCCTGAAATGTAACGCTAGAAGAGGGCGAATCTGATCTTCTCTGCAGTGTCAGGAGGGTATCCGGGTTTTGCGACAGGTATTCACATCTGGGGATATGCTCCATGATTACAGAATACATGTTAAGCGGGATCGACCGATAATCTGGATGATATTCTTTCAGCACCTGCATGAGTACAGGGAATGGATATGAGGATACAGCCATTTGTTCTTCGAGGAAACATGTCAGGTAACTGTAAATCAGGTCAATCCCTGCCAGGGATCCAAGGTTTTTATGAAGCGGGTAATCCAGCGTCAGCAAGTGATTCTGGGCATTGAATTCCAGATCATACCGCTCGAAAAACACAGGGATACCATGCAGAATTGTATCATCACAGAATTCGTTTCCGAGGGGAAGATAACCATCCAGAATCTGCTGATAGAGAACTTTTGTCTGTTCTAGTTTTTCCCGCCTTTTCTGAAGGCCAATCTGGTAGGCTTCAGAGGCAGGAAGGGAGACAGAAGCCGGTAAGGTGCTATCCTCATAAATCCCGTTGATACAGTATAAGATGGATCCCATCAGCTGTTGGACTTTTGTGTAAGGGATGGAAGAACTTTCATTGCTGGTATAGCGTCTGACGATCCGGTCCAGAAGGGGAAAGAGTTCCTCCGGTGTATATTCAGTCATGGAGAAACCTCCTTTCCAGGTCTGCATCTGAAAATGGGGACTGATCCCTGATATTACGCGCGAAGCTTTGGAGTACGGTATCTTCAAGGTTTTCCAGGGAACCTTCGCATGAACCGTCGAATGCCTGTTTCATGACAGTCAGTAGTTCATCATCACTGACCGCATCCATACATTCATTTTTATAAAGATAAAAAATACGTTGCAGTTCCCCAAGTGTTTCTGCATAGTTTGCCTGGTAGATATAAGGGGAGTCGCAGAACTCATATATCAGTTTCTTAAGAATGCTTTTCCCAAGTTCCAGCCGCTCTTCAGATTTTAAAGTTTCTTTGCGGAAGGCAGCCAATTCACGGACATCTTCTTCCGTGAGGGATACTCCGTAACATGAGGTGTACTCATTGCATTTTAAAATGGCAGCAGTTTCATTTCTTTGCATCAGTTCTGTGAAAGAAGATAAAGAAAAATGATCCATGCGATTCTCTCTTTCCCACGGCGTATGCCGTGTACAGTCTGTTCTAAAGGTTATGCCTAAGCATACCGTGAGTCCAGATGAAGTGCAAGACTTGAAAAAATGGCCGGTTTGTGGTAATATAAGACCAGTAAATGAGAAAGAAATTTCTCATTTTTTCTTTTGTTACATAGAAACTGCACATTGGGAGAAGATATGGGAAAAACACTATTCTGGGATTTTGATGGAACTTTGACATATTCGCCTCATCTGTGGAGCATCACAATGTATGATGCATTGAAAAAACAGATGCCGGAATATGAAGGGACAGTTGATGATATACGGGCAGTGGCCTCAGGAAAAGTCTGCTCATGGGACACGAGGCAGAAAGATTATTCAGAGATATTGGGAATGAAATGGTGGGACTTCACGGAGAGACGTTTCTATGAGAAATATCTGGAGCTTGGAATCTGTGAGGAGACAGCAAGAAAAGCGGCAGCGTCTGTACATCAGGAAATCATAGACCCGAAGCGTTACGGGCTTTATGATGACACCCTGTGGGCGTTGGAAGAGAGCAGAAGGAGAGGATATAAGAACTATATTATCTCCAATAATTATCCGGAGATGGACGAAGTGATGGAGAAACTTGGAATACTTCAGTATTTTGATGATCTGATTGTGTCTGCGAATGTTGGGATTGACAAGCCTGACCCGGGAATCTTTCAGATAGCCCTTGAAAGAGCCGGGAACCCGGAAGAATGCTGGATGATCGGGGATAATCCCCGGGCAGACATGCAGGGAGCCAGAAGTGTCGGGATGCATACAATTCTTGTCCACAGGGATGTGCCGTGTGCGGAGGCAGAGGCAATTCTTGGCAGCCTGCGGGAAATATTCGAACTGGATGAATTTAAAAAGGATGAAACACTGTGTTTTTAGTGAAAATGTGGTATGATAATGCTATTGCTTTAATCGTACAGCAGTAGAAAAGCCAGGACAGATTCATCAACACTGGACTTGCATAGTTGGAGGACATAAAATGAAACCAGATTTATTCAGTATAGGACCGCTTACAATTCACGGATATGGTCTGATGATTGGGATCGGTATTATAGCGGCATATTTTACAGGAGAATACAGAGCTAAAAAAGCAGGGCTTGACTCAGAACAGATCTTTGGGCTTACGATCTGGTCAGTGATTGCGGGAATGGCTGGAGCAAAGCTGCTCTATTATCTGACAGAGATTAAGGATATTATTGCAGATCCGAGTCTTCTTCTTGATGTGGGCGGAGGATTTGTAGTATATGGAGGGATTATCGCGGGGATTCTGGCGGCAGTGATTTACTGCAGGGCAAAGAAGCTGGAATTTCTGAAGTATCTGGATATCTGTATCCCGTCGGTTGCGCTGGCACAGGGATTTGGCCGGGTAGGCTGCTTTATGGCAGGATGCTGTTACGGGAGAGAGACGGGATCGCCGCTTGGGGTTGTATTTGAAGGGTCACCGTTTGCGCCGAATGGAGTGAATCTCATTCCGACACAGACAATCTCCAGCGCATTGGATTTTCTGAACTTTATTGCACTGATTATTTTTGCGGCGAAGTTTAAAAAGGCAGATGGACAGGTAGTTGGTTTGTATCTGACATTTTACAGTATCGGCAGATTTATTCTGGAATTTTTCCGGGGAGATATCGAGAGAGGAAGCGTTGGAATATTATCTACTTCTCAGTTTATTTCGATATTCACATGTATTGCCGGAATTGCCATACTTGTCGTTGCCGGGATGAGGGCAAATAAGAAAAAACAACAGTAAGAAAAAGTGTATTTGCGGCCGGAGAGGGAAGAAAACGAATGGACAATAAAAAACTTATGGAGGATCTGCTGACCGTATTGCCTTACTGGCATTATAAAATTGATAAAACAATAAAACAGACCCTGAAAAGTGAAATGAGTCTTGAAACGTACTATTGTCTGCAGACACTCAGGCGTGAGGGGCCTATGACAATGACGGAACTTGCCGGACGTCTGAAGATCACGAAACAGCAGGCTACGAAGCTTGCAGGGAAATTATATGAACATCAGTTTTTAGAGCGTATTCCTGATAAAAATGACAGAAGATGCATCCGGGTGCAGATCAGCGAAGCAGCGAGAAATTATATGGCTCAGGAAAGAGCGCAGAATGATATCTATATTGGAAGGCTGGAAGAACAACTAAAGCCAGAGGATATAGAAAAGTTTGAAAGTGCTCTGGAAATATTGCTTGAGGTTCTTCCAAAGTTAGAATAGTACAAACCAGGGCTTCCACTTATGGATAGACTAATCCGTAAGCGGAAGTTGATCAGACAGCACAGGTTTTCTTTTCCTGTATATTTTCTGGATGGTCAGCTCGAGTTTCCATAGAACCAGAACAATGATAATTCCTGTCACAAGACATAATGCGCGATTCAGCAGTGCGTGAGGGGTATCCAGAAGCAGCAGAGAAGCGTTCAACGCGCAGATCGCGTTAATAATCTGTTTATAGCGGTACTTGGTAGTAAAGAATCCGATATATCCAAGAAATAGAATGAAGAATATATGAAACCGTTCCGGAATCAGAAATCTCAGCAGGAAAATGAATGCAATAAACCCGCACACTGTGCCTATAGACCGGTTTTTGATCCGTGCCTTTGTGTCGGTGTATTCAGGCTGTGTCAGAGACATTACGACAATACTGATCCAGAGTGGTTTTTTTACATGCAGAATCATGCCGATGAACATGGCTGCTGAGAGACCTGTTGACATACGAAGAATGTATCCGGGATGTTCCAGACATTGTTTTGCATGTTCAGCAAGGGTGTGGCCATTTGCACCATATCCTCTCCTTTTCCAACAGATCAGCGTGATGGCTGTAACCAGAAATCCGCCTATGAGGCAGGCAAGAAGACGTCTTTTAAACAATGCCATTGGAACAGCGGTAGCCTGGGCAAATACAAAGGTTAAAAGATAGACGATTGCGGGCTGCAGCATGGCAGGCTGAGAAGTAAAAGTCATGATAAGCAGACCGAATAAAAAGTTCACCGGAAGAGCGAGCCACGGAGAAGCAAAATAAAACTGGCTTACAATTCCGCCGCCTGTGATAAGGACGACGATGGCTATTCCCATGGAAAGAGGGCGAAGCCCGGTATAACATTCCGGGTACATTGTAACTCCGACCGAGACTGCGACTCCAACCAGGGTGTTCTCTGCCCCGAAGATCATCTGGAATATTGTTACAAACAGCACACTAAATATGCATCTCAAAAGATTCCCAGCTGCAATTTTACAAAAATCAGCTGGCTTTTTTTTATGATTCATTGTGATTCCCCCAATTTTGAGTTTTTGTGAAATAGTAGAAGTTAATGATGACAGAAGAAAAAGGATTCCGCTGTCATAGAAATAATAAAAGGAAATAGTAAACAAAGAGTTACTAATTCATATTGTACTCATTTTACCAGGGGGTGTCAATATTTATTTATGATACAAGAAACTTTGCATGAACCATTGATGATACAGGAAACTTCGAAGTCCCACTGTAATTTTTCATATAGAAAAGGAGCTGCGCACTTATTTACTTAGTGCGGCAACTCCACAAAAATTTATCATTTTTAATTGTCCTCTTGACAGGAAATACATCAGTTTTTTATCAACTTATGCTTCCTGGCTCAGGCCGACAGGTGCGTCCGTATCGTGGGAGGTGTGCTTCTGCCCGAGGTTTACGGAAATAAACATTGCAACAATTGTCAATGCAGTCAGAACCGCAAGAATGATGAGGGCTGGCCTGTAGGAACCGGTAATATCATATAGAAGGCCGATTCCAGAACTGCCGATCGCAGCACCGGTCATTGTAAAAGCAGAGATAAATCCATATAGTTCACTGTAATTTTTCGCTCCAAAGACACTGGTTGTCATGATTGGTATTGCTACTGTAGCTGTGCATGTGCCAAAACCATACAGGACAGCGGCAAGGTATAACATGAACTGGCTTCCCTGAACGAGGATGAAACAGATCAGGAAAAGAAGGAATGTGCCGCATCCAAAGAGAATTCCGCCTTTTGGCCCGAACCGGTCGAAAATGTGTCCAAGCACCAGCTTGCCTGCAATCGCTACAATGGAGTAGATTGAGATATAAGCGGCAATGGAAGCTGCGTTAAATCCGCTGAGCTGAAGGTAATAACTCATGTGTCCCAGAATGCAGGAAGTAAAATAGATTAGGAAGCCGCCGATGGCAAACATCCAGAGGATCGGTGTTTTTCTCGCTTCTTTCAGGCTTGCATTCCAGCTGCTTGCCGGGACACTTTTTTTCTTGGCGTTGGAGACAACTTCTCCATGTCCATATGGTTCCAGGCCGACATCTTCCGGTGTGCGGCGGACAACGAAAACGGAGATTGGAATGAGGACAATAAGGCTGATGGCTCCCATGATGAAATAGGCGTTGCGCCAGCCATAACGTCCGATGATCCAGGAAAGCAGAGGGCTTAAAATCGTTCCGCCCAGGCTGACGCCCATCATTGCGATGCTGATCATGAGGCCGCGGTTCTTTTCGAACCAGTTTGTAATGAGAACAGTTACCGGTATAGTACAGGCACCCATTGCAAAGAAACCCTGGAGGCCGCCGACGAGATAAAACTGCCAAAGTTTGTGGCACAGCCCATAACAGGAGAAGAATCCCATTGTGCCGATGCTGCAGATAATGAAGGTAGGGCGCATATACTTCCCTCTTAATAGTTTACCCGCAATCGGGCCGGTAAAAATGCAGATGACACTGGCAATCGTAGTTGTCAGAAAGTATGCACTCGTTGCAAATCCAGTTTCGGCAATGATTTCTGTGGTGTACAGCTGGGCAAGTCCAAACCGTGTTGAATAGGCGAACATCAGAGTCAGGACACAGCAGATTAAAATGACCCAGTGATAAATACTTTTGTTTTTCTTCTTTGATTCCATAGATACACTCCTCCATTTAATGTTGCATGTTGTACAAAAAAATATAAAATTTATCCGGATTGTTGTTAAAATTATCTTATCATAGATCGCGAGTTCAAGGCTATTCCGAATATTTTAAAGGCTATATGAATTTACTTATATGGATGAGAAGGGATGCCGTTCTTTGCCTTTATTTAACATAAACTTGATTTAGATTTGGTTGTTGCTAAAAAGCCGGATTGTTATAATTGGATTGTTTGAAAATCTGTCACATGGATAGAAAGGAAGAGAAAATGAACAATTATAAATTACTGACACCGGGGCCTCTTACAACAACGGACACGGTGAAACAAGAGATGCTGTTTGATCATTGTACATGGGATGACGACTATAAGAAAATTACCCAGGATATCCGCCGGGAATTATTAGAGCTTGCCCATGTATCAGAGGAAGATTATACGGTTGTATTGATGCAGGGGAGCGGGACGTTCGGCGTGGAGTCTGTGATTACAAGTGTGATCGGTGAAAATGAGAAACTTTTGATTGCTGCAAATGGGGCTTACGGCGAGCGGATGGGGGATATCGCAGAACATGCGAAAATTCCGTATGAGATATATCATCAGAAGTATGATCAAGTCCCGGATGCACAGAAAATCGCGGAAATACTGAAGGAGAATCCTGAAATCACGCATGTATCTATGGTACATAGTGAGACAACCTCAGGGATTTTAAATGACATCGAAGCGGTGGCAAACGTGGTGAAGGAGGCAGGGAAAACATTCATTGTTGATGCCATGAGCAGTTTCGGAGGAGTGGATATTGATGTACAGGGACTTGGAATTGACTTCCTTGTGAGCAGTGCAAATAAATGTATCCAGGGAGTGCCGGGATTCTCTTTTATCATTGCAAATCGGCAGAAACTTCTGGAAAGTGAAGGAAAGGCGAGAAGCCTGTCGCTTGATCTCTTTGATCAGTGGAAAACGATGGAGAAAGACGGAAAATGGAGATTCACTTCACCAACTCACGTAGTACTCGCATTTGCAAAAGCATTGGAAGAAATGAAGGCAGAAGGCGGGATTTTGGCAAGAAGCAGGCGTTATATGGATAATAATCTGCTGTTGATCGGCAGAATGAAAGAGATGGGAATTGAACCGTACATTACAGATCAGTATCAGGGACCCATCATCACGACGTTTTTCTATCCCGAACACAGTGATTTTTCTTTTCAGGAGATGTATGACTATATCAAGGAGAGAGGTTATGCAATTTACCCAGGCAAAGTTACCGAGGCGGATACATTCCGTATAGGTAATATCGGAGAAATCTATGAGGAAGATATTAATAAACTGTGTGATATTATTGGAGAATTCTTAAAGGAGAAGGCGGCATGAGTAAAAACAGACTGGAGATCGTAATATTTGACTGGGCCGGAACAACCGTAGATTATGGGTGTTTTGCACCTGTCCAGGCATTCGCTGAAGTGTTCAGGCATTACGGAATTGAACCAACCATGGATGAGGTCAGGGAACCAATGGGAATGCTGAAAAGAGACCATATTAAGACAATGCTTTCGATGCCGAGGATTCAGCAGTTGTGGGAACAAAAATACGGCAGACCATCATCGGAAGAAGACATTGATGCACTGTATGAGTTGTTTGAGAGTAAACTTATGAGCATCTTATCCGGGTTCTGTTGCGTCAAGCCAGGCGTCCTTAATACTGTGGAAGAACTCAGGAAACGCCGGATTGTGATTGGATCTACAACAGGATATACAGATGAAATGATGGAAGTTGTCACAAAAGAAGCAGAAAAGAACGGCTATATTCCCGATGCATGGTATAGCCCAAATTCTGTGGGAAATGCAGGGCGTCCGTATCCTTATATGATTTTTAAGAACCTGAAGAAATTTGGCATTCATTCGGTAGAGAATGCAGCAAAAGTCGGGGATACAGTTTCGGATATAAAAGAAGGAAAAAATGCAGGGGTATATTCCATCGGAGTGTTGGAGGGAAGTTCTGAGATGGGGCTTACCCAGGCAGAGTATGAGGCTTTGACGGATCAGGAAAGAGAGATATTGATCAGCAAAGTGAGGAACCGCTTTATGGACGCGGGAGCAGATGCAGTGATTCTGAATATGGGAGAACTTATTCCGCTTCTTGAGACGGAGTTCGACTGCAGACCAGCAGAATAACAGCCAGATGAAAGACAGGCATAGAGCAGAAAATCCAGTGCGCTATGCCTGCTTTTTTTGTGTTTCTTTATTTAATTATCTGAGTGAGGATAGAAGAAGAACGTACAGGGAGAATGAAATTTCTGAAAGAGGTGAAAAGAACTTGAGATTCCACCTGAATTAGAGTAAAGTATTATATGATATTTATTTGCAGTATCGTGTGAGAAATTTGTCTGATCAGAAGGGTATACAGACGTGGATGAGGAGAAACAGAGTTTCAGGAGGAATGAAATGAGTGACAAGAGATTAGCAATTATATTTCCGGGAATGGGATATCATAAAGATAAACCGCTTCTTTACTATTCAAGAAAACTTCTTGAGCAGATGGGATATGATGTGATTGAGGTTGAGTACGGTGAGCATTTTACGGACAGGCAGGCGGCGTATGAGAAAATGAAGTCTGTCGTGATCCCGATTGTAAATAAAATTTCATGGGAAGACTACAAAGATGCAGTATTTGTATCCAAAAGCGTCGGGACCCAGGCGGCAGGAGAGATTACCAAGGGACTTCCGGTACCTATACGGAACATCTATTTTACGCCGGTGGAGGAGGCTCTTCCATATCTGAACAAAGAATCGATTGTATTTGCAGGTGAATCGGATCCGATGATGGATCTTTTAAAATTGCGGGAAATCTGTGACAAAGAAGAGGCAATATTGTATACATACCATGAGGCAAATCATTCTTTAGAGACACCGGATGTGATGGAGAATCTGGAAATCCTCGGAGAGGTTCTGGCAATTACAGAGAAATTTATCAAAACATTATAATGAGGAAAACGGCTGCTCCAGAGATGGAGCAGCCGTTTTGGCAGGATGGGTGAGTATAATTTACAGATATGAAGATAAGATACCTTCCCGGGCGGATAGTAATCAACGGTAAATTTTCTGGTCCGTAAAGCCCCTTCCTTTTACTTCGTTGACATGTTCCACAATCATAAACGCTTTTGGATCCATCTGTGTTACAAGCTGGTTTAATTTCGGAAGTTCACGGTTAGAGATTACAGTAAGGATAATGGGCTGTTCTGCTTTGAGATAGCCGGTTTCTGCTTTCAGGAACGTAGTTCCGCGGTCCAGTTTTTTAAGAATTTCGCTGTTGATTTTTTCATATTCACTGCTGATAATCTTTACCTGAGTCTGGGAAGTGCCCATCAGCATCAGTTTGTCCAGAACCATGGTATAAATCAGGACAATGATGATTCCGTAGATGATCTGCTCTGCATTTGAAAATGTCATCTGCATCAGCAGGATGAGACTGTCAAAAACATACAATAGAACGGAAACAGGAATTCCGGTTTTTTTATTCAGGACAAGCGGAGGAATATCCATTCCTCCTGTGGAGGCACCGGCACGGATGACGATCCCGATTGCAAATCCGATCATGATTCCCCCGCATACGGTGGAAAGCATCCGGTCGTCAGTGACGTGGGAAAGTGCCGGAACTTTCTCAAATACGCCGAGAATGACAGGATAATAAAATGTACTGATCAAAGTCGTGAATGCGAAATGTTTTCCGAGTATCGCAGCACCAATGAGGAACATGATCAGATTGAATCCGAATACAAATACAGAAATTGGAATATTGAGGTAATGGTGGAAGGTAAGTGCAAGCCCGGTGGAACCTCCGGTGATCATGTGGTTTGGAAGAATGAACATCGTGACGCCCAGAGCATAAATGGTATTGCCGATAAACACGGCGATGATGTTTTTTAATTTTTCAGTGTACATATGTTGCATGATAATCCCCTCTTTTCTATTGTTTTGTAATGACATATTACTACAGTAAAGCGTAAAAAAAGCAGATTACAAAGTAATCTGCTTTTGGTATTCCATATGATATTGTCTCTGTAGATGATGAATGCATCCGGACTTTTTCATTGTATTTCCCCCAACTGTGAATATAGACACTATACCACAAAACTTCCGGTTCGTAAAGATGCGGGAATTATTGAATAAAAAATTTGAAATATAAGGAATCTTCTGTGTTTTTGATGTAAAATTGAAGTATCATAAAATCGTTGTGGGAGGATAAAGATGAATCAGATAGAAGAATTTCAGAAGATCATTGATGAGAGCCGGAATATTGTGTTTTTTGGCGGTGCGGGAGTATCGACAGAGAGCGGCATACCAGATTTTAGAAGCAGTGACGGTATCTATAAGCAGAATTACAGATATCCGCCGGAACAAGTCATAAGCCATACTTTTTTTGTGAGAAATACAGAGATTTTCTATGAGTTTTACAAAGAAAAGATGATGTTTCTGGACGCAAAACCTAACAAAGCACATGAAAAACTGGCAGAACTGGAGGCATCCGGAAAGTTAAGTGCTGTAATCACACAGAACATTGACGGGCTGCACCAGGCGGCCGGGAGCAGAAATGTTCTGGAACTTCATGGGAGCATTCACAGAAATTACTGTCAGAACTGCGGGACATTCTATGATGCATCCTATGTGAAAAACTACAGGGGAATCCCAAAATGCAGCTGCGGGGGAATTATAAAACCAGATGTTGTATTATATGAAGAACAGCTTGACCAGGAGATTATTTCGAAATCTGTAAGGGCAATCAGTGAGGCTGATACATTGATCATTGGGGGAACTTCGCTGGTCGTGTATCCGGCGGCAGGATTTGTGGATTATTTCCGAGGGAAACATCTGGTGTTGATTAACAAAGGGGAGACATCACGGGACAGGGAAGCCGGACTTTGTATTCACAGTGCCATCGGCGAAGTGATGAGTCAGATCCATTGCGGTTAGACAGAAATGATCAGAAAGGATGAAACAATGAACAAAATCATACTTGCGTCAGGATCACCAAGACGAAGAGAAATTATGCAGCAGGTTGGAATCGAATTTGATATTGAGACAAGTGAGGAAGAAGAATTATATCACAGCACAGAGCCTGAAGAGATTGTAAAGGAACTGGCACTGATGAAAGCGCAGGCGGTGGCAGGGTATCATGAAAAGCGGGGGATCACCGTGATTGGGGCGGATACGGTTGTAGTTTATGACGGAAAAATATTAGGAAAGCCGAAGGATGAGGATGACGCATATCGGATGATTGAGATGCTTCAGGGTGAATATCATCAGGTATATACAGGGGTGGCAATACTGGATTATGATACCGGGGGAAAGGAGCAGATTATCAGCCACGCCGAGGAGACGAAGGTGTATGTTGTTTCGATGGAACCGGAGGAAATCAGAACCTATATTGCGACAAAAGAGCCAATGGATAAGGCCGGGGCATATGGAATACAAGGGTATTTTGCGGCATATATTGGAAGGATTGAAGGGGATTATTATAATGTCGTGGGACTTCCGATTGCCTATGTCAACAGTGAATTAAAGAAGATCAGGGAACGGTCGAAGTCACCGCAGACAGCGAATTGAAAGAAATTTCTGTTATGAAAGCAAACGTTCCGCCGGAAAGATATTCCGGCGGAACGTTTGACGGTTTTGCCTGAAGCAAGACCGAAGATATGCACAGGTAAATAGTATTATCCGCAGATTGTACATCCAAGCTGGCATCCTGTCGGAGTGCCGGCGCACCCACCCATGGCGGTTTCGCGAAGTTCAAACGGAAGGCTTTTGCCGACACGGTACATTGCCTCAGCCATCTCATCGAACGGGATCGGGTGAGTGATACCGGAAAGTGCCAGTTCTGCGCAGGTAACTGCATTGGCTACGCCGATGGCATTACGGCTTTGGCACGGCGATTCAACAAGCCCTGCGATCGGATCACAGACAAGTCCAAGAAGATTGGAGAGGGCAATACTTGCTGCTGTGAGGCACATTTCAGGAGTTCCGCCCATCATCTCAACAGCGGCACTTGCTGCCATGGCAGACGCCGCGCCGACTTCCGCCTGGCATCCAGCCTCAGCGCCTGATACGGATGCATTGCGCATCAGAATATAGCCAATTGCGCTTGCGTTTAAAAGTCCGTTGAAGAGCTGTTCATCCGTGAGGTTCTTCTCTTCACCCAGAGCAAGAAGAACACCTGGAACAACACCGGAAGAACCAGCTGTCGGTGCCGCAACGATGAGTCCCATGGAAGCATTGACTTCCAGAACAGCCATACTGTAGGCGATTGCCCTGGAAAGCATTGAGCCGCAGATGCTTTCAGAGTGCGATGAAAAATCAGATACTTTTTTTGCTTCTCCTCCGATGAGCCCGCCGATGGATTTCTTGGGGTTTTTCAATGGTCCGGTGGAAGCATCGCGCATAATCGTCAGCACGGTTTCCAGCTTTTTCCCGATTTCCGTCTCATCGAGTGATCCGCAGTCAATCTCACGCTGTTTCATAGCCTGGGAGATTGGTAAATTCGTTTCTTTGCATAAATCAATTAATTGTTGTCCTGATAAAAAATCCATTGTTCCACCTCCATTATGCTTCAATCAGCATGAGTTCATGTACATGCCGGTTTGTTTTGATTTCGTCCAGAATTTCCGGCGGGATGGATTCATCGGATTCAACGACGGTAAATGCTTTCGCACCCTTATCTTCACGGAACAGGCGCATAAATGCAATATTTACATTCCGGTTGCTTAAACATTGCGCGATATGTGCAATGATACCCGGCGTATCGTCCTGCTGAACAATCAATGTACAATATTCCCCAGTAAATTCTACATCAATGTTGTTAATGCGTACAATGCGGATTTTGCCGCCACCAATAGATTCCCCGCGGACGAAGAGGCGGTGTCCGTTCACACCGGTCAGATCAATATCTGCAGTGTTTGGATGATCAGTGATGGTCTCTTCATCGATGATGTATTCATATTCAACTCCCATCTTGGTGGCGAGTGAAAATGCATCACGGATGCGTTCATCATCGGTGGCAAACCCCAGAATACCTCCGAGAAGAGCGCGGTCAGTCCCATGTCCATGATAAGTCTTGGCAAATGAACCATATAAAGTAAAGGTCACCTTCTTTACAGATTCCGGAAACATTTTCCGTGCCAGAAGACCGATGGATACGGCGCCTGCAGTATGTGAACTGGATGGGCCGATCATGTTGGGACCGATGACATCAAAAATACTTAAAAAGTTCATAGAATGTCCCTCCCAATGTAAAAATTAATAATATAACTGCCTGTATCATATATCAGATTGTATAATTTGTCCATAAAAAATTTTCAAAAAATCTCAAGGATGTTTTGCCGCAGCGTTGAGATTAGTATCCCTGAAAAACACATTTGTAAACCCCAGAAAGATAGCGGCGTTAAAAATCTAACCTGGAAGTTAAAAACTTAACGGTTGACTTTTGGAATTTTATGGCTTACAATGCAACTAGATACACAAAAAAGCCACAAAAACAATCGAATATTTAGTGAGTATAACTAAAACTAAATATTGATCGGATGATGAATTCGAGAGAGAGCACAGATCAATGTGCCGCCGAAGGTGAAAAGCGAAAGCTCAAACTCTCAGGCAAAAGGATTGGATTTTGACGAGCCTCTGGAGAACGGCGTATACCGCGTACCGAAGAAGTGAATCTTTCAGGTAAAAGGACAGAGACGAATTAAAATATTCTGGGATCAATAGGGGAGCAGTGAAAAGACCCTAGATATCAGCGGATATTTTATTTTGTCTGTGTCCTTTTTGCTTACCTGTCAAGCCATGCGCAGATTATATGGACAAAACCGGCGCAAGCTAGCTTGCAGAGGGTTTGTCCATATAATCTGCATACGGCGGTCAGCCGCACTGAGATGAAGCGAAGCGGAATCGAAGTGGCATGGCGCCAGAAGATTAAGCGGCGCAAGCTAGCTTGCTAGCAGCAAAATCAAAGCGGCATGGTGCATAGGAAGCAGCATTCGGATATTTAGAGGAGACAGGCAGCGTGTTAACGTGGTAAAATGTTAAGGTGTAGTCAAAATAAAGCAGATTTTAAGGAGGAAGAAAATTATGGTACAGGAAGTTATGGATTTCATTGCAAGTCAGGATGAAGAAGTAGGGAAAGCACTTTATGCAGAAAGTGCACGTCAGAAAAGGAATCTTGAGTTGATTGCATCAGAGAACATCGTATCGCCGGCAGTCATGATGGCGATGGGAACAGTGCCGACGAATAAATACGCTGAAGGATACCCGGGTAAACGGTATTATGGAGGCTGTGAGGAAGTGGATGTTCTTGAAAATATTGCAATTGACCGTGCAAAGAAATTATTCGGTGCAGATCATGCATGTGTTCAGCCTCACTCAGGAGCGAATGCCAATGTGGCAGTATATCAGGCAGTGTTAAAACCTGGTGATACCGTACTTGGGATGAATCTTGACAACGGCGGCCACCTGACACACGGTTCACCGGTGAATATGTCAGGACTTTTGTACCACTTCATTCCATATGGTGTGACAGATGAAGGCTATATTGATTACGATCAGGTAAGAGCGCTTGCGAAGGAACACCAGCCAAAAATGATTGTAGCAGGAGCTTCTGCTTACCCAAGAGAAATCAAGTTTGATGTATTTGCAGAGATCGCAAAGGAAGTCGGAGCAATTCTCTTCGTGGATATGGCACACATTGCAGGGCTTGTGGCAGCCGGCCTTCACCAGAGCCCGGTACCATACGCGGACATTGTTTCTACTACAACCCATAAAACACTCCGCGGACCGAGAGGCGGAATGATTCTCTGCAAAGAAGAGTATGCAAAAGCAATTAACAAAGCGATTTTCCCGGGAACACAGGGCGGACCTCTGGAACATATCATTGCGGCAAAAGCAGTCTGCTTTGGGGAGGCAATGAAACCAGAATTCAAAACATATCAGGAGCAGGTGATTAAAAACGCGAAAGCACTTGCACAGGCATTGACGGATGAAGGGTTCAATCTTGTAAGCGGCGGAACAGATAACCATCTGATGTTAGTTGATTTACAGAACTTTGGGGTGACAGGAAAAGAATTACAGAACCGTCTCGATGAAGTCTATATTACAGTGAATAAAAATACAGTACCAAATGATCCTCAAAGCCCATTCGTGACAAGCGGTGTGCGTATCGGAACACCAGCTGTGACAACAAGAGGGTTGAAAGAAGACGATATGAAAGAGATCGGCCATCTGATCAAAATGGCTACAGTCGATTTCGAAAATAAAGCCGATGAGATCAGACAGAGGGTTACAGATATCTGCAGTAAATATCCGATTTACGAATAAACTGGCAGATAGGATGAATCAGTTTCTACTTATATAATAGAACAATAAATGGTATGTCATTAAGGAGGAGAAGAAATGGCAGAATTAAAAACACCGCTTTATGAAGCACATGTGAAGGCAGGCGGAAAGATTGTACCGTTCGGGGGATATCTGCTGCCGGTACAGTATTCAGGAGTTATTGATGAGCATATGGCAGTCAGGACAAAAGCCGGACTGTTCGATGTATCACACATGGGAGAAGTAATGTGTACCGGAAAAGATGCGCTTGCAAATCTTCAGATGATACTGACAAATGATTTCACAAACATGGTGGACGGTCAGGCAAGGTACAGCATCATGTGCAATGAAAACGGCGGTACTGTAGATGATCTGATTGTTTACAAATATAAAGAGGACTGCTACTTTATCGTCGTAAACGCGGCAAATAAAGATAAAGATTATCAGTGGATGCTGGATCACCAGTTTGGCGAAGTGAAATTCGAAGATATTTCAGACAGCGTTGCACAGCTCGCTCTTCAGGGACCAAAAGCAATGGAAATTCTCAGAAAACTCACGACAGAAGAAAATATTCCGGAAAAATATTATCATGCGGTATTCAACGCAGAAGTAGCAGGAATGAAATGTATCGTATCTAAGACCGGATATACAGGGGAAGACGGTGTTGAGATCTATCTGGCAAGTGAAGAGGCAGAGAAGATGTGGGATACACTTCTGGAAGCCGGTAAAGAAGAGGGCCTGATTCCATGCGGACTCGGCGCGAGAGATACACTGAGACTGGAAGCAGCAATGCCGCTTTACGGACATGAGATGGACGATGAAGTCACTCCTCTTGAGACTGGTTTGAAATTCGCAGTGAAAATGAAAAAAGATGATTTCATCGGAAAGAAAGCATTAGAAGAAAAAGGTGAAATCACAAGAAAACGTGTGGGATTGAAAGTGACAGGACGAGGAATTGTCAGAGAGCACGCAGAAGTTTATGCAGATGATCAGCTGATCGGTATGACGACATCAGGAACACATTGCCCGTTCCTTGGATATCCGATTGCAATGGCACTTCTTAACGTAGATCATACTGAGATTGGCACGAAAGTAAATGTATCTGTAAGAGGAAGAAAAATCGAAGCTGAAATCGTTGCACTTCCTTTCTATAAAAGAGCATAAATAATAAAAAATATAATGGAGGAATAGAAAAATGGCAGTTTTAGAAAATCTGAAGTACACAAAATCACACGAATGGGTAAAAGAAGTGGATGAGAACACAGTGATCGTGGGTCTTACTGATTATGCACAGGAGGCTCTAGGAGATCTTGTATTCATCAACCTTCCGGAAGAAGGAGACGAGACAACCGCGGGGGAATCATTTGCTGACGTAGAATCTGTAAAAGCAGTTTCAGATGTATTCTGCCCGGTGACAGGCGAAGTAAGCGAAATCAATGAAGAATTATTGGATGCACCTGAGATGATCAATGAACATCCATATGACGCATGGCTTGCGAAGATCACAAATGTCACAGACAGAGAAGAATTTTTAAGCCCACAAGAGTATGAAGAATTTGTAAAAAGCGAGCAGGAATAAAGCTGATAAAAAAGGAGGTGGACTCATGGGAACATTTGTCCCGACAACGGAAAAAGAAAGACAGGAAATGCTTTCTGTCATTGGCTGCAATACAATCGATGATTTATTCAGCCATATCCCGGAGGATGTCAAGGTAAAAGGCGGGCTTGATCTGCCGGAAGGAATGTCAGAACTGGAAGTACGCAGGAAAATGACAGCTATCGCAGAGAAAAATGTAGTATTCCCTACAATTTTCCGCGGTGCAGGATCATACAGGCACTACATTCCATCCATTGTAAACAGTGTGATTACAAAAGAAAGTTTTCTGACAGCATATACACCATATCAGGCGGAAACCAGCCAGGGGGTTCTGCAGGCAATCTTTGAGTATCAGACGATGATCTGTGAACTGACAGGAATGGATGTATCGAATGCCTGTGTATATGACGGAGCAGAAGCGGCGGCAGAAGGTGTCGCGATGTGTAAGGACAGAAAACGAGGCAAAGCACTTGTCTCAGCAACCTCTCCGTCTTATGTGATTGAGACAATCAAGACATACTGCTTTGGAAACGGCATGGAAGTGGAGATCATTCCGGAAAAAGACGGAGTGACAGACATTGATTATCTGAAGGAACATGTGGACGCATCTGTTGCATGTGTATATATCCAGCATCCGAACTTCTACGGTAATCTGGAAGAAGCCGAAGAAATCGGACAGATTGCGCATGAAGCAGGGGCAAAATACATCATGGGTGTGAATCCAATTTCCCTTGCCATCGTGAAAACGCCAAGAGAGTATGGTGCAGACGTAGCAGTAGGCGAAGGACAGCCACTTGGACTTCCGACAGCCTTTGGAGGCCCGTATATTGGATTTATGTCCTGCGTATCAGACATGACAAGAAAACTGCCTGGAAGAATCGTCGGGGAAACGACAGATGTAGATGGTAAGACAGGGTATGTCCTTACCTTACAGGCAAGAGAACAGCATATCAGGAGAGAAAAAGCATCCAGCAATATCTGTTCTAATGAAGCGTTGTGTGCACTTGCGGTCAGTGTATACATGGGAGCGATGGGGAAAAAAGGCATCAGCGAGGCTGCCGTACAGAGTATGTCAAAGGCTCATTATATGGCAGAAGAACTTGAAAAAATCGGTTATGTGCGCGCAGATAAAGGTACATTTTTCCATGAATTTGCCACAACATCGAAAGCACCTGTATGCAAAGTGATGGAAGAACTGGAGAAACATGGAATACTTGGAGGACTTCCGCTTGACGGGGACAGGGAAGGCCAGATTCTCTGGTGCTGTACGGAAATGAATACAAAAGAAGAGATCGATCAGGTGATCGAGATCTTAAAGGAGGTGTAAGGGGATGTTGATATTTGAAAAAGGCCACGAGGGAAGACAGATCAGTGCACTTCCAACATGTGATGTGCCGGTTGTCACTTTGGATGAGAAAGATGCTAGACAAAAAGAGCTTCATCTTCCGGAATTATCTGAAAATGATGTCAGCAGACATTACACAGAACTTGAGAAAAAAGCGCGCGGTGTGAATGATGGATTTTATCCGCTTGGCTCCTGTACCATGAAATATAATCCGAAGGTGAATGAGGATATGGCAGCATTGCCTAAATTCACACAGATCCATCCGCTTCAGCCGGAACATACGGTTCAGGGATGTATGGAAGTACTTCAGACAGCGGAGAAATATCTCTGTGAGATCACAGGCATGGATCATATGACATTTCAGCCTGCGGCAGGGGCACACGGTGAATTTACAGGTCTTCTCCTGATCAAAGCTTACCATGTAAGCAGAGGTGATACAAAGAGAACCAAAATCATTGTGCCAGATTCAGCTCACGGAACCAATCCGGCAAGTGCGACAATGGCCGGATATAAAGTAGTGAGTATTCCATCAAGAGAAGATGGATGTGTGGATCTTGATAAACTGAGAGAAGTCGTTGGGGAAGACACAGCGGGGCTGATGCTTACCAATCCAAACACGGTCGGACTGTTTGATAAAAACATTCTGGAAATCACGAATATCATCCATGAATGCGGTGGTCTCTGCTATTATGACGGGGCAAACTTAAACGCAGTTATGGGAACGGTAAGACCGGGAGATATGGGATTCGATGTCATCCATCTGAATCTTCATAAGACCTTCTCGACCCCTCACGGCGGAGGCGGCCCGGGAAGCGGACCGGTAGGATGCAAAGCGCTTCTGAGCGAGTTCCTTCCGAATGTTCTGGTAGAAGGCGAAGAGGAATTGAAATTTGTAAAACCAGAGCACAGCATTGGTGAGACGAAGAGTTTCTACGGCAATTTCCTTGTAGATGTGAGAGCGTTGACGTATATCATGATGTTAGGAAAGGCCGGAATTCCGGAAGCAAGCCAGAACGCAGTCCTGAACGCGAATTACATGATGGCAAGCCTGAAGGATGTCTATGACATGGCTTATGACGAAACATGTATGCATGAATTTGTAATGAGTCTTGCGAAACTGAAAAAACTGACCGGGGTATCAGCAATGGATATTGCAAAAGGGCTTCTGGATAACGGAATTCATCCGCCGACCATGTACTTCCCTCTGATTGTAGAGGAAGCACTGATGGTAGAACCGACAGAGACAGAAGGCAAGGATACGCTGGATGAAGCCATTCAGGTATTTAGAAAACTGCATGAGATTGCAGAGGAAAATGCAGATACACTGCATGCGGCACCGCATATTACTCCGGTACGGAGACTGGATGAGGTGCAGGCGGCAAGAAATCCAAAATTAAGGTATACATTTTAAGGCATAAAAAACAGGCATAATGGGAATGCGCAGCCATTATGCCTGAATACAGCAGGAGACGGGAAATTATGATTGCTAGAAAGAAAACTAAATAGCAGACTAAACCTGACACATTATTTCGGTAAATGAAAGGCAGGAATAATGTGCAACAGTCATTCAGATCAGACAGAATTGGGGACGCGGCAATCAGAGAGTGAACGGATTTAGGAGGATTAGGTATGGTGACGGTTATATCAGGTTTAGGTTTACTGTTAGTAACACTGGCTGCATTTTCACTTTTCAGCATGAAAGCGCCGAAAGGGACAGAGGCCATGTCGGGGATGGCAAATGCGGCTGTTGCAACATTTCTGGTGGAGGCAGTCCACCGCTATATTTCAGGGGATTTGTTCGGAATTGAATTCCTTGGACAGACGGGAAATGTTTCCGGAAGTATGGGAGGTGTTGCGGCTGCAATTATGGTACCGCTTTCGATGGGAGTCAATCCGGTCTATGCGGTAGTTGCAGGTGTCGCACTTGGAGGATACGGAATATTGCCGGGATTTATCGCCGGTTATGTAGTAGGATTTACAGCACCATTGATCGAGAAATATCTGCCAAGCGGAATTGATGTCATTGTAGGGGCGCTGGTTATCGCACCTTTTGCACGGCTGATTGCTTATGGTGCCAATCCGGTTGTCAATGCAGCGATGGAGCATATCGGGGGAACAATTACAGCGGCTACGACACAATCACCGGTCGTGATGGGATTTTTGCTCGGAGGAATTATCAAGATGATCTGTACATCGCCGCTCAGTTCTATGGCACTCACTGCGATGCTGGGGCTTACGGGACTCCCGATGGGAATCGCGGCGATCGCATGTTTCGGAGGAGCATTTACGAACGGAATGATCTTTAAGATGCTGCATCTTGGTGACCGCAGCAGTACAATTGCAGTCATGGTAGAACCGCTGACACAGGCACACATCGTGACGAAACATCCGATCCCAATCTATGGTTCGAATTTCTTCGGGGGAGGAATCGCCGGAGTGGGGGCAGCGTTGCTTGGAATTGTGAATAACGCACCTGGGACAGCCTCTCCGATTCCAGGACTTTTAGCACCGTTTGCCTTTAATGATCCCAAAAAAGTAGTTCTCGCACTTGTCATCGGGGCGGCAGGCGGAATACTTGCAGGAGTAGTCGGCGGAATGGTATTTAAGAAGCGTTTCGGAATGGAGCCGGTAAAAGAGGCGGCGGAAGAAATCCTTGAAGGGGCAGAGACAGGGAATAAAACGGTGCCGGATAGCGGAATGTAGAGACAGAGTAGGAGGACAGAGACATACAATGAAAGAGAAATTTGACCTGATTATCATAGGTGCCGGACCAGGCGGATATGTGGCAGCAATTAAAGCAGCTCACCTTGGACTTGACACAGCAGTAGTAGAAAGCTGCGAGCTTGGAGGGACATGTCTGAACAGAGGATGTATTCCGACAAAAGCAATGATTCATGCATCATCTTTATACCGTGAGATTCAGGAAGGTGAAAAATTCGGGATTTTTGCCGGTGATGTAAAATATGATTATGAAAAAATTCTTGCATATAAAGATGAAACTTCCATGTCACTCAGGCAGGGAATTGAACAGCTTTTCAAAGCGAACGGAATTACACTTTTAAATGGAACCGGCACTTTGACTGCTGATAAAAAAGTAGAAGTACAGATGGAAGAGGGAAATGTCTGTATTGAAGCGGACAATGTGATACTGGCATCCGGATCTAAGCCATTGATCCTTCCGATTCAGGGGATGGATCTGCCAGGTGTTCTGACGAGTGATGAGCTGTTTCAGCTTGAAGAAGTGCCGGAAAGCCTTCTTGTGATCGGCGGGGGTGTCATCAGTGTGGAATTTGCCACTGTATTTTCATCTCTTGGCTGTAAGGTTACGATTGTGGAGGCATTGCCGAAGATTCTTCCGAATCTTGACAAAGAGATTTCACAGAATCTGAAGATGATCCTGAAAAAGCGCGGAATTGACATTCATACAGGAGCTTCAGTGCAGAAGGTTGAGAAAGACGGGGAGGTACTGAAATGTACATTCCTTGAGAAAGAAAAGCCGGTGGAAATTACTTCTCAGTATATACTTTCTGCTGTTGGGCGCGTATCTAACACGGACGGTTTATTCGGGGATGGAGTTTCTGTTGACATGGAGCGCGGCAAAATCCT
>URQQ01000032.1 GCA_900549995.1 uncultured Lachnospiraceae bacterium | reverse complement strand
ACGATTGAAAACATCATCATCTGTTTAAATCCACACCTCCTTCACAGGAGATGACAGCAAAATATGCTAATTCTCATCACCACATTTTGGTAAATATTTACAATCTTCTGTTTATTATTTTTAATGCCGAAACGATCAAATTGACTTTACACCTTACTTTTATGCAAAATGCCTGTTATTCTTAGGTGCGAATCTCTCAATATTTTTCTGTGAGCATACCATTCGCACCACCTGATTTTCCGATTTCTATATACTCAATAATTCTACCCACCCCTTATTTCCTTACACTTGAATATACCACTTTTAATTTATAACCACCCGTTTCTTCTGTATTATCTATTTTAAGTAAATTCTCATAACCTTAATAATAGAAGCCAATAAAAGTATTTTTCTTAAATTTCCTCAAGTTTATCCACATCCTCTAATTTTATCAGTGTCATAGTAATAAACTTTTAGAAATAGTACAAAATAAAAGGAATCTAATCCCTTTTTGGTATAAAATTAAATCACCACAATAAAACCTTAATAAACAGAAAAAGAGGAGATTCCATATGACTAATTTTACATCAAATACATATATTTTAAAACGCAAAATTTGAACTTGCAAAAATAAAATTTCGAAGTTTTAATTAAACCAATATGAACACAGAAATTCGCAGACGAAAGGTCTGGTCTACTGCATTCCAAGGATTATCCTCCATATTAAAAACCTTTTTACTTATCCCAACAATTATTATTTTCTCAAATCCTTCACACTCTTACGTATAACCAGCTCCGGTTCCCCCTTAAACATCACCTTCCCCGATATCGCATAATGTGAAACCTCATCGGTAATCAAGTCAATCGCCTTCCTTGCCAGAAGCGGAACCTTCTGGGATACCGTCGTCAAAGGCGTCTCAAGCACCGAACTGAAGGAAACATCATCAAACCCAATCAGGGAAACATCATTCGGAATATCGATGCCATGCTCTTTCAGATAATGATACACCCCGAAAGCCTGCATGTCATTCTGAGTAGCAATTGCTGTAACATTTTGATCTAACAGTTGCTGTGTCAGATGGTAGCCGCTCTCCATATTAAATACGCCTTCCACAATCCATGAATCCTCGTAACTCAGGCCATTATCCGCAAAAGCATTCTTATAACCATTCAGACGGTCAATGCATCCATTATCAACATTGCTTGAGCTGATCGGGCCGCAGATATGTCCGATCCGCTTGTGCCCCAGCGACAGAAGATATTCCACCGCCATATACTCTCCAAGGTAGTTATCGGTCGAAATCTTATGGCAGTTAAAAGTTGGGTTACTGATATCGATCAGCACAACAGGAATTTTTCCCGGGCCGCTTTTTTGATTGATCAGCATACGTATTTCAGAACCCGGCGACGTCATCGCCATAATAATTCCGCAGACATTCCTGCTCGTCAGCGCTGAGAGATTGTTTAATTCTCTCTGGCTGTTATTGTTCGAGTCATATACAATCAGATTATACCCCATGTCCTGTGCATATAATGAAAGCCACTTCGTAAATTCCGAGTAATACATATTATTAAAATCCGGCACAAACAGGGCAATTGGTTTCGGTGCCAGACGTTTGATATACCCCATCTCATCAGCGGTTCGGGTAATCTCCTGACGCGTCTTTTCAGAGACACTGATTGACCGTCCGTTCAGTACCATTGACACCGTTGTCGCAGATACCCCCAGACGGTCTGCTATATCTTTAAGCTTTACATTCTTCATTTAATAACTCTCCTCTTATCTACCAGACTTTTCTGAACGGCCTTTATTTTACAATGATTCTATAGCAGCATCAGTGAATAGTCAAGTAAATTATTTTAATAATTAAACTAAATTTTTCTAAGTTAAATCAGTGAAAGAAGCTGTCGCTTTTACGCAACAGCTTCTCCAGATCATCACTCATCACCTTGAATTAGTTTCTTCACATTTTAATCCATCATTCCGTTTTCTTTATGCATCGCTATAATTTCATCTACATTGTCGCTTGTGATAATTGTTGGATCCAGTGCATAATTCTTGGAATCTGTGATACTTCCATCTTCCATACCAGCCCAAAGTTCAACTGCCTTTGCAGCAATATCATCTGCGTTCTGCAGAACAGTTGCTGTCATATCACCATCTTTTACCGACAGGCAGCCATTTCCAAGGCCATCAACTCCGTAGAACTGGATCGCTTTTGTGTCCAATCCGGCATTTGCACAGGCTTCTATACAGCCGCAGGTCATATCATCACATAAAGAGTATACTGCATCGAATTTATCATACTTCTGCAGAAAATCTTCCATAACAGTCATTGCCTTTTCTTTTGACCAGTCACCTGCTGCCTGTTGGTCGAGAATCTCAACATCATCACGCCCTGCGTCTTTGATTGCATCCAGAAATCCCTGTGTTCTGTCAATACATCCCTGGTTGCCTGCAGTAGACTCTACAATTAATACCTTCGCATTCTTCGGCAGTTTTTCTGCCGCTACCCCGCCGATCGTAAATCCAAGCGGATAATTATCAAGGCCGACTCCCTGGGCAATGCCATCCTCTACCTCTGTATTATTGGTGAAAATCACATGGCATCCTGCTTCTTCACAGGCTTCTACCAGTTCTTTCGTATCCTGTTCGTGATCCGGCTTATCCATAATCACACCTTTATATTTATCAGTAACTGCCTGTTCAAGGAAATTAATTACATTTGATGGATCGCCAGCACAATCTGTAATCGTCACTTCTGCATCCGGATATTTTTTGCTGAATTCCTCTGCCGTTGAGTTCGCAAGCCAGGAATAAAACGACTGTGACATGTCACTGCTGGCAACCATGATCTTCATCTTTCCGTTATCTGCTGAACCGCCTTCACTGCTGTCTCCAGATTTACAGCCCACGAGTAAACCTGCCGCCATGATTACTGTTAATAAAACTGCTGATACTTTTCTCATTTTAACTTCTCCTTTTTATGTTGTTTGTGATGAATGATTGAACTATTTCTTTTTCCCTCTTAACACTTTGTTCTTTCCTAAAATGTCAATTGCCAGTGCTATCAGGATAATCGCACCCTTTGTTACCATTTGGAAATACGCGCCCAGCCCGATCAGGTTCAGGAAATTACTCAAAAATCCCATGATACATGCTCCAACCAGACAGCCTGAAACTGTACCGATACCGCCGGTAAAACTGGTTCCGCCGATGACTGCGGCAGCAATCGCATCGCCATGATAGTTCATCGCTGTGTCCGGGTATCCGGAGTTCACTCTCGAGATCTGAAGTATCGCTGCGATTCCGGTAAGGAATCCGGCAAATGCAAAGGTAATAATAATCGATTTATTCACTTTAATTCCCGAAGCATTTGCCGCCTCTGCATTTCCACCGATCGCATAGACATCTCTTCCCAGTGTAGTCCGGTTGAGGACAATCCAGCAGATGACCGCCATTCCGATTAAAAATAACACCGGAAGCGGAATCCCTGCGATATATGTAGTAGATATTTTGCCATAGTCTCCGATTTTATAAACAGCCTGTCCATTTGTATACAGATAACACAGACCTCTGGCAATCCAGTCCATTGCCATCGTCGCAATGAACGCCGGCAGTTTCACCTTCGCAACCATAATACCGCTGAACGCACTCAGCAGCATGGCCGCTATGATTGCCACTGCAAACAATACCACAAAAGATCCTGTTTTAAGATAAGCATTTACAGAGAGCATTCCCGCCAAGGCCACAATCGAACCAACCGACAGATCGATCTGCCCGGATATGATAAGCATCATCTCCGCCAGTGCCAGTACGCCCATAACACTGATCTGACGAAGGACATTTGTTATATTCTTTACAGTCAGAAAACTTTCAGTTGACAACGAAGCCGCAATTACAAGCACCAGAAAAATCACATAAATGCCGTACTTTCTCATAATCGTGTCAAACCCAGGTTTTACTTTACTTTTACTCATTTATTTTCCCTCCTGCTGCCAGCATCACCACATTCTCCTGTGTCAGCTGTTCTTTTTCGATCTCATCCACAATCTGCCCCTTATACATAATATAGGCCCGGTCACACATCCCAATAAATTCCGGAAGCTCTGATGAGATAAATATAATACCAATTCCGGCCTTCGCCAATTCGATCATCAGTTTATAGATTTCGTACTTGGCACCTATATCAATTCCTCTGGTAGGCTCATCTAAGATCAAGACTTTCGCCTGCGTCATCAGACACTTTGCCAGAACCACTTTCTGCTGGTTTCCTCCGCTCAGATTCATCGCAGCAAAATACATGTTCGGCGCCTTTACCTTCAACTGGCCAAAATAGTCTTCCACGATTTTCTTTTCCTTTTTCAGATTCAGAAAACCGCCCTTGGAAATCCGTCTCTGGCTTGACAGTGAAACATTTTCCAAAATGTTCCGGCAGAGTACCAGACCATAACGCTTCCGGTCTTCCGATGCCATGGCAATCCCGCTGCTGATCGCATCCGAGACATTCCGTATCTTGACTTCACGGCCTGCCACTTTTATTTCACCACTGTCAAACGGATCCAGTCCGTAGAGCGCCCGCACAACTTCCGTCCGCCCGGCTCCCATCAGACCGCCGATCCCAACGATTTCTCCGGCTCTGACATTAAGATTGATGTTTTTAAGATGCAGATATTCCGAATTTAAATTCCTGACCTCCAGCAAAACTTCACCTTTGTCAACCTGTTCTTTCGGGTACACGTTTGATATTTCTCTTCCTACCATCATCTTTACAATACTGTCTTGAGTGAATTCAGATGCAGGAGCGGTGTGAATCATCTTTCCATCCCGCATTACGCTGATTTCATCGGCTATACGAAAGATTTCATCCATTTTATGAGAAATATATAAGATCGTAATCCCCTGCTTTTTCAATGCCTCGATCCTGGTAAACAGCCCCTCGACTTCTTTTTCCGTCAATGCGGAGGTCGGTTCATCCATAATCAGGATCTTCACATCATTGCTGCGTATCTCCCGGATAATTTCAAGCAGCTGCACTTCTGATACTGACAGATTTCTCAGCGTCTGTTTTGGATCAATATCTATCTTTTCCTCTTCCAGAATCTGCTTCGCGGTCCGGTTTACCTCTTTCCAGTTTATAAAGCCCATTTTCTGCGGTTCATGGCATAACATGATAAACTTCTCAACCGTCATATCAGGAATGTAGTTAAGTTCCTGATAAATCATTGATATGTTATGCTTCGCGGCATCTTCAATGCTGCGGAATGCCACCTTCTCGCCGTCAATGAAGATATTCCCGCCGCTTGGCTGGTAAGATCCATTGAGAATCTTCATCAAAGTCGACTTACCGGCACCGTTTTCTCCCATCAGCACATGAACTGTACCGGGTTTGACTCCCAGGCTCACGTCATCCAGCGCCAGAACACCTGGAAACTGCATCGTAATTGAATCAAACCAGATTTTATATTCTTTTGCTTTATCCATCCTGCTCCTCCATTCTCATTCTTCTCTTCGGCTAATCTTTTACTTTAAAGCAATGTTCGCCGGACTGAATCCTGAATTTCACAAAACCATCATATACTCCCAGGCACCGCCCGTCACTATCTAAGGCTTCTTTCCCATTTATTTCCACTGTTATATGTTCCTGATTCAGGTGCTCAATTGGCAGGAAAATATCCGCTGTACTGTTAAATGGTACCCGTACCTTTAATTCTACATGGAAGTTTTCGTCCTTCGCCCACTCCACAGCTACCTCGCCGCGTATTGTCTCTATGCACGCCCTTGCAGAAGACAACGCGCGCGGCATCAACGGTTTTACAGTGAAATGTTCAAAAGCAGGTTTCTCCTCATCAATGTTGATTCCGACAATGTATTTATAAAAACATACCCCAACCGCACCGTTCATCGGATGGTTGTATGATGCCATATGACTGAGGAAAGAATTCTCATCTACAATCTTTTCCCATCTTTCCCAGATGGTTGTCGCCCCATTCTCAATCATGTATCCCCACCCCGGATAGCTGGTCTGGGTCAGCAGCTGATATGCCAGATCTTCCTGGTGATTCTGGAATAACACTTCAATTAAATATCTGCTGCAGAGATTTCCGGTCGTCAGATGAATCTCATGCTCTTTTATATCCTTGATCAGGTTCTTAAGAACTGCTGGTTTATCCTCTTCCGGCACCAGGCCAAGATAGAGTGGAAATGTATTGCTGGCCTGGCTGTTAGACGCATAATATTTTTCTTTTTTGTTATAGTATTCATGTTGAAATGCTTCTTTTACCTGCTCTGCCTTTTCTGTGTAATATGCCGCATCTTCTTCCCGGCCCATCACCCGTGCCATCTTAACCATCAAAATGCAATCGTAATAAAGATAACCGGTCGCCATCAATTGAGTCGGTGTAATTGTAGAAACCGCACCGCCGCCGACACTGTTATGGTCTGTTCCACCGATCGGGGCCGCCCAGTCGCCCATATGTGAATACTTTAATATGTAATCATTCGCATTCCGAAACAGATACCCAATCCATCGTTTCATCGGCTCATAATTATCCCGGATAATTCTCTCATCCCGGTAATGACAGTATATATTCCAGGGAATCAGCAGAAACGAACTGCTGACCGGATCTGCCGGCCTCGAGCCAAACCGCCGAAACGGCGCGGTGTCTGTAATTGCACCGGTAACTTCACCCTGGGCATCACGGATATCCTGGAGCCATTTCTCATACAACAGAGGAAGACGGAAGTTATAAATGGCACATTCATTGCGCACTGTCATATCATTTAACCATCCCAGACGCTCATCACGCTGCGGGCAATCGGTCGGCAGTCCATGCAGGTTGCTCTCCTCCGTCCAGGTAATATTGCTCTGCAGTTGATTCAGCATCGGATCGGAACACTGAAAATGTCCAATCCGTTCCACCGCGGATCTGACTACACATCCGGTCACTTCCATCGGCTTTTTGCTTACGCCGGAGATCTGTACGTAACGGAAACCATGATAAGTGAACCTCGGTTCATAAGTCTCTGTTTTGTCACCCTTACAGATATATGTATCAGTTGCCCTGACACCCCGCAGTGTCATCTTGTTCAACGTATGATCCTCATGTTCCAGTTCCGAGTATGACAGATCAATTCTTGTTCCTTCCGCTTCCTGTACCGCAATCCTTACCCATCCGGCAAAGTTCTGCCCCATATCATATACAAAACTGTGATCAGGCAGTTCGTATACCTGCTTCGGTGTGATTTCCGCCACAACTTTGATCGGCTCCATCATCTCCGCCCTTACAATCCCCTTCAGGGGTTCAAATTCAACAGCGTCTCTCCATAATAATTCCGAACCCGCAAGATCATACTCTGGTTCATCCCACCCCGGAATCTCCCTGCGGGCATCATACACTTCACCATGGTAAATATTATTAAACTTAATCGGCCCCTCTGTCGTGTATTTCCAGTCATCGGGATGGCTTAAAATCCACCCGGAAGTTCCATCCGTATATTTGAGATATACCTGCACTGAAAATTGATGTTCGCCTAACCCATCACCATCAATTCCCATCTCCAGAGCATTCCACCCGTTTCCAAGTTCAATACCGAAGACATTTTCACCTTGACGTAAATGATTTGTAATTTCATAGGTTTTGTACAAAATACTTTTTTCGCAGTCAGTCCATGCATTATTTAAAACCGTATCCGTCGTGGCATTTCCATTCACTGTCAATACATAATAATTCGGGCTGATGACGAAAGCATATGCCGATTCCACCATTTTCCGGTCAACGTTAAGACAACTGCGGAACCAGAAAGTATGCTGATTCATCAATGCGGAACCAACCCACATTGCCTGCCATTGATCCGGCTTCATAATTCCGGTGGTAAAGACTCCCGTGTCACTGACATGCACCTCTTTGGCATCATCCAAAACCTGTACCATGTAATAATAACTGCATGCAGTCATCAATGGTGTTCCGTTATATATAATATTTTCAGACTGGGCAGATAAAACTACACCAGAATCCCATACGATTCCCTGGCCGCTTAATAAATGTTCCTGTTCCCGGCCAATCAGTATCCGATACCCTGTCTGCTGAAATCCGCCACAGTTTTCCTCTGTCTGCCAGGAAAATCTGGGCTGCTCACAGTCAATTCCAATCGGATTTTTTAAGTATTCGCAAAATATGCTTACATTCATTTCCTATCTCCTCGCGGTGCAGTAAATTTATCTCATTTTTTTACTATCACTTTTTCTATCTTTTATTGTGCATTTTGCTGTCATTTTGTATCAAATAAGCTTATTTATTATATATATATCATTTATTGTACTACACGTCAATAAATTGTTATCAATTTGTAAAGTAAAAATTTTGTATTTTTTTACTATATCTAAATGAAACAATCGCGATTCCCATACCGCATTCACTTTTAGGTAACAAAAAAAGCCTTCCACCGGATAACCGCGATATCAGTTATCAGATGCAAAGCTATGTGTCGAAGCGGATTATACGCAACTTCAGGTTGCGTATATCTTTCAATCCGAAACTCTAAATTGGTGTACTTACCTTTTTTTATTTAATATAATGTATCTATCAAACAATAAGGAGAATGATCAATGAGCTTCGGACAAAACCTACAGTTTCTCAGAAAAATGCATAAGGGAATGACACAAGATGAATTGGCAGAAAAAATGGGTGTCTCCCGCCAGACAGTATCGAAATGGGAGATGGATTCTGCCTTTCCGGAAATGGAAAAGGCCATAAATCTGTGCAGTCTCTTCTCCTGTTCAATGGATTCGCTATTGCGGGAAAATATGAACTCAGACAACGAGGCATATACAAATATCAGAATTGATAAAGTTCCGGCATTTCGCTATGTCAGGTACGCCGTAATCAGCAGCGCTCCTGAAGAAGACGCAATGAATCATATAAAAGGCTGGGCCAATTCATGCGGGATTGAACATGCGCAGCTCATAGGCTGGGACTTCCCCTTCGTCTCTCAGGAGCAGATAAATGTTTATCATATGCATGGTTACACTGCTGCATGTATTTTACCGGAAGATTTTGTTAACACCTGCTGCAAGTTAGAAATCCTCTCACAAAACGACCATCCATATGCCGTCATTACAATTAAAGAACCTTTCACCGCACCATTTTCATTAATTCCAAATGCATACAAAACTCTGATGCGGTACATGGAGGTCAATAATATGGAATTGGATCAATCAAAGGATCTTATTACCTGCTTTGAAAAGAGCTACGAAAAAGATGGGAGTTCCTATATGGATATTCATATTGCGATCAGGGGGTAAGAAGAGAGTAAGACAATTTTCCCATCAGATGATATTCTATTTATTTTTTGTGTCTATCCGGATCGGATACATCTCATAATATGTCATTTAGGTCAGAGTTTGTATATAGTTGTGACATGTTTCTGTAATTTTAAAAATCTGCTTTTTAAATTTAAAACACAGTAAAATCTTGATTATCCCCCAAAACACTGCATCTATCGTAATATCAAAGGATAACAACCATTCATTTTACTACTTATTTCCTACTGACGAATGAGCCTTGATACGCTGATATTCTGGGATTTGCAAAGATATGGTACAACACATCAGTATTGAACATCAAAATTGAATAAAGCATATAGACAACGGAACGCATAAAATCGGCGTTCCTTTTCTATTCCCAGCCGTTCAGAAATGGACGGCTATTTTATTACCCAAAATGAAAGATTATCTTTACCTTTGACGCTTCCGAGCTTGGCGGAAAACAGCTTGTGACGTTTGAGGAATTATATGATTTAAGCAATCCAGATAAACCGAAAAAAATTACAGAACATAAAGACACCACGGACAAAGGGCAGGCAGTATCTGTCAAAGAGAAATCCGAAACACCTGCCCCAGAAGAACCAGAACAGCCGTCCACACCAAATACACCAGTCCAAAGACAGGCGATATAACAAACATTATCGGTTTGCTTGCTCTGCTGGGAGCTTCTGGCATTGCATTAGCTGGAACATACTTCTTGAAGAAACGTAAAGCTAAGAAGTCATAGGACGTATCAATATGGCAGGAAAACATATACAGGAGCAGTCCCGTTCCCCTCCGCAATAGAACGCTTACCCCAGAACTCAAACTCCAAACTGTTTCTTTTCTGTCATTCATCTTTTGGATTGATAGAAAAAAGCAGTCCGCTAGGGGAAGGGGGATTGTAGCTCCCCCATATAAACAATAACTATCAAAAGAAAGAAACGAGGTAAAAACATATGGAACTTAAATTTGTGGTGCCGAACATGAAAAAGACATTCGACAATTTGGAATATGCAGGAGAAAGCGAGGTTGTACAGCGCAGGATCGGATGTGTAACGGCAGTGTCCCGAAGCTACAACCTTTACAGTGACGTGCAGAGGGCAGATAATATTATCGTGTTGCTTCTTGCTGAAGCTGGGGAAAAGCATTTTCAGCCAGAGCAGAAAGTGAAGCTAATTAACCCACGCATTACGGCAGAGGGCTATAAGATTGGCACAAGAGGGTTTACAAACTATATCCTGCTGGCAGACGATATGTTACCAGCAGAGAATAAATAAGGAGGTCTAAACATCTGAGATCAGCAAACGGTATCGTGATTGAAAAAGAAAAGACATTCGGGCAGTTAAAGTTTTCAGCATTAAGACGTGAGGTGTATATCCAGAATGAGGACGGCACGGTAGGTGACGAAATCAAGGAACGTACTTACAACCTTAAATTCCGTGGACAGGGACGCATGATACAGGTATCAATTCCTGCCACTGTTCCGTTAAAGGAATTTGACTACAACGTAGAGATAGAGCTTATCAATCCTGTTGCTGACACAGTAGCAAATGCCACTTTTCAAGGTGCAGATGTGAACTGGTTCATTAAGACGGAAGATATTGCCTTGAAGGGAAAACCAGCAGAAAATCAGCAGTGCAATATTTCACATGGACAGCATAAAAATAGTTATTTCTGCATTTCTGATTGTTCATTTCATTTCTTAGTTGTATAATATTTTAAAAGCATGTTAAGGAGGTTAACGCTATGTCATTCATAATTGCAGTTCATGTAAACGAGGGAATTGTTTTAGCAAGTGATAGAAGAACAACATATCATACAACGGTACAAAATGGAAATTCTGTTACGGTTTATCATGGTATACATACAACTAATTCAACAGATAAAACTTTTATATGTCCAAATGGTTGCGGTATTTCAACTTGTGGTGATTCTTCGATAGATGGGAAGCCAATCACAGGTTATATTCAACAATTCATTAGAGAAAAAGTCAGTAAAGAAACGATTGTATCGGAAATTCCACAAATGATAATTGATTTTTTCTCTCCATATCAGCCAATACCAAATACTGATTTTATTGTCGCCGGATATACAGACAATGGACAGAAAAAAGAACAAGCTATTTTCAAAATACAATTAATCGATTCAAATATATTTCCAGTGGATACCATAAATCAAGGTGCTACATGGAATGGAGAAACACTTACTTTAACAAGATTGATAAAGAATTGTGCGGTAAAAAATGATGATGGGACTTATAGTGACCTCCCAAACAATGAAATTTATTGGAATTTTTTTACATTGCAGGATGCCATTGATTTTGCAAAGTATGCAGTTGAAACTACTATTAAAACAATGCACTTTTTAAATACTGTTGAAACTGTTGGGGGTAATGTGGATATATTGGTTATCACTCCAGATAAAACAGAGTGGCTAGAACAAGAAAAATTGCATTAAAATTTATCTTCTATTGAATTAAAATTGACCATTTTACAAGCAGTTAGTCTATATGATTGACTGCTTTTTCATACCCAGAAAGGAGGTCTGTCTTATGACATTTTACAAATATAAGGAAAAGCGTATTAGATCTAGCAACAAGTCCCTTGTGTACCGTTTCTGTTGCGGTTCGTTCCTGTTCGTGGCGGTCATACTGCTTATGAACATAGGCCAACTCATGTGTACTGATTGGGAGAAATTTACCCTTATCAGCAATGACAGGCTTACATTCTCGCTCTCCCCCTATAACTTTATAACTCTTATCGTAGCGACTGGTATCTGTATACTGGTCGCTTTTCTGTATTACCGCTTCTGTTATGACCGTTATAAACAGCTCCTACACCGGCAAAATCTGGCATGTATGATACTGGAAAACAGCTGGCATGAAGCACAAACGACACAGGGAACAACTTTTTCACTGATTTACAGCCCAGCAGGACAAAGGAGAACATCAGCTACTTTCCCCGTATATATTACCGCATGGAAAAAGGCTTGCTCTATATCCCGTGTGAAATCACGCTGGGAAAGTATCAAGACCAGCTTTTGCAGTTAGAGGATAAGTTGGAAAGCGGTCTATATTGCAAATTGACAGACAAGCTGTTGTATGACAGCTCCGTGGAATATCTCCCGCTTTATGATATGATAGCGAACCTCATTTCTATCAACGAAGTACAAGCAGAAAACGGGGACTTGCGCTTGATGAAAAATCTGGTCTGGAAGTATGACGCTCTCCCCCATGCCCTTATCTGTGGTGTAACTGGTGACGGTAAGGCCTATTTTGACTATCATTGAAGCCCTGTTGCGGACAAATGTTGTCCTATATCCTAGACCCGAAAAACGCTGATCTTGCAGACTTGGGAACGGTCATGGATAAGTTCTACTAAAAGAAAAAGTATATAATTAATTGCGTCAATGTGTTTTATGATGGCATAGTAGCAAGAAGTGAAGCAATAAAGCTCATGATGAACTACAAGACAGGACAGTACTATGCCTATCTGGGGCTTGCTCCGCATTTCCTCATATTTGACGAATACGTGGCTTTCATGGAATGTTTAAGTACAAGGGAAAGTATTGTAAAAAGCCGTGGGAAAGCAGCGCCTATCGTCATTGATGGCTACAGAGATTTCCTGTTCCTCACATAAGATGGTTTTCCAAAGGTAGCAGGTAACTATGAGAGTATGATAAAGGGACTTGTCAAGAAGTATAACAAGTGCCATGAGGTAGCATTGCCAAACGTAACGCCACATACATTCAGACACACGTTCTGTACGAATCTGGCTAACAAAGGCATGAACCCGAATACCTTACAGTACCTTATGGGACACGCCAACATCACTATGACGCTTGGCTATAACGCACATGGTTCTTCTGTTTACGCAAAGGCTGAAATGGAAAGGCTGTGCGCCTAGTAGTAAATGCAGAGTTTACTACACTTTTACTACTTTTGACCGCCAAAACACGCTGGGATATGCCAGCATATGCAAAGTATCTTCCGATATGAAAAGATAATCAAATTATTATATAAGATTTTATTAGAGAATAAAAAGTCTACAATCCATCGCGAGAATTTACTTTACCTACTCAGTGGGTAATTCATTCTCGCGATGGATTGCAATAGAAAGGAGAGTACCGTCATTCGCCTGTCACTTATTCTGACTCTATCGTCACCGTATTTTTACAGTGAATTCCCTGCGTATTATAATTAGTACAACCAAAGAAATATTGACCAGTCTTAGTATTCGGTTTTATAATCATATACCCCTTCTCACACCGCTCACATTTATAGATATCTTTCAGACAATCCATGCGGTTAGTCATAAAATCGCACACTTCCGGTTCATTTGTACACATGTATAAAGTCAACCCATAATTTTGATTAAACTCTTTCTTTAGTGGATATCCGCATATAGGACAATGAACCGTAATCCCCGAAGATGACACTGCGTGATACTTTAATTCTCTTTCCACTGATAAATGATATTTCTCCACTAATTCCATAACAAACCTTGATGGTCTGTTCTCCGGTGTCAAGATATATGTCCTATTTTTTGTCCGTGTAAGAGCCACATAAAAAAGTCTCCGCTCTTCCGCAAAGGGTAACGTGTTATCATCAACTGTGACTAATTTCAAAATCGGATCATCCTCGATTTGAGATGGGAATCCAAATTTCCCCTCCATACCATTTAGAACAATTACATTATCATACCCCAGACCTTTTGAACTATGAGCCGTAAGATAAGTCAGTCTCATCTTAGGAAAACGCTTGCATTTCACTTTACTTCTACTTTTTTGTATATCTTGAGAAAACTCTCCGGTTTTACATATTTGATTCAAATCAAATCCATATCTGCCAATGAAAAGTACCTCTGCCTCGTCTCCAAATTCCAAACGGATTTGTTCCAATACCGCCAACAATGCCTCTGTCTTATGCTTCATAATATCATACGAATCATCATATACTTTGATAACAATTGGATTCTCTATATGTTTTGGTGATTTTAGCTGCTTTTTAATCTGACTATCATTTTCCTGTATAAAATTCCCTGCAACATCAATCAATTCCTGTGAATTACGATATGTCTTTGTAATCTTGAGCATCTCTCCATGGCCCATCAGTTCAATAAACTGAGTAAATAGGGTGATATCAGATCCTGAAAACGCATAAATAGACTGCCAGTCATCTCCCACTGCAATAATTTTAGCATGACAAATATCCGCCAGCCTTTTTGTCAGCTGAAAACGCTGTCTGGCGATATCCTGATATTCATCTATAATCACATATTTGTAGTTAAGAGGAACTTTTGTCGGATCATATTGCGCCAATGTTTTTTCTGCTTGATTAATCATATCTTCAAAGTCTATCTTCCGATTCTGTATAAGCATAGCCTGATACTGCTTATATACTTCTTCGGCAATATCCAAGAATAACCTGTTTCTCACATTATCTGTCTTTTTTCGCAAACGCTGAAAATCAGTTTCATCATATCCATTCGTTTTGAAACGACTGATAAATGTTTCCATGAAAATAGCCAAACGATATACGTATTTATCATTCTCTACTTGCATTAACTGTCTATATACTTCTTTATCATCCCTCACAGTCAGATCAAATCCCTTTTGAATTAAAAGCGATTCTAAATGCTGCAATAGACCCCGACCATCATTATAATTACTATATGTCCATATAATCTCTGTATGATATCTTTTATGAATCACAATTTTATCTGCTGCACTTTTCTTATATTTATCTAGTTCCTCTTGTGAGAATCTGTCAGAAGTACCATTTTCATTAATTCCGAAATGCTCCAGATATACTTCTCGTGTTCCTTGTTTAATATAAAAATCTGGTGTATATTTTTTCTTTGCACTTAAAATATCAAATTCATATACCTTTTCATATTCATAATCCAGGCCATGAAGATATAGAAAATTCGCAATCTGTACCTCTTGAACAGACCGTAGAAATTCTCCTTTAATTGTACGCACCTGCTTTGTTAAAGAATCTGTCACTTTCTTTGTATATTGGTTCAAAGTACTTCGCATAGATTCCAGGTCTACAGATGCCTTATATGCCTGATACTGTGATAGCGTCTGAAATTTAAACGCCTCTTCAGGAATATCCATATAATACCCTAAAAACAATATCATATTTTTAAGCAGTATACGATTCTGAAAAATACGATTCTTCAATATATCTATAAAATATTTTCTCTTATATGTCTCTACCTCTGGGTAATCTTCAGTTGTATTCCTTATAATCTCATTTCCAAAAGCATGGAATGTTGTCACTTTAGCTTCTATTCCTAATTGCTTATTTATCTTATCTGATAATTCTTTTACCGCTTTTCGAGTATAAGAAATTACAATAATTTCTTCTGGATTGACCTTCCGTTTTTCAACCAGATATTTCACCTTTGCCGCAACAGTTGTTGTCTTCCCTGCGCCTGCACCTGCCACAACTAAAGAAGCATCGGAATCATTCAATACTACCTTTCTCTGCTCTTCATCAAGAACGATACAAGGATCAACACTTTTTAAAATTGCATCCAAATACAATTTTGAAATTGACAACTGCTTATTCATATACCACTCATTATGTATACTGATTTCTTGAGAAAAACATTTCATTTTTTCCAAAAAGAAATCTATCCAAGATGCACTAATATTTAGTTTTTCTTTTAGTTCTGAAAGATCCAGTAATCCTTTGATAGCTTCGTACGTTTCTCTATACTGATGAAATACTTCATCTTGTTTACCCTCAGAAATATATTCATTGCAAAACATTAAATCCACATAATTCTTCAGAAAATTAGATATATCTTTTTCAATTCCATCTGTATCATATATAATAATTTTGGCCATACACCCACCTCATTTAAAAGTATCTTTTTTCATGCAATTATGTTACAATTATAACAAAATTTATTGAGGTGTAGTATGTTTTTTAAATTGTTTCGTAAAAAAGAGAAATATCAATCAGAATATATAGAATTAGTCGCAAAAATCCTAAGAAGTCCCCTCTGGAACGGTGATGATCGTCAAATAAAATCATCTCTCCCTTCTGATTTGAGCGATGAAACTATTGACTATGTCAAAAAACATTTAAATGAATTATAGATTATAAATTTCTAAATTGGACTAAATAATTTTCCCATCCAGATGATCTACCTCATGCTGAATGATCTGCGCCGTCCATCCCTGGAATTTTTGTCTTTTCTTCTGAAAATTGATATCCTGATACTCTACTTCAATCTCTTTATAGCGGCTGCATTTTCTCACACCAGTCAGTGACAGACAGCCTTCCTCCGTCTCAAACTGTCCGCTTCTTTTTATAATCATCGGGTTAAACATAACCACATTCATAAATCCCATATTCACAGCGATGATATTCTTTTTAACTCCGATCATATTTGCCGCCATCCCAACACAGCCATCTTCATGCGCTTTCAGCGTATCCAGTAAATCAAACGCAACCTGTTTATCCTCTAGTGTCGCAGGTTGTGATTTCTGCGAAAGAAACAGTACATCCTTCATAATTGGCCTAATCATTTCTCATTTCCCTCCATTTTCTCCACAAGTACGTTGATCCACCTCTCATTTTCCCTCCCCAATCTCACATCTCCCGTCAGGAAAATCTTCTCAATCTTTGCACTCGATATTGTATTAAAAATATTTTCCATCTCCTGCTCATTATAATCAGAAAATTTTCTGCCATCTTTCATATATTCCTTTGTTCCATATTTGAAAGACAGATACAGTATCCCTCCACTTTTCAGCGCCGCAATCAATTGCTCTAATACACTTTGTATTTCACATTTGCTTATATGCAAAAGCGAAGCACAGCACCAGATTCCGTCAAACTCATTACTGTAATTAATTTCTGTAAATCTTTTACAAATCACTTCCTGACCCAAGTATCTTGAAGCAAGTTTACACATATTTTCAGCCCCGTCAACTGCAGTAACTTGAAATCCACGCTCCATAAAATATTTACTGTCCCTTCCACTGCCGCATCCTAAATCCAGAATCCGTCCCTGCTTCTTGACAGACAACAAAAAAGACCGATATACCTCGCTCATATCCGCCAATATTGTTTCGGAAACATATCTTTCCGCATGATCATCATAATACTCTAACGTTCTGTCATTCATCACAACTCCCACCTCTGAAATCCCATTTCTTCCGCCGCATGATAGACCGGATATATGATTTCTTCTAATTGTCTGGAGAAGCCTTCTTTTTTCAGACCTTTTCTGTAAAGTTTCAGTCTTATTTCAGCATTGTTAATGTGTTCCTTTTGAATCTTCTGAAACTCCGTATGTACCGCATCGTATTTCCACATCGCCTGGTAAGCACAGTACTCAATCTCACACAGCCTCGGAAAATAAATATTCCATTCAGGAAGATGGTTACTTTTACTACTGTTTATACTTTTCGTTGTAGGACTTAAATTCCACAGCTCATCATGGGCAACATAAGACCATGGGACAAAATGATCTATAGAAACATTCGTTTTCTGTAATAATTGCTCGGAATAAATGTCGTGTACAGGCTCTATATCGATCATCATCTTCCAAAATCCTTTTACCTTATCCAGCTTCCGATCCTGAGGCGCAGAAATTTTATTTACAATCCCCGGAACGCTGGGATTACGCCTTTGCAAATATGTAACCAGATTATATTGAATCCATCCTTGTATAATCCCTGCATTTTTTATAATGTAATCGTACCATTCCGGCTGAATTGTAATCTTACTCTTCAATCCCTTAATCATATCAAAATAGTAAATTAAATGCTTTTCTTTATTTATTCTTTCTGCCAACTCTTTTACTGGCTTTTTCCAATCATTCCCCTTTAAACTCTTGATAAATGGTGCCTGCAGCCGATAAGGCACATTCAACGTCAGCCTGTTTTTCATTCCTATCAGTTCTTTATCTTCACAATTCTCTAAAAAGGCAAGCACTTTTACCTTCTTCTCAGAAGACTTCATACCACTGATTTTATATGCACAATGAACCAGACTTTCCAAAGCGTCCGCCGGGCCAAGATTTAGCTTATATTCTGAAACCATATACCATGCATCTGCAGCCATTTCGTTTATGAGTTCATCATAATAAAACTCTCTCTTATGTTCCAGAACCTTATTGACAATAGCCTGAAACCAAAATAATTTGTAACACTCACTCATATTATCAAAAAGGTGGGCTAAATATTGTATTTTTAATTCCTGGGATTCTGGAAGATGCATGAGTAAGTCCTCCGTGGTTCATAGATTTGCCTCATCTTGGGTTGCGAAATGCTGGTTATATTCAATGACTAAATTCTAGCAACTCTGATTGGCATTGTCAATAAATCGTTATGTGTAGCAGCAATAGTAGCAGTAAAGAAAGACTACGGGGTATAAGACACACAGTCCTCTTTTATTATTCCTCCGCCATGCTTCAGTTCAATTCCGCTGTCAGACTCTCTCAGGATATTATGATAGTATTCCTCATGCTTCTCAATAAATTCGGAGACACATACAGTCCATTCCCATACTAATTTCTTTTAGATAAGGATGAGGATGAACTATTCAGCTATTTTTCAACAGCCCCAATATCTATTGGACACTATTATACTATTCTATTCTCCCAGTTTATTTATCAACAAATAATAATAGTCTGCGAAATAACACCCATTCTTAGCATGTCTTAAATATTTTTCATTCTCACTCCCTAGCAGATTATCAAAAAAATCCTTGAATTTTACATCCTCCATTAAAAACCTAAATACTTTAGTAATCACCCATATCAAATCCACTGCTTCCTTTAATATTTGCTCATATCTACTTGCAAAATGAGCGCAAACATTCAAATAATGATCCTCTGTAGCATCTTTTGGTTCACTAAAGCTAAATATATAAATATTTGCAAGACTATTATGTACAAAAGCCGATAACCTACTGTAATACTCTTTTAAATCTTTTTTCCAATAGGATTGCAAACTCTCACTACTGGAATATGACTGAATTGTATCTAACATAGAACTTGTCCTAAAGTATTTACGCCAAACCTCATACGAATTTTGCTTTCTTGCCGATTGAAAAAAATGCTTTCTTTTTTCTTCATTTATACATATGTTTAAAGTTAATAATCCTATTTCATATAAATTCCTTAATATATTCATTGCTTGATAATCAAGTCCATTTAAGGATAATGCAATGATTGCAATTAAATTGTTAGAAATCGTTGTAGCTAGTGAACTAAAAACCAAATTATCTATATTGTCCTTATTCTGACTTAGTGTACACATCGATAAATCGCTCCAAATAATTGCATATAAATAATTCAATTGAATTATACTAGATTGGGTGTTCGGTTGTACCTCTTTATTTAAATAGCATTCCATAAATTCATCCCAATGCTGTTGAAATGCTATAAATTCACTCTGCATCTCACGATTATCTGAAGAAATTTTTTCATTATAAAATTTTAAAAATAGTTCTTTATCAATCATTTTCCTCTCCAATTTGTATTCACTTGTTAAAATAACTTTCTATTCTAATATATTGAAACAAACAATCGATACGTTTCTGATTATGAAATCAAAGCATTATCGGAATTTTGGGTATTTCCTATTCCTATCTTCTTGATGGCATACCCACTGAAGGAGATAGGAAAAATATCCCGGTTTATAAAACATCAAGAGGTTCTCTTATTATGATGCAATCACCTATATACTCAACATCTACTTCTTCTAAAATATTCTTCAAATGATTTCATCCGTACATGAGTCTCCCTAAAAACATCAAATATCATATAAATGATACAACAAAAAGCTTACCGATTTTCTCTGTTTTCCTAAATCACATAGAAAACCGAATAATTATCAACTATGGTCACAGATGTATGGATATCTGAGCATCATGTACGAGGGATGGCTTCCAGAGTAATTCTAACATGACCTAAAACTGGCGGATTTACCGTCTGTTATTAACATGTCTTTTTGTAATTGCTATATATAAAACAAAGGCTAAAACCTGTTTTTCAAGACTTTAGCCCTTTGTTATCATGACCATAATAATTAAATGTGCCTTTTGGTGCTGGATTCCCTGCAACGCCCTTGCAATATCTTTGTTCATGGTATATATTAAATGTATAAAAAGAGCATCCGCCCACAAGGTGGAAGCCCTTAGAATTAAATGTCTATTGTCCTAACGGACAAACGCCTATCCTGTTGGCCGACAGGGTAGGCATTTTTTATTTTCGCTTATTCCTATCTATATAGGTCAGCAATGCTATCAGAAACGAGCCGCCTAAAAACAGAAGGCTTAAAACCTCATATGTATCCATCTGCACCACCTCCCCTCTTCTGTGAAGTATGGGAGGGTTCCACCCTATACACGGTACTCATGATGGAATCTTATCATAAGATCGAGAAATAATCAATCTCACTATAATTTTCCCCTGTCTTCAAAAAAATAATCTCACGGAGCTTAAAAAAACCCGAACCCCCGCCGTGCCTCAGTTCGATTCCGCTGCCGCTCCATCTCACTGACGGGCTATCGCCCAATAAGTCTAAAAATGAAACTGCCCCCCAGAAACCATAAATGCTTTCTGGGGGGCAATTCCATTTTTATCCTTGCACGGCTCACTGCTTACTCAAACTCCTAAATTTCAACTTGTTGATTAGTATTTTTATTGATTTTTCATGGTATTTCATTTCAATATCGAACGGTTTTATATGTAATATATAAATTCTTAAGACTTTGTATTACTAAAATCTTACCTTATTTTACAAACTCTAACATTCATATAAATATCTCCCATATATATTTACAGAATATTGAATTTAGTTATATATTAGCCTTAGGATCTATGCTTATTTGTTTAGTAAGAATTTCGCTAAAGATATCTTGAAGTTGAGTAATTTTCCTTTGCGCATCTTCCATCTTTTCATAAACACTCACAAATTGCTTTTGCTCTTGAATGTCAGGAATATCAATTATAACTTGCTTGAAAAATCCAGTCATATTCCAAGTTCCATTATCTGAACTGGATGAATAGGCTAAAAACTCCGCTTTATATTGGAGTGACAACCATTTTAAATCAATATCATATGGCGATGAATCCATCACATATAGTATATATGCATCATCATTTATAACATATTTTCCTGGAGGAAGAAATTGAGTTCTACCCGCTTTTCCTTTTCTCGTTACCAGCAGCCCTGGCATATCTTCAAATCGGCTAACATTATCTTCCGCATTTATGATAACAGTCTGACCGGATTGTAAAGTTGCTCCTGTTAACAAACTATACTCTTCACCTTTGTTTTGTAAACGCAAGTAATTACGTTCCTCTTTTAAGTCGGATGAGCCACTTAAATACGTTATACACTCGTTTATATGTACACCTTTCTTTTGAAAATTCTTATACTCAAAAGTATATGAAGCAAGCGAGTTGGCAATTTCTGATACATCTATAGTCGAAAAAACTTCTTGTACCTCACACAACTCCTTTTGGAGTTCGGAAACCCCTATATATGGAACCTCATATGGACGCAAATAATATTCTGGCAACATAATTAAATACTGCTCATTTAGAATTGTGGAGATATCAATATTGCCACCTTTTCTAGCCATGTGAAAATTACCCTTTTCATCTTTCCATGATGTAGCCGATGCAGAATCATCAAATTTCAACCATCTAGATTCCAAAATTCCAGGCATTTCAACCCCATCAGTGCTGACCCAACCGGAAATTTCATCATGCATCCATCCATTTCGATTATTTCGCAGTTTTGTTGGATATCGTTTATCTGAATTGGCAAGCCCATCATTATCTATGATATACATCCATATGGGATCTGTTTGTATTTTAGTAATTTTGTTACTACGTTTTCTAAGAAATAATGCGTAAGTTTTTTCTTTCGTATATGGCGCAAATGCAAACTTAGGCAAAGAAATAATAGCATATACATCACATTTCTCAAATATTTCTCTACGAAACTCCTTATATGATGGATTCTCAAGAATCCCATCGGGTGTAATTACACATGCTTTACCTCCAGTCTCTAATAAATCAATGACTTTACATATAAATGCAATCTCTGTTCTATTAGATGAAAGCGAAGTAGTATTAGCCTTTATTGTTCCATTCCCATATGGCGGATTTGTTATCACGTACTGGAAAGTTTTTCTTAATACTGCCTTACTTTTTGGTTTTGTTGCTTTCAATGTATTGTCAGAGTACATATGAGTATGCCCATCCCCAACCAAAAACATATTAAGTCTGGCTCTGGATATATTCTCATCACGAACATCTACACCATAAAAACATCTTTCAGATAAAAATTCTTTTGCATCCACAGATAAAGTGCCGCTCTTCTCATAATTATTAAATAAAACCTTAAAGCTTTCGGTTAGAAAACCACCGGTTCCACACGCAGGGTCAATAATACTAAATTCCTTATTAGAATTATATATATCTTCATTTTCCAAAAGCAATTTGGCAAAGATATGAGCATAGTGACGTCTTGTGAAATATTCTCCAAAATCCTTCTTTTCCTTAGAAGATGCAAACATCTCATATACTGCACCAAACAAATCAAAACCAGTTCCATGTAAAGGACGCATAGAGTCAATAATATCATATATCTGTTTTACATCTTCCACATCAATCAATACTTTATTTTTGCCATCTCCATTAATGGCTACACGGACTACCTCCATGACATTTTTAAATTCGTTAAAAGTCGTTTCATTTTCTAGCCTATTTATATAGCCAACCAAATTATTTTTTATCTTTTCTGCTATTGTATCATTACAGGTTGACCAATAAACTTTCGATTCATCTTTATTGCCATCAATTTCTTCTTTTTCCTCAAAATATTCCAGTGCTACAAAGCCAACTGTAAAATCAATTTTCTGAATATTATCTTTAAAATTTATCCCTCTATATACACCTGCTAATTCCCAAAGTTTTTTATTAAATATCGCTTCTGAAATAGTAGAAATCGAATCTACATTTGTAGTTATTGAATCCGTATCTGGATCAGATAATAGCTTATTTTTAATAAGACGATAAATATCTATTGTCTGGAATTCACGGATAGGGTTCCCATTAAGCGTAAGTTGCTTTAAAGTCTTTGCATTATAAAAGTATGTTGACTTACAATTTGTAACTATAAAATAGGGTAATCCCAACTTAGGTGCTTTTACTTGCCCTTGATGAATGGCATCCTTCCAATCTTTATCATCAACAACACAATCATCTTTTGCTTCTGCATAAGCAACCAAATTTTCAATATATTGAGTATCATTTGTACCATCATATTCAAATTCTGAGATCAATATGTCAGGTCTTTTTGTCCCAGTATATTTTGAAAAAGTTGTATCATTAACAATTTGCCGAAATGGTATGCTTAATTGCGCAACCAGAACTTCATTTATCAATCTACTTACTGACAATGCTTCTTGTTTTTTCTTAGGCACCTTAACCATAATATTCCTCTCCATTCTTAGTTTGAGGCTTAATATAACCGACTATGTCTTGCAACTCACAATTCAGTACATAGCATATCCGTGCAAGCACATCAAAATCAGGTCTTTTTATTTTGTTGTTGCAATAAGCATTAAGTTGTGTTCTTTGAAGATTTGCTTTTTCAGTAAGATAATTTTTACTAATATTATTTTTAACTAAATATTCTTCAATGGTTATTACAAAGTATCCATAATTACTGCTTTCCGTCACTTTTTGCACCTCCATTTTAATATAGATTACCACATAACCATCAATATGTACAGGTGTATAAAGATGCACCTGTACATATTGATGATTATATAGCAACAAAGTATCAATTACTCCCCCCTCAAATCAAACCGATTCCCATCCGTCCTCCCCACACCAATTATATCCCCATACATACTGCAAGTAAACGTATACGACACCTCATCCACCATAACCTCTACTGTCATACCATCCTCTTCCAGCATACAAAACATGTCAAACTCTAACGCTTCCATATCCCGATTCAAAAACCGACTAATTGCTTCTTCGGTCTGCTCTTCCAGTGCTTTCCTCTCATCCGTCACATCCTCTCCATCACGATACGCTGATACAACTTCGCCATCCGATGTAATAATCATAGACGAATGTCCCTCTTCCTTTTCTTCTGCCGGGGCACATCCTGAAAGTATCAACACCATAACTAAAAATATTATCTTCTTCATCATTTGCCTTTCCGGCAAATACGCAAAAAGCAGCCCAAATCAGACTGCTTTACTTCAATTTCATACCCCTCACATAAATTTCAACCGCTTCTTTCTCTTTATCCGTCAAGGATTCCCACATTCTTAACACCTTCTTTTGTTCCGAAGATAATTCCAATTTTCCTATATCATCGGAGAAAAATTGTGGCAGCGTAATCCCCAATCCGTCACAAATCCTGTCTAATGTATAAAAGGTAGGTGTGCTTCCCCTTTTCATCAGGTTCGATAAAGAGGACTGGCTGATGCCCGTCTTTTTAGATAATGCATACATGGACATCTTCTTTTTGTCACAGAGTTCCTTTATTCGATTCGCAATATACTTCTCATCTAACAAGCAACCTACACCTCACTTCCGATATATACTGCTTTCATTTTACCCTGTATAAACCGTTATTATTAGATTTTAAGATAAGAAGTGTATTGCTTTATAGTTGAGTAGTATTAAATTAAAAAAATAAGCGTATTGCCTAATACTCTTTTATTGGTTCTTTTTCATTTCCTTACACAGATACTCAATTACTTCCTGCGGTGTTGGACGTTCCCCCTTAAAAGGTACTTTCGCCCACTCTGCTCTTATCGCCGCATCAGGATTATCAAATCCCGAATCAATGGTACTTTGAATTTCTTTTTCTACTTCTTTTGAACTTATCCCCTCCCCTCTTCCGATCGTATTCATCACTTTATTAAGTTTTCTTTTTTTCATAGCCTTGTATTCTTCCTCATTTTGCAATCTATTAATTGCAATTATACAGACATTTTATACTAGAATCAATATAAACATAAGATATGTCGAGTGAAAGGCTGGTAGTTAATTATGCCGCAAAAACTAAAGCAAACACAAGATATTTCTCTGGGAAATAACCTTAGAAAACTAAGAAAACATGCAAACTTGACACAGGAACAGGTCATTGCACAATTACAACTTCGCAACTTCTCCATATCCAGAAGTGCCTACTCTCAAATAGAAGCCGGCACATACAACATTCGCATAAGTGAGTTAATTGCATTGGCTGAAATTTTTCACACAGACTACAACACTATATTTGATGGACTAACCTACAAAAAATGACCCTAATTACAGGATTTCTGCAACCTAGGGTCATTTTTATATACATCTCTGTATCAGATTAAAGCAGTATCACACAATCTGTTTAAACATAAACCAATTCTTTTAATACAATTTCTTCAGTAGCACTCCTTAGATTATTCATTAAACCCACCCATTTCAATTGTTCCTGAGCCTTTAGCTGTTCTGAAATTCCATACTGCTGTTTCATTGATTTAATCAAATATTTCATTCTCTCGCTTGCTTCTTTATCTACAGTATTCAAATGCTTTACCAATTTTCCTTGTGTCAGCAAGGAAACATACATCCCCTTTTTGCACTCTTTCAAGTATCTAAGCCTTATAGAACCATATTTCCCATAATCCAATGTCTCCTCTTGAGGTGGAAGTAAATCTGGCAAGTAATAATCTCCGTTTAAAGTATAAGACAATCCATTTTTCTTATCATAAATATGTTTTTCCATACGCTTCTCCTTATCTTGCATCCCGATCCCTGAAACGGGAATGTGTACGTTTTGACTTATTATCACGCTCTCTGATTTTCTGCTTGTTCTTTTCCAATTTAACCAATACACTGACACGGGTTTCCAAATGCTCAATACTGTTTTTCCATGCCTTGGCTGCTCTCTGATACTCTCCATACGCTGTCTGAGCCACTTCATATTTCTCTAAAAACTCTTTTACATTTCTAAACCCATAATCCTGCACAATCCCTGATAACTGCTGTTTCATATCATCAATCGAGGAAGCCAATTCATTAATGTTATCCTGTAATTTTTTCCGCTGCTTTCCCTTGAAAAGTCCTTTTGTATCTTCCAATTCTCTTGTTACTTCTATAAACTCTTGTTCTTTCAAATAAATTGCATTATTTTGATTGTCCAGTTTGCGATAAATAACATTTAAATTAGGATATTGTTCAGCTAAAACTGGTTTTACTGGCGGAGCCGTCAACAGTTATTCCGTTTCACTGACTTTTTTATCATCAATAATCTGCATATTTCCTGTTTCTCCACTTGTAATACTATGCGGTAATCCTCTCTCTGTATGATCGTTCTCCCGATAAACCGTCTTTAATATTTGATAAATTAAAATCTGTAGCGCAACGATTGCTAACTGTACAATTGCCATAAAAAGCTGTGGCTGTCTGCCTTGCTTTTGAAAAGAACTTTTTGCCTTATTCACAATTTCTGTCTGCTTAATGTCCCATAATTTTTTCTTCTGCAATCCCTCCTATCAATGCCCTGTCCACCGTCTGATTCCATCTTTGCCGCACCCCATTATCTGATTCTATCTGCCCCGCTTTCGGATTATTTTTACCAATCTTCTTCATTGCTAAATATGGGCTGCTCCTATCAAACACTTGCAGTTTCTCTTAGGCAACCGCACCCCCAGTCCCAAACATCTTGAGGTTATCGCTTCTGCTCTTGGTGTGAGCGTATTCGCTATTTCTGAACCAAACCTGAACAGCGAACTTGGCGTCATACACGCTTTGTTTGAAATGGAAGAAAACTATAATCTGAAAGCGGTCGAAGAAAATGGTGTATATTACTTACAGGCTGCTCCAAAAAAGAGAGGGCAAGCCAGCATATCAGATCTTGTTATTGAATGGGGAGAAGCAAATAAGAAGTATCAAGCCGAAGAAATGACTAAAAAAGAATATGCCCACTGGAAAAATACTTTCCCGGAAAGCATAGCAATAAACAGGCGGAAATAGTCTATCATAAAACTCTTTGCACAGATGGATATTACAGAAAGTCTTACTAAAATCTTACTATTTGGACATAAGAAAACCCCGCAAGTCTTGTAATTACTGACTTGCGGGGTTTTGACCCTCTACTCGAATTCTATCGTCCCCGGCGGTTTCCCCGTCAGGTCATACAGTACCCGGTTCACGTGACTCACTTCATTCACAATCCTGCTTGTCACTTTCTGCAGTACTTCCCATGGAATCTCTGCTGACTCAGCAGTCATGAAGTCTACCGTATTCACTGCCCGCAGTGCGATCGCATAGTCATAAGTTCTCTCATCACCCATAACTCCGACAGATCTCATGTTTGTCAGTGCCGCAAAGTACTGTCCGATTGTCTTATCCACGCCTGCGTTAGCAATTTCCTCACGGTAAATTGCGTCTGCCTCCTGGACAATCTTAACTTTCTCTGCTGTTACCTCTCCGATGATACGGATACCAAGTCCCGGGCCTGGGAATGGCTGTCTGAAGACAAGATATTCCGGAAGTCCAAGTTCCAGTCCGGCTTTTCTTACTTCATCTTTAAAGAGGTCACGGAGTGGTTCGATGATTTCTTTAAAATCAACATATTCCGGCAGTCCCCCGACATTGTGGTGGGATTTGATCACTGCGGATTCTCCGCCGAGACCGCTTTCTACCACGTCTGGGTAGATTGTTCCCTGTACGAGGAAATCAACCGTTCCAATTTTCTTTGCCTCTTCTTCAAATACACGGATGAATTCTTCACCGATAATTTTACGTTTTCTTTCCGGTTCTTCTACTCCGGCCAGTTCTTTATAGAAGCGTTCCTGTGCGTTAACACGGATGAAGTTTAAGTCATATGGGCCGTCCGGGCCAAAGACTGCTTCTACCTCATCGCCTTCATTTTTACGGAGAAGGCCGTGGTCTACAAATACGCAGGTGAGCTGTGAACCGATTGCCTTGGAGAGCATTACCGCTGCCACAGAGGAATCTACACCACCGGACAGTGCACAGAGTACTTTTCCGTCTCCGACTTTCTCACGGATTGCCTGGATGGAATTTTCTACGAATGCATCCATTCTCCAGTCAGCAGAACATCCGCAGACATTGATTACGAAGTTTCGAAGCATCTTGGAGCCTTCTGTTGTATGCAGAACTTCCGGATGGAACTGGATTGCATATAATTTATTTTCAGCGTCTTCCGCTGCTGCCACCGGGCAGTCTGATGTGTGGGCTGTGATTTCAAAACCTGGTGCAGCTTTTGAGATATAGTCAAAGTGGCTCATCCAGCAAGTTGATTTCTCAGATACATTTTCATAGACTTTTGAATCAACTTTGTCAATCAGTACCTCAGTTTTACCATACTCTCTGACCGGAGCTTTCTCTACCTTGCCGCCCAGCACATGCATCATCAGCTGTGCGCCATAGCATAATCCAAGTACCGGAATGCCGAGTTCGAACAGTTCTCTTGAATAAGTCGGTGATTCCGGCTCATAGCAGCTGTTCGGGCCGCCGGTCAGGATAATTCCCTTCGGGTTCATTTCTTTGATCTTCTGGATGTCAGTTTTGTAAGAATAAATTTCACAATATACATTACATTCCCTGACACGTCTTGCAACTAACTGATTATACTGTCCCCCAAAATCAAGGACGATTACCATTTCGTTCTTCACGGATTTCCTCCTATATTATCATGTTATTTTCGCCGTATTGATAGGTTCAATGATATCATTATAAATTAGCACCTCGTGTTTATCAAGTAAGATTTCGCCATTCCCTGTTATTTCTTTATATAATACAACAGCTTTTCCGTAATTTTTTCTATACTGCTGCTTTTCCCATCCATTTTCCGCTGAAATAGCGGTAGAGGAACAGTATTGAACGGAAGCACCAGTCAATGATCATCGCCACCCAGATGCCGAACACTCCAAGTCCCAGATACCTTCCAAGAACATAGCTGAAGATAATCCTGAATACCCACATGGAGAAGATCGAGGTGCACATGCTGAAGCGCACATCCCCTGCTGCCCGAAATACCGACGGCAGTGAAAATGAAACCGGCCAGATGAGAACGGCACAGGCCCCGTGGAAAGTCAAAATCTGCTCTGTAACCTTTGCCGTCACCGGAGTCAGATGATAAATCTTTACAATGAACGGCAGTGCAAAGAATATCAGCGCAATCGTAGCTGCCATACAGATATATGTAATGACCATAAGTTTCTTCGTGTAATATTTCACCTGCGTGTAATCCCCGGCTCCTGTACAGCGGGAAATAACCGTCGTGATCGCAAGCGACATCGCCATCCCCGGCAGGATCTGGAACTGGGCTACTGCGTTTGAGACGGCATTTGCCGCAATCGCATAAGTTCCGAAGGTAGACACCAGACTCAGGACAAGAATTTTCCCAAGCTGGAACATACTGTTCTCCAGACCGTTCGGGATGCCGATTCCAAGAATCCGTTTGATCATCTTGAAATCAAACCGATAGCGGATCGTCTTTTCTATATGAAGAAGTCTCGACTGGTCACATAAAAGAACGGTCAGCATCACCGCTGCTACGATACGGGAGACCAGCGTCGGTATGGCAACACCTTCCGTTCCGCGGTGAAAACCATAGATCAGGACTGCATTTCCGGTTACATTGATGAGATTCATGATGATGGATACTTTCATAGACACTTTCGAATTGCCCATTGCCCGGAATACAGCGGCTGCGCCGTTATACAGTGCAATAAACGGGATGGATGCGGTGACAATCAGCAGATAGGTGTTGGCATAATCCATGACATCTGCGTCAATTTTTCCAAATACCCCGTGTAATATGAAGTCCTTGGCAATATAAATGATGACCGTGATGATCACGGAACAGATGGTGATGAACCACACAAGCTGGGTTGCCGACTGGCATGCTTTTTCTTCCTTTTTCCGCCCAAGATACTGTCCTGCAATAACAGCACCTCCGGTTGCAAGGGCGGCAAAGATATTAATAAGCAGTACCATGATATTATCCACAAGGGATACTCCTGATACTGCCGCCTCTCCAACATTTGCAACCATAACAGAATCCGCCATGCCGACAAGCACTGCCAAAAGCTGCTCGATGACAAGCGGAATGATAAGTGATGCAAGTGATTTATTATCAAATAGATAACCACTTCTGTCTTCTTTTTCTCTTTTCATAATATAAAACAACTCCTCATCAGTAATTATACGACGGGGAGTTATAAGAAACAAGTTTTTTATGTTCAGTTATGCTGCGATGTATTCTTCGATTTCAGCTTTCAGCTCTTCACAGTCTTCGCCATGGACTTTCAGCTCGATGATATTATCAAATCCCATATTCATAATACCGAGAATAGATTTCGCGTCAATCAGAAAACGTCCTCTTTTCATATCCATGCTATATGAATATTTACTTACTTTGTTTACAAAGTCTAATACTTCTTGTGGATTTTTAAATTTTACTTTTACGCTCATTGTCTGCTCCTCCTTATTTTCTTTTTTATTGTCCGCTTACAATTATTTCCATTAAGTGTTCTTCTTAATCGTTGAAATTATCATAATCGATTTTCTGTAAAAAAAACGGTATAAATTTTTTAAAAAGGAGTAAATATTTAAAGTAGTTTTACATTATTTTCCTCTTTTCGACAGCATCCGCGCTTTGTTTAGAAGCTGTACCGCCGCCGAACTCCTTCTGAACAGAGGCATAAATTTTATCAAAATCCATAAAAAGATACCAGAGAAACAACACAATCATCGTAAGTGCCAGAGGCAGATACAAATATAGTGCCTTGATTGAAAACAATGCGGCGGCGGAATCCGCAGCAGTTTCGGCACTGTATTTTCCAAGTGACAGGCTGATTCCAAGGAGCGCAAGGCCGATGCTCGTTCCGGTCTTCTGCCCGAACCCTGTCATACTGTAGATCAGCGCTGATTCTGAGATTCCCTGTTTCCATCTGCAATAGTCGGCAACATCTCCGGCTACAGCGAACAGACAGGAGAACAGGCCTGCCTGCCCTACTCCCTGCAGAATCAGTCCTGCGTAGATTGCAGTAATGGACTGCGGAACTGCTGTCATAATCATCAGCCCGACTCCATAGAGAACGCCCCCCGTGAACAAGACTTTGACTTTGCCGATACGCTTGGAAATCCCCGGTATAAAAAACAGCATCAGCAAGACCGGAACAAGCCCGAATATGACCATAACACTGTTAAGATTCTCGTCTCCGAGAACATATTTGGCATAATAGATTCTCGATCCGGCCGACATTCCAAGCGATGCGTAGGTCACAACTGTCACCGCTGTCAGAAGGCGCGAATACTTATTGCTGCACAGCATTCTCAGTGTAGATAATGGACGGATACGCGTGAAACCTCCGCCACTTTCTGCCCCAGGTTCAGAAAGTCTGCGCTCCTTTGTGCCTTTGAACGCAGTAAGTACCAGAAGCACACACAGCACCGCATACCCTCCCGTTACCGCAGTCCAGGCGTCCTGCCCTCCCCCCAGATGCCGGATCAGAGGCATAGTAACAATACTGATCAAAAGCTGTGTGATAAATATCAATTCAAACCGCAGCGTATTCATGACATTTCTTTCATATGAATTCACAGTTTCCAGTGAGAGCATTGTATTGTACGGGAGGCCAAATACCGTAAAACACACGGCTTCCATCAGCAGATAGATGACCAGAAGATACAATGCCTTAAAAAAACTTCCCGTATCCGGGATACGAAACAGCAGGATTAGGCAAAGCGCCATGGGGATGGCGCTCCAGAGCATCCACGGCCTCGCTTTTCCCCATCTTGTCTTCGTACGCCCAATGACAGCCCCCATGTAGAGATCGAATACGCTGTCAAACAATCTGGAGATCAGCATAATAATTCCTATGGTTCCTGCCGGTATACCTGCCACATCCGTACAGTAAATCGGAAGAAAAGATGCTGCGGTAATCCATATAAATCCGGCACCCATACCACCTGCACTGTAGGAGATTTTTTCTATAATCCCGGGGGATTCTGTTGTAAATGTATCCGTATGTCCTGTCTCTTTCCCGTGTTCCGGAATTGTCAGCTGTTCAATCCCTTCCATAGATAATCCTTTCTCTTTTGCCTGTATATCCTGCCTTCTGTGTCACATAATCAAATCTGGCACTTTAAAAAGGTACCAGATTTATTTTCATAATTATGATAATATAATAACTATTTTTCATTTGACAGACAGGTACAATAATTTTAAAAAGGAGGAACTATTTAAGAAATTTTTCCAATAGTTCCTCCTTTTTCCATAATTCTGGAGATTATTTATTCAATTTTCTGTACTCCGCCGGCAGCATCCCCACTTCTTCCCGGAAAACCTTGCTCATGTACTTCGGATCTGCGTATCCGACCATATCTGCAATCTGTGTAAGCTTCAGATTTGACTCCAGCAGAAGTTCTTTGATTTTCTCAATCCTCACCCGTCGGATCGTCTCGGTAAACGATGAACCTGTCTCCTTCTTGAACTGTGTGCTCATATACTCTTCGGACACACTCATTTTCCTCGCAATTTCTTCCAGCGTAATTCCCTGATTATAGTACTCCTGAATCATTGTCTGCGCACGCTGGACCATCGCACTGAGTTTTTTATCACCAGTATCTTCCATTTTCTCTACCACCTGGTCGAAATACTGGCTCAATGCCAGGCTGATTTCCTCCCACGATACTGCTCCGGTGATTGTTTTGAACATTTTCTGTGCCCACACTTCCTCGCCCGCCCCTGAATATTCTTTTGCCGTATTCAGGACTGCGAAACAATAACGGATACACGCCTCCTTGATCTCCTCCGGACGATGCGGATGTTCACGGCATCTTTCCTGGAATAATACAAAACATTTTCCGAACTCCGTCTTGTCTCTTCGGATAATTGCCTGCCGGACCTGCGTCTCAAGTTCCATCGGATATTTCAGCGGAACTGTTTCTATCCTTGTGATTTCACTCTTCGTAATCATGCATTCCCTGCCAAAGACAAGGCTCCAGTCCTTACTCTCCCGCATCTCGCGGATCGTCCCATGCATATCAGCAATCCCTGCACTGACACCCCATTCGAAGATCAGCGGGCCGATAAAATTACCGGCGATCATTGGAATCACCGCCTGGCTGAAGTGCTTCGCAGTCTCTTTCTCATCTTTAAACTGATAGATTACAATGACAAGCACTTCCCTGTGGCTTACTTCCAGAAGCTCACCTTTAAAATCTTTCGCGTGATCTTCCACTTCCTGAAGCATCTGCCTCATATCTGCCTTATATTTCTCAAAATTCCGTCCAAGCCACACCGCAAAAAGACAAATCTCTGCATCAGCGCCAAATCCATACCGCTCCTTTAACGCTTTATCAAGCTGGTCATCTACAGAAAGCTGTCCCGCCAGCGCGCTCCGGAACAGATTCGGCAGCTGGTAGATCTGCTCCCCCCTCTGTTCTTTCAGAATATTTTCTTCGATCTGCTTCAGCACTTTCTTTAACTCCGGTATTTTGATCGGCTTTAAAATATAATTTTCAATCCCCAGTTCAATTGCCTGTTTCGCATAGTTAAAATCAGAGTATGCCGTCAGCACCAGTGCCTTACAGTTGATCTTTTTCTCACGGATTTTAGACAGCATTGTAAGTCCATCCATATCCGGCATACGGATATCCATAATTACAAGATCCGGACGCAGTTTCTCTGCCATCACAAGTCCTTCAATTCCATTGGATGCCTTTCCTGCCAGCTCATACGACGGATCAATCTTCTTCAGAATCTTACTCATTCCTTCTCTGATCGGTGCTTCGTCCTCAACGACGATAATTCTCATGCTTCCATCTCCTCACCTGCGGGTATAAATAAATGAACTTTCGTATATTTTCCCTCTTCACTTTCAAAATAAATCACTGCATCTTCTGAATAGTACAGTTTCAGACGCTTGCGGACATTGTCAATTCCAAGATGTTCCCCCATCGGGTACTCCGGATCATTCAGTTTCTGGATAGTTTCTTTTGGAATTCCTCTTCCGTTATCCTCAATGATAATGTGAACCTGGTTCTGTGCTTTTCTCATAAAGATCTTCAGGATACAGGCGCCTTCCTTGTTAAACAGGCCGTGTTTGATTGCATTTTCCACAAACGGCTGCAGCAAAAGCTTATGAATCTTAAACTGCAGCAGTTCCTCGGGAACTTCAATCTCCGTCTGCAGTTCCTTTCCAAGTTTCGCTCCCTGAAGGAGCGTATACTCGTGAAGCCATGCAAGCTCACGTTCAACGCTCGTCTCGCCGCCCGCATTTTTGACCGTATATCTGAGAATGTCTGCCAGTGCACCAATCATCTCACTGATCTCGTACTGCTCATTCCCAATGGCTTTCCAGTTGATCGTATCCAGCGTATTGTATAGAAAATGTGGGTCAATCTGCGCTTCCAGGGCTGATATTTCCGCATTTTTCTGCTCCATGACCGCGAGTTTTACCTGAGAGATCAGTTCATCGATTTTCTCCACCATCTCGTTAAACCCGCTGCCGATCCGTGTAATGTCCTCCGAAAGTTCCTCATCGATCGGAATTCTTGCCTGAAAATTCCCAAGCTCCACTTCGTTCATGACTTCTACCATAGTATCTACATACTTCATCAGCGGATTCGTAAAATAGGTCACCAGTGCCACCAATGCAAGCACTGTACCGATCCCGATCAAAATCCAGAAAAATACCTGTTCCATCATCATCATTTTGTAATTGACCAGAGACTGATTGTTCTGGATAATCCAGCCGCTTCTTTCATTTACATGCTCTACGACCTTTACATCTTCTCCCTGTGTCTCCGCTTTGGTCATGCCGATCTCTTTTTTATCCGGAGCACAGATTACGGAGTCCCCGTCACGGATATAAATCCGGGCCTGTTCTCCGCTCTTAGTGGCATCTTGTAAGACTTCTTCATCGATGCTTAAAATAACGGTTCCAAGCTGTTTATGCACATCCCGGTAATCCACCAGATTCCTTGCAATCTGGAAAATATAGAACTGGTCGTCAATATCTGTCATCACCGGCTCTTTCAGCGCCACATATGCTTCCCCGTTTACTATCTCCGGAACCGTGACCGTATCAGCCCAGGTACTGTTTACCGAGGACGATGAGAGGCGGTCGTAAAACAGTGTCTTTCCATTTGCCGTCACGAGCGTAATTCCGGCGATCGCATCATTACGGTTACAGATATGGCTCAACTGATGCCGGATCGTACTGCTGTTGACATTCAGATCATCCTCGTTCTGGTTAATGCTCTCCACAATATCTATGATCTCATCGTTGGTGCAGAGATCATATAAAATCGTCGCATATTTATCCAGCGCCATATCAAGACACTGATCTGCCTTGCTCAGATTGATTTCAATCCTCTGATCCAGGTTTTCCCGCATATTGCTTCCCAGGCGCAGCTGCGAAATAACCGCAAATATCAGAATCGGTATCATTGCCGCCACGAAAAAAGCCGGAATCAGCTGTCCCCGCAGCGTCCTTGCCTTCTTTAGTCTCCACGCCCTGATCATAGACGTCCCTCCCTGATTGCCCGAATCTTCTCTGCCGCTTCTTCCACCGCCTGCTCCTTCGGCATGTCTCCAATGATAATCTTACTCATGGCATTCGAAATCTCAAGTGAGATTTTCGGCCAGTCATCACTGTATTCCCTCATTTTCGCCGTTTTCAATATTTCTTTAAAAACAGCCTTCTGGGCATTTTCCGTGTATTGTGTTTCCTGGACATCTTCTCTTGCCGCCAGAAAACCAAAGTTATCAATATAATCTTCCATCCGGTTCTTATCTGCCAGATACCTGAGAAATTCCACTGCCTGCTCTTCCCTTTCTCCCTTCAGCACGCCAAAAATCTCCCCGCCAACCACAGAGATTTTCTGCTCTCCTGTAGGAAGAGGCGCGATCCCAAAATCAAGATCCGGATTCATTTCCTTCAGTCCTTCAATGGTCATGCCCGGATGAAACATCATCGCAATATTGCCCTCTGCAAACTGAATCGAGAGGTCCCCCATCGTCAGGCTGATGCACTGTTCACTCATGGCTCCCTCTCTGCACAGCCGGTCCAGCAGGTTAAATGCCTCCATGCTTTCCTGGCTGTCCATGTGATCCACATCCCCTCCCATGGACCACAGAAGAGGCAGGAAGCTGTAGACGCTTTCCTCACTTTGCAGCGCCGGGATGGCAAAGCCGTAACGTCCGTCTTTTGACAGCTTTACAGCGTCATCGGCGAATTCATCCCAATTTTCCGGGACATCAATTCCCTCCTGTGCAAAATATGTCTTATTATAATACAGCCCGAGACAGTTTACGCCAAAGGGCATTCCATAGATTCTCCCATCCACGGTACAAGGCGCTGTAGACTGCGGAAGGTACTCTGAAAGTTCTTCTACCTGATCCGTAAGATCGACAAAAGATTCCTTCATTGAAAAGAAGTACTGGAAATCCGGTGAATCCATCAGTACCAGATCCGGTGTATTATTATCCATAATGCTGAGTGCCAGCCTCTTTTTCAAATCCTCATCCGGGATATAGACTGCTTCAATCTCGATACGCTCCTGGCTCTCATTGAATGCTTTAATCATTTTTCTCAGTTCCCGGCGGTTATGGGTGCTGTCCCAGTAATACCAAAGCTCAACGGTTGCTTTCTCCGTTTTTTCTTCCTCCGGTTTTATACTGCAGCCCGCAAGCACTGCGCCCACTGCCAGAATCAGCGCCATCGCTGCCGCAAATACTCTATATTTTTTTCTCAAATTATTTTCTCCCTTGATCAGCTCATCACTACAAGTTCATTCTACATGATTTTCAGCCTGGAATCTACCGTGTTGCATGATATCATATGATTTCTTCCCATTCCATCGTATTATTTTATTTTCAACCCAAAAAGAGAATCCTTCACAGAATTCTCTTTTCGATCTTAATATTGACTCACAGTTATCCTTCCGTTTTCCACGGCCTCCGTAAACAGTGTTACAAGTTCCGGATCAAACTGCTTCCCTGTCTCTTCTCTTAAAATGCCCAGGGCCTGTCCCGTCTTCATGCTCTTCTTATAGCTCCGCTCCGACACCATCGCGTCGAATGAATCCGCGATTCCAAGCATCCGCGCCATAAGCGGTATATCTTTGCCTGCAATTCTTCTTGGATACCCATTGCCGTCATAACGCTCGTGGTGGCCAATGACAGCAGGAATGACATAGTCAAGAGAGGGAAGATGGCGGATAATTCCAATGGAATTCTCCACGTGTCCTTTCATGATCTCATACTCTTCATCGGTAAGTTTTCCTGGCTTATTTAATATTTCCTCCGGAATCCCAATCTTTCCGATATCATGCAGAAGGCCAGCCTCCCGGACAATATCAATACACTCCTGATTCATTCCATAAATAGCCGCCAGTTCTCCTGCATAGTAGGCAACATTTTTAGAATGGCTGAAAGTATAATGATCCTTCGTATCAATTGCCGCTGTCAGAGCATAGATTGTAGATGCATACTCAGAATAGACCCCTTCCCGGTATACGGACTGTTTGACCTCCATCTCAGTTCTCTGATTCTTTGCCTCGGAGTAAACCATCACCGCATTCTTTCCGGTATGCTTTACATGATAGACTGCCATATCCGCATTATTCACAAGCTCCTGCGCCGTCGACGCTGAATATGGAACTGCACAGATTCCACAGCTTACCGTCAGCGCTTTCATCGCATAGTCTTTTGCATTTTTATTCATCTCCCTGATCTGCTTTGCAATGTTCTCCGTCAGTTCCCTTGCCCTTTGCAGATCATATCCCGGGAGAATCACAGCGAATTCTTTCCCACTGTATCTTGCAACATTTCCATTCTCTCCGACACTTGCCTCTATAATCTGGGCAATTTTTCTAAGTGCCTCATCACCCTCCCTGTCTCCGTATAACTGGTTATAAAGTTTAAAATCGTCAATATTAATAATGGACAGTGCCAGTGAACAGCCTTTGTATTCCTCATATGAATCGTTGAGAACTTCAAAAAAGCTTTTCCGGTTCAGCACGCCGGTCAAGTGATCCTTTCTTGCTTCTTCATATGCCTTCTCATATAATTTAGAATTCTTAATTACAATAGAGCTCACTGAATCCACAGAAGAAAGAAAGTTCATGTCATCGTAGGTATACCTTTCTTTTTTTACCTTGTTAGAAAGCATAACAATTCCGACTACTTCGTCTTCATCTTTCAGTCCTACGAAACATTCGATGTTCCACCGGGCAAGCAGTTCCTTCTCTTCCTCCCACATGGACCGGTACCCTACCGTACGTTTGAAATCCTTCATCATCAGACATTCATCTGAATGTTTCATATATTCTACGATCGGGTGGTCCTTCGGCATCACAAAATTTTTCATTTTCAAAGGGCTTGTACTTTCTGTCAGCTTATATTCTTTGTCATCATCTGCAATGCATACATATACCTGCTCCACATGAATCCCCTTCTGGATCACCTCGATCAGTTCCGTCAAAATTTCATGCATTTTCAAAGATTTGGATACTTTATTACTGAATTCCTTCAGGTACTCTCCCTGCATCAGCTCTTCTCTGACGAACAGAGAATTGAAAAATCTTTTCAGAAGTGTATAAAACAGTATCGTTGACAGCATAAAAACCACGGAGATTACTACGACGATCTGCGCATCCCCAAGGAAAAATCTGCTGCGGATAAATCGTTCCATCGGGTGAATCATATTATAGAAGATCCCCACCGCCATCACGACTGCAATTGCATAGCAATTCCCCTGTGACGTCAGGAGTGTCAGCTTAAACAACCGCTTTTCATAGAGTGCATAGAACATAAATCCTGCATTGATCACTCCGGAACAGATGTCAATCGGAAACCCTTTAAACCACGGAAACATCAGCAAAACATGTCCCAATACAATTGCCAGAATCCCACAAAAGATCGGCTGCAGCTTCTTTACAATCAGTGCATTCTTCCGCGCGTTTATGTAGACCATCACTCCACAGGCAATCAGAGTAAGCGCACTTACTATAAACAGAACCGATACCGAACCCGAGATTGCTTCGTATACATAATAAGGTCTGCCCTGCGCATTTATTTTCACAGTCGGAGCTTTGATAAATGCTTCCGTCAGAATATTAATCAGAACCATGGACACCGTCACGACTAACATCTGCGGCTTAAAGTACCCGCCTTTGACTTCCATAAATTCCTGTATAAACGAGAAAAATCCAAGCGGCATAAATAACAATCCGCACAATGATACATGGAACCAGAACTTCTCATAAGGCCATACACCCATCCGCATGAAGAATGAACCGCCAGTCCAGCAAATCATAAGCAGCAGCAGTACGATAAAAGAATTGATAATCCGATTCTTCTTGGCAGCCAGGAACGCAATCAGAAGAAATGCATAACAGAATAACGCACATATGGATATACTTGCATAACTATACATACTGTTCCCTCCCTGCAGATTTTTGTTTCCAGCCTTCGATCAAAATCCGCATTTCTCTTTCCTCCGGATTCATATGCCGTATTTCATGGCCGGTCTTCTTTTTGAATTTTTCAAACGTACCACATTTTACAATCTGAATTCCCAAAGGATCCATTCCCAGAATTTTCTTCAAATCTTCATAATCATTGTCAATGTATTTGAAATAAATACTCAGTTGATTTTTCAGGATATTCTGGCTGACAGCGGCGTTCATCAGTGCTTCTTCTTTCAGTTCTACGTACAGTTTAAGAGCGGGACGCCTGCCGTCCTTATATTCTTTTCGTGCCGTCCACGCCTGAATCGGAAGACCTGAAAGCTCCACCGCTTTCTCGACAGAGTATTCTGTAATTCTTGTAAACCCTGCAATATCAATTACAGAAGGAATCCGGTCAAGATATTGGAATCTTGGGATCTTTGTCTCATCCTCTCTGTTCTCCAGACCGACACAGCGGTATATATCACCAACCCTGTATCTGGCAAATGCACCTCCCTTGAGTACGGTGATAACCAGTTCATATTTTTCTCCTGCCAGTACCTCATCCATCAATACAGTATGCGGTTCATAAGCCGGATCTTCGATCTGCCTTTCATACTCCTTCTCCGGAATAAATTCATAGAAACAAGGATCAGGAAAAAAGTACATGCCCTTTCTTGTCCAGGTTTCCGTGCCGATACATGTAGGTTCTGTACCAGCAAACAACTCCATGGGACGTATGCCCCAAAGCTGTTCCAGATCATCCTTGTAACACCAGTTATCCGTTCCGGTACACATAAATCCTTTCAGATGAAACAAATCTTTTGGCATCAGTTCCCGGCCTTCCCGCGCGCACGCTTTCTTTGCCTGCATAAGGCGCACCAGCATGGCCGGAGAAATCTTGGAAATCTTTTGGAGCAGACTGCCCCGCCCATTTTTGGAGCCCTGCATAGCTGCCACACTCAGGCTGACAAAATATGCAACACTTCCCATTCCAAAGAAGAATTCTATTCCCTTTTTCATTCCCATCTGAAATCCCTTTTTATTCCGCTCGCTAAAACTCATATGAACAGCTTCCTTCACAGGCGGAAGAAACCCGATTCCAATCTCATCGTTTAACGCTACGGGGAACAGTCCGGTCGGGTATGGGAGCGGTGCCAATGCATACAGAATATTATCGGCGGCACTTACATCAAACTCTCCCTTTTTACTGCTGGTAGAAAGGATCAGACATGCCAGAATACAGTTCTGATAGGTTTTCAGCATCCCCTTTGTATAAGGTGCCGACTTCACCGGATGCTTTCCTCCCTCCCAGGTCGTCTGTATCCATATGACTGGTTCTGCCGGAAGCATTTCCTGTTTTCTCCCAAGAAGTATCTCTGCATAGTCTTCGTATGTCGTCAATGGAACCATTTCCCGGAATTCCTGAATGCTCTCTGGATGTCTTCCTTTCAGAAATTTCTGGCCAAGCTGTGAATCTCCCCACATCTTTATCTGCTCTTTCAGCAGGCGGTTCTGGATCTGCATATATTCCTCGATATTAAGATCCAGAAATCCACAGTATTCATTCCATATCTCTTGTTTTGAATAGGTTCCCAGTTTTTCTTCAAATCTCAACACTTTCTCCCCCTCTCTAATTTGTTTTACCCAAAGCACGGACAACACTCTTTTTATTCGGAATCAAAAAAGGAACATCCTTTTTATACTCATTGTAACCATCCAAAACCTTCGGGAATGTATACATGTCCTGAAATACAACATATAAAAAATTACAGAAACTGTAAACCATACCAATTGCCAACAGTTTTTTTGATCCCATTCCGATTCCAAGAAAAAAATAAAAAAAGAAAAACCAAAGCACCCCGGGATGTCTGCACAATGCATACATACCATGACTACACACTCTGGATTTTTCTTTCCTATCTTCCCCACTCTGATAAGTTTCTTTAAAAGGTAACGCAAAAAAGAGAGTATAGACCAGCACTCCCAGAAATACAGTTGCTAAAACAAGCCATACAGGTGAATTACCAACGCTCCCATTTTCTTTACCAGCATCTGATACCCCCACAATCGTAGATACTACAATGAAAAAACTGCCCAACGAAAAAAAACTGTTTAAAAATTTTTTCTTCCAAAACACGCTGTTAAGATCATACAGCATGAAAAGTCCAAATCCAAAAATCCCGATCAAACCAACTACCATTTTCTCTCCATGTTTTCTCCCTTTTCTTCCTTTTTCATTTTCTTTTCAGTCATAAAAAAACATCTACGTAAAACATTACCATTATTCGACATTTTTTGCAAGAAAATCTGTACAAACTTTCATTATTGAAAATACAATCACACCACATGATATCTGTGTGCGAATTGATGCCGTTTACGGATAATGATAAGAAAATGTCTGCCGACAAACGCACACCGCTTTCCCATCATTATTCGTGCATGGCTTTTCATAGACCTATACTGCTTTATGCAGATATTTTTCTTTCGTAGCCAGTCCGCCCCGGATATGACGTTCTGATTTATTTCGATCCAGGACTTTCCTTGCCTCATGTGCAAGCCCTGGATTAATCTGCAAAAGTCTTTCCGTCACATCCTTGTGTATGGTACTTTTTGATACTCCGAACTGTTTCGCGCTTTGCCGTACTGTAGCCTGATTCTCAATGATATAATGCGCAATTTCTACAGCACGTTCTTCAATATAATCTTTCATAAAAATCCCCTGCATTCTCTGTTTTTACAGTGTATGCAGGGGAAAGGAAGGGTATGCCGGCTATCGCAAAAACAATCTTTCTCTTGTCTCGTCAATCGGCATCTTCTTCAGATCCATTTTTAAAATCCGGTCAATTTTCACAGGAATATAACTTCGGTATGCGTATGCGGCAGATTCAAAGATGACATACAGATCATCCCCGTCTGTGCAGATTTCCTCCATCTGGGGCGGAAGTGACATATGGGTCGCAGAATTCTCATTACTGAACGTCACGACCTTGCTCGTATTATCAAAAATGACAAGGTCTGACTTCCGAAACCCGGAGGACTCCGACAGAAGAATATAATCTTTATAAAACGCCATGCCCTGCACTCGTCCTGCAAGGACTGCCGTTTCCACCGGATATACCGTCATTTCGCCTTTGCCGGAGGCCACATCTTCCTTCACTTCAAGTCTTCCCTGGCTGTCAATCTCATATTTTTCCATCGTACTCATATCATCTGAAAGATATTCTTCGAAGCATCCCACATAGAGGAATCCTTCATTGTATGCCATAAATGAATTTCTGTCGATGCTTGTAAGCGGACAGGCCTGCGCATACTCGATCGGCTCCTGGTCTCTCTCAAAGTGGTATTCCTCCAGCTGTTTGAGCGTAAAGGAATTCGCCTGAGCCACTCCGTTCTTTCTTCCGGAAACCCAGATCACCTGATGCTGGGGATCATAGGCAAGCCCTCCCACATGGGGCCTTCCTTCCAGGACTATCTTTTTCCGGAACTTATGACTCTCTTTATCGATCACATAAATAACTGAGTTATGCTGTTTCGTGTTACAATAGGCGCTGACGAGAATATACTCTTCTGTCACCGCAATTCCCTGAGGAGTCATTGAACCGCAGATCACCGGTTCCGCCTTCCCCGCCTCCAGTGTTTTTGTCGCCTTCAGCCCCGGAATCACATATGTCCCGTATTCCGGTTCCTCTGCCCTGCCGGGAAACACATAAGGATACAGATTCTTTTGTTTATATAATTTTGCCATCAGATCCTTCAGCGGATACACTGCCGAATCTGTATTCGTCCTGTCTGCAAATGTAATCGGCTCCGTCTTCGTCCGCACGACTCCCGCATAAAACGCAAATCCTGCCGCAATCAATACCATAAGCAGCAGTGTCAATACTACAGGTTTTAACCATTCTCTGTTTTTCATCAGCTGTCACATCCAATTCCTGATACCATGAGAATATCTTATCACAGATTCTATGATAAAAAAAGAAAGCCGGCACTTAACTTTCACATAAAGTGCACCGCTTTCTTTTTTCTGCGATCTTATTTATCTTTTGAGGTATCCGCTTTCACCTGCTTACAGTTATCTACAAGCCAGTCAATTACAATATCATTCAGAATCGCTTCTTTTACAGTCTCTTCATCATACTGTTTCAGCATGGACTCTCGGTCTGTAAATCCGTAATCCTCTGCATACTGATCCATTTTCTTATTGTAGCCTTCTTTATCCGGTTCCAGTTTCTCTTTCTCTGCAATGAGCTGCATTGCCAGTTTCTGTTTCACATTTTCTTTGGCAACTTCTTTTGCTTTCTTGTTAAACTGGTCTTCTGTCATTCCCATCTGCTGGCTGAGCAGTTCTTCTAAAGTCACTCCGCTATACTCCGCAATCTGGTTGTACTGGTCCGTCAGCTGGTCTGTAATCTTTTTTACTTCTCCGCTCGGATACTTCTTCACTGTAGTATTCTCTGCAAGCGCAGCTAAAACTTCCTGTTTCAGAGTATCTTCTGCAGTCTGTTTATTCTGGTCTTCCAGACTTTTTTTGATTTCTTTTTTATATTCTTCCACTGTCTGGGATTCACTGGAGACTTTCTTTACAAACTCATCATTCAACTCCGGCAATGATTCCGTCGCAATGCCTTTTAAAGTCATTGTGAACACTACCGGCTGTCCGGCAAGTTCTTCTGCCTGATAATCCTCCGGAAATGTAAGCGGAACATCGAATGTCTCACCGATGGTATGACCGACAATTCCGTCTTCAAAACCTTCGATATACCCTCCGTTTCCGATGGTAATCTTCTGGTCAGACGCGCTTCCATTTTCGAACTCCACGCCGTCTTTTTTACCGACGTAATCGATGGTGACAACATCTCCCGACTGTGCCGCCCTGTCAGTGACTTCCGTACTTGTTTTATTTGCCTGAAGACTTGACTGTATCGTGTTCTCCACATCTTCATCTGTTACTTTCTCATTCTCAACTTTATTGACCTCAATTCCCTTATATTTGGAAATTGTAACGTTATCATTTGATATTTTTCCACAGCCAGCCAATGCTGCTGCCATACATACACTTAATGCAAGTGCTGCCAATTTTTTCTTCATTCTTTCACCTCAGCATGATATTTTTAAAAGCAGGTAATCCTGCCTTTTCTGTCGCCTGTAATTCTGCATCAGAGACATCGATACACAATGACGAACAGACACTCTATCGTTATAACACATATTCCACAGACTTGCAAACAGATTCACAATAAATTCACCGTTTCCTACAGAAGCGGTGACAACAGCCTGCAGAACTGTTCCTTTATTCTGATGACCAGCCCTCTTTCTTTGTACATCCTGCCAGTAACCAGCGTAGATTTGCGGATATCATTTTCGAAAGCTTCTTCAAGCTTTTTTGTCGTCCTGGCGCTGTAAATGGTTGCATTCACCTCAAAATTCAGCTTGAAACTGCGGATATCCATATTGGCGGTGCCATAGCAGCTCACGAGCCCGTCTACAGCTATGCCTTTCGCATGGAGAAATCCATTATTATAGATATAGCACTTTGCACCTGCGTCAATCATATCCCCGATATAAGAATAGGTTGCCCAATAAACAAACGGATGATCCGGCATACACGGAATCATAATTCTGACGTCAACGCCTGATCTGGCGGCAATCCGAAGTGCATCCCATATCGAATCGTCCGGGATAAAATAGGGCGTCTGCAGATAGATATGATCCTTGGCCATACTGATCAGACGGAGGTAATTATTCCGTACCCCTTTACTTTTGGAGTCCGGGCCGCTTGATATAATCTGTACCGCATCCTTCCCATTTCTTACATAGACCGGAATGTCATACAGACGGTCTTCCAGGAACAGATTTTCCTTCGACGCATAATTCCAGTCCAGAACAAAACGCATGGCAAGTGTTGTGACAGCAGAGCCTTCAATGCAAAGATGTGTATCCCTCCAATAACCAAACTTTTCACTCAGCCCAAGATACTCACGTCCCACATTAAATCCACCGACAAATCCGATTCTTCCGTCAATCACCACGATTTTGCGGTGGTTTCTGTAATTGATCCGAAGCTGCAGCTTTCCAAGAATCGCCGGGAAGAATTCAGCCACCTTGATTCCCGCGGCCTCCATACGCTTCCAGTCCTTCTTGTGCATCTCCCTGCAGCCCATACTGTCGAAAAGTACCCGGATTTCAACTCCCTGTTTGACCTTTCTTACCAGAACCTCTTCAATCTCTGCCCACAGTTCATCATTGCGGATAATGTAATATTCGATATGAATATAATTGACCGCATGTTCCATCTCCGTAATCAGCGCATTGAACTTCTCCCTGCCGTCGGTATAGACTCTCACATCATTATTATCCGTAATCACGGACTCTTCTTCGTTCAGATTATACAGGATCAGGCTCTGGAACCGGTTCATCTCCGGGTCTCTCATCCGCAGCTTCTTACGGTAGATGGATTCTTCCTGCTTCCTGACCGCAGATTTTACATCTCCTTCGATCCCTTTCATCTTGAACATCCGGTCCTTCCTGTAATCCTGTCCGAGCATCAGGTACAGTATGAATCCAAGAATCGGTATAAAATAAAGCACAAGAAGCCAGGCCCACACAGTCGTAGGCTCCTTGCGCTGAAAAAATATAATAATAATCGAAAACAGGATATTGATAAATACAAGGTGATCCATCAACCACCAAAATACTGTCTGTATCCCGTCAAAAACAGTCCCTGCCATGTCTTTCACTCCAAGTCTTTCACTATTTTTCTATTATAACCAGTTTCCTTATCAAAAGTAACCCCCTGAAGCAAAAAACTGGCCTCATCCTCGCAAACTGCTTGCACTTCGCCAAAAACAATGATACAATATTCGCATCGCAATATTTAGGAGGGTGTACCGTGAGTTTAGCAGTAAAAATATTAATCATTGTATTAATTGTATTAATTGCCGTATTGATTGCCCTGTATTTCTTCGGTAAAAAGGCAGAGAAAAAACAGGCAGCACAGCAGGAGCAGCTTGAAGCAGCAGCACAAACCGTGTCTATGCTGATTATCGATAAGAAACGGATGAAACTAAAAGAGGCAGGTTTTCCGGCCATGGTTGTGGACAACACTCCAAAATATCTCAGACGTGCAAAAGTCCCGGTTGTCAAAGCCAAGGTAGGTCCTAAGGTGATGACGCTGATGTGCGACGAAAAAGTATTTCCGCTCATTCCGGTGAAAAAGGAAGTGAAAGCAACTGTCAGTGGAATTTACATCACTGCTGTAAGAGGCGTCCGCGGAGCACTTGAGACACCTGAGAAAAAGAAAGGCTTCTTTGCCCGTTTCAAAAAATCCAAATAACAAAAAAGAGGGAAGATCCGTTCTATGGATGTTCCCTTTTCTTTTGCGTAAAATCTGATGATTGTCTAAAATTTAATCTTCCCGGCCATCTTGGACGCAATCTTCATCCTGATATTGCAGTCTGCCAGCGGCTCATGGTTAATATCAAGCTGATAGTCAATCACTATATCAATCTCATCTTCTGTTTCTTCAATAACCAGTTCTGTTGTGTTCACTGTGACAAGGATCTGCCCGTAAGGTGTCTCATAATAAGTGAGATTCTGTTTGTTTTTCTCAAAAGTCATATGCGCGTTTGTCACGCCGCTTTTCATGATCTCAACCGTCTGATCCGTGATTTTAATTTTGTTCTTTGTATTTCCCGGTATCCCTTCCGTAACTTCGTCATACAGGATATAATGTTTCCCGTTTTTGAAGAAATACTGAGCCGGAGTAACAACTTCAATCGGTTCATTTTTCACACCCTCTTCTTCCATCACTTCTATCTGCAGCCCGGATATACTTACAATTACATCTTTCGTCATATCTTCACCTAATATTCTTCTATGTTGATTTGCTGTGTTGTCTCGATATCATATGGAAGGATCGAATTTGCAAACTGCTTGAACTTGTCAGCCGCATCACTTACATAAAACTCGTAGGATGCATGGAGCGCTTCACTCTCCAGATTAGACATTCCTTTTGCTTCCAGCAGATTCTTCAGATCCATTGCAGTCTCATAGGCCGGATTCACCAGGTGGATTTTATCCCCCATATATTCCCTGATTCTTGATCTCAGCAGCGGGTAGTGTGTGCATCCCAGGATCATGGTATCGATGTCTGATTCTTTCATTTCTGCCAGATAATAGTCGATAATCTCCCATGTGACTTTATGCTTCGCGAACCCTTCCTCCACAAGAGGTACAAAAAGAGGGCAGGACTTACCTGTCACAGAGATCTTTGGATTGTATTCCTTTATAATCTGTGAATACATCCGGCTCTGTACTGTCGCCTCAGTTCCAATCACTCCGACCTTGCCGCTTTCGGTCGCCGCCACCGCCGCACGTGCTCCCGGAACCACAACCCCCATGACCGGAAGGTCTGTCTCCTGCCGCACGACATCAAGCGCCAGGGCACTCGCTGTGTTACACGCTATCACAATTGCTTTTACATTTTTTGTCTTCAGAAATCGGATAATCTGTCTTGAATAACGGATGATCGTATTCTGTGATTTGCTGCCGTAAGGCACTCTGGCCGTGTCGCCAAAATATACCAGATTCTCATGCGGAAGCTGCCGCATAATCTCCCTTGCCACCGTCAGTCCGCCGACACCGGAATCAAAGACCCCCACCGGCGCTGTCCTGTTATTATCTATACTCACAATCATTTACTCCTTTAGGATTCTATACTCTTTCCTATTGTACCGTTTCTGCAAAGACATTTCAAGATCTGTTTCAGATATAGAAAAGGACAGAAACATTTCCGATGGAAATTCCCTGTCCTTTGTTCTTCTTTCTTTTGTACAGCGCTTCTTACAGTGCAAGATCCTTCGCAACCTGATACTGGTAATCCGGAATTTTCTTATCCATTGCAAGAGCCTCATCAATATCGAAATCAATATATTCTCCGTGTCTGTAACCAACCACACGGTTTGTCGCTCCATCACAGAGAAGATCTACTGCCATCGCCCCCATAATGGACGCGTAAACTCTGTCTTTACATGTCGGGCTTCCTCCGCGCTGCATGTGTCCAAGTACTGTCGCTCTTGTCTCCATACCAGTTGCAGCCTCGATACGTTTTGCCATGTTGATGGAATCGCCGACACCTTCTGCATTGATAATGATATAATGTTTCTTTCCACGTTTTCTGCATTCAATGATATCCTCAATGATTGCCTCTTCACTGTAGTCATGTTCCTCAGGCATCAGAATTCTTTCTGCACCGTTGGCAATACCGCACCACAGTGCAAGGTATCCTGCGTCACGTCCCATAACTTCCACGATACTGCATCTTTCGTGGGATGTCGATGTATCACGTACCTTATCAATTGCTTCCATCGCTGTATTTACCGCGGTATCGAATCCGATGGTATACTCTGTACAGGCAATATCAAGGTCAATTGTTCCCGGAAGGCCGATGGTGTTAATTCCAAGAGACGCCAGTTTCTGAGCACCTTTAAAAGAACCGTCTCCGCCGATAACTACCAGTCCCTCAATCCCGTGTTTGCGGCAGATTTCAGCTGCCTTCTTCTGTCCTTCTTCTGTACGCATCTCCTTACAGCGGGCTGTCTGTAAGATTGTACCGCCTCTCTGGATTGTATCAGATACAGATCTTGCTGTCATATCAATAATCTCTTCATTTAACAGCCCCTGATATCCTCTTTTGATACCTTTTACTTTCAATCCCTTGCCAAGTGCAGTTCTGACAACAGCACGAATCGCCGCATTCATACCCGGCGCATCTCCACCGCTTGTAAGTACACCAATTGTAGATACCTTATTTTCTGCCATGTTATTACCTCCATTTTTTCAAAAACTATTCAGCCCGCCAAAACTTCAAAGCTTGAAAGGCCAAATAGTTAAACTTTGCTTAAATTTTCACATTCTACATCATTTTATAACATTTAGATACTCTTTTCAATGGGTTTTTCTACGACTTTTATACGGCTTTCTCCGTATGCTTCCGTTAATCTGCCAAGAATCCTTTCATCCGCCGCCACATTTCTGTTTCTCGGAAGCCGTTTTACTGCCTTTTCTGCCTTGCAGTAAATAACAACTTCCACGTCCCCTTCGGAATCTGACATCATAGAGAACAGGTGCGGTTCTTCTCTCAGATATTCTGCCTTATCCCCATACTGGACCCAAAGTTCCTTCTTCGTCTGTTCAAATGGAATGACAGATTCACAGATCAGTTTGCTTGGGCTGTCATCCTCTTCTGATACCTTCCCTTTGACAAACACTTTCTGATCCTCTTCCAGATACTGCCTGTTCTTTTCATAATCTCTCGGGAATATGACAACTTCGACGGTGCCAAGAAGGTCTTCCAGCGTAATAAATGCCATTGTTTTATTTGTCTTTGTATATTTGATCGTCTTGGATGTGATCATCCCTCCGATAATTTCCCTGGCACCATCCCGCACTTTTGTCCTGTGGCTCTCATCCTCAATCTGGAAGTCCAGAGAAGTGGCGGAAATATTCCGTTTCCATTTCTCTTCGTATTTTTCCAGCGGATGACCGCTGATATACACTCCGAGCACTTCTTTTTCAAAGGCGAGCAGCGTTTCTTTTTCATACTCTCCCACGTCCGGAAGTTTGATGTCAAATTCCTCTTTCATCTCGTCATCGACCATATCAAACAGTGACATCTGCCCTGTCATTGAGTATTTTCTCTCCTGATTCACCTGGTCAACGATTTTGACATAGATCATCATGAACTGTTTTCTTGTCCCGTTCAGACCGTCAAATGCCCCTGATTTTATAAAGTTTTCAATGGTACGCTTATTCGCTTCTTTCCCGGACATTCTCTCTATAAAATCTTTCAGTGTGCGGAAATCTCCTCCTGCTTTTCGTTCTTCTATCACAGCCTCGATCACAGGCTTCCCGACACTTTTGATCGCCGCAAGCCCATAGCGTATATCGCCATGATCCACAGAGAAATTACCGGTTCCCTTATTGATATCCGGCGGAAGGATCTTGATTCCCATCTGCCGGCAGGCGTAGATATACTCTTCCACTTTCCCAGGGTTATCAATGACCGAAGTCATAAGCGCCGCCATGAATTCCACCGGATAATAGTATTTCAGATACGCTGTCTGGTAAGAAACAACCGCATATGCAGCCGCATGGGACTTGTTAAACGCGTACTTGGCAAAATCCGTCATCTCATCGTAAATATGATTGGCAGTCTTCTCATCAATCCCATTTGCCACACATCCCGGTACATTTTCCTCCGGATTGCCGTACACGAAGCTCTGCCGTTCTTTCGCCATCACGTCGGCTTTCTTCTTCGACATGGCACGCCTTAGAAGGTCGCTCCGCCCGAGCGTGTATCCCGCAAGATCACGCACAATCTGCATTACCTGTTCCTGATAGACGATACATCCATACGTCGGGGAAAGTATCGGCTCCAGCTGCGGGCATTCGTACGTGATCTTCCCCGAAGTATTCTTCCCCTTGACGTACTGCGGAATGAAATCCATCGGTCCCGGGCGGTACAGGGAGATTCCGGCGATCACATCTTCCAGGCTCTGCGGCTTCAGCTCTTTCATAAAGCTCTTCATCCCGGCACTTTCCAGCTGGAACACACCGTCCGTCTTACCGTTTCCGACCATCTCAAGCACTTTGGGATCATTGTAATCAATGTTCTCCATGTCAAGTTCCCGGCCTGTACTTTCCTTTACAATATTGACCGCATTCTGGATCACTGTCAGCGTACGAAGTCCCAGGAAATCCATCTTCAGAAGTCCGAGCTCTTCCAGTGTCGTCATTGTAAACTGTGTCACGACAGAACCATCCGATGCCAGCGACAGCGGAACATACTCGTCCACAGATTTCTGGCTGATCACAACTCCCGCCGCATGCATGGAAGTATGTCTTGGAAGACCTTCCAGCCTTCTTGCCATATCAATCAGTTCTTTGACCTGTTCATCTGATTCATAGAGGTTCTTTAAGTCACGGTTCGTCTGCAGCGCTTTGTCAAGCGTAATGTTCAGCTCCGTCGGAACCATTTTCGCAATCGAGTCCACCAGCGCGTACGGCAGATCCATAACTCGCCCGACGTCTCTTAATACACCTCGCGCCGCCAGTGTACCGAATGTGACAATCTGAACCACCCGGTCCTTCCCGTACTTGCGCACAACGTAGTCGATGACTTCCTGACGTCTTTCGAAACAGAAGTCAATATCAATATCGGGCATGGACACACGCTCAGGATTCAGGAACCGCTCAAAGAGCAGATTATACCGGATCGGGTCTATATTCGTGATCTCAAGGCAGTAAGAAACAATACTTCCGGCCGCTGATCCACGGCCCGGCCCAACCATGATATCATGTCTCTTGGCATAGTTGATAAAATCCCATACAATCAGGAAATAGTCCACGTACCCCATCGTATGAATGACATCCAGCTCATAGCGGAGACGTTCTTTCAGATCTTCCCCCGGATCGCCATAATGTTTTGTTAATCCGTCAAAACACAGTTTATTTAAATATTCCCAGGAAGTATATCCTTCCGGGACATCGTATTTTGGAAGTTTTGTGACTCCGAATTCGATCTCAACATGGCACCTGTCCGCAATTTTCTGCGTATTTTCAAGCGCGTTCAGTGCATAAGGGAACAGATCGGCCATTTCCTCGGGGGATTTCACATAATACTGTCCTCCCTCATATCTCATGCGGTTCTCATCCGCCAGTTTCTTGCCGGTCTGCAGACAAAGAAGTATATCATGCGGCTTCACATCATCCGCGTATGTGTAATGTACATCGTTCGTGGCTACAAGTTCAATGCCGGTCTCCTCAGACATCCGAAGAAGCTGCGGATTCACATACGACTGGTCCGGAATTCCATGATCCTGCAGTTCCAGAAAGAAATTGCCCTTGCCGAAGATTTCTTCATATCTTCTGGCTGACTTCACGCCCTCCTCATACATCCCGCGGGCAAGGTTCTTCTGCACTTCTCCCGCCAGGCATGCGCTCAGCGCAATAAGCCCCTCATGGTATTCCCTGAGAAGTTCAAGGTCTACCCTTGGCTTATAGTAATACCCTTCGACAAACCCTTTCGAGACAATCTTCATCAGATTCTCGTATCCTTTGTTATTCTCAGCAAGAAGTACGAGATGGTAATATCGGTCTTCCGACGCCCCCGCCTCTTTTTCGAACCTGGAGCCCGGTGCAACATATACTTCACAGCCGATCACCGGATTGATCCCTTCCGCTTTTGCCGCACGGTAGAAGTCAATTACACCATACATGACGCCATGGTCTGTGATCGCGGCACTGTTCATACCCAGTTCCTTCACCCGGTGTACATATTCTTTTATTTTATTTGAACCGTCTAACAGACTGTACTCTGTATGGACGTGTAAATGCGTAAAATTCATAAATTTATCCTTTCCTGTCTGTCCGTCAAATCCATTGACTACATATAGTATAACATAAAGTTACGGTGTACAGTTTTCTGAATCTTTAAATGTTGAGAACATTTTATAGCTTTACGTATCTTTCATGTTGACATCCGGAATTGTTCTAATTGCACCTCTGCCTGTCAATATAGGAAAGAACAAAGTGGACAAGTCCACTTCAACTCCCTGAATCCCTCACTCATGAGGGAC
>URQQ01000031.1 GCA_900549995.1 uncultured Lachnospiraceae bacterium | reverse complement strand
CTGCCCGGAGGGCTTTTTATTACATAGGCAAGTTCGAAGAACTTTCCTATGTAATGAAAAACAGACCGGTATCATCCACTGAATCCTTACACTTCGTAAACGATTCGTGGAATCATACCGGCCTGATGATTTCTGGTACAGCGTAAATGAAATCACTGTGCAATTCACTGGGAATGATTTTTCACTAACTTTCTTTCGCCAGCTTTCTCCAGTTAATATATCCGTATGTTGAATTGAATAAATATGCTGTCCACATCACAAGCAGAGTCACTGCGCTCATGTCTCCTTTGACAAGTACGAGAAGCCACAGTACTACAGATACAATATTTACGATCACCCACATCACCCATTGCTCTGAATAGCGGGTAACCATTAAAATGGATGCGATCATGCTCAACACTGTAGATGTCGCATCTACCAGCGCAAACTCACCTCCCAGGAGATTTAAGATTCCGCAGTATGCTGCCACTGCGGCAATCGAACCTGCAATCAGGATTACCCAGCCCTTCGCTGTCAGGTTCCGGGCTTTTACTTCTGCATTATCTGATGCCATGTTCTTTTTCCAGCTGAAGAATCCGATGATAATAATCGGCACCATAATAATATTATACATGACCTCTCCATAGATGTGCTGCTCAAAGCAGAGGAACGCATAAGTAACTGCCTGTACCAATCCAAATGCATAGTTCAGAATCTTTCCCTTTGCACAGAGCACGACACTGATGATCCCCGCAAGTCCGCTCAATAATGCCAGAAGGCTGTCTCCCCAGATCAGGGACAGCACCACCATAGTTACAGTTGAAAGTGCCAGCCAGCATTTTTCAAACATCGTCCAATCTGAAAAAAATGTCTTTATCTTATTCATCTTTCCAATCTCCCTTTGTAAATTCTTCTTCCGTCAATGTCGGTCCCTTTACGCCCACAACCATCGCTGAGACCTGATTCGCTAATCTGACTGCTTCCTGGCAGTCTTTTCCTTTGCTTCTCAACGCAATCACCGTTCCGATATGAGAGTCTCCGGCCCCGATTGTATCAACTGCCCGTACCTCTTTTGAGGGGATCAGCTGCCCCTCTGCTCCCTGGTACAGATAAGACCCCTTCCCGCCGAGTGTGATAATAACTGTATTTTTACATTTCTCAAAAAGCCGTTCTGCCGCATCTTCATAATGTTCTTCCCTGGTAAATTCAAGTGCCTCTCCTTCGTTCAGATGAATGACCGGATGCAGCCTGAAAATCCGCTCTTGCCGTTTTCCATCTATCTGACAGATTCTTGGTCCAGGCGCATAATACACCTGTAACTGCCGGTTTGCCTCCAGAAATTCGATGATCGTATCTCCGCCTTCGCCTTCGATTTCATATCCGCAGATGTACACAGCATCATATTCTTTGGGATCTATATAAGTAAACCATTCCTTTTCAAATCCGCATTCAATCCCCGGGAGTGTCAGAAATGTGCGTTCACCATCCGCCTCCACCATACAGAGACAATACCCGTTATCCTGCTGCCTGGAGTGTATCGGACTCTCATGTCCTGCATCTTTCAGTTTCTTCCTGATAATGTCAGCATAGATTCCTGTTCCAACCGGCGCAAACAATGTATACGGTACATGAAAATGCTTCTGGATATCTGCCACATTATACGCGCATCCGCCAACCATCATTTCCTGAGATTGCGCATAGACATCTTCCCCCGTCTTTGGCAGACGTTCTATCTGCATGACGATATCCAGCATTGCCGCCCCGATAATCAGATTTTTCTTCATTACACATTTCCCCTCTTTCCTAAAAGTGCGTCTGCGTAGGGCTCCATTTCTATATGATTGGCCTGCTGAATCAGCGCAATATCTTCTGCCGGAATGCCGCTTGCACCGGACGCTCCCCCACAGATTGCCGCTGCCATCGCTCCGATTGTATCTGTATCTCCACCCAGATTGGCACATAGAAGTGCACACCTGTGTACGTCAAAGGATACGTAATAGGCAATTGCAACCGCACAGGGTACGGAATCTGCGGTATTTACCCCCGCTCCCATCATATTGTAGAGTTCTTCAAGAAAACGTTCTTCCTCTGTGTCATATTTTTTTGCCAGTTCCACACCATACCGGATTCTCGTTCCGATTGACGCGGACACCGTACTCGCCCCAAGAGACATCGCATATTCTTCCACCGAGAGCACCTCCTCGATCATCTGATCCCGGTCTTCTCTCTCGATAGCCGAAGCAACCGCCATCGCAATCATACATGCCCCCGCAATCGTAATATCACTGCTGTGGGTAATATTGGAAATTTTCCATACATAGTCACACAATTTTTTCCCCTGCTCCGGATGAAACAATGCACCAACCGGAGGAATCCGCATTGCTGCCCCGTTCGACAATGCCTGATCCGAATACTGGCGGGCATTTTTCCCCTGCTCAAAAAGTTCCAGCGTCGCTTTAGAGGTCGGCCCCAGAATATTATTTTCAAACGCATTCTCCCTCTTTGCCCATTCGAGGATGTGTTTCGCTATGTTTGCCGCATCCGGAATAAACTCCGTCTCCATCAGGCTGTCCAGTATTGTCAATGCCTGTGACGTATCATCTGTAAAATTCCCCCGTTTATACTGATAAGATATCTCATTTTCCGGATCCCCATCCAGAAACTCTTTGATTTTCCCATATTTCTCAATTACTCTCTTGCGGCTCCACAATTCCGGCGGCATCCCCATGGCGTCGCCGATTGCCATCCCGTATCACACACCAAGTATTTTATCTTTCATCATACCGTTTTCCTTTCTTGTTATACTATATAGTTTACACTTATTATAATAAGTTATATTACTCATTATGTCAATTGTGTATAATTCATTAAAACAGCTCTTGCATTTTAGTTATATTCACTAAATTTATTTACTTTTCAGTCTCAACATATTATAATAAGTTTATGTGAAATGGAGGTCTTTGCATGGAAAAACAACCAAAGTACGAACATATCAAAAATGCTTTAATTGAGGCAATCCACTCTGGGAAGTATGCTCCCGGCAGTGAACTCCCAAGTGAGAATGAACTCACGGAACTATACGGCGTAAGCCGGATCACTGTCCGCAGGGCAATTGATGAACTCTACCGGGCCGGATATATTGAAAAAAAACAGGGGAAACGGGGATATGTCAAAGAAACTGCCAAAGAGCAGGAACTGACAACCATCTCCAGTTATACGGAAGAGATCCTGCGTCAGGGAATGACACCTTCCAGAAAGGTATTGTCTCTGGGTCTGCGCCTTTGCAGCCCCGAAGAGCAGGAAGTCCTAAAGCTCGACAAAACCGACGCTGTCTTTTATCTGGACCGCATTATTTACGCAGATCAAAAACCGCTCTGCTATACCTCGACCGTTCTTCCTTATAAATATTTCCGTGATATTGAAGGCTATGATTTTGCCCAGAACTCCCTCTATAATATCATAGAGCAGGAATACCACCTCAAGATCACCGATTCCATCCTGAAGCTGAAAGCCATTCCTGCCAAGGATGATATCGCTGCATTCCTCGACGTTGCAAGAGACGTTCCTCTGCTTTATTCCTCCGCAGTGACCTACGGAGATTACCATGGCGATATTCTGCCGATTGAATCTTTCCAGACTTACTATCTGACAGACCGTTTCGAGTATACCCTGGCACAGAAACGTTAATACACACAACAGGACAGGCCTAAGTGACCTGTCCTGTGATTGTTCCTCCGATTACTTCTGGTATGTCTCTACTGTCATTTCTTTCCCATCTGTCCAGATTCTCACCGCCCCGCTTAACGGTGTCTGAAGAATTGTGCATTTGACATCCTGAAGCCTTTCTATCAATTCCTTATGCGGATGCCCGTATCGGTTGTCTCTGCCCGCAGAGATCACCGCATACTCAGGTTTGGCTCTGGAAAGGAACTCTTTGTCTGTCGAATTTTTTGACCCATGATGTGCAACTTTGAGAACAGTACATTCGGACAGCTCTTCACTGTCTGTCAAAACCTCCTCCCCTTTTCCTTCCACATCCCCGGTGAGCAGCATCCTGAACTTCTGATATGACACCTGGAACACAAGCGAACTCTCATTTCCAATCTCTCCTTCAAACTCCTCCCCCGGGAACAGGCACTCGATCTGCATTGCCTTTTCCCTAAGCTGATCCCCCTTTCCCATCTGGATGACTTCAATTCCCTGGCTCTTTGCTTTTCGTGCAATCCTTTGAAGCGTATCATCCCAGAATTTCTGCAAAGGCAGGACAATATGCCGGATTCTCACGCCAAACTCCTGACGGCCAAGCATTTCCTCGATTCCATTCATATGATCCGCATCTCCGTGGGAAATAAATACATAATCCAGCGTCCCCGTTTTCTGAGATTTCAGAAACGGTTCAATTCTGTAGGTTCCCACCGACTTCACATCGCTGCTGCCCCCGTCGAACAGGTACTTCGTTCCTTCTGGCCCCCGGACATAGATTCCATCTCCCTGACCCACATCCAACACAACCGCTGTGACTTCGCCGGATTTTCCGTGTCCCGTCATGCACACAAACGACATGCCCAACATCAAAAATGCAATGCCTGCCCGCAGCTTTTTGCCTGCCGCCACTTTTTCTTCTGCCCTTTTCTTCCGATCCAGCAGTATTCCAAGAAAGAGTATGGCAGACAGCCCCAGATAGTAGAGTATCAGCTGCACCACCCCTGGTTTCCCCGTCACAATTCTCCCAAAAGGTATCTTCATCGTCCCCCGGCAAAGCAGTTCGTAGAATTTAAGAATGATACTGCACCCTTGGAACAATACGACACCCGCCGGCAGAAAGAGAAGCGATGCCACACTTCCAAGTGCCGCAAGGGTTAAAAGCACAGACATCAGAGGAATGACCGCAAGATTCAGAAGGAATGACCATACCGGAAATTCAAAAAAATAGTACATCATAACCGGAAGGATAACCAGATGAATGCTGATGCCTGCACAGAACCCCTCTGTGATCATTTTCATGACACCCTTTCTTTCACTTCTGGAATGAAAAATCAGACTGAGATACGGCTGCACCACGGCAATCCCCGCCACTGCTCCAAAGGACAGAAGGAACCCGGCATCGTACAGGTTCAGCGGACGGACGATCACAATACAGACGGCTGCCACAGCAATACTTGTCGCCATGTCATAGACTCTTCCCGCAAGATCCGCCGCCACACGGATCAAAAGCATAATGAGTGCCCGGATACTGGAAACTCCCGGGCCGATCATCAGCACATAAAGCCCCAGTACCCCCATAGCTGCAATTCCCGACACCAAAAAGGAACCGCCTGCTTTTCGGATCAGGTGATAAAGGCCAAGTCCGAGAAATGAAATATGCAGACCCGAGATGGCTAGAATATGTCCAATGCCATTTTTCTGATAAAGCTCTTTTAGTTCCGGATCCATCCCACCTTTTTCTCCAAGCAGAACCGCACTGAGCACCGCCCCTTCCTGCTCCCCCATCGCATGATACAGGATCACTTTCCAGTAATGCCGGATCTGATAGAGTTTCTCCGGTATTGCATATACTTTGGGATCCAAAACCCTGACCGTTGATGCCCACAGCGATGCATGGATTTTCTGCTTCTGATAATAAAAATGCTGATCGAAATTCCCCGGATTAGCGGCACTTTCAAATAATCCAAGTTCGCCCTTGACACGCAGGATATTTCCAATCTTGCACGGTGTAAATTTTTCATCATAAATTAATATTCGGGATTCTTTGATTTGCTGTCCTGAATGGACAATCGAATTGTTTTTCAGATAAATTAATTGATACTTTTCTTTTTCTTCTTTCTTATAAACCCGGCCTTCTGCCAGGACTTGTTCTCCTTTAAGACCGCTTTTTTCAACCGGGGCAGGGCGAAACTCCCGCTCGAGTTTCGCCCCTCCCACAAGGCCAAGAACAGCTTTCAGGAGCAAGAAGGCCAGGCACAGATAACATAACGGCCTTTTTCTCACGTATTTCTACTCCTCTATGATTTCCTGGTTTCTGGAAAACGGTGATGATAACTTCACCGTCCCCTGAAATGTCACATCTGTCTCCCCTGCGATTGAGATCTGCACCTGACTGGCGGATCCGCTGTCAATAATAGAGTTCACAATCGAATAAATCGGAATCTCGGGTTTCAGGTTGTAATTATTGTTTAAAAACCCGTTATCGAAATTTACGTAACAGATTCCATCCTTCACAGACACCCCCAGAAGTTTTGCCTCCGGCGATATGGTCGGGCGTATCCCATCTTTGGTGGGACCTTTCATCAGCTGCTCAATGATCAGTTTTTCCATGGAAATATTACTGTTATATCTTACATTCACGGTCTCTTTTTTCAGCTTCTCCCCGGATTCATCTGCAAAATACAGCGTCAGCGTTGCAGACTGGTAATTGTGTATGGAGGAACCTGTATTCTGTATGAAATCCTCTCCGCGCATCAAGCCAAGCGGACTGCCGTCCTCTTTCACAGCCGGATGCCCGCCTTCTGTAAACTCAATAAAATCAATTCCTGAAATCTGAGACAATGTCTGCACCACCGCCGCACGGCACAGAAGTTCCTCTACCTTTCCAAGCTTTTTGTACCCATCATCAAATGATACAACCAGTTTATTGCCTTCCTTTTCACATCCTGTAATTTTTACTTTCTCAGGCACGGCCGACACATAATCTATGGATTCCGGAGCATTTACAAGCTTGTCTACCATCCGTTCGGCTTCCCTTAACGGATCTTTATACTTCTCTGAGTAGTTCTCTTTCACCAGGCCTGTTCCATCGGTATCTACATAGTAGAGGTACATTCCGGTCTGTTTTACTTTCCGTCCTGTTCCACAGGCAGATACCGACAGAAGAACCGCGAGGCACAGAACTGTCAGACCAAATCTTCTCTTCATATCCTGTCCCCTTTTCTACACAATATAATTCAGCGGGATACGGACTGTAAATGTAGTCCCCTCGCCTTCTTCACTGTAAACCTTGATTGCCCCCCGGTGCATGACAACTGCGTTTCTCGCAATCGCAAGACCCAGGCCAGTGCCTCCGATCTCTCTGGAATGAGATTTATCTACCCGGTAAAAGCGCTCAAAAATATGATCCTGGGCTTCTTTCGGTATTCCGATCCCGGAATCCGCCACCTTGATATAGAAATATTTGTGATCCGCATTCAGAGATACATGAACCCATCCTTCTTCTTTATTATACTTGATGGCATTTTCCACAAGATTGCTGACCGCAAGTGATAATTTTACCTCATCCACTTCCGCCATTACCGGACGGAAACTCTCAAATACAACCTCAATATTCCTCGCTGCCGCAATCGGTCTGAGACGTTTTAAAATACGTTCTACCATCTCATTGATATTTTCAGACTTAATGTTCAGATTCGCGGACGTCTTGTCCATCTTGACAAGCGACAACAGATCATTGATGATCTTATTCTCCCTCTCGATTTCCTCGGCAATATCACCCATAAATTCCTGATACAGCTCTACCGGTGTATCTTCCTGCGCAAGCAGTGAGTCTGCCAGAACTTTCATGGAAGTCAGAGGCGTCTTAAGCTCATGCGACACATTCGAGACAAACTCCTGCCGGGAATCATCCAGGACTTTCAGCCTGCCAAGCATCTTATTGAACGCTTCTGAAATCTGCGTTGTCTCCGTGTACGCATTTTCATGCAGGAAATCATCATCATACCCTTCCGTCACATCTTCAATAGACTTCGTAATCCTGCCGAAAGGCCTGGCAAATACTGCGGCAATAAAAACTGCCATGATCAGGAGAATCAGAAGCATTGTAAGTTCCAGAATACTTGCCTTCGACTGCAGCGCCCCCTGAGTATTCATGATCGGGTCTGCGGAAATACTCACAAGCATCACCCCTGCTGTCACATCTTCCTTCCCATTCTCCATGATTGGCACAGTAACTTCGATATATTTATTTTTTCGATCATAATGGCTCGTGCTTTTCCCCTGAAAACAGAGAATTACATCTTTCGATACACTGGTTCTTCCTTCGTCAATATTATACGTATCCTTAATCACCTGAAACTGCCCGTCAATAATCATCACCCGTCCGCTGTAGATATTCGAAAGCTGCACAAGCTCTGCATTTAACACGTCGGACTGCGGATTCACGAGATAATTGGAATTCGTCAGCTGATTACTTAATATGGTACACTGATTCTGTATTTCGGCAGTCTTTACTGAGACAGCTTTATCCTCATAGTTCTTAAGAATCACTTCTTTCATCAGCACACAGGGAACTGCGCCGAAAACCAACAACAGTATCATAATACGGAAACGAAGGCTTTTCAGAAACCGGAGCCTGAATTTGCGTTTAACCTCTAAAATAGTACCCCACTCCCCACTTCGTATATACGTATTTCGGATCACTCGGATTCGTCTCAATCTTCTCTCTCAGCCTTCTGATGTGGACATCCACCGTTCTTGCATCCCCCGGGTATTCATATCCCCAGACAATGTTCAGAAGATTCTCACGGCTGTATACTTTATCCGGATTGCTGGCAAGAAGTTCCAGAAGATCAAATTCTTTGGCTGTCAGATTGATTTCCCTGCCCTTTATAATCACTCTTCTGCTTTCACAGTCAATTTTCATCTCGCCTTTTACAATGGTCTTCGCCTTAGGCGCTTCTGTTTCCTTTTTTCCTGTACGTCTCATGATGGCTTTAATTCTCGCCTTCACTTCCAGAATATTGAAAGGCTTTGTTATGTAATCATCTGCTCCGTATTCCAGTCCCAGGATCTTATCCATATCTTCTCCCTTTGCTGTCAGCATTACGATCGGCACATCTGAAAAATCCCTGATCTGCTGGCACACCTGAAACCCATCCAACTTAGGCAGCATCACGTCCAGAAGAATCAGATCATATTCATTGGTCATTGCCTTCTCAAGCGCCTCCTGCCCGTCGTAAGCACAGGCAACTTCCATGCCGTCCTGCTCGAGACTGAATCTGATTCCCTTCACAATCAGTTTTTCATCGTCTACAACTAATACTTTTTTTGCCATAATAATCTCCCTTATTTCACCGTTTCCTTGATGATGCATATTTTATAATTCTGCTGTCACACTGTAATGTCGTCTTTAATCTTATTAAATACTCCATCTTTAATGCCACGGATCTGTTTCAAATCCTCAATCGCCTGAAATGGACCATTCTCCTCACGGTATGTAATAATATCTTCTGCCTTCGACTCCCCGATTCCCGAAAGTGTCATAAGTTCTTCCCTGCCGGCTCTGTTAATATTGATTTTTCCATGAGACAAACCGGAGCTGCTTTTTGCAGCACCATCATTCATGTCAGACTCCTCCTGCCATGCTCCATCTGCTGAAGCCTCTTCCTGTACATTCGGAACATAGATCCTGGCCCCGTCCACAAGAACTTCCGCCTGGTTCAGATATGAAAAAGCCGCGTTTTCTGTCATTCCGCCAGCTTTTTCAATTACTTCATAAATTCTGCTGCCCTCTGCCAGTTCATACACCCCAGGACAATTCACTTCACCGCATACATAGACACATACTGTATTACTCTGCGTTTTCTGCTCTTCGTTTTTCTGCTGTTTCTCCTGTGGCGCTTCCTCTTTTTCTTCTGCGGATGAAGCTTCCTTCTCAAGCTTTACAATCTCTTTTTTCGTACATCCCAAAAGACTTACTGACATCAGGCATATTACAAATGCCATACTGCATAAAATACATTTTGTTATCCGGTACATAATTTCCTTCCTTTCCATCTTTATCTAAAAAATCTATAAAAAATAAGAAACGAAGGACACCCCCTTATGCCTGGACACTACTATTGTATCGGACTTTTCCCCAAAATACAACTCATTTCCACTGGAAAATTCCAACTCCTACCAAAGCGATGACCATCCCTATGACTCTTCTCCATTCCAGCGGCTGTTTATCAACTCCAAACCACCCAAACAGCTCAATGATATACGCAATAATCAACTGTGAAATGACAATGAGAAGTGCTGCTTTCGCAGGCCCCAGCTGCTCCATGCTCTTAATAACAGTCCATGTAATGCCGGCACCGATGACTCCCCCAAACAATACATACTTCGGTTCTACCTTCGTGATTGTCATAAAGCTGTCACGTCCCGTGAAAAACCAGACTGCGATACAGAGTAAAAACGCACTGAACTGTACCCATGTATTTGAAACCCACATCCCTGTCGTCTTAGTCACCTGCGTATTAAATACTCCCTGCACACTCATGAGTGCACCCGATATCAGCGCAATTAAAAACCCAATCATTGGAAATACCTCCTAAAATAGTTGTAACTTTAGTATATCCAACGATTGAGCTTCTATTCTCTACTCATCCAACGCTTTTTTCAGTTTTAAGATCATTTCATCCACATGTTCTTTTTCAATAATCAGAGGCGGAACGAGACGTATCACATCACTTCCCGCGCTGATGACAATCAATCCCTCAAGAAGTGCTGCTTTGACCACCTCTCCGACAGGTTTTGTGATCTGCAGACCCTGAATCAGGCCTTTTCCTCTTCTTTCCACCACACATTTGGTACTGCAGGCAAGTTCATCCAATTTTTCTTCCAGATAGACAGACACTTCCTGTACGTGTTCTACAATATGGTCCTTTTCATAGATCTCAAGGACTTTGCTTACTGCCGCACACACGAAGGGGTTCCCGCCGTAGGTTGTTCCATGGTCTCCGGGCACAAGTGAGTACTCTGCCACTTTATCTGTAATTGCAAATGCCCCGACCGGCACACCATTGCCGATCGCTTTCGCCATCGCCATGATGTCTGGTTTGACATCATATGCCTGCCATGCGAACATAGTCCCGGTTCTCCCCATACCACACTGGATCTCATCCAGAATGAGAAGCATATCATTCTCATCACAGAGTTTCCTCACTCCGCGCAAAAACTCCTCTTCCACAGGGTAAATTCCGCCCTCGCCCTGAAGCGTCTCCATAATGATGGCACATGTTTTATCACTCACCAGCGCTTTCACACTGTCCAGATTATTATACTCGGCAAACTTTACACCGCCGATCAGCGGTTCAAACGGCGCACGGTACGCCTCTTTCCCCGTCACCGAGAGCGCCCCCATACTTCTGCCATGGAAAGAATGCTCCATGGCAATGATTTCATACCTGCCGCTCTTTTTCGTATATGCATATCTTCTGGCCGCTTTTAACGCCCCTTCGATTGCTTCTGTACCGCTGTTGGTAAAGAAAATCCGATCCATTCCGGATGCTTTTTTCAATGCCTCTGCTGCCTTTCCGCAGGTTGTATTATAGTACAGGTTTGAGATATGCATCAGTTTGTCAACCTGTTCTTTCATTGCATCTGCAAGTTCCGCATTGGAATATCCAAGCGAGGACACCGCAATTCCTGCCGCAAAATCAAGATACTCTTTCCCATCGGTATCATAGAGGCGGACACCCTCACCTTTCTCAAACACTACCGGAAAACGGTTATAAATCGGCAGGAGCGCCTCGTCCGATTCTTCCATATATTTATTCACCATGATAAAACCTACTTTCATCCTCTTTGAGTATCGCTGTTCCAATTCCTTTATTCGTAAAGATTTCCAGAAGGAGGCAGTGCGCGATCCTTCCGTCCAGTATATGCACTCTGGATACTCCATTTTCTATCGCATCGATACAGTTCTGAAGCTTCGGAAGCATTCCTCCTCCGATGTATCCGTCTTCCATCAGACCTCTTGCCTCATCGACCAGTAATTCTGAGATCAGCGTATCCGGGTCATCCGGGTCTTTATAGACCCCTTCGATATCTGTAAGGAATGCAAGCTTTTCTGCCTCCATCGCTCTTGCAATTGCACAGGCGGCATCATCTGCGTTAATATTATACGTATTATAATCATCATCAAGGCCAACCGGACAAACAATCGGAAGGAAATCTTTTTCCAGCAGATCATAGAGAATCTCTGCGTTTACTTCCTTGATCTCCCCCACATAACCGATATCCTGGCCGTCTGACAGTTTTTTATCTACTTTCAGAAGTCCGCCGTCTTTTCCGCTGATTCCGATCGCGCGGACACCCAGCTGTTCCACCAGCTGGACGAGGCTTTTATTTACTTTGCCAAGCACCATCTCCGCGACTTCCATTGTATCTTCATCGGTCACCCGGAGGCCATTGATAAACTGCGGAGTCATGCCGACTTTTCCGACCCATTTGCTGATTTCTTTCCCGCCTCCATGGACAATAATCGGCTTGAACCCGACCAGCTTCAGAAGTGTGACGTCCTGAATCACCCTGCGTTTCAGTTCCTCATCCACCATTGCACTTCCGCCGTATTTTACAACAATAATTTTCCTGTTAAATCTCTGGATATATGGAAGTGCTTCGATCAGCACCTCTGCCTTATCCAGATATTTCTGCATATTCGTCGTCATGACACTCCTCCTGTAATCTCTTTGACCTGCTTTTAATTCTATCGTCAGTTATTTATGAACGGTAATCTGCGTTAATGTCAATATAACCATGTGTCAGATCACAGCCCCATGCTGTCGCTGTCTCCGTTCCCATTTTTATGTCCGCAGTTGCTGTGACTTCCTTCTGGGACAGAATCTTTGTCGCTTCCTCTTCACTGTAATCTACCGCTGTACCATTTTCAATGATCTGGATTTTGCCGGCACAGCTCTCAAAGAACAGATCTACCTTCTCCGGATCAAACTGTGCTCCTGAGTACCCCATCGCACAGAGGATTCTTCCCCAGTTGGCATCATGACCGGCGATCGCTGTCTTCGTGAGATTCGATGTGGCAACCGATTTGCTGATGATCTTTGCCTGCTCTTTACTCTCGGCACCGACCACTTTCACCTCAAAAAGTGCGGTTGCCCCTTCTCCGTCTCCGGCAATCTTCTTCGCCAGATATTCGTTGACTTCATGCAGTGCTTTTACGAACTCCTCATAATCTTCTGTTCCTTCTTTAATCTCCTCATTTTCCGCCATTCCGTTGGCAATCAGAAGAACCGTGTCATTCGTGGACGTATCCCCGTCCACAGAAATCATATTATATGTATCCTGAATATCCTCGCTTAGGGCATGCTGAAGCGCCTCTTTGCCAATGACTGCATCCGTTGTAATAAAGCTTAACATGGTACACATATTCGGATGGATCATTCCGGAACCTTTTGCCATGCCTCCGATTGTAACCTTCTTTTGGCCCGCCTCGATCTCAAATGCAATCTCCTTTTCACAGGTATCCGTTGTCATGATTGCTTTCGCTGCTTTTGTTCCCGCCTCGGTACTGTCAGATTTCGCCGCTGCAAGTTTCTCTACCCCAGCCGTGACGCGGTCCATTGGAAGCTGTTTGCCGATCACTCCGGTAGAACCAATCAGTACACCGTCAGCTGCAATATGAAGGTATTTAGCCGCCGCATCCGCGGTTTCTTTACAATAGCCATATCCTTCTGCCCCGGTGCATGCATTGGCAATTCCTGAGTTTACGATGACTGCCTGAACGCTTTCTGATGATTTCACAATCTCCTGATCCCATTTGACCGGCGCCGCCTTTACTACATTTGTCGTAAAAGTTCCGGCCGCTTTACAGGGAACCTGACTGTAAATCACTGCCATATCGTCCCTTCCTTTATATTTAATTTCTGCTGCAACTCCTGCTGCCTCGAATCCTTTTGCTGCGGTCACTCCGCCTGTAATCTGTTTCATCTTACATTCCTCCTCTTTATTGATTAAAAGCCGTTATATTCTCTGTATTCAATACAAAATCATAATAATTCAGGTCCAGCCTTCTCGTCCAGCCGATCTTATTCCAGAACTTGTTGCCGATATCATTCTGGGCAAACGCAATCAACGTCACCTTGCTGATCTTTTCCTTTTTCAAAGCTTCCATCGCCGTCACAACCATCGCTGTTCCGATTCCGCGCATCCGATAGTTCTCATCCACGCATACATGATAGAAACATCCTCTTCTTCCGTCGTGGCCGCACAGTATACTGCCCACGATTTTCCCGTCTTCTTCCGCCACAATGCTTGTTGCCGGATTTCTCTTAATAAAACGTTCAATTCCTTCTCTGGAATCATCAATGCTCCTCAGACCAAATCCATGGATCTTTTTCCACAGAGCATATACCTGATCATAGTCATCCATTGTCATTATCCGTATCATATATTGTCTCCTATGGGAACATCGGGATCAGATTCAGTCCCTCTGCCTCATCAAACCCGAACATCAGGTTCATATTCTGCACCGCCTGTCCGGCCGCCCCCTTTACAAGGTTGTCGATTGCTCCCATCATGATAATTCTGCCTGTTCTCTCATCAATCTTAAAATTGATATCTACATAATTACTGCCTTCCACCCACTTTGTCTGCGGGCAGATATCTTTTTCCAGCACCCGGATAAACTTCTCATCCTGATAGAAGGAATCATAGACCGCCTTTACCTCTTCATATGTAACGTCCTTTTTCAGATTTGCGTAGGCGGTTGCAAGAATCCCCCTGTTCATCGGCACAAGATGCGGTGTGAAATTTAAGACAACACGCTCGCCGGATGCATAGGAAAGCTGTTCCTCAATCTCCGGCGTGTGTCTGTGGGTCGCCACACCGTACGCTTTCATATTTTCATTGACTTCGCAGAACAGATTGTCAATCTTGGCTCCCCTGCCGGCACCGGATGTACCCGATTTTGCGTCAATAATCAATGTTTTCATGTCAATCAGCCCGGAAGCGGCAAGCGGATATACCGTCAATATCGAACAAGTTGTATAACATCCCGGATTCGCCACAAGTCTTGCCTCTTTTACCTGATCCCTGTTGATCTCGCAAAGCCCATAGATGGCCTCCTCAATAAAGGAAGGACTTTTATGCTCGATCCCGTACCATTTTTCATAGGTATGCACATCCTTGATTCTGAAATCTGCGCTCAAATCTATGATTTTTACTTTGGAAAGAATCTCTTCGTTCACAAGTGACGCACATAACCCCTGCGGCGTAGCTGTAAATATCACATCCACCTGCGACGCAAGCTCTTCCATATTCTCATCCATGCACACGGCATCTACAATCTGAAACATATTCTGATAAACCTGGGCATACTTCTTATCAATATAACTTCTGGAGCCAAACCATTTGATCTCCACTTCTTTATGTGCTGACAGAATTCTCACCAGCTCGCCTCCCGCATAACCGGTGGAACCTATAATTCCTGCTTTTATCATATATAACTGCACCCTTTCTCTGATTTTCTATTCTGATTTTACTCCTTATTTTCCCGAAGGTAAAGAATTACTTTTTAATACTGTACCTAAGTAAAATTATTGCATAATTATACATCTTTAGTGTATATTATGCAAGTGCTTTTTCCGAAATATTTCTTTTTTCTTCTTATTCTCATTTAGACTATTAGAAAAAGCCTGCAGATACAGTAAATTCAGCACATCTGCGCTGAAAAACAATTGTATTGCATAAAAAAATGTGTATAATTTAAACTATTACAAAGGAAAAGCAAAGGAAATGAAAATGCAATCAAGAAAAGAGATGAAAAAGAAAGCCCGGAAGGTACTCCGGAAACATTACTGGCTGTTTGTCGTTCTCTGCCTGCTTGCCGCAGTCTTCGGAACAGAATTTACAGCTTCACTGACGGCAGAAAACAATAACAACGCGTCCACCAAAACGAATACGAATCTGATCCTGTCCGGCATGCCCAAAATTACGGACAGATTCCACGACATTGTCTATGAACTTGCATCCGGCAACGATGCCAAAGGCAAGGAAATCGCAAGCCAGGTGACACAGGAGGATATTGAGAAAACGAAGGAAAACCCCAGAATGATGCTCGGCAGAAGCCGGGGTGTCTTCTCCATGGTTGTAAACGGAGTTACCTCCGGCTCTTTCTTCGCATCACTTGCCGTAGCACTGACATCCATCGTCGGCTCGGGCAGTCTTGCGGTGATGCTCCTGATCCTATTAGGCCTCCTTCTGTTAAGTATCGTATGGATCTTCGGGACCAACCTGTACCAGGCGATTATGAGAAGAATGTTCCTGGAAGGCAGATGCTATGATAAAATCCCCCTGCAGCGGTCGCTGTTCTTCCTGAAAGTACGCAAGTGGTGCCGGGCCAGTATAACCTTATTCGTGACCGCTATCTATCAGATGCTTTGGATGCTCACAATTGCAGGCGGTATCATCAAATCCTACTCCTATTATCTCGTTCCATACATCGTGGCGGAAAACCCGGAACTGAATTCCAGGGAGGCCATCACACTTTCAAGAAAACTGATGAACGGACATAAATGGGAGTGTTTCGTATTTGAACTTTCCTTCCTGCCCTGGAATCTTCTGGGAATGCTTACTTTGGGAATTTCCGATATTTTCTTTAAAAATCCATACAAAATTGCGTCCTTCAGTGAATATTATGTGGAACTGCGCCGCATCGGAAAAGAACGGCAGATCAAAGGCACCGAATTTCTAAAAGACACTTATCTCTTCGAAAAAGCCGGAGATGACATACTCTCAGAGGCGTACAGAGACATCGCAGAGGAAACCAGAAAGCAGACAGTCCTTTTGACTGGATTAAAAGGGATTCCGAAATTTCTGGCAGAGACCTTTGGGCTGACCATCAAAAACAATGCAGAGGAGACAGCGTTTGAAGAAAACCAGGCGGAGAGAATCCGGATTGTATATGATACAGAAGCTTACGAAGGTCTCACTTACCCTACAAGACTTTCACCAATTCCTGTAAAACAAAAACGTCTGTGGCTTGAGAATATCCACTATATACGCAACTACTCCATCTGGTCCATGATCATGTTATTCTTCATCATGTCCTTTCTTGGATGGGTATGGGAGGTGAGTCTGCATCTTGTCTCCGACGGCGTCTTTGTAAACCGGGGTGTCATGCACGGCCCATGGCTTCCGATCTATGGATGCGGCAGTGTGTTAATGCTGATGGTCCTTTATAAGTTCCGCAGGTTTCCTGCTGTGGAATTTCTGACCGCCACTGCCCTGTGCGGTGGAATTGAATATGTATCTTCTTATATACTTGAGATCACACATGACGGAAAAAAATGGTGGGATTACAGCGGATATTTTTTGAATTTAAACGGAAGAATCTGTGCCGAAGGCCTGCTGACTTTCGGGCTTGGCGGAATGATGATCATCTATGTCATCGCTCCTCTCCTTGATAATATCATCCGGCAGATTCCTGTGAAAAAACTGATGGCAGTCTGTATTCTGCTGATCTGTCTTTTTACAGCCGATCAGATCTATTCACAGAAACATCCGAATGAAGGAAAAGGAATCACAGATTATACACAGACTGCCGCCGTTTATTTCATTCGTAATGACTTTCTTTACCAATATAGAAATATTTGATCACCCTGCTATAATAATGGTTAAAGAACTTTAACGAAAGCAGGTAATGAAAATGTCAGAACATATTATAAAGATCGACAAAGAAAAATGTATTGGCTGTGGCATGTGCGTAAAGGACTGTGTTGCCCACAATATTGAACTGAGAAATCAGAAAGCCCACATCCTTTCAAAAGATTGTGTGATGTGCGGACACTGCACAGCAGTCTGCCCGAAAGAGGCGGTCAGCATCAGCGGTTATACTGAGACCCCCACTGCCATAGAACAGGAAACACGCCTGAATCCAGACGATGTCCTGAACGTGATCCGTTTTAGAAGAACGGTCAGAAATTTTCAGAAGAAAGATATCCCGGACGAGGTATTAACACAGATTCTGGAAGCCGGGCGTCTCACTCATACGGCGAAAAATCTCCAGGACGTATCCTTTCTCGTGCTGGATAAACAAAAACACAAGATGGAACAGATGGCAGTTTCCCTGTTTCGCAGGATCAAACCTCTGGCAGACCTTATCAGCCCGATGGCAAAGCGGAATAAAATTGATGACCACTTCTTCTTTTTCCATGCCCCAAAGGTGATTGTGATCACCTCAAAAGATCCAATCAACGGCGCACTTGCTGCCCAGAACATGGAATTTGCCGCGGAAGCCAATGGTTTAGGTGTCTTATTCAGTGGTTTCTTTACAATGGCTGTGAACCACTCACATAAATTGAAGAAAGCCCTGGGGATCAAAAAAGGAAAAAAGGCAATTACTACCTTAGTGCTGGGATATCCAAAAATCAAATACCAAAGATCTGCCCCGCGTGAAAAACTGGATGTGAACTACTTATAAAGGAGTCTTCGTATGGAAAATGAATGTATGGAACGTATTGAAAAGATCACAGAAGGATTTCAGAAGTGCCAGAAAGCCTTTACCGCCATCGGTGATGAAACCAGGCAGGTGATTCTGTTCGTACTGCTGCAAAGTGACCTCTCGGGTATCCGTGTAGGAGAAATTTCCGAGAAAACCCATCTGACCAGGCCTTCCGTTTCCCACCATCTTCAGATTCTGAAAGATGCAGGAATTGTTAATATGCGAAAAGAAGGAACAAAAAATTACTATTTCATCAGCGCTGAAGAAACACAGTGGAAAGCAATGGCAGATCTGGTCAGCCTGATATATGAAAGCGTAATTCATATTGGAGAGAATGAAAAGGAGAGAACTGTATGATCATATATTTTTCAGGAACCGGTAACAGTGAATATGTCGCAAAGCGGATTGGAAAAGAACTTCCTGACGAGGTGGTAAACCTGTTTGAAAAGATCCGCAGCCAGGATTATTCCGGGTTATCCTCCGACACTCCGTGGATTGTCGTCGCACCGACTTACGCCTGGAGGATTCCCCGCATCCTGCATGAATGGCTGAAAAAAGCAGACCTCAACGGATCTAAAGAGATTTATTTTGTGATGACCTGCGATGGCAGCAATGGAAACGCAGGCCCGTATCTGGAAAAACTGTGCCAGGCAAAAGGGATGCACTACAGAGGGTGCATATCAGTCAATATGCCGGAAAACTATATTGCGCTCTTTCACTCACCAGAAAAGGAAGAGGCATTGGCAAAAATTGAACAATCCGAACCACGGATTTCTTCTATTATAGAATACCTGAAAAACAATCAGGACTTCCCCAGGCCGCATGCCGCATTTATGGATAAACTCAACAGCGGCCTGATCAATGACCTTTTTTATCCGTTGTTCGTCCATTCAAAAAAATTTTATGTGACAGAAGGCTGTATCTCCTGTGGGAAATGCAAAACACTCTGTCCTCTGAATAATATTGAGATCAAAGACGGCAAACCTGTCTGGGGAAACAGCTGCACCCACTGCATGGCCTGTATCTGCCGCTGTCCAACAAATGCAATTGAATACGGCAGCCACAGTAAAGGGCTTCCAAGATATGTCTGTCCAAAGGAGTAATTTTACTCCTTTATCTTATCTGTCCATCCCCAAATATCACATATTTCGTCGTGGTCAGCGCTAAGAGACCCATTGGCCCTCTGGCATGAAGTTTCTGTGTGCTGATCCCGATCTCAGCTCCAAAACCAAACTCGAATCCATCTGTGAATCTTGTGGACGCGTTCACATACACTGCCGCCGCATCGATCTCATTCTGAAATTTCAGCGCATGGTCATAACGTCTGGTAATAATGCTTTCTGAATGTCTCGTATTATACTGGTTGATGTGGTCGATCGCTTCTTCTATAGAAGAAACTACTTTCATAGAGATCACCGCGTCCAGGTATTCTGTTCCCCAGTCCTCTTCTGCGGCCTCAGAAATCCCTTCCTGGATGCGTCTTGCACGCTCATCTCCTCTGATCTCCACCCCTTTTGCACTCAACCTCTGATAGATCATCGGGATGACTTCCTCCGCTGCTTTTTCATGAATGACGAGCGACTCGCAGGCATTGCATACTCCCATTCTCTGCGTCTTTGCATTGTCAATGATGTTCACAGCCATATCATAGTCTGCATCCTCATCCACATAGATGTGGCAGTTCCCGGTTCCTGTCTCGATCACAGGCACCGTACTGTTTTGCACCACATTGGCAATCAGACCTTTGCCGCCTCTTGGGATCAGGACATCAATGATTCCTGACAGGCGCATCATCTCGTTCACGGTCTCACGGCTCGTATCTTCCACAAGGAGTACTGCCTCCTTTGGAAGCCCTGCTTTTAAAAGCCCGTCATGAAGTGCTTTCATAATTGCCTTGTTGGAATGAATGGCATCACTTCCGCCCCTCAGCACTGCGGCATTCCCTGTCTTAAAACACAGTCCGAACGCATCTGCGGTCACGTTAGGCCGGGACTCATAAATGATGCCGACCACTCCCAGAGGTGTCCTTTTCTGTCCGATCTGAAGTCCATTTGGACGTACTTTCATTCCGGTCATCTCCCCGACCGGATCCGGAAGCTTCGAAACATCCTTAAGCCCCTGTGCCATCGCTTCGATTCTCTCTCTTGTAAGAGACAGACGATCAATAAGTGAATCTTTCATCCCCTTTTCTTTTGCGGCATCTACATCTTTCTGGTTGCCCGCAAGAATCTGTTCCGTCTGGGCCAGCAGTTCCTCTGCCGCACAGATCAATCCCTTATTTTTTTCTTCCTGTCCTAAAACAGCGGTTTTCCTCGACGCCTTCTTTGCCGCAAGTGCCAGTGTTTTTATATCACTCATCATTCAGCCCTCCTATCGATTGGCGGAAAGGAATAATGTACCGATTTTTTTCCCTTCCATAATATCCCTGATTGCTCCGATATTTGCCCCATTTGCGATCACCATATCTGCCCCGGCTTTTGTCACGACTTTGGCCGCCTGAATTTTCGTGGCCATGCCGCCGGTTCCGACAGAGCTTCCGGCTCCTTTTGCCATCCGCTCCATCTCCTGGCTGATGGATCTTACCGTCGAGATGAATGTCGCTTTTGGATTTGCTTTTGGATCGTCTGTATAAAGCCCCTCGATATCAGACATGAGAATCAGAAGATCCGCTTCTATCATTGCCGCGACATGGGCTGCCATTGTATCGTTATCTCCAAAATTGCCGTATGCTTTTTCGTCCACAGAAACTGCGTCATTTTCATTTACAATCGCGATGACTCCCATCTGCATTAAATTCTGGAATGTTTTCTTTACCTCGGTCCTGCATTTTTCATTCGCGATCGATTCTTTTGTCAGAAGGACCTGTGCCGTGAGCTGGTCATAGTTCATGAATAATTTTTCATACATCGTCATCAGCCGTCCCTGGCCGACAGCCGCACAGACCTGCTTCATCACCTTGTCTGTAGATTCACCCAGAAGTCCAAGAGCGCATTTGCCGACTCCGACTGCACCGGATGAGACGACTACGATTTCCTTATCGTCTTCTCTCAGGTTTACGAGTATCCGCACAAATTTATCCAGCTTCTTCTCATCAATCTCACCCGTCTGTTCATCGATAATTGTGGATGTTCCAATCTTTATGACAATTCGTTTCTTTCCCTGTAATATTTCTTTTCTTTCCATAATATTTCACGCCTCTTTCTATATTTGAAAGCCCGGCCGTTTAAATAATTGATAAAAGTAAATAAAAAAAGACCAGAAGCATATGACTATACTTCCGGTACATTTAAATAAAGTCTATACCGCTCCTGTCTACAGAGCCGGTTTATTCAAACGCCAAGCACAACATATCCTCGTTACTGCCAGTATGAAGTTTTTCTGCACATACCCCAAAGGGATAGCACGGGACAAAAACAACACTGTCACTAACGGGCAGAGTCTGATCAGATAATTTTATGAAATTTACATTGTTATTTAACGTCAAGTGACTCATAATAAATGTCTCCAATCATTTTCGTGAAATCTGTTTGCTTTTATTTTTTCCTATTCTACTCCAATTATTCGATTTGTCAATAGGCATTTTCTTCTTTTTCAAATTCCAGCCTTTCTATATGGTATGTAGACAGTCATTTTCTGTTATTCACTATTTATTCATTTTTAATGTATATTTATTAATTTTATGCATTTTATAAGCTTTTTTATATATTTTTTACAGTTTTTATAAATTCTTCTTGCATAATTATAACTTTGGGTGTATAGTAATTTTAGCGTTACGGCTCGATAGCCATAAAAAAAGAAAATTTATCAGGAGGCACATAAAATGAGTAAAGAAAAAGTTGTTTTAGCATATTCCGGCGGTCTCGATACTACCGCTATCATCCCTTGGTTAAAGGAAAATTTTGATTACGAGGTCATCTGCTGCTGCATCGATGTCGGCCAGGGAGATGAACTGGACGGACTGGAAGAACGTGCAAAATTATCCGGAGCTTCAAAATTATACATAGAAAACATTGTTGACGAATTCTGTGATGATTATATCGTTCCTTGTGTACAGGCAAATGCAGTGTATGAGAATAAATATCTGTTAGGAACATCCATGGCACGTCCGGGAATCGCAAAACGTCTTGTTGAAATCGCAAGAAAAGAAGGCGCTACCGCCATCTGCCACGGTGCCACAGGAAAAGGAAATGACCAGATCCGTTTTGAGCTCGGAATCATGGCACTTGCGCCAGACCTGAAAATCATTGCCCCATGGCGTATGACAGATGTATGGACAATGCAGTCACGCCAGGATGAGATTGATTACTGCAAGGCTCATGGCATCGATCTTCCATTCTCCGCAGATTCAAGCTACAGCCGTGACCGTAACTTATGGCACATCAGCCATGAAGGACTGGAACTTGAAGATCCGGCAGTGGAACCAAACTACGACCATCTTCTCGTTTTGGGTGTTACACCTGAAAAAGCTCCTGATGAAGGCGAATACGTGACAATGACATTTGAAAAAGGTGTTCCGAAGACTGTCAACGGCGAGGAAATGAAAGTCTCAGAAATTATTACAAAATTAAACGAACTTGGCGGAAAACACGGCATCGGAATCGTTGATATCGTAGAAAACCGTGTGGTAGGAATGAAATCCCGCGGTGTGTATGAAACTCCCGGCGGAACAATCCTGATGGAAGCTCACCAGCAGCTGGAAGAACTTGTATTAGACCGTGCTACCACTGAAGTAAAGAAAGATATGGCTGAAAGGCTGGCACAGATCGTATACGAAGGAAAATGGTTCACACCTCTTCGTGAAGCTGTTCAGGCATTCATCGAAAGCACACAGGAATATGTGACAGGTGAAGTCAAATTCAAACTTTACAAAGGCAATATCATAAAAGCCGGAACGACTTCTCCATATTCTTTATACAGCGAGTCTCTGGCAAGCTTTACAACCGGTGATTTATATGACCACCACGACGCTGATGGATTCATCCGTCTCTTCGGACTTCCACTAAAAGTGCGCGCTATGAAAATGGCTGAAACAAAATAAATAAAAAGGAATCCCCGGCAAGCTGGTACTTCCAGCCGCCAGGGATTTTTCTGTTTTTCTCATCTTCTGTTTCGTTCAGTTCTTTCCTGATCTCTGTACTTACTTCTTCCCACGTCTTAAGCGTCCTTGCGTACTCCAGCAGATTCTGCCTCAGAACCTCTTCATCTATCCTGTGTACTGTTTCGCTGCTCCAGTCCACAAAATGAATCTTCTGCCTTTCTGCCGCTATCACCATCTCAAGCGCCAGAGGGTCTGCCGGAATATCTTCCTCCGAAAATGTTACATATGGGGCAGTGTACCCCATCTCCTTTGTCACATATTCCTTTCCCTGGTCTGTCTCATACAGCCATTCCAGAAATGTAACCGCCGCTTTCTTACTGCCCTGTGTTGCCTCATCATTGATGCACAGATAATCATCTGCCTTCACGCAAAGTCCTTCCGGTGATCCCTCCCAGGGCATAAGCGGCAGATACCGGATTCCCTTTTTGGGGATCACATCCTCCGAAAGTTCACTGATCTTCTGATACGTCTGATCATCGCCCTGGATCATGACAGCCTCGCCTTCTGCAAACTCTCTGCAGGCATCCTCCTGACTCTTCCGCCATAAACTGTTCTTCCCCGTACAGGAATTGTCAAAATACAGATCCACAAGATCCCGGACACTGTCAGAGTAGAGGAAATCCATCTTGGCTTTCTCAGAGTTCCCTCTTTCCTGCTGTTCCAGGCTTAAGGCTGCCTCCAGAAGTTCCATCTGCCAGCCATTTTCTCCTTCTCCCAGATACGGACTTGCAAACACACCACGGTATCCAAGCTCCTGCTGATTCTCCGTCATATCTTCCACGACTTCCCTGAACTCTTCAAAGGTCTGTATTCCGTCCATATCTTCTGACTTCACAGCCCGGTCTTCTTTTTCAAAATACCGGTCTGTCATCCCCTTATTGTAAATGATTCCAAAACTTTTCATTCCGCACGGCACTGCCGTCACTGATTTTTTCTCCTTCAGTGCCATACTCTGGTCAAGAAGCCACGCATACATTCTCGTATCAGAGAGATCCATACACCGGTCTCTCCACTTTTCATAATCCGTTGCTTTCTCAAGCACGGCAATCGTTGGCTGGTTATCTTCTCCGGCAATTTCATCCGGATCAAGCACCCGGAGATTTACCCCCTGTTCCGTCCGGTAAGTTCCCGCAATCTTGCTCCATACTTTCGCCGTCTCTTCACTGTAACACCGGATATATACGGACGCTTTCTCCATAACAGGTTCTTCCCTCTTCTGACCGCAGGCAAAAACTGCCGCCCCTGAAAGAACAGATATGAAACCCACCAGACTTCTTTTCCATCTCATTTCGTCTCTCCTTTATCCGATTCCCCCATATACAACCCCGAGAATCACAACAAGAATTGTAACCGCTGTAAAAATATATTTCGCCAGAATCAGAAACGGCCTCTTCATCTTCACCGAAGCCCCCAGATTCATCTCCCGCAGTGCCTCTTTTGCATCTCCCATATAGTAAAAAACGAACACGACCAAAAGCGCTGCAAGCGGTGAGACCACAATCGTGATCATATTGGTAAAGCTGTCAAATGCAGACATACTAAGATTCAGAGGTACCGATAAGACACAGAGGACTGCACCTACAAGGAAAACCGCCCGTTTTCTGGTCAGGCGTGTATTCGAAATCACAGCCTCCACAACGCCTTCCAGCATATTGATTGAAGAGGACACCGCCGCGAATAACAGGCTCAGGAAAAAGATGACCGCGATGACTCTTCCTCCCGGCATCTGATCGAAAATCACCGGCATTGTCATAAATAAAAGCGGCGGACCTGCTTTTAAGTCTACCCCGAACGCAAACACCGCCGGCATGATCACAAAAGAAGCAAGAAGTGCTGCCAGTGTATCAAGAACCGCCGTGCTGAGCGCAAGTTTTGGAATATCATACTCTTTCTTCAGATAGCTTCCGTATACCACCATTCCGCATCCATTCACTGATACGGTAAAAAATGCCTGGCCAAGCGCCATGATCCAGGTATCGGCCTTCAGCAGATACTCCCATTTCGGCATCAGAAGGAACTTTACCCCTTCTGCGGCACCCGGAAGTGTCACCGACCGCACAGCAAGCGCTGCAAATATGATGAATAATGCCGGCATGATAATCTTGCTGATCCGTTCAATCCCGTTAATAACTCCCGCACAAATGATCAGTACGGTGATTACAACCGCCAGAATATCCCATGGAACCGAAGCTCCAGTTCCAGCAAAACTGTTGAAAAAGGTGTCTTTATCAACAGTTTTCAGCTTTCCCGTGATACTCATCCCAAAATATTTGAGAATCCATCCAACCACAATATTGTAAAACATGAATATTCCCGCAAGTCCAACTGCCGGGAGCATTCCGACAAACCGCCCGAATCTTCGGTGCTTTTCCTTAAATATGGTGACAATCCCTGTCATTGATCCTCCGGCGTACTTCCTGCCGAAGGAAAATTCTGTGATCAGCCCCGTTGACCCAAGAATAATAACAAAGATCAGATAGGGAATTAAAAATGCGGCGCCGCCATATCTGCCAAGGCGGTATGGAAACATCCAGATGTTTCCAAGCCCGATTGCCGAGCCGATGCAGGCAGTCACAAACCCAAGCTTACTCGTAAATTTCTCTCTTTTTTCCATTTTTCCACGTTCGTTCAGAAACCATTACTTCTGGCTTCTGACTCTCTCTTTCTGTAAAATACCGAAGTCATAACAAATGTACTCCACGTAGTATTCTAACACGCTTTAACGCGGCAAGGCAATAAAAAATTCGGTACTACTCCTTCCAGACTTCTCTGAGGAACCTCAGAGCATTCTCACTCCAGATCTTTTCCATCTGCCGTGCAGTGATCCCGGAATCCTCCATTACCTGTTTCAGCTGATCCATCTGCCTGATATGGATAAGATCAGAGGTTCCCTCATCGTACCCGTCAAAATCACTCCCAATTGCGAGAAAATCACTTCCGCCCACATTGATCATATGCTTTGCGTGAGCTGCAATCTCTGCCATCGTCACCTGTCCTTGCTCATTAAGAAAATACGGATAAAAGTTAAGCCCGGCAACGCCTCCACACTCAGACAGGCTGCGTATCATATCATCTGACAGATTTCTTGGGTGGGAACAAAGTGCCCTTGCATTGGAGTGGGATGCAATCACCGGTTTCCTGCTGATATCCAGCACCTCAAAGAATCCCCCGTCTGACAGATGAGAGACATCTACCACCATTCCCATCTCATTCATCCGTTCCACCGTCTCCCGTCCAAACGGTGTCAGCCCTCTTGCCATGTCTTTTGGATTGCTGCTGTTGGGCCATCCGATACAGTTTTTTTCATTCCACGTCAGCGTCATCAGGCGGATTCCTTTCTGGTACAGTACAGACAAACGCTCCATCTCCCCATCCAGAATTCCTCCTTCCTCCACCGTCAGTACCGCAGATATTTTCCCCTGCCCGGCATGTTTCATAATCTCCTCCACACTGCCTGCAAATTCGAGCGTATCTTCCCTCTGCACTTCCAGTTCCATCCGCCGGATCATTTCCAATGCATGCTCATACCCTTCTGAAAATCTTCTTTCTCCCTCAAATTCCTTCATATAGACAAAGCATGCAAAAAACTGTGCCATCGTGCCTGCCCTTTCCATGCCATCCAGATCAATGCTTCCGTTATTCTCCCGGATGGTGACCCCCTCCCCATCCATCATCAGTTTCCAGATTGTATCACAATGAAGATCTATCAAGCTCATAATTTTATTCTCCCTGCATAATTTATATTATTATAGTCTACTCTATTAAGAAAAGGATGTATCTATGAAACGTAAAATTGGTATTATTATCTGCGGCCTGAGCCAGAACAGACAATTTGTAACTGATTCTTATATCCACGCAGTCCACCGGGCAGGCGGCATCCCCGTCATTCTTCCGATGGTCAAATCAAATGAAGCAATCAAATGCTATGTCAGCCTCTTCGACGGTTTTCTCTTCTGCGGAGGCGGTGATATTAACCCTTTGCTTTTCAAAGAGGAACCAGCTTTCGGCATTGGTGAGACAGATATTACACTGGATATCTTCCAGATCCGCCTGATGAAAGAAGTCCTGAGGAATAAAAAACCCGTGCTTGCTATCTGCCGGGGGATGCAGGTACTAAATGTGGCCTGCCAGGGAACCATTTACCAGGATATCTCCCTAAAGCCCGGAGATGCCATAAACCATATGCAGACATCCCTCACAAGAAGAGATGTCAGCCACAAAGTTTTAGTATCCCCGGACAGCCGGCTTTACAGAATTATCGGAAGTTTCGCCTATACGAACAGCTATCATCACCAGACCGTCGCCCGGCCCGGCGAAGGACTGGCTGTCTCAGCCCGTACTTCAGACGGAACCATTGAAGCACTTGAAATGCCCGGAAGCACATTCGTGATCGGCGTCCAGTGGCACCCGGAAAGCATGTATGATTCCTCTGCCCAGATGAAAGATCTGTTCACTGCCTTTATCCGCAAATGCTGCTGATCATCCCAACCAGTGAATTCAAAAATGCTGTATTTCCGTAAAACACAATGTTTCCACGGATCTACAGCACTTCCCGGCTCATTTTTTACAATTCAAAAGGAAACTGTATTCCCCAGTCCTCTCTCAGTGAATCCATCAGTTCCATCATAAAAATGATCTCTGAATGGGGAATCTGAGGGCATTCTATTTTCCCCTCGCAAAGAGCTTTCATTGACGCTCTCACCTCATCTTCAAATCCCGTGATCTGTGCCGGAGGAGTCAGCTCTTTCACAAGTTCACGGTCCGGTGAATAAATCCTGATCTTATCAATATTATTGATATTCTCCGCAATCAGATATCCTTTTGTACCGTATACAATCCCATACTGCTCTGTCGCGCCTTCCATGCTGCTGTGTACAGAAGCCAGCTTTCCGCCGGGATATTTCAGAATCACTGAATTCTGGGCATCCACACCTGTTTTCGTCTTTGTACACATCGATACCGTTTTCTGGATATCATTTCCAAGAACCATACTTACAAAAGATAACGGATAAATTCCCACATCCAGAAGCGCTCCTCCTGCCAGTGCCGGATCATTCAGACGCTTCACATTCCTGAGATCATATCCAAGATTTGCCGTCACAGATACTATCTCCCCGATCTGTCCGCTTTTGATCACCGCATCAACCATCGTTCTGGACGGCATATACCTTGTCCAGATCGCTTCCGTGACAAAGACGTTCTTTTCTTCTGCCAGCGCAAGGATCTCCTTTGCCTGCTTTGCATTCGCCATAAATGGTTTTTCACATAAAACCGGCTTCCCATGCATAATACACAGTTTTGCGTGTTCATAGTGCAGAGAATGCGGAGTTGCTATGTAAATCAACTCGACCTCCGGGTCATTGACCAATTTCTCATAGGAATCATAGGCTCTTTTAATCCCATATTCCCTTGCAAATTTTTCTGCCCGTGCCATATCCCGCGCCGCTGCAGCCAGACACACGGCATCGTCCATCTGACTTAACGTATACGCCATCTTACGTGCAATATTCCCTGTTCCAAGTATCCCAACTTTCATTTACAACACCTCTTTTTATTTTATCCATGCCAGTGTTGGGGTCAAAAGGTACTTTGCCCCCTGATGCCTGGGGATTTCTTTGCACCTCGCGCGCCCGAAATCCTAAAAACATTTTACCATATCCTTTTTCGGAAGTATATTTCTTATTCAATCCGGCATAATAAAATTTGTAAACTATAAGCAATTATCAAAGGAGGTACCTGCCATGTCTGATATATCTTTATTAGATCTTCAGAATCTTCGTCACCTCATCGGAGGATATGACACAACACATTGTAAAATGACAGATTATGCATCTCAGACAGAAGATGCACAGATCAAAAAGCTTTTCCAGGATGCCGCTGATTCTGCGATGAAAAACAAACAAGACTTATTAAAATTCTTATAAGAAAGGTGGATCATTATGAACGAGAAAACAATGGTAGCCGATGCACTTGTCGGCGTTAACGGTGAACTGAAAATGTTCGGTGAAATGATTCCTCAGACGGAAAACGCAGAGCTGAAACAGTGTCTGAAACAGATCCGTAATCAATGTGAAATGTCTCAGGAAAATCTTTATAAGATTGCCCGTGAAAAAAGTTACTATGTTCCTGCTGCAAAAGCAACAGATTCAGAAGTAGAACACGTAAAATCTATCTTAACACAGACAGCTTACAAATAAACAACGCATGTCTTTATTCTTATCTGTGCAGGAACTTTATATCTCCTGCGCAGAATACATAGACCGGAAGGGAGGAATTTTTATGACCCGAAAAATGAAATACTCCGAATACGGAGGCTTTCTTTTTACCGTTGCAGCCGGCACGCTGTTTCACTTTTTATACGAATGGTGCAATGAAAATGATCTCATCGCCTTATTTACACCTGTCAATGAGTCCACATGGGAACATCTGAAGTTATTATTTTTCCCGGTACTCTTCTACTCTATCCCTCAATATTTTTTAACCGGGAAAGAATACCGGAATTTTATCACTGCCAAACTGACCGGAGCAGTTGTTGGAATGATAACAATTACGGCATTTTTCTACACTTACACCGGGATCATCGGTCAAAACTATCTCTTCATGGATATTGTGACATTTATTCTCGGTGCGGCAGCCTGCTATCTTCTGTCCGGCTATCTGATCGCAAAACAGCCTGATTTCCGCTTTCCTTGTGTCATCAATCTTCTGATTCTGGCATTGATCTTGTTCTTATTTTTCTTTTATACGTTTGCTCCTCCTCAGATACCGCTCTTTATCTCTCCGGTATAAAAGGGCAGGAAGTTCATGAACGGATGAACTTCCTGCCCTCTTCACTTATTCCTTTGATACCATCATGTTCACAAACACACCCAATAACATAACGCAGCAGAACCAGACACTTTTTAATCCCCATAACTGAACCAGGCCGGTCCCTGCCGCCGCACCCGCAATAAAAAACGCAATGATGCCAAAATAATGTACTGCATTCTGTCCTGCCTGGGAATTCTTATCTGCGAGAAAACAAAACAGATTTTCTGTCCCAGACCGGAGATTCCCGGTACACATTGTCGATGCATACGTAATATTTTGCACTTTTCTGAAACTGTTGACCTGGATCGAACAGATAAACGATACCGTCACATTGACAATTCCGTCCGGCACGTTCTCCGGCGCCAGTCCGACGAAAAACAGAAGAATGACTTCAATGAATATAATATAATGCTCCCACATCAAAAATCCTGAGGCAGTGAACTTTTTCTTCAGCCATTCTGTGATAAAAACTCCTGCTGCAAACGCAGCAATCGGGGCCACATAATACATCGCCTGTCTTCCGTTTCCTTCTGCTGAATTGACCGCCAGCAGCACAATATTGCCTGTCTGTGCATTGGCAAACACCCCGCCGCGCAGAAGATACGTATATGCATCCAGAAAGCCTCCCACGACTGCCAGCAGGGCACCTGTCCTGAATGTCTCATGCACCGGGATCCCTGCTTCACGACGATTCCCTCTATTCATATTCCAGCCCCCAGTCCATAGACAGCAATTCTTTCATACGCTGTGCATTCTCTGAACCAATCGTCTGTTCGATCTTTTCTACAAGGCTGTTTTTCATCTGCTCCTGTTCTTTGGCATACATCCTGCCAGTCTCTGATGGTATAATATATTTTCTGTTCTTATATACTTCTGACTCATGAACGGATACAAGGCCTTTCTCCTCCATGCTGCGGACAACTTTATGCGATGCCTGTCTTGTAATCTCGAGACATTTGGCGGCTTCTGAGATCGTCACCGTACTCTCAAGCGCCAGCCTGAGAACCGCCCACTCTGTCTCCGATATATGAAGATCATGTACTTTTCCCCACATGCTCTGGCACGTGCGCCTGATCATCCTCTGTTTCTCCGCTATAATACTAACCAAATCTGTATCTTCCATAACCCCACCTGTGCTCGTTTTTTCTCTCGTATTATAGTATGCACGATCTCTGTTGTCAACCAAGTTGACTATTTTCTTTTCAAGTGTTATACTTATTATGTTAACCTGGTTGACATTATAGCAAGTTAGGAGTTTTCTATGTTCAAAACAAACGATTATTTTATCTATTCATCCCGCGGAGTCTGCCGTGTTGATGACGTCTGCGACAAGAAAGTAAACGATATCAAGCGTACGTACTACGTATTTCACCCGGTTGCCGATAAAGAAGCCAGAATCATGATTCCGGTAGATAATAAAAAAATCTTTATGCGTGCCACAATAACCCCCGACGAGGCCAGGCAGATTATCAGTTATTTCGACAATCCCGATATGATTCCATGGAACGATAATAAAAAGCTCAGAGACAAGGAGTTCGATGTTGCTGTAAAACAAAGTGATGCACAGGAGCTTGCCAAAATCCTGAAAGTGCTTCTTTTCAGAAAAGCCAATTCTGCCTCTCTGAATAAAAAGTTTGCAGATACTGACAATCGGCTTCTCTTATCTATCCAGCAGTTATTATTCAACGAACTGGCGGTTGTTCTCGGCGTTTCCGCTGATAAAATCTCATGTTATATTACAGACGCTGTCACAAAAGTTTCCGCATAAAGAAACGGGGAAAGAGATCAACATTTGATCCTCTTTCCCTGTTTTTTATAGTAGGCGCGAGAATGTGCCCTGGCACATTCTTTATTCTAATTCTTCTCTTGCTGCACTAAGCCGTCTTTCGAACTCTTCGTAAAATCCGGCCTCAGAGTCATATGGTCTTACAAAAAACTGATTTAATATGTACATACTGATCTGTTTCATTTTCTCTTCCTCACGGCTTTCCTCGATTTTCTGCTGCATATCGATCAGAAAATAATGCCATTTCACGGTAAACTCTTCATATCTTTTGATTTCCGGCATATCCAGCCATTTTTTTACCTTCACTTTTGTCCTGTTCTCTTTTGGACATTCCTGTGTCTGAAGAAAATACCGGAAACTGTTATTTTCATAAAAACGTCCCAGCGGAAACAGTCTGCATATTCCCGGGCGGAAGGAATGGATACTGCACCGGCCTTCGCTGTTCAGAAATACACAGGTCTCTTCTTTCCCAGCCATCTTGAGATTTGGAAGAATAATCCCATCCACAATATTCAGTTCCAGCTTATCTCGGAGCAGGCCCTCAAATGTATAATTTAAATTTGACGAAAGTCTGCACACATCCAGCGGATCCAGAATAATAGATGCTCCCATCCCTCTGCAGCAGGAAGAACAGCCTGTACACCCTCCGCAGTCCGCTTTGACCAAATCATTTGAACCGTATAGCCTTCCGTCTGATATTTCATTTAAATCAACTTCTCTTCTCATAATCCCTGCTCCTGATTGTTTTATTGTACTTATTTTTTTACAGCCGGCACTGCGATTTTTGCCCCTGTCTCTGTATCTGCACCAAAATTATAACTCGGCGCTTTGTCATATGCGAATGTATACCCATATCTTTCCGGCTGATACTTCTGCACAGCCGCGTAGACTTCCTCAATTGCCTTGCAGAAATCATTCTCATCCTCATAAGGCTCTCCCTGGAAATAGAGCATCACACAGGCTTCAAGATCTGCCACACGGTACCCTTGCGGGAGCGGCTTGTCATACTCAAGAGGCACTTCTACCCCTGCGGCTAAGTTTGATTTCCCTTCTTCCGTCAGAAATGGCGGCAGTTCTGCCAAAGCAGCTGCATCGAACTTTTCATTGATGCTGTTTAAAAGCCCTTCCCATTCGCATCCCTTTTCTTCGCAATAGGAAAGGTAATCCCCGGCATTCTCTGACGGCAGATAGATCAATTTCCTCGCCGGACGTTCCATTGCAGTGACCATACACATACTTAATTCATTCTTCATTCTGTCTTCCTCCTTATATCTGCATAAAGCTTCGTAGTGACTGACAGGATATTGGACAAACAGCGGTATCGGTACTGGGTTCCTGCGGTAACTGGCCGGCGCAATGTGAAACTTCCTGCCAAAAGAACGTGTAAACCCTTCGTGTGACTGGAAATGGCTTTTCAGGGCAATCTCCAGAATGCTCTCATCCGTATCGGAAAGCTGCCTGGCGCTCTGGGAAAGACACACCGCATTTACATACTCCTGAAGCGTTTTTCCGGTCATCTCCTTGAACATACGCTCCGCATGGCGCCTCGAGTACCCGATATGATGACAGATATTTTCAATGCGGAAATCCTCTTCTTTAAAATGCTTCCGGATATAGTCCTGCATTTTCAGGACTGTCCCAATACGATCCACTGCTTATCAATTCCTTCCTGAATTAAGTTTAACAAAAACTGCCGTCCTTTTTCTTGACCGATCCGGACATTTTTAACTCCCCGCAAAGCTGCTCCCTTTGTCCTGGAGATATGCATATACCCTGAATACCCCGTCCCCGTCTTCCAGTCTGATCTGCCCATGGTATTTCTCTATAATGCCCTGTATCGAACTGATGCCAAGTCCACCGCCCTTTTTTCGGGATTTGATCCCATCTGCCGACCGGAGCACAAGACCGTCAAAACTGTTTTCACAGGACATCACAAGTTTATGTTCCTTTTGAACTATTTTCAGGCGGATATATCTCTCACTGACCGGAATTTTCCCACATGCCTCAATTGCATTTTCCAGCAGATTCCCAAAAAGGATGGTCAGCTCCGAGATCGAGATACTGCATTCCCCAAGCATCACATTGCCGATCACCAGATCGATCTGATGTTCTTCTGCTTTATGCTGATAATACTGAAACAGCATATTGAGCGCCGGCACGTTGCACACCGGGGATTTGTCCGGCACCAGATATTTCTCCTTATAATCGGCAAGATACTCTTCAAGCCCTCTAAAATCCTTATTGTCAACATACCCCATGATCGCTATGATATGCTGGCGCCAGTCATGCCTTATCTGCGCATCGGAATGAATCTTGTCCTGCAGATTGATGTATTGCGTCTCCCAAAGCTCCAGCTGGTTTTCCGCCTCGATCAATTTCTCACGTTCCATTGCCGCGTCATAGTTATCAATGATAGATTTCAGCGCCGCATAATACGCAAAAAAAGCAAAAATATTCAAAAGCAGAAACGGAAGCAGAAATTCCTTCGGAATCTTGGAGAAATGGTTCTCAATCCTTCTGTCAAATATCATCAGTGCAACAAAAAACAAAAGCGGCAGACAGAAAAATAATTTGGTATGTTCCATGACAATATTATCATCTACAACCCTTTTATAGTACTCTGTCAGCATCCGGTACACAAACGCAAATATAATGACACAATATATGGAAGACAATATCAGAAAATCCCCGTTTTCATAAGAAGAAACCGAAGGCAGAATCTGAAAATCCAGAGTGGCGCGTGCAAACAGTATGGAGTCAACCTGGATATTCACCATGATCAACAATATGAAAAAAAGAAAAATCATTTTTTTCTTCGTGGAAGTTCTGTACAGTATGATTGAAAATATCAAAATCAGCACAATTCCCACCACAGCCAGATTCCGAAATGGAGATACCTGTGTAAAAAACAGACAGATAACGACTGTCAGAATCGCCGTGTGCACCACTGCCCTTATCCAGAACTTTTTTTTACTCACTGTCAGATGTTTTTCAAAAACCTTATACATAAAAACCATGAGCAGTGCCATAAATATAATAAATTGAAAAATATGCCACAGCATATGAATATTAAACAGCATTCACTACACCTGATCTCCCATAAAATGAAATTTTAACGTCCGTCTTCTCTGTCATAGGCCTGTATATATACGAAATTGTCATTCGTCCTTGCCATTTTATATTCCGGGTCCAGTATCGCATCGACAAACTCTCTGCCGCCGGGCTCAACAGCTGCCACTTTCATCCCAAGCGCTTCCTCCACCTCCCGGACTGTCAGATCATCGAGAAAAACCTGCTCTCCCACGCGGAGCATATTGGATGGAATCTGAAGCACATCACCCAGATGTTCTCCTGCCTCCTGTCGCTCCTTCATCTGGCTGATGATATCCTGTGCCGTAATAAGCCCGGACACTGTGATCGTTTCGCCAAAGAAATCATTCCTGATATCATAAACATGAATTGTGAGATGAGGAAATGCATCCATCATCTGCTCTGCAAAATTTAAGATCGTCGGATATGCAAGCTTTCCTGTCACAATCGTCAGTTCCCGCTCTACCGTCTCTTTTAACTCCTGGTAATGTTCACCTTCCACCGCATCTTTCAGTGCTTCCTCAAATTCATCAATCAACAGCCTCATCATGCCGACACCATTCTCCAGCTGAATATAGCCGTCATAGCGCGCTTCTTCGGGAAACTCTCTTTCTGCCGTAATATACCACTCATCGCTTGCATGAATAAAATGCAGGCCAAATTGATCATAATATTTCTGCTGATGACTCTCAATCAAATCAATGACCTTTCCTGCCTCTTCTTTGGTATACAGTTCTATCGGAAAAAGTCCGTCCCTGAATTTTGTAATTCCGGCAGGAACAATAGAAACGCTCCTCATGAACGGAAGATATCCGGCAAGATCATTGATCGTGCGTTCCAGCTCCGGCCCGTCATTCACATTCTTGCACAAGACTACCTGCCCATTCATCTCAACATGCCCGTCATAAAGCATTTTCAGATATTTCAGCTTGTCTCCTGCAAACCTGTTATGAAGCATTTTACAGCGAACCTCAGGATTCGTAGACTGAACGGATATATTAATCGGAGCAAGCTGCATCCGGATAATCCTCTCAATATCTTCTTCCTTCATATTAGTCAGCGTTATATAATTCCCCTGAAGGAAAGAAAGTCTTGAATCATCATCTTTAAAATACAGTGTCTCCCGCATTCCAGGAGGCATCTGGTCAATAAAACAGAAGATACATTTGTTGCTGCAGGAACGATATTCACTCATCAGGCCATTTTCAAACTCCAGCCCCAGATCATCGTCAAATTCTTTCTCGATCTCCAGAAGCCACTCCTCACCATATGGTTTTCTTACGAGTACTTCGATATACTCATCTTTTATCAGATAACGGTAATCAAATACATCCCCGATTTCCTCATTGTTAATCGCAAGCAGCACATCCCCCGGCTCAATTTCCATCTCCTCAGCGATTGACCCCGGATACACCTCTTTAATGATATGTTCCTTCTCTTTTTTACTCAATTCTATACCTCTCAATATCAATCATCTAATCTTAATCAGCTTAAATCAACTTAAGTTTTTTGTCAATCTCTCCTGCGTATTGTTTTATATTGGAAAAAGAACTATAATGAATTTATCTATACTTTTGACAGGAGATCAGCCTATGGAAAAAACACCAAATGGAGAAAATACTATGAATAACGAAAACACTTCAGAATTTATGCTGAAAGCTATGGACGTCGGGGTCAGCAAGCATCAGCTGGATGAATCCTTTTCATTCCTCTGGGGAAATGAAGCCTTTTACCGGCTTCTGGGGTATACAGAAGAAGAATTCCTCTTGTATTTTAAAAGTATAAAACAATATGGCGAATCAAAAGCCTGTAATTTTGACGCTATGATAAAACATTTCCAGAATGCTTATGAACAGGGCCGGAAAAGTGCCGAATATGAAATGTGTATACCGATGAATCTCAACGGTGCCATATGGGTGAAAATGACAGGAACATTTATTGCATTGCCGGAAGGTGCACCGCCTGCAGTGTATCTTGTTTATACCAATCTCAATGACTCTAAACTGAAACATATCGCGGAAAAAGATGCTTTGACCGGCATCTATAACCGTGCAGAGACCGAAAAACAGATTGAGAAATATCTCCTGGAGAATACAAATGCATCGGGCGTTCTGTTTATGATTGATACGGATAATTTTAAACAGATCAATGATATAAACGGACATCTGGCCGGAGATATGGTTCTTGCCGAGATGGCTGACGGCATGAGAAAATTAATGCGCAAGAGTGATATCGTCGGCCGGCTCGGAGGAGACGAGTTCATCATCTTCATGAAAAATATATCTTCTCCCCAGGATGCCAAAATAAAAGCGGAAGAACTTCTTCAAATGTTCCGCCGCCTCTTCCAGAATGAAAAAAGCCCCATCAGCGTTACATGCAGCATGGGCGGGGCAATCTCCCCCAGAGACGGACGCAGTTTTAAAGAGATGTATGCCAAGGCAGACAAAGCTTTGTATCAGGCCAAGTTAAGCGGCAAAAATAATTTCGTACTGTATGATCCTTCGTCTTTTTCAAACCTTGAAAACATTGAATATCAATCTGCCAGAACGGAGATTGAATCCGAGAAGCGATACTCCGAAAGCTCCGATAATCTCTCCCGCTATATCTTCCGTATTCTTTATCAAACTGAAGATATCAACCAGACAATCAATATGGCACTGGAGATTGTCGGAAAACAGTTTGATGTAAGCAGAGCCTACGTATTCGAAAACTCCAGTGACGGACTGTTTACTTCCAATACTTTTGAATGGTGTAACGACGGAATTTCACCGGAGATTGACAATCTGCAAAACTGCAGTTTTAAAGAATACGGGGACTATGAGAAACTTTTCGGAGAAGATTCGATCTTTTACTGCAGGGATATTCATACGTTAAAGCCTGAACAGACAGAAGTATTCGCAGAACAGGGAATCCACTCTACTCTTCAGTGTGCCTTCGGGGATGAGGATACATTCCGTGGATTCGTCGGTTTCGATGAATGTACCGGCCTCAGGTTATGGACACAGGAGGAAGTTGCCACGCTCTCTTTAATTTCTCAGATTCTCTCTGTCTTCCTTCTTCAGAAAAAGATGAAACGCCAGAATCAGAAACTGCATCAGTACCGGACGGTTCTGAACTGCCTTGATGAATGCATCTACATTGTGGAAAGAGAAAGCAGTCTTCTGCTTTACAGCAATAAGAAATTCAAAGATCTTTACCCGGAATGTGAAATCGGAACTACCTTTGAGATCTTTCATTCGGATAAAATACCGATTACCTGGGATCAGAAAGATGCTTTCCTCTGTATTGAATAATGAAAAAATGCAGGTACGCCTTTTCGTTAAAGCGCATACCTGCATTTTTATCCGTTATTTTAAGACATCTACTCTGCTGCCGCCACACATACAAAAACTGTGTTCACTGATATCGTCATCAAGAAATAATCTGAGCATATAATTCATCCCCCGGGCCAGCGGCATTTTCTCCAGATCTTCCATTTTCACCCAGGTCATCTCTCCCTCTTCAGAGGAAACCAGTGTTCCCTCATAGCGGTCTGTTTTATAACACAATACAACATACCGGGAACCATCCTCCCTCGTCCACTGTTTGATTCCGCACAGTCTTGGCCCCGAGATGCGAAGCCCCGTTTCCTCAAAGACTTCCCGTATGACAGCATCGGTAAAATCCTCGCGCTTCTCTACATGCCCTCCCGGGAAAGTAATCCCGCCCCAGTCTTCATCTACACGATCCTGAACTAGTACATTTCCACAGTCATCATAAACCATACACATATTTGTAAATACTGCTTTTTCAAATCTTTCCATTCTGCGGTTCCTATCCTTAACTATATCATTCTTCCTGAAACTTATAACGATGCCAGTATAACATATTTCAGGAAAAAACTGAACTATGAAAGATTTTTTGGCGATTCCCAAAACTTATGCAAGCCTTCCGTCTCTGACTGTGATCACCGAATAGAAAAATATCATAGAAACGCAGGCTGCCCCCAGAAATGCCAGGGAAAAAATAAGATATATATGAAACATTGACCTGTATCCTGATTTACGCATCTATTCCATCCTTTTCTTTAACTTATAACCAAGTCCCTTCACTGTCACCAGCTGCTTCGGGCTGGAAGGAGTATCCTCAATTTTTTCTCTGAGATGCCGGATATGCACCATAATGGTATTATCGCAGACACTGCTGTATTCTCCCCATACATGTTCATAGAGGCTCTCTTTACTGATGATTCTTCCGGCATTTTCCATGAGATAGGACAAAAGCAGAAACTCCCGCCCCGTAAGTTCAAGCTCTTTCCCCGCTCTATGAATCCGGCTGCTCTCCTTATCAAGAATCAGTCCACCTGCAATGACCTGGGTTTACAAAACAGCAGCACTGTTTACATACCGGCATGTCAGAAAACAATGCGGCCAGCATTCCACCTGTCTGTCAGTATATTTTTATTTCATGGCAATATTGTAATTGAAATAAAGAATAAATGTCGTTATTATTATAAATAGAAGATATCATGGTACAAATAATGACATGTATTTTACAGGAAGAAAGAGGCAGCGTATGGAAAAAAATAAACATTTAGGACTTCGAATCGATAGCGAAACACATAAAAAACTGAGAGCCCTTGCTGAGTTGGAGGATCGTTCCATCAACAGCGAAGTACTATACCTGATCCGCCAGGCAGTCGCCAAGTGTGAAAAAGAAAGCGGAAAACTGATAGTATAGACACAATACCAAAGACGACCATTCCTGAGACAAAGGAGATAAAGATGAACACAGATCACAGAGAATTTTATAATAGTGAGAATCTGGAAGCTGTATATGATCACAGAGAGCTGATCGATGAATTAGGCCATTATATCCATATTATTGACAAGTATTATAGCAGCAGTCATGAGTTCCTCTATGAAAATGATCAAAAAATGATACGTCTGTTCACATCAGCACTTCTCGAATATTCCAAGGAGGCATATAACTCCGTTCTACGTGGTAACTTCTACGCCGCTGCAATGCTGAACCGCGCGATGATAGAAAACTACGTCTGCCTGAGAATCGTGCTTGACCACCCTGAAAAAGAACTTTGGAAATACTGGGAGGTTCACTCGTATATGAAGGCTGTGAAAAGAAAGAATTTGCCAGAACTTGAAGCTGAACTCTTAAAGTTTTGCGAAAAGTCAGATGTCGATCCTTCTTTACTGAAGAAACGGGAATTTAATGACAGCAAGGGCTGGCTGCTGCCGGTGACCAGACAGCTGTCCATGCGAAGCTTATGCAGCTTAGTTGATCCCGCAATCTACGAAGATTACCAGGATCTCTGTGACTTTGTACACGGCATCTCTCTGTTCCAGAAGCAGATGACGTTTACCTTTTATGATACTGTCATCCCCATGTTCTACCGTCTGTTTGAATATATTGCCTGTTTTTCGGAAACCTGTTTTGCAGATGATCTTGACGATGAATACTGGGATTCTTACGGTAAAATCAATGACTTCACACGCGAGGCATTACAGAAGATTGGACGCTGGTATGAGGAATAGAAGGTTGAACTGACTCAACCTGGCTGTCGGCTACGGCAGTGCTTCAATCTCGTGAGCGAGCTCACTCGATTGACGGGCATTCGCCCTATGAATCAAACAACAAAGGGACTTATTCCTGCGAGCAGGATAAGTCCCTCTGTTATTTGATTCGCACTGCCTATTTTTGCACAATGTTTATGATTCTGCCTGGGACGTAGATTTCTTTTAGGATTGTCCCGGTGAGTTTGGAGGCGATGGCTTCTTTTCCGGCGGTGATGGCGTCGTCTTTTGATACGTCGGCCGGAAGTGTGATGACTGCTTTTGTTTTTCCGTTGATCTGGACAGCAATCTCTTTTTCATCGTCTTTCATTTTTTCTTTGTCATAAGAAGGCCAGCCTGCACAAAAGACGGTCTCTGTATGTCCGAGTGCCTCCCAGAACTCTTCTGCGATGTGAGGTGCAAATGGTGACAGGAGAACTGTGACAGCTTCCAGTGTTTCTTTGTCAATTCCGCCTTCTTTCTTGGCAATCTCGGTAAATTTATTTGTATATTCCATGAATGCTGAAATTACTGTATTCAAACTGAAGTTTTCCAGACGGGTCGTAATGTCATAGATCAGTTTGTGGCGGTTTTTCACCATCTCTTTTGTCGCTTTGATGTCCTGGTCTTTGCCGTCCATCACAAGCTTCCACACACGGTTTAAGAAGCGGTACACACCGTCAATTCCTCTGTCATCCCACTCAGCGTCAAGTTCCGGCGGTCCTACAAAGAGCTCGTACATTCTCAGTGAATCACAGCCATAATCTCTTACAAGGTCATCTGGTGACACAACATTTCCTTTGGACTTGCTCATCTTAATCCCGTTTTTACCTGTGATCATTCCCTGGTTGAACAATTTCTTAAATGGCTCGTCGAAATCAACCACTCCGATATCACACAGGAATTTCGTGTAGAATCTGGAATACAGAAGATGAAGCACGGCGTGCTCTACCCCTCCGATATACATATCTACAGGAAGCATTGCGTCTGCTTTCTCCCTGGAAACCAGTTCCTCACTGTTGTGATTATCTACATAGCGCAGGAAATACCATGAAGAACCAGCCCACTGAGGCATTGTATTGGTCTCGCGTTTCGCAGGTTTTCCGCAGACAGGGCAGGTTGTATTCACCCACTCGTCAATTCCTGCAAGCGGTGATTCCCCTGTTCCTGTAGGCTCATAGGAATCTACTTCCGGCAGTCTTAACGGCAGTTCATCTTCCGGCACCGGAACAGCACCACAGTCCGGGCAGTGGATGATCGGGATCGGCTCTCCCCAGTAACGCTGGCGTGAGAATACCCAGTCTCTTAACTTGAAGTTGGTCGTCGCCCTTCCAATTCCCCGCTCTTCCATGATAAACGGAGCCTTTTCTTTGATTTCATCGGATTTCATTCCTGTCCATTCACCGGAATGAACCATGATTCCTGATCCTGTATATGCTTCTTCCAGATCATGTTCCTCGCCGTCCGGAGAGATCACTTCAATAATCGGAATATCAAATTTCTTTGCGAATTCAAAGTCCCTGTCATCATGTGCCGGTACACACATAATCGCACCTGTACCATAATCAGCAAGAACGTAATCTGACAGCCAGATCGGAACCTTTGCGCCGTTGATCGGGTTCACTGCATAACTTCCCGTGAACACACCTGTTTTTTCTTTGTCCTGCAGACGGTCAACCGAAGACTTCATAGATGCTTTGAAGATATAATCTTCGACCGCTTCTCTTGTCTCATCGTTTGCCAGTTCTTTTGCCATCTCATGCTCCGGCGCAAGTACCATGAACGTCGCACCATAAAGTGTATCCGGTCTCGTTGTGTATACGGTAATCTTCTTCTCTGTATTTTCCACAGTAAATTCTACTTCTGCACCGTGGCTCTTGCCGATCCAGTCAGACTGCATTTTCTTAACCTTCTCAGGCCAGTCAAGTTTGTCCAGGTCATTAAGAAGCCTGTCCGCGTAAGCCGTAATTTTGAGCATCCACTGACGGAGATTTTTCTTAGTCACTTCCGTTCCGCAGCGCTCGCATTTTCCATTCACAACCTCTTCATTCGCAAGCCCTGTCTTACAGGAAGGACACCAGTTAATCGGGAATTCCTTCTCGTATGCAAGTCCTGCTTTGAACATTTTTACAAAAATCCACTGTGTCCATTTATAAAATTCCGGATCCGTTGTGTTAACTTCCATATCCCAGTCATATAATGCAGAGATCTCATCAATCTGACGTTTGATATTCGCTACATTTTCCGCTGTCGACTTTGCCGGATGAACCCCCATTTTAATCGCATAATTCTCAGCCGGAAGCCCAAATGCATCCCACCCCATCGGATGTACAATGTAATATCCCTGCTGTAATTTATAACGGCTCCATACATCGGAAATTACATATCCTCTCCAGTGTCCTACATGAAGTCCGTTCCCTGACGGGTATGGGAACATATCCAGACAGTAATATTTCTCTTTCTGTTTTCCAGTTCCATCTGTCTTCGGATTGACTGGATTTGCAGACCATTTTTCTTTCCATTTCTTCTCAACCGCTTTATGGTTATAAGGTGCTGACATGATTTTCATTCCTCCTATAATAAAGAGTCCTTTCATCTCTGTCCATAGAGACAAAAGGACTATCTTCGTCTTCTGACATTTTACCATATACACTGTATTTGTCAAGTTTTAGGTTGTCTGCCTCCTTAGAATAGTGTATAATATGTATAAGAAATTTGTACGAAATTTAAATAAAGGAGATTGTGCCATGGTAAATTTATTAACAGGGCCAAAAGGCTCAGGAAAAACACAACAAATGATCGAATTAGCAAATCAAAAAGAAAAGGATTGTAACGGCAACATAATTTTTGTCAAACAGAGTCACCGTGATACATATAGTTTATCGTTCGATATCCGTGCAGTATGCATGCAGGACTATCCGGCGATCGTAAACGCAGATGAATACATTGGATTCCTTTATGGTATGATCAGCTGCAACAGTGATATCGAAGATATTTTTATTGACGGAATTCTGAAACATGCGGATATCTCCATGGAAAATATTCCTGATTTTATCGAAAGACTGAAAAAAATCTCCAAAGATGCAAGCATTGATTTCTATGTAAGCATCAGTGCAGACAAAGCCGAAATTGAAAACAAAGTAAATCTGGATGGCTGCCAGATACTGAATTAATAAGAGAATAAAAAAAGGGGTTCCATACATTTCGTTGTATGAGAACCCATTTTTATTGGCACTGAAATTCTACAGAAGCGCCTCAAAGAAAAACACAATCAGAGGCATCGTGATAATACAGAAGATGACCGACATTACATTGATGACACTGGCATAGGTCGCATCACCGTCAAACACCTGCGCCATCTGTGTCACGGTAGCCGCTACAGGTGCCGACGCTGCAAGAAGTACGACAAGCAATATTTTTTCAGCATCTCTATGTAATCCAAGAATCCCTGTGAACCGGAACACAAGAGCTACAATCACCGGCATTACAATCAGACGGATAAAACAGATAAAGTACGGCCGCTTCTGCCGGAACACCCATTTTAAATCAACCTCACCCATCAGCATCCCTATGACAAGCATGCTGGCCGGCGCAACCATGTCTGCAAACCCAGACATGCAGTCTCCGATGAGTGCCGGGATACGGATTCTTGTAAGAAACAATAAAAGTCCGATCATCACGGCAATCATCGAAGGATTCAGCATGATTTTCTTAAGACTGTTCTTCCTGGAACTGCTGATCAGGGCTACCCCGTGGGTCCAGATCATGACCGTCTGCACCATCATATAAGCGGATGTATAGAATACCCATTTCATTCCAAGTACAGAACCTACCAAAGGGACGATCAGATTGCCGCAGTTTGTATAGATCAATGATGCTTTCTCAATCGACGCAAAATGCAGCACGGGCTGCAGCAGTTTCGTAAATCCAATAAAGAAAATATGGATTCCGATCACAGCTGCCACCGCTATCAAAAGCCCGCTCATTTTCTCCTTTGTGTATGAAATCTGGAATGAATTCACTGTCATACATGGGATACCGACATATACAACCAGGTTTGAAAGGACTTTACTGCCTCTCGCCTCCAGAAGTCCTATCTTTACTACGATAAACCCAATCACACTCATCAGAAACATTGAACTTATTTTCTGTGCCAGCAGTATACTCAATTCCATCTTTCTTCACCTTTTCATCTTCTTTACTTCAGGGACATCACTGTATTCGACTGTTCTCCCTCTTTGTATTCCATTGTTATTTCCTGTCCCGGCTCGTATTTAATGATATCAATATAATCGACAACTGAGACATCAAATATTTCATCCGAACCTTCTACCATCACATAATAGTGTGAATTTCCGTCGATGACTCCCTGGGCGATCTTTGTGATCTTGCCGGTAATTGTCTGGACTTCTCTTGTGTCTTCCTGATCTGCCGTCCGAAGCCCGTTCGTAAGAAGCAGGTCATGGTACTGTGACTCACATGCACTGACAGAATCACCGATCGCAACAAGCTGGTACTTCTGTACATTTACCATTGCATATTTCTTTACAAGTCCCGCATCATCCTTAAGCGCTATAAAATACGTCGGCTCGCCGGAGATATTCAACAGAAGCGGGAAGGTAGCCTTATATTTCAGGTTCTGTACCTGTCCTTCTGCCGATGACATTGCCGACTCTTCCGTCGCGCCTTCAATTGCATAATACTTCGTCTCCATCGTCCTCTGATTCATCAGCACAAATCCGACATTTGACTGGTCACCGCTCACAGAGGTGACACCGGTATATACCCACACATCATCGTCGATGGCAAGGAAGTTATACCCTGATGTCGTCTTCAGACAGTCCTTCTGCCCGAGAACACTGTTAAAGAACCCATGTTTTAAAGACCCATAATAATCATACAGCTGAACAAGCAGATCAGCAGAATATGCCCGGTCAATCCACTGCGGTACATCATCAATCTTGTAATCGATAGTTTCCCCGGTTATTGCATTGCAAAGTACCACTCTTCCGACAGTTTCCCCTCCAAACAGACCGATGTTGAACTTCTTCACCGGTGCAACCCAGTACGGAACTCCGTCATCATCAATCTCAAAACTTAAATTGTCAAAGATATACGTCGGATAATTAAAACGCAGATGTCTGTAAATATTACGGTTAAAATATTCGCTTGTAGAATATTTCATCCCCTCTTTCAGTTTGACAAGTTCTGTTGTCTGAGATGCCATATCAATTCTGATATATGCCGGAATTCCTTCTTTTCTGTTCGTAAACCATTTGATCGGGCTTGCGTATCTCAGAGGCGATACCCTGACCGGACGGCTCTGATAGTTGATCTGGCTGTACAGGTCGTCTACTTCGAACTGAGATACCATATCTACCATGCTTCCCATTTTACGGTTTCCGAGAATCGTCGCAGAATCCTTATCAAGAAGCGGAATCTGGTCAAATGACAGCTCCTCAATATCCTTTGTAAATTCCCCTGTCTCAACCTTTAAAAGTTTCTGGTATTTCTTTGCATTGATGATCTGGGATGATAATAATGTCCCCACAAGATACACAATTACAACTGCTCCGATCAGATAACCGAATATTTTTACAACCTTCGACTGCCTGATCTCCCCTCTTCCAAGACGGCGTTTCCATATATATGCTACCAGAATGACAGCCAGCACCAATATAATGAAAAACCAGATGTCGCTGGAATGAAGATTCACCGCTGGTAGCGCCACATAATAATATATACCTGCAAAAATCAGCAGTGCGATGACGCCAATGATTTTCTTTCCTGAATTTTTCATAGCTCCTCCTTTTTTATAACTCATGAAATGAATGAATTACTACATATTCTACCACATTCTCTTCAGAATAAAAACATAAATTTAGGCAGGTTTGTCCACATACCATCATACTGTGAACAACCTGCCCTAAAAATCTGGCTAAATTAAAAATTTCTTCTCCAGAGATCCGGCGAGAACAAGATGAGAAACGGGAAAATCTCAAGACGTCCTACCAGCATGTCAAAACAAAATACAACCTTCGACAGATCTGAGAAAGCGGCAAAATTCTCAACCGGACCGACCCCCGCAATCCCGGGACCGACATTGTTCAGAGTCGTGAGCACCGCACTGAATGTCGTCGCAAAATCAAAATTATTCAATGATACAATGAGAACCGAACCAATCAGGATCAATACATATGCCATAAAATATATATTTACACCCTGAAGTGTTTCCTGTCCGATTTTTTTCCCATTGATTTTCACAAGGCTCACGGATTTGGGATGCAGCATTCTGTGAAGTTCCTTCTTAATACTCTTCGCCATAATTAAAATTCTGGAAATCTTCATACCGCCTCCGGTAGACCCAGCGCAGGCGCCCACCACCATAAGCGAAAGGAGTACAGCCTTTGAAAATTCCGGCCAGAGATTATAATCCGCCGTTGCAAATCCGGTCGTTGTAATAATCGATGCCACCTGAAATGATGCATAGCGGAACGCTTTCAGCGCTGACCCATACACACTGACAATATTGATACTGATCACTGCAACCGCCGCAGCGATAATTCCCAGGTATGCACGTACTTCTTCATTTTTAAACACTGCCTTGACGTCTTTCAACAGCAGAAGGAAGTACATGTTAAAGTTAATACCAAACAGAATCATAAAGACAGTAATGACGCCGTCAATATAAGCACTGTCATAATATCCGATACTCATTCCCCGGTTGGAAAACCCTCCGGTTCCGGCAGTACTGAACGCATGAAGAATACTGTCATAAAGACTCATTTTCCCAAACAGAAGGAAGATCACCTCTGCCACAGTCAGAATAAAATACATCCCGTATAAAATCTGTGCCGTAGACCTGGCCTTCGGTACAAGCTTATCTGCCTCCGGCCCCGGAACTTCAGCCCGCATCAGATGCATGGAATTCTTCTCATCCAGAGAAGTAATCACCATAACGAATACAAGCACACCCATTCCGCCAATCCAGTGTGTCAGACTCCTCCAGAAAGCCACTCCTTTCGAAATTCCTTCTATATCAACAAGAATGGTTGACCCCGTTGTCGTAAATCCTGAAACTGTCTCAAAAAATGCGTCCAGATAATGTGGAATTTCTCCCGAAATATAATACGGAAGTGCGCCAAAAAGCGACCACAATATCCATGCTGAAGCTACAATCACAAGTCCGTCTTTCCCATAGATCGTAGAATGCTCCGGCTTTTTTCTTCCGAAGATAAGAAAGAGTACAAGCAAAACTGCGCTGGTAATTAAGAAAGACCAGTGATCATCCTCTCCATAAATCACCGATACGAGCGCCGGTATCAGAAGAACAGCTGCCTCAACTCCAAGCATTTTCCCTAAAATATAACCCGTCATTCTATAATTCATCGTTCTTCACCATTATTCTAATATGTCTTCTATGTCTTGTATTTTCCGTTCTTTTGTGATAACAACTACACTGTCTCCAATCTGCAGACATTCCTCACCATCCGGAATGATAATTTTCCCGCGCCTTCCGATGCACGCAATCAGGTTGTTCGGCTTTGTCGGAAGATCTTTCAGCGGCACCCCGACATATCTGGCATCCTTTTTGATAATAAACTCCAATGCCTCGACTTTTCCTTCCACGAGATAGTACATCGTCTCCACATTTGCACTCCGGTAAGAGTTCTGCCTCGCCCGTACATAGCTCATGATGGCATCAGCCGTCGCACTTTTGGCGGAAACAATACTGTCAATTCCAAGCCCCTCAACCATCTGCGCTCTTGTATCTTCGTTTACTTTGGCGATAATCTTCGGGACATGCTGTGTCTTTGCGAAAAGAGCCATGATAATATTCTCTTCATCCATTCCCGTCAGCGCAACAAATGCATCTGCATTTTCAATTCCTTCTTCCACAAGAAGATCATGGTCCGCAGCATCACCATTGATGATATTCGCCTTTGGAAGCAGCTCACTTAATTCTTCCGCCTTCTTCGGATTGATCTCAATCACTTTCACCTGCATTCCAAGAGAGACAAGCTGTCTTGCAAGATAATACCCGACACGTCCTCCTCCGCAGATCATAACCTTGCGCACCTTATTATTCCGGTCTCCCAGTGATTTAAAAAACAGTTCCATCTCACGGTGAGTGGCCGCAATATGAAGACGGTCCCCCGCTTTCAGTTCAAAACTTCCGTCTGGAATGTAGACTTCTTTTCCCCGCTTGACCGCACAGACAAGCAGTTTAATCTGGAACTTCTGGTACATCTCTGCCAGTGTCATCCCTGTAAGCCTGCTTGGATTTGGAATCGGAAATTCTACCAGTTCCATCCGCCCCTTTACAAAGGTCTCAACTTTACTTGCGGCCGGAAACAGAAGCACTCTGGCAATTTCTCCAGCTACTGTCAGTTCAGGATTTACAGCCATGCTAAGGTGCAGATCTTCTTTCAATATACCAATCTGCTGATAATAAATTGGATTTCTGACACGCGCAATGGTATGTTTTGCCCCCAGACGTCTGGCAAGAAGACAAGTTAACATATTAAATTCATCTGTCGACGCACATGCGATAACCAGATCTGCATGCGGTACATCTGCCTCTTTTTGTATCTCTACACTTGCGCCGTCGCCGGTGATGCAAAAGATATCAAGCCTGTTAATTGCCTCTTTCAGTTTCCCTTCATTATTGTCAATCAATACAATATCATAGTTTTCCTCGGAAAGTTGCTTTGCCAGCTTATATCCCACTTTCCCATCACCTATAATGACGATCTTCATTTGTGTTACCCTCGACTTTACACATTAATAATATTTTTTTATGATTTATTTATATTCTCTTAACAGCATGGCAATTATAGCACCTTTAAATCCAAAGTACAATATCAAATTCGGAAATGTTTCGCACGTTTCAGCGACTTCCTGAAACATCGTCATTCTTTGTAGTTCAAAGCAGAAAAACAGAGGACTTTGCAAGATAATTCTGCAAAGTCCTCCGCATTTTCAGTCACAACTCTCTTTTATTCTTCTGCTCTTTTTGCGACCTCTTTCTCCTGTACATCAGAAGGTGCCTGCTCATAACGCACAAATTTATATTCATATGTGCCGCGGCCGCCCGTCATGGAGCGGAGTGTCGTACAATATCCAAAGACACCTGTCATAGGGATATCGGCTTCAATAATCTGTTTTCCTCCGGCAACCGGTGTCATTCCAAGCACACGGCCTCTCCTCTTATTCAGATCTCCCATCACATCGCCTGTATATTCATCCGGAACTGTCACCTTCATATTGGCAATTGGTTCGAGAAGTACCGGGGATGCTTCCATGAATCCCTTTTTAAATGCCTGCACCGTCGCTGTCTTAAATGCCATCTCTGAGGAATCCACCGGATGATAAGAACCATCGTAGAGCACTGCTTTTACACCAACTACAGGATAACCAGCCAAAGGTCCTTTTACAACAGAATCCTGAAGTCCCTTGTCAACCGCAGGGAAATAGTTCTTCGGAACAGCGCCTCCGACTACCACTTCTTCAAATACATATGGTGTCTCAAGATCACCGGATGGCTCAAAACGCATTTTTACATGTCCATACTGCCCGTGTCCGCCGGACTGTTTCTTGTATTTGCTGTCAACATCTGAAGATTTCTTGATTGTCTCACGGAATGCAACCTTTGGCGTATCCAGATATACATCTACTTTATATCTCGATGCAAGTTTGCTGACCGCAACTTCAAGATGCTGATCACCCATACCATATAACAGTGTCTGACGGTTCTCACTGTCATTGACTGTCTTCAATGTAATATCTTCTGCCATCATCTTCGCAAGAGCCTGGGAAACCTTATCTTCATCGCCCTTCGTCTTGACATCGTATTTCATATATGTATACGGAACTGAATATTCTGTCTTTCCATACAGAACCTGTGTATTCTTTGTAGAAAGAGTGTCGCCCGTCTTTGTGTTCGTAAGTTTCGCAATGGCACCGATGTCACCTGCATGAAGCTCCGGTATCTCAATCGGCTTATTGCCTGACATCGTATATAATTTCCCCGGTTTCTCTTCAGTATCTGTTCCCGCATTGTAAAGAGTATCCTCTCCCTTTAATACACCGGAGCATACTTTTACAAAAGAATACTTGCCGATGAACGGATCCACCATCGTCTTGAAAACATATGCGGTCTTCGCCTTTGAGAAATCATAATTTGCTTCAAAAATCTCATTTGTCGTGCGGTTGATTCCTGCACATTCACGTCTGTCCGGACTTGGGAAGAAACGGACAATATCGGATAACAGGTTCGCAACGCCCTGCGCCTGAATATTGGATCCCATTCCGATCGGTACAATACTTCCATCCATTACATTATTGCGGAGGGCAGCCCTGATCTCTTCTACTGAGAACTCTTCTCCCGCAAAATATCTCTCCATAAATTCATCACTTGTCTCTGCAACTGCTTCAAGCAGAGTATTTCTGCAGATCTCAAGGTTTGGCATACAATAATCCGGTATCTCACACTCTTCTCTCTGACCGATTCCGGAGAATCTTCTTCCTGCATTTTTGATGACATTGACATATCCGACCAGTTTTTCATTCTCACGGATCGGCAATGCACGAGGCGCAATGCATTTGCCGTATTTTTCTGTCATCGCTTCCACTACTTCTCTGAAACTTGCATCATCCACATCCATCTCTGTTACATATACCATACGAGGCAGATTATATTTATCACACAGTTCCCATGCCTTCTCTGTTCCGACCTCAACGCCTGCCTTACCTGATACTACGATAATGGCCGCATCTGCTGCGCTGACTGCTTCCTCAACTTCACCTACAAAATCAAAATATCCCGGTGTATCTAAAATATTGATTTTTGCCTTCTCCCACTCGATCGGGATCAGACTTGTACCAATTGAGAATTTACGTTTCTGTTCTTCTTTATCAAAATCACTGATCGTATTCCCATCTGAAATCTTTCCCATACGGCTGATAGCTCCTGATACATAAGCCATCGCCTCTGCCAAACTGGTTTTTCCGCACCCGCCGTGCCCTAAAAGTACGACGTTCCTTATCTCGTCAGTTCTGTAAACCTTCATATTTGCTGCCTCCTTATTTCGTAAGTTTCTTATGTTGATATTGTACTAAAAAACAGAGCTTTTTACAACTCCTTTATATATATTCACCAAGGTTTTTATTACATGTTTAATTACAGTGTCAAAACTCTTTCCCCATTTCATACTTGCATGAAGGTGGGGACAGGACTTTATGACATGCCCCACAATGAGGATGAAGTAGTGCTTTTGCACTTTAAAGCATCATAGTATTGACAAACAAACCAAAAACAAGTAAACTATTTGCAGAACTTTGAAAGGACTGGAAATGTATGAGACAAAAAATCGGTTTCATCGGTCTTGGACTGATCGGCGGCTCCATTGCAAAGGCAATCCGCCAGTATCATCCCGAGACAGAAATCATCGCTTTTGACAAAAATAAAGAAACGCTTGCGCTTGCCACCCAAGAATCGGTCATTGATGTGGCATGTTCAGGCATAGACAGTAATTTCTCCGGGTGCAGCTATATCTTTCTTTGCGCCCCCGTGGCATATAACACTGCCTATCTGAAACAGATCCGGCCGCATCTCAACAAAGACTGTATCCTCACAGATGTGGGCAGCGTCAAAACTTCCATCCATGAAGAGATTGCCGCACTTGGCATGGAGGAAAACTTCATCGGAGGACATCCGATGGCCGGTTCAGAAAAATCCGGTTATATCAATTCAAAGCCGCTGATTTTGGAAAATGCATATTATGTACTCACACCATGCAGTAAAGTCTCGAAAGAGAAAACTGAAAAGTATCAGGGGCTGGTTTCCTCATTTAAATCTCTGCCGGTCATTCTTGATTACCAGCAGCATGATTATATTACCGGCACAATCAGCCATCTGCCTCATCTGATCGCATCAAGCCTCGTAAACTTTGTAAAAAATACGGATTCCAAAGATGAGATGATGAAACAGCTGGCCGCGGGCGGTTTTAAAGATATCACAAGGATCGCCTCCTCCTCGCCGACGATGTGGCAGCATATCTGTCTGAAGAACAGGGAAAATATCTCTCATATTCTGGATGCCTACATCGAGACATTAAAAGAAGCAAGGGATGCCGTTGCCTCTTCCGATGAGGAAGTCCTTTACCGTATCTTTGAGACATCGAGAGATTACCGTAATTCCATTCCCGATGCCTCCCTGGGGCCGATCAAGAAAAATTTCTCCGTGTACTGCGATATCATCGATGAGGCCGGGGGGATTGCCACAATCGCCACGATCCTTGCATCCAATAATATCAGTCTTAAAAACATCGGCATTATACATAACCGTGAATTTGAAGAAGGAGTTCTCCGCATAGAATTCTATGACGAGGCATCTTCTCACAAAGCTGCTGACCTGCTCCAGAAATACCGCTACATTGTCTATGAACGCTAAAGGAGGAAGTTACATATGAAGATAGAGACAACCAGAAGACTTCAGGGCACTGTCAATGTCCCCGGAGATAAGTCCATTTCCCACCGGGCGGTAATGTTTGGTTCCATTGCCGACGGAATTACAGAAATCACGAATTTTCTGCAGGGTGCTGACTGCCTGGCAACAATTGACTGTTTTCAGAAAATGGGTGTGGAAATCTATAATACACCGGATAAAATCATCATCCACGGCAACGGTCTCCATGGACTGAAAAAACCGGCGGACGGACTTTACACCGGCAACAGCGGAACGACTACCCGGCTGATCAGCGGAATCCTGGCGGGTCAGAAATTTGACACTGTACTCTCCGGTGATGAGTCGCTTAATACAAGGCCAATGAAACGTATCATTGATCCTCTGACACTGATGGGCGCCCAGATCAAAAGCACCGCAGGCACCGGCTGTGCCCCTCTGCGCATCAAAGGCCAGCCGCTCCACGGAATCAGCTACACCTCCAAAGTTGCCTCTGCGCAGGTAAAATCAGCCATCCTTCTGGCCGGGCTGTATGCAGACTCCAAAACTTCTGTGACCGAACCTGTGCGTTCCAGAAACCATACCGAACTGATGCTTCACGGCTTTGGTGCCGAAATCCATACAGAAGGAACCACGGCTTCTGTCATGCCATGCCATCAGCTGTACGGGCAGAAAATCAATATCCCGGGAGACATCTCTTCTGCCGCCTATTTTATCGCGGCAGGAACGCTTGTTCCAGATTCAGAAATCCTTCTGCAGAATGTAGGAATCAATCCGACAAGAGCCGGATTGCTGGAAGTCTGTGAGAACATGGGCGCCGATATCACTTACCTGAACCGGCGGGAAGCTGGCGGCGAACCAGTATGCGACCTTCTGATCCGTTCCAGAAAACTGATCGGGACAGTCATTGAGGGGGATCTGATTCCAACGCTGATCGATGAAATTCCAATCCTCGCCGTTCTTGCGGCATTCGCAGACGGAACGACAATCATCAAAGATGCCGCGGAGCTCAAAGTCAAAGAAACCGACCGCATCCTCACCATCACCGAGAATCTCGCCGCGATGGGTGCCGACATTACCCCAACCGGGGACGGTATGATTATCAAAGGCGGGCAGCCGCTTCACGGCACTCATATCAACAGTTACATGGACCATCGGATCGCTATGGCATTCTCCATCGCAGGGCTGGCAGCGGAGGGAATCACGACAATCAATGAAAGCCAGTGTGTCGATGTGTCTTACCCTGCATTTTATCAGACACTCTTTGGTCTGCAGAAATAAAAATAAAGGTATGAAAGCAGGCTCCTCGCTTCTTTCATACCTTTATTTTCATTTACAGATCACGGTCAAACCGCCGCCAGATGTCTTGCAGGCTCCTGAATGCGGTAACTTCCGTGCTTATAATATGCCGGTCTGCACGCACCGCTTTTCAGCGCTCTTAAGAATTCTTCCATTGTATGTATGTTTCCTGGGAACCAGGTTGCACATATCCCCACCTTCTCCGGTATATGACAGTCGCTTGCCCCCACCTTTAACAGATTCAGCCGGTCCGCATACTCGTAAGCCAGCTGGTTTGCCTCCGGCGCAGTGCTTCCGTTTAAAACCTCCACCCCGTCAAGCCCTTTAATCTCGCACAGATGCTCTGCCAGCCCTCTGTTATTATTCCGGAACGGATGCGCACTGATCGTAAATCCTCCCTGTGCTTTTACCTGATTTACAAATTCCTGTGCCGGTATTCTTGTTTTTGGAAACTCGTGAACTCCGAAAGCTACGATGTCACCTTCCAGTGAATAGTACTCTACCCCCGTAAAAATCGGAAACTCTGTCCTTTCCGAATATTCATGGGCATATCCCATAAGCCCCATGCTGTCATGGTCTGTAATGCAGATTGCCTGAAGCCCTCTGCCTTTTGCTATGGTAACCATCTCCTCCAGCGATAAAAAGCTGTCTTTTGAATATGTCTTCTCGTGCATATGCAGATCAATAAACACCTGAATTCCTCCTTACCATCATCACTTCACTGTTCAAATCGTAGCACAGATTTGGAAGGTTTTCTAATCGATATTTTCTATGATCAGACGTATTTTTCGAGTTTATCTATAAGTTATTCAGAACCACTGCCAGTCACCCGTCTGCAGACAGCCTCCCAGGAAAGTCCTGTCACATCCGTCTTCCTGCCCTTCTCATCCAGCGCACTTTGCAACGCCTTTCCAAGCCTTTGTTCAAACGCCGGGAGTTCACTCTCTTCCGGCTCGTCTGCATTTCGAAATGCCGGGGGCTCCACATACCTGATCTCATTGTCAGGAACACATTCTGACAGCCACTCGCCAATCCCGGGCAGCCTGGTAGCAACGACTTTCAGGCCGCACGCCATAGCCTCCAGTATCACAAGAGGCAGGCCTTCGTAAAAAGAAGGAAGGACGAATACGTCTGCTTTCCTGAATTCCGATGCCAGATTCTCCTGGGAAAGCCTTCCAGTCTCTACAACCTCGCAGGGGCATTTCCCAGCCAGCTCACGGATCGTTTCATACTCTTTTCTGCTCCCGGCACCTCCAGCCAGAACAATTCTCAGAGAATCCGCGGGAACTCTTACATATGCTAAACTTCTCAGCAGACTCATGACCCCTTTTTTCTCAGACAATTTGCCCGCAAATATGATGGTCTTTTCCCTGTTGGGGCCATGGGCCCGCAGACGTTTTTCTC
>URQQ01000030.1 GCA_900549995.1 uncultured Lachnospiraceae bacterium | reverse complement strand
GTTATAGTTGCAATAGAACACGGAAAGCCAAAGTGAAAAAAGGAGGCAGTCACTATGAATATAAATAAATTTACGCAGAAGTCCATGCAGGCAGTTCAGGATTGCGAAAAGATAGCCTATGAATATGGCAACCAGGAGATTGAACAGGAGCATCTGCTCTATGCGCTGATGACCCAGGAGGATGGACTGATCCCGAAGTTGGTTGAAAAGATGGGGATTCAGAAGGAACTCTTGCTGAACCGGGTGGAAGAAGCATTAAGGAAACGTACGAAAGTACAGGGCGGCCAGGTATATATCGGACAGGAACTGAACAAGGTTCTGATTCACTGTGATGAGGAAGCCAAACAGATGGGAGATGAATATGTATCAGTAGAACATATTTTTCTGGCACTTCTCAGACATCCGAACAAAGAGATCAAAGCGATACTGAAAGAATTTGCGATTACAAGAGACAGATTCCTGCAGGTATTATCCACCGTCCGGGGCAATCAGAAAGTGACCAGCGATAACCCCGAGGGAACGTATGATACGCTGAATAAATATGGTACAGATCTGGTGGAAAAAGCCAGAGACCAGAAGCTTGACCCGGTGATTGGACGAGATACAGAGATTCGTAATGTGATCCGTATTCTTTCCAGAAAGACAAAGAATAATCCGGTGCTTATCGGTGAGCCGGGTGTTGGTAAGACCGCCGTTGTAGAAGGGCTTGCCCAGAGAATTGTGCGGGGAGATGTGCCTGAGACATTAAAGGATAAGAAAATATTTGCGCTGGATATGGGAGCGCTTGTGGCAGGCGCAAAATACCGCGGAGAATTCGAAGAACGTCTGAAAGCAGTTCTTGATGAAGTGAAGAAAAGCGAAGGAGAGATTATTTTATTTATCGATGAACTTCATACCATCGTGGGCGCCGGAAAGACCGAAGGCTCCATGGATGCGGGGAATATGTTAAAACCGATGCTTGCCAGAGGCGAACTGCACTGTATCGGTGCGACAACTCTGGATGAGTACCGTGAATATATTGAAAAAGATGCGGCACTTGAGAGAAGGTTCCAGCCGGTTACCGTAGATGAACCTACTGTGGAGGATACGATTTCCATTCTAAGAGGTCTGAAAGAGCGCTATGAAGTGTTCCATGGAGTGAAGATTACAGACAGTGCACTTGTCGCAGCAGCAACGTTGTCAAACCGCTATATCAGCGACAGATTTCTGCCGGATAAGGCGATTGACCTTGTAGATGAGGCTTGTGCAGATATCAAGACGGCACTGGATTCTCTTCCAAATGAACTGGATGAGATGCAGAGAAAGATCATGCAGCTTGAGATCGAAGAGGCAGCGCTTAAGAAAGAAGATGACCGGTTAAGCCAGGAGAGGCTTATCCATTTGCAGCAGGATCTTGCAGAGATGAAAGAGGAATTCGCTGTACAGAAAGCACAGTGGGATAATGAGAAGAACACAGTGGAAAAAGTGCAGAAGATCAGAGAGGAGATTGAGCAGGTCAACAATGAGATTCAGATGGCGCAGAGGAATTATGATCTGAATAAGGCAGCCGAACTTCAGTATGGGCGCCTGCCGGAGCTGAAAAAGCAGCTGGAGGCAGAAGAAGAGAAAGTAAAAGGTGAGGATCTTTCACTGGTGCATGAGAGTGTCTCTGACGAAGAGATTGCGAACATTGTATCCCGCTGGACCGGAATTCCTGTTTCCAAGTTAAATGAAAGCGAGAGAAATAAAACACTGCATCTTGACGAGGAACTTCACAAACGTGTCATCGGACAGGAAGAAGGAGTCACAAAAGTGACAGAGGCGATCATCCGTTCCAAAGCTGGAATTAAAGATCCTTCGAAACCGATCGGTTCATTTTTGCTCCTTGGGCCGACGGGCGTTGGTAAGACAGAACTTGCGAAGGCGCTTGCAGAAAGCCTGTTCGACGATGAGAGTAATATGGTCCGCATTGATATGAGCGAATATATGGAGAAATACTCTGTATCAAGATTGATCGGAGCACCTCCGGGATATGTCGGATACGATGAAGGCGGTCAACTGACAGAGGCAGTCAGAAGAAAACCATACTCTGTCGTATTGTTCGATGAGGTGGAAAAGGCACATCCGGATGTATTCAACGTACTTCTCCAGGTATTGGACGATGGACGGATCACAGATTCGCAGGGACGTACAGTAGACTTTAAGAATACGATACTGATTATGACATCCAATCTTGGATCAGCGTATCTTTTGGATGGCATCGGGGAAGACGGAGAGATCAGCGGTGAAAGTGAAGAAGCAGTCATGAATGAGCTGAAATCCAGATTCCGCCCGGAATTTCTGAACCGGCTGGACGAGATTATTATGTTTAAACCTCTGACAAAAGCCAATATCAGCAGAATTATCGACTTACTGATCAAAGATACAAACAAGAGACTGGCAGAGAAAGATCTCTCAATTGAACTGACCGAAGCAGCGAAAGAATTCGTTGTGGAAGGCGGTTATGACCCAATGTATGGCGCACGTCCGCTGAAGAGATATATGCAGAAGAACGTGGAGACACTGGCTGCGAAACTGATTCTCTCTGGAAATGTGGGAGAAGGGGATGTAATTCTTCTTGACACTGAAGATGGGAAATTGACAGCAAGGGTTAAGGCAGGGCTGCGTGCCATATAAATGAGAATATGCAAAAAGGCATCTATGTGGAAAATCATAGGTGCCTTTTTGATGGAATCATGGTAGTATATCTAAAAAGAAGAGAATGGAGGAACCGGTGTTGAGACCTGTCATTTTTCATATTGATGTCAATTCAGCATATCTAAGCTGGACGGCGGTGGAAGAAAAAAAACACGGCATAGAGCGGGATTTGAGAGAAATCCCTGCGATTATCGGCGGAGATCAGGAATCACGGCACGGAGTCGTACTTGCCAAATCCATCCCGGCGAAACGTTATGGTGTCAGGACGGGAGAGCCTGTTGTGAGTGCGCTTAGAAAATGTCCGGATCTTGTGATGGAACCGCCAAATCATAAGATGTATCATGAGTATAGCAGTAAATTGATGCAGTTTCTCTATTCTTATACGCCGGATATCGAGCAGGTGAGTGTAGATGAGTGCTATATGGAGTTTACCGGGATCGCACATCTGTACCAGTCCACGGTGGAGGCTGCTGTGATGATGAAGGATGCAGTCAGGGAAAAATTCGGCTTCACGGTGAATATCGGTATTTCTTCAAATAAACTGCTGGCAAAAATGGCTTCGGATTTTGAAAAGCCGGACAAAGTGCATACACTATTCCCGGAGGAGATCAGGGAGAAAATGTGGCCGCTTCCCGTCTCGGAGTTATATATGGCAGGAAAATCCAGTGTCTTGACACTTGGAAAACTGGAGATTAAAACGATCGGGGATTTGGCCAAAGCAGATCCGAAGCTTTTGGAGCTGCATCTGAAAAGCCACGGAAGAATGCTGTGGGAATTCGCCAATGGAATCGACGATTCTGAGGTACAGTCCAAGAGGCAGGAGGCGAAAGGAATCGGAAATTCCACCACACTATCAAGAGATGTGGAATCAGAGGCAGAGGCCAGGAAAATACTGCTGACACTGTCCGAAAGTGTCGGAAAACGGCTGAGAGATGCGGGGCAGAAAGCGTCTATGGTCAGTGTAGAGATCAAATACAATACCTTTCAGAAAGTATCACATCAGAAACAGCTTCTGAAAGCGACCCACTCGGATGACGCAGTGTATAAGGCTGCATGTGAACTGTTTGGTGAGCTTTGGAACGGACAGCCCATCCGCCTGCTTGGAATCAGGACGTCGAAACTTAAAAATGAGTCTGATCCGGAGCAGATGACCATTTTTGACATTGTGGAGTTGGAATCTGAAAAAGCGGCAGATGAGAAACATAGCAAAGCGGAGGCAGCGATGGATGCGCTCAATAAAAGATTTGGAGAAAATGCGGTCATGAGAGGGGCGTTTCTCAATCATAAGAAAGTATAAGATGAGGGAAGACTTCATTACAAAGTAAAAAAATCCCAAAGGGATTCTTTTTCTGCGGCAGGATATCCTGCCGCTAATTCATGTATTTTCTGACATCTTCTGCCAGTTCCTGTTCAAGATCATCGATGGAAATTCTTACGTCATCAGTGGGACGTTTTGACGGAGCCGGACGGGGAGGCTGTCTTTTAGGCATTCCTGTCTGGATGATTTTCGTAGCGCCGAGATCGGCCGTTGCGTAAGCGTCATCTTCGTCATCATAGTCATACTCATCTTCGTAGTCATCTTCATATTCCTCGGCATACTGGCGTTCACGCTCTTCTTCCAGTGCCTGGTTATAGTAATAATCATCCTCTTCGAAATCTTCAAAATAATTGCGGGGGCGTCTGCGGGAGCGGCGTCCATGTGCATATGCCCGCTCTTCCCGGAGTTGTTTCCTGATTCTTCTGTCTTTTGCCCGTTCGTACATTCTGGCCGGTGCGAGGAACGCAAAACATACAATCCGGACAGTGATAATACCGAAGAAGACGCCGATGCTGTCGATTCCGACGTCTTTTATGGAAGGTCCGCGCCCGTCGACAAAAGATTGATGGTATTCATCACCGCAGGCAAAACCGACACAGATGATCCCGGCTACAAGCATCAGAGGGAAACCTCTCAGTCCATAGACATAGAGCGGAAAAGAGACTGCGACGGCCAGGAAAAAATACTCCGTCATATGGGCCGCTTTTCTGACAGGATATTCGATCCGGTCAGCCACTTCCAGGATGCCGGCTTCATCCAGATCTTTCTGTAATACTTCATTTCCTATTTCGACGATTTTCACACTGACCTGATGGCTTAAATTCCCCGAGATATCACCGCTTTGAGCGGAAAAATTAAATATAATATACATCATGACAAGAGCCGGCAGAAAAGAAAGCGGCTTCAGCATAAATATAAAAAGTTTCTTCATTATTTAGTACTCCCCTTAATAATTTGATCATAAGGCTGCTATTGAGAGAATATAACACTTTTTAAATTTTTTTGCAACACCTTTCAGGTTGTGGTATTCTATTAATAACTATGAATTTTTGTAACTATTCAGGTATGCGCAGGGGGATCACGCAGTTTGTCACCTGTTTTGCCGGAGGTTACGGATTCTGATTTAAGGAGGCATATGAATGAAACTTGCGGGATTATTAGAGCATTTAGAATATGAAACAGTAAAAGGAAGCGACCAGATTGAAGTGACAGAGCTTGTGAACGACTCCAGAAAGGTGACGGAAGGCTCTGTATTTGTATGTATCAGCGGTGCGGTTGTAGACGGACATGAATTTATACAGGAGGTGGCAGCCAAAGGCGCAAAAGCGGTGATCGTAGAGCGGGATGCAGAGGCACCGGAAGGAATGACAGTGATTAAGGTAAAGGATACAAGATATGCACTTGCCCTGATGTCAGCTGCATATTTTCATTACCCGGCCAAAGAGATGAAGATCATTGGGATTACGGGGACAAAAGGAAAGACAACAACAACCTATATGATCAGAGACATTCTGGAACATGTAGGATATAAAGTGGGGCTGATCGGTACGATTGAAGCGATTATCGGAGAGAAAAGAATTCCGGCGAGCAATACAACACCGGAATCATTTACCATCCATCAGTATTTCCGTGAGATGGCCGACAGTGGATGTGACTGCGTAGTAATGGAAGTCTCTTCCCAGGCATTGATGCTTCACCGGACGGCGGGCATTCAGTTTGATCTTGGTATTTTTACCAATCTTGGGAGAGACCACATTGGTCCGAATGAACACAGTGATTTTGAAGATTATAAAAGATGCAAAGGAATTTTATTTACCCAGTGTGATGTGGGAATTGCAAATGCAGATGACGAGTATTATAAGGATGTGTTTAAAAATGCGACCTGTAAGGTGGAAACGTTTGGGTTTGCGAAAGGGTGCGACCTCAGGGCAGAGAATACACATCTGATTTCCAGGCCGGGATATCTTGGAGTTGCGTATCATGTCAGCGGACTGATGGATTTTGATGTGGAGATTGATATTCCGGGGACATTCAGTGTCTATAATTCATTGACGGCGATTGCGGTGTGCAGACATTTCAATGTCCCGGAAGATGTGATCTGCCAGGCTTTGAAAAGTGCCAAGGTGAAGGGCAGAATTGAGATGATTAAAGTTTCGGATGAGTTTACCCTTATGATCGATTATGCCCACAATGCGATGAGCCTTGAAAGTCTTCTGACGACACTGAAAGAATACGATCCAAAGCGTCTGGTATGTCTGTTTGGGTGCGGCGGAAACCGGTCGAAAGACAGAAGATATGAGATGGGAGAAGTCTCGGGAAGACTTGCGGATCTTACGGTGATTACGTCTGATAATCCGAGGTTCGAGGAGCCGCAGGCGATTATCGACGACATCAAGACCGGAATTGAGAGAACCAACGGGAAATATGTGGAGATCTGTGACCGGAAGGAAGCCATCCGTTATGTCATTGAACACGGAGAGCCTGGGGATGTGATTGTTCTTGCAGGCAAAGGACATGAAGATTATCAGGAGATCAAAGGAGTCAAATACCCGATGGATGAACGTGTCCTGATTGCAGAAGTGCTGGAAGAGATGAAAGAATGTACGCAGAAGTAATTGTTGATATTACGCATGAAAAACTGGATAAAGTATTTGAATATAAAATTCCCGAGGTAATTGAAAGCCGGGTGCACATTGGCACCGAAGTGCTTGTTCCGTTCGGGAGAGGCAGCCGCGAGACGAAAGGATATGTCGTCGGCATCCATAAAACATGCAGATACGACCCGGATAAAATCAAGCCGATTCTGGCAGTCCCTGAAAAAAGCATGGCAATTGAAGCGAAGCTTGTAGCTCTTGCATCCTGGATGAAGGAGCATTACGGGGGGACGATGATCCAGTCACTGAAAACAGTGCTTCCGATCAAACATCAGGAGAATGCGAAAGTGAAAAAGCAGATCCGTCTGCTTCTTGCACCGGAAGAGGGGAAAAAGAAGCTTGAGGAATATCTGCACAAAAACCAGAAGGCAAGGGCAAGAATTCTTGCTGCCCTTCTGGATCAGCCGCTTCTCCCTTACGATCTTGCGACTGGGAAGCTTCATATTACGATGCCGGTCATCCGCGCGCTGGAAGAGCAGGGTGTTCTGAAGCTTGAGTCTGTGGAGGTATACCGAAACCCGGTGAAAAGCGGAGTCCGCGAGAAGAAGGACATTACATTTACCGGGGAACAGAAGATGGCAGTTTCGGAATTTGTGAAAGATTATGATGCCGGAATCAGGAAAACGTATCTGATACATGGCGTGACCGGAAGCGGGAAAACGGAAGTATACATGGAGATGATCCGTCATGTAGCGAGTCAGGGCAGACAGGCGATTGTACTGATTCCGGAGATTGCACTGACCTACCAGACGGTGCTCCGGTTCTACCGGCAGTTCGGTGACCGTATCTCAATTATCAATTCCCGGTTATCTCAGGGAGAACGGTATGATCAGATGATGAGAGCCAAAAGAGGGGAACTGGATGTTATGATCGGCCCCCGGTCTGCATTGTTTACACCGTTTCCGAATCTGGGTCTGATCGTCATCGATGAGGAACACGAGGCAACCTATAAGAGCGAACAGGTACCGCGCTATCATGCGAGGGAGACCGCCATCGAGCGTGCGAAACTGTCAGACGCAAGCGTTGTTCTGGGTTCTGCGACGCCGTCGGTGGAGGCGTATTACCGGGCCAGGAGCGGGATATACCGGCTGTTTGAGATGAAAAACCGTTCAATGCAGCAGGAGATGGCATCTGTCTATACGGTGGATTTAAGAGAAGAATTAAGAAACGGCAACCGGTCGATGATCAGTGATCTTTTAAGACAGCTGATCGAAGACCGGCTCTTAAAAGGGCAGCAGATCATGCTGTTTCTGAACCGAAGGGGATATGCGGGATTTCTGTCCTGCCGTGCCTGTGGATATGTGGTAAAATGTCCCCATTGTGATGTGGCACTTTCAAGCCACCGCGGCGGGAAAATGGTCTGCCATTATTGCGGATACGAAAGTCCGCAGGTGACCGTCTGCCCGTCCTGCGGCTCAAAACATGTCGGAGGATTCCGTGCGGGAACCCAGCAGATTGAAGAGATGGTGAAGCAGGAATTTCCGTCGGCAAGGGTACTGCGCATGGACCTGGATACAACAAAAGAAAAGAACGGTCATGAAAAAATACTTTCGGCATTTGCAGACGGGGCGGCGGATATATTGGTCGGAACACAGATGATTGTAAAAGGACATGATTTTCCGAATGTTACGCTTGTTGGAATACTGGCGGCTGATATGTCACTTTATACAGATGATTACCGTGCAGGGGAACGGACTTTCCAGCTTCTCACGCAGGCAGCGGGAAGAGCGGGAAGAGGCACCCAGAAAGGGGAAGTCGTGATACAGACCTATAGCCCGGAACATTACAGTATCGTGGCAGCCGCGAATCAGGATTATGAAAGTTTTTATAACGAAGAGATGAATTACAGATCTATGATGGGGTATCCGCCGGCAAGCCAGCTTCTGGCAGTGCTTGTCACCGGTAAGGATGAACAGCTCCTTATAACGGCGGCAGATTATCTGAAGCAATATGCCCAGAAGGTCAGCCGTGAAGAGGAACTCGTCATTATCGGACCGGCCAGTCCCTTTGTCGGCAAGGTGAATGACGTCTACCGGAGAGTCATCTATATGAAACACGAAGAAGAGTCTGTGCTGGTTAGGATGAAAGATTTGATGGAACAATATATAGAAATGAACCGGGGCTTTGACAGTCTCAGGATTCAGTTTGATTTTAATCCGGTGAATGGATTTTAACTTAAGGAGAGAAGGAGAAAGAAAATGGCAATAAGAAAGATCAGGGAAATTGGGGATGAAGTACTTGTGAAACCATGTAAAGAAGTGACAAAGATGACACTTCGCACGCAGGTTTTGATTGAGGATATGCTGGATACAATGTATGAAGCATTCGGTGTCGGCCTTGCGGCGCCCCAGGTAGGAATTTTGAAAAGAATCGTCACAATCGATGTCGGGGAAGGCCCGATTGTACTGATTAATCCAGTGGTGGTTGAATCAGATGGAACGCAGACCGGGGATGAAGGATGCTTAAGTGTGCCGGGAAAATCAGGGACAGTGACAAGGCCGGAGTATGTGAAAGTAAAAGCGTTGAATGAAGAGATGGAGGAAGTGATCCTGGAAGGGCATGGACTTCTGGCGCGTGCATTCTGCCACGAAATTGATCACCTGGATGGAAAGCTTTATGTCGATCTCGTGGAAGGAGAGCTTCACGATGCGGAATTCGAGGGAGAAGGAGAGGAAGAATAAGATGAAAGTAATATTTATGGGAACGCCAGATTTCTCCGTCGGGACACTGGAAGCATTGATTGATGCCGGACATGAGGTGGTTCTTGCCGTGACACAGCCTGACAAGCCGAAAGGCAGAGGAAAAGAAATGCAGTTTACTCCGGTCAAAGAGTGTGCGCTTGCCCATCAGATTCCGGTGTACCAGCCGGTGAAGATCCGCGATCCCAAATGTGTGGAGGAACTGAAAAAATATGATGCCGATGTGATGGTTGTTGTTGCGTTTGGACAGATTCTGCCGAAAGAAATCCTTCAGATGACAAGATATGGCTGTATCAATGTCCACGCATCGCTTCTGCCGAAATACAGAGGTGCCGCTCCCATCCAATGGTCCATCATCCATGGAGAGAAAGTGACCGGAGTGACGACGATGCAGATGGATGAAGGGCTGGACACCGGGGATATGATCATGAAGACAGAAATTCCGGTGGAACCACAGGAGACCGGCGGAAGCCTTCACGACAAGCTTGCAGCAGCCGGCGCAAGGTTATGTGTGGAGACGCTGGATGCCATTTTGGAGGAAACGGCAGTCTTTGAAACACAGGGTGAAAGTCCGACCGAGTATGCCAGAATGCTGGATAAGAAGCTGGGAGAGATTGACTGGACGAAAAAGGCAGAAGAGACCGAACGGCTGATCAGAGGACTAAATCCGTGGCCAAGCGCATATACATCCTGGAATGGAAAAGTGATGAAAATCTGGAAAGCTGTGGTAACAGACATGCAGACGGATGCAGTACCGGGAACTGTCGTTTCTGTGGAAAAAGAAGGATTTACAGTACAGTGCGGTGAAAAGGGACTGAAGATACTGGAACTTCAGATTCCGGGGAAGAAAAGGATGGATGCAGGAGCATTCCTCAGAGGATATGAACTCCCCGAGAATACTCTGCTTGGATCAAAAGCGTGAAAATGACAGAGAACTTAAATTTTAATGAAATTATTATGAAAATCAGTTTTCCTTTTTTAAATCCGTCTATAATATTACAGAAGAGAATTTTGTGCCGGAGCATCGGAAATGAAACCGCTGCGCCGGGTGTGCATAAAAAATGAACAGGAGGTTTTCGTAATGTTTTATCCAATGTATTTTGATCCGACTTATATCCTGGTAATTGTTGGCGTAGTTATCTGCCTGTGGGCATCGGCAAGAGTCAAGACAACCTATAATAAATACTCCCGGGTGAGGAACCGCTCTGGCATGACCGGAAAGGATGCCGCTGAGAGAATTCTTCATGGAGCCGGAATATATGACGTCAGGATTGACCATATTTCAGGGAACCTGACAGATAATTATGATCCGAGAAATAAAGTCCTTCATCTGTCAGATACTGTGTACAACAGTCCGTCTGTTGCAGCAGTTGGGGTGGCAGCCCATGAATGCGGGCATGCGATCCAGCATGCCACAGGTTATGCTCCGCTGAAAATCAGGGCAGGTCTTGTACCGATCGCGAATCTGGGTTCCACAATTGCGTGGCCGCTGATTCTGATCGGCCTGATCTTTAACAGCAATCAGTCAGCGCTTTTTTTAAACATCGGAATTCTGGCATTTTCGGCCGCAGTTTTATTCCAGCTTGTGACACTTCCGGTAGAGTTTAATGCCTCCGGGAGGGCAGTCAGAATTCTGGGCGAGACGAATATGCTTGATTCGGAGGAACTGAAAAATACAAGAAAAGTCTTAAGTGCGGCGGCACTTACTTACGTGGCAGGAGCCGCTTCGTCGATTCTCCAGCTGTTACGTATCATACTTTTGACAGGAGGAAGACGGAATGACTAAGAAGTCCGTGACAGAGAGAGAACTGGTGATGGAGTGTCTGCTGGAGATTACAAGAGATGGACAGTACAGCCACATCGCACTTCGGAATCTGCTCTCCAAATACCAGTATCTTGATAAAAAGGAACGCGCGTTTATCACAAGATGTGTAGAGGGTACTTTGGAACATATGATTGAGATTGATTATATCATCGGGCAGTTTTCCAAGGTAAAAGTAAATAAAATGAAACCGGTAATCCGCACCATTGCGCGCAGCAGCGTATACCAGCTGAAATACATGGACAGCGTGCCGGATTCCGCAGTCTGCAACGAGGCCGTGAAGCTTGCGGTGAAGAAAGGATTCGTCAATCTGAAAGGATTCGTCAATGGGCTGCTTCGAAATATTGCCCGGAATATAGAGCAGATAGAGTATCCGGACGAAGATACGCCTGAGGGCCTGTCAGTCAGGTATTCTATGCCCCAATGGATTCTGAAACTGTGGCTTGATGAATATGATATAGAGACGGTAAAGGTTATGCTGGAAGATTTCCTCAAAGAAAAGCCTACGGTAATCAGATGTTGTCTCAGCCAGATGCCGAAAGAGGTTTTAATTGAGAAACTTCAGGCAGAGCATGTGACAGTGAAAGAACATCCGTACCTTCCCTATGCGCTTAGCATCTCCGGTTATGATTATCTGGAGGCGCTGGAAAGCTTCCGGGAAGGTGGATTCTATGTCCAGGATATCGGCTCCATGCTTGTCGCAGAGGTTGCCGGTCCAAAAGAAGGAGATCAGGTTATCGATGTCTGTGCGGCACCAGGAGGAAAAGCACTGCATATTGCGGATAAACTTGCAGGAACAGGTATGGTGGAGGCGAGAGACCTGACAGAAGCCAAGGTTTCGCTGATTGAAGAAAATATTGAAAGAGCAGGGCTTAAAAATATCAGAGCAGTTCAAAAGGATGCAAGCCTTCCGGATGAAGCATCCGTCTGCAGAGCCGATATCGTTGTGGCAGATCTGCCATGTTCGGGGCTTGGGGTGCTGGGAAGAAAGACTGATCTTAAGTATAAACTTACAGAAGAGATGACAGAAGAACTTTCCGCGCTGCAAAAGAAGATTCTTACACAGGCCGGGACATATGTAAAACCGGGCGGCACACTTGTATATAGTACATGCACTGTGAATAAGAAAGAAAACGAGGATAATGTCAGGTGGTTTCTGGAACATTTCAGAGAGTTCTCGCTGGTTAAATTTGATCACCTCCTGACCGGCACAATCAAAGAGGAAGCCGGCAGGGACGGAACTTTGCAGCTTCTCCCGGGAATCCATGAAAGCGATGGATTTTTCATTGCGAAATTTAAGAAGGCGCAGGCGTCTGAGGAGAATTAACGGGAGGAAATTATGGAAAAAAAAGATATTGTCTCTTATACATACAAAGAACTCAGAAAAGAGATGGAAGATACAGGAGAGAAAGCCTTCCGTGCAAAACAGATTTACGAATGGCTGCATGTCAAGCTTGCGGAATCATTTGAGGAAATGACGAATCTGTCCAGGGAACTGAGGGAAAAACTTGACCGACAGTATGAGATACGGCAGGTGGAAATGCTGGAGCGGCAGGTGTCTCAGATCGATGGGACGAATAAATTTTTGTTCTGCCTGAAGGATGACCACGTAGTGGAAAGTGTACTGATGCGATATAAGCATGGCAACTCTGTCTGTATTTCCTCGCAGGTTGGCTGCCGGATGGGCTGCAGGTTTTGCGCCTCAGCCATCGGGGGGCTTCAGAGGAATCTGACACCGTCGGAGATGCTTGGGCAGATTTACCGGATTCAGAGGCTTACTGGTGAGAGAGTCTCCAATGTTGTCGTGATGGGAACCGGGGAGCCGATGGATAATTACGATAATTTTCTGAGGTTTGTCCAACTGCTTACGGATGAGAACGGACTTCATATCAGCCAGCGCAATATCACCGTTTCCACCTGTGGAATTGTGCCGGCGATGAAGAAACTGGCACTGGAAAAGCTGCAGATTACACTGGCACTTTCACTTCACGGTGCGACACAGGAAAAACGGAAGGAATTGCTGCCGGTAGCGAATAAGTATGACCTGAAGGAAGTGCTTGAGGCATGCGACTATTATTTTGAACATACAGGCAGAAGGATTACATTTGAATACAGTTTAGTACAGGGGGTAAACGATACAGAGGAGGACGTCAGGCAGCTGACAGCCATTCTGAAACCGAGAAACTGCCACCTGAATCTGATTCCGGTGAATCCGATCAAAGAGCGTAATTTTGAGAAACCGAGCAAAAAAAATGCGCTTAAATTCCAAAATAAACTTGAAAAAAACGGAATTAATGTTACTATTAGAAGGGAAATGGGCTCTGATATTGACGGGGCCTGTGGACAGTTAAGACGGCGTTATGCGCAAGGCAAAAGGCCATCGTAAGGAATTATGCTCAAAAAGCAGATAAAAGGAGAGCTGTATGAAGACATTTTCAATGACAGATGTCGGAAGAAAAAGAGAAGTGAACCAGGACTATGTATATGCGTCTTCAGGTCCGGTTGGGAAACTTCCCAATCTTTTTGTAGTAGCGGACGGCATGGGCGGCCACAAGGCTGGAGACTTTGCTTCAAAGTATACGGTACAGGTATTGAGACAGGAGCTGAAAGGCAGCCAGATTGAAGAGCCGGAAGATATGATTACGGAAGCAATCAAGACGGCAAATCATAAACTGATTGGGGCGGCTCACCGGGACGTAAAATTAGAAGGCATGGGTACGACGCTTGTTGTTGCATCAGTGATCGGACATACACTGTATTTTGCAAATGTGGGAGACAGCAGGCTGTATCTGATTAATCAGGGGATAAAACAACTTTCCAAGGATCATTCGCTTGTAGAGGAAATGGTACGTCTGGGAGGCATCAATGAGGAAGAGGCAAAGCATCATCCGGACAAAAATATCATTACAAGAGCAATTGGTGCCAAAGAAGATGTTGAGGTTGACTTTTTTGAATATCGGCTGAGAAAGGGCGATATCATTTTGATGTGTACAGATGGCTTAAGCAATATGGTGGAAGACGAGGAGATTTTTAATATCGTACAGGGAAGCCGCGATATCGTGGAGGCTGTCGAACAATTAGTTGAAAGGGCAAATGACCATGGTGGGAGAGATAATATAGGGGTTATCTTAATCGAGCCATTTACAGGTGAGGTGACTAGATGATAAGAGAAGGAGTAATATTAGGGGAAAGGTACGAGGTTCGGGAACGGATCGGCACCGGCGGTATGGCAGAAGTTTACCGTGGGAAAGATCAGAAGCTGAACCGCTTCGTTGCGATCAAAGTTCTGAAAAAGGAATACAGAGAAGATGAAGTGTTCGTAAGAAAATTCAGGGCTGAGGCGCAGTCGGCGGCGGGGCTTATGAATCCGAATATCGTGAATGTATATGATGTCGGGGAAGACCGGGGACTGTATTATATTATTATGGAACTCGTGGAAGGCATCACACTGAAAGACTACATTGAGAAAAAGGATGGGCTTTCAGCCAAAGAGACAATCAGTATCAGTATCCAGATCTGTAATGGTGTGGAAGCGGCGCACAGCCACCACATTATTCACAGGGATATTAAACCGCAGAACATCATGATCTCAAAAGAGGGAAAAGTAAAGGTCATGGATTTTGGAATTGCGAGAGTGGCATCGTCAACGACGGTCAGCTCAAATGCAATGGGTTCTGTGCATTATACGTCGCCGGAACAGGCAAGAGGCGGTTTCAGTGATGAAAAGAGTGATATCTATTCTGTCGGAATTACAATGTATGAGATGGTGACAGGAAGAGTTCCGTTTGACGGGGAGTCCACTGTCTCGATTGCGATAAAACATCTTCAGGAGGAGATTACACCTCCGTCTGTATATGTACCGGACATTCCATACAGTCTTGAACAGATTATTTTAAAATGTACTCAGAAAAATGCAGACAAGCGGTATCCGAATGCGACACTTCTGATTATGGATCTGAAGCGTGCACTCGTAGACCCGCAGGGACATTTTGTATCGATGCTTCCTTATGAACAGGGAACAGATACAGTCATGATCACGGATGAGGATATGTCGAGAATCCAGAGCCTCGCAGATGAATATGATGAGGATGATGACTACGACGATGATTACGATGACGATGATTATGACTACGACGATGATGATGAGTACGATGATTATGACGACGATGACGATGATGGCTATGATGACGACGATACAGGATATGACAGTCCGGGAAAAGGTCAGGATGTAAATCCCAAAATGGCTAAAATCATGAAAATACTGGCGGTGGTTTTAGGTGTTGTCATTATTTTCGTAATGATTTATATGATTGGACAGGCGGCAGGTCTGTTTAAACAGGGACTTGGAAGCGGGACAAAAAAGGAAGAAACCAATCAGGTAGAAGTGCCGAACGTTGTAGGCAAGACAGAGGATGAGGCTGCTTCTGCCCTGAATAAAAAGGGACTCGGCTTCAAGGTAATCACAAGAGAATCATCGACAGAGTATGATGCGGGAATTGTCACAGAGCAGAAAACAGAGGCCGGGACGAAAGTAGATAAGAATACAGAGATTCAGGTTATTGTAAGCCTTGGCAAAGAAGCTGAGACTGTTACAGTTCCGGATGTCACCGGAATGTCAGAAAGCCAGGCGCAGTCGTCTCTGACTTCGAAAGGATTTACGATCGGCAATACGACTTATGATTACAGTGACGATGTGAATCCAAGTGATGTGATCAGTACAAGCCCTGCAGCAAATACATCTGTTGAAAAAGGATCATCGATTGATCTTGTTGTCAGCAAGGGAAGCAAGCCGGTTGAGAAGGCTACGGTACCGAATCTGGTCGGAAGGTCAAGAGAAGATGCAGAGGCAGCTTTGAATGAACGGGGACTTGTGCTTGGTGATGTATCAGAAATCTATGACAGTAATGAGGCAGGAATTGTCATTAACCAGAGTCCGTCAAGCGGGGGCAGTGTAGCGGCAGGAAGTACAGTCAGCATCACAGTCAGCAAAGGTGAAAAGCCGGAAGAGAAATCTACGGTGCCAAATGTTGTGGGAATCATGGAATCAGATGCCCGCAGTATGATCAGTGAGGCGGGACTGACGGTAAGTGTGAACCGGCAGGCAGATGAGGCGCCGGCTGGTACGGTTATTTATCAGTCAATAGAGCCGGAGGAACAGGTTTCTCCCGGGCAGACACTCAGCATAACGGTAAGCACAGGGCCTGGAGAGGCACCTGCGGAAGATGGCGGGCAGGAAGAGCCGCCGGCTGAGGAATAGAAGGATAAGTATAGGAATGACAGGAAAGATTATTAAAGGAATTGCCGGATTCTACTATGTAAAAGTAGCAGAATCCGGTATTTATGAATGTAAGGCAAAAGGAAGTTTCAGAAAAGAAAAAATCAAGCCTCTGGTAGGAGATAATGTAGAGATTGAGATACTGGATGAGGAGAAGAAACTGGGGAATATCGAGTTGATCTGTCCGCGCCGCAACGAGTTGATCCGCCCGGCGGTAGCCAATATTGATCAGGCACTTGTAGTGTTCGCGGTTGCGAAACCAAAACCCCATTTTAATCTTCTGGACCGGTTTCTGATCATGATGGAATATAAAGAAATTCCGGCAGTACTTTGTTTTAACAAGAGGGATATCGCTACACGGCCGGAGATGAAAGAGATTCAGCAGGTCTATGAAAAATGCGGGTATCAGATTCTCTTCACAAGTGCGCTTCTGGAGGAAAATATTGAAGAGCTCCGTGGATTTTTAAAAGGGAAAACAACTGCGGTGGCAGGACCTTCCGGTGTGGGGAAATCTTCCCTGATCAATACGCTTTCTCCGGAAGCAAATATGGAGACCGGAAGTATCAGCCAGAAAATAGAACGGGGAAAGAATACAACGCGTCACTCGGAATTGATTCCGATCGGCGAAGATTCCTACATTATGGATACGCCGGGATTCAGTTCTATGTATACGAGTGAATTTGAAAAGGAAGATTTGAATTATTATTTTCCGGAATTTATGCCTTTTGAAGGCAACTGCAGATTTCAGGGGTGTAATCATGTGAATGAACCGTCCTGCGCTGTAAAAGAGGCGGTAGAGAATGGAATGATTCATCCGCTGAGATACGAGAGTTATCTTGCAATCTACAGGGAGCTGCAGGAAAAAGAAAAAAGGAGGTATTAGGATGAATATTTTAGCACCATCGATTTTGGCAGCAGATTTTAAAAATCTTGGAGAAGAAATCAAAGCAATTGAGGAAGGTGGGGCGAAGTACCTGCATTTTGATGTGATGGATGGTATGTTTGTGCCGAGTATATCTTTTGGAATGCCGGTTCTTGAATCGATAAGGCCGGGCACAGAATTATTCTGTGATGCCCATCTGATGGTACAGGAGCCGATCCGGTATGTGGAGGCATTTAAGAAAGCAGGAGCGGATCTGATCACAATTCATTATGAAGCCTGTGAAAATGTCAGGGAGACCATCGAGGCAATCAGAAAATGTGGATGTAAAGTGGGAATTTCAATCTGTCCGGAGACAGAGGCATCTGTCTTGACGCCTTATCTTGCGGATGTTGATATGGTACTGGTGATGTCGGTTCATCCGGGATTCGGAGGACAGAAATTCATTCCGGAATCACTGGAAAAAATCAGCAGGGTAAGACAGATGGTTGAAGAGCGTGATCTTCCGGTTGACATAGAGGTAGATGGAGGCATCTATACGACGAATGTCCGCGAAGTGCTTGAGGCCGGGGCCAACATCATAGTGGCAGGATCTGCAGTTTTTAAAGGCAGTGCCAAAGAAAATGCCATGGAGTTTATGGAGATATTGGACAGTTATGAGTAAAAAGGCAGTGATTGTAAGCGGAGGAACTCTGGATGAAGAATTTGTCACAGAAGTTCTTGGCAATATGGAGTATGAAATATTGATTGGGGTGGACAGAGGAAATGCATTTTTATATGAGCATGGAATCTGTCCAACTCACGTAGTGGGAGACTTTGACAGTCTCAGTGAGGAAGTTGTACAGTATTATAAACAAAGGAAAGGGATTGAAGTAAGGGAATTTGACCCGGTGAAAGACGCATCTGACACAGAGATTGCTGTCAGGCTTGCGATTGAACTTTCCTGTACGGAGCTTGTGATTCTTGGAGCGACTGGGACAAGAATGGATCATATATGGGCCAATGTCCAGACACTTCATGCTGCTCTGGAAGCCGGGGTGAGAGCCGAGCTTTTGGATTCTCACAACAGAATCCGCCTCATTGATGGTGAGACTCATCTTCAGAAGTCAGAGGCTTTTGGTTCATATTTTTCCCTGTTTCCCCTTGGCGGTGAGGTGAAAGGGTTTGGAATCCGGGGAGCAAAGTATCCGCTCTATGACCATTTGCTTACGCCGTATGACAGTCTCTGCGTGAGCAACCAGATCGAGGGAGAAGAGGCTGTTATTACGTTTCCGCAGGGGGAAGTCATATTGATGGAGACAAGAGATTAAGAGTGGGAAGACAGTTTGGATTTGAGACTGATTCTGAACAGTTACAAATTTGTTACAAATACAGTTTTATTATTACAATATTAGTAAGAAAACGAGGATTTCTTGGCATGGCTTTTAAAATGTGTTAAACTACGGTTTGAAAGAACTGTGAAGAGTGATGATTGAACATGGATGAATCGTAAAAAAATGATATAAAAGAGGTATAGAGATGAAATTAGGAATTGTTGGGCTCCCGAACGTGGGGAAAAGTACGTTGTTTAATTCTTTGACAAAGGCAGGCGCAGAATCGGCGAATTATCCATTCTGTACCATAGACCCGAATGTGGGGGTTGTGACCGTGCCGGATGAACGGCTGAATGTACTTGGAGAGATGTATCATACGAAGAAAATTGTTCCTGCGGCGATTGAGTTTGTTGACATTGCCGGACTCGTAAAGGGGGCATCGAAGGGGGAGGGCCTGGGGAATCAGTTTCTTGCCAATATCCGGGAAGTGGATGCAATCGTGCATGTGGTAAGGTGTTTTGAAGACGGTAATATCGTACATGTAGATGGAAACATCAATCCGTTGCGTGACATTGAGACGATTAATCTGGAACTGATATTTTCAGATATTGAGATTCTGGAGAGAAGAATTTCAAAGGCAGCCAGGGCGGCGCGCAATGATAAGGCGATTGCAAAAGAGCTGGCGATGATGGAGAGAATCAAAGCACATCTGGAAGATGGAAAGATGGCGAAAAGCTTTGAGACTGAAGATGAGGAAGAGCAGGAGTGGATTGAAGGTTACAATCTTCTGACGGCCAAACCTGTGATTTTCGCGGCAAATGTCTGTGAAGAGGATCTTGCCGATGATGCGGCTTCAAATGAAGGCGTGAACAAAGTGCGGGAGTATGCACAGGCAGAAGGCTGCGAGGTGTTTGTCGTATGTGCGCAGATCGAGCAGGAAATCGCAGAGCTTGACGACGATGAGAAGAAAATGTTCCTTGAGGATCTTGGGCTTTCTGAGTCAGGGCTTGAGAAACTGATCAGGGCAAGCTATCATTTGCTGGGATTAATCAGTTATCTGACGGCAGGTGAGCCGGAGGTGCGTGCATGGACAATCCGCCGCGGAACAAAGGCGCCGCAGGCAGCTGGTAAAATCCATACAGACTTTGAACGCGGATTTATACGTGCAGAGATCGTAAGTTATAAAGATCTGATGGACTGCGGCACATATGCTGCTGCGAAAGAGAAGGGACTTGTAAGGCTGGAAGGAAAAGAATATGTAGTTCAGGACGGAGATATTATTGTATTCCGGTTTAATGTATAATCCGTTGAAGGATAAAGGGGACGTAAGATAAGGTTACAGGAAAGGACAAGGAGAGGAACATGCAGAATGCAGTAAATTTTCCACATTTAGGAATTCGTCTGTCACATGTGGGGAGCTCTGTTTCTGTTTTGGGGTTTCCGATTACTTATTATGGGATGTTAATAGGACTGGCCATGGTGATTGGAATATTCATAGCGGCAGCAGAAGCGAAAAGGACGAAACAAAATCCGGAAGATTATTTTGACCTGGCGGTCTTTGCAATTATATTTGCAGTGATAGGAGCCAGAATTTATTATGTAATATTTGACTGGTCAACTTATAAAAATGATCTTCTGAGTATTTTTAATATCCGTCAGGGAGGTCTTGCTATCTATGGGGGAGTCATAGCAGCAGTGATTACGGTCTTTGTCTTTGCGGCAAAGAAGAACCTTTCTGCGTGGAAAATACTTGATACGGCAGTGCTTGGTCTTACGGCCGGGCAGATGATCGGAAGATGGGGAAACTTTTTCAACAGGGAGGCATTCGGAGAGTATACGAATGGTCTTTTTGCGATGCAGCTTCCGGTGGATGCGGTCAGGATAGCTGATATTACGGATAAAATGCGTGCTCACTTAGTCAGGATTGGAGATACAAATTTTATCCAGGTACATCCGACGTTTCTTTATGAATCCATCTGGTGTCTGCTCTTACTGATTTTTCTGCTCTGGATGAGAAAGAAAAAAGAGTTTGACGGAGAAGTTTTTCTTCTGTATACGTTTGGCTACGGGCTTGGAAGGCTGTGGATTGAAGGACTGCGTACAGACAAGCTCCTGATCCCGGGAACGAAGCTTCCGATTTCGCAGATTCTGGCATTGATTTTTGTCATATTATCAGCGCTTCTTATCGTCACCAACCATAAACGTGTGATCAGGAGAAAGCACAGCAACCGTTACCGGAGAGCTGTGAAGGAATGTATTGCACGCGGAATTGAGCCGGATGAGGAGAATGTCAGGAAGATGGCAGAAGCAATGCAGAAAGCTTCGCAAAATGCACAGCAGAAGAGCGGAGGTGCAAGGACAGGCGCAGGAAATGCAGGCCAGCACAGGGCGGCATCAGGACATCGAACGGGAGAGTCTCACAGCAGAGAGTCTGCGGGTTCAGTGAAGAATTCGGGAAAGAAAATACCGTCATTCCTAACCAGCTATACACAGGATAAAAATAAAACTGAGGAAGATAAAACAGCCAGCCGAAAGAAATAAGTGAAGGGCCTCCGGGACAGAAATGTTCCGGGGGCTTTTCGCAGCCATTGTACGTAAAAAGGAACAAAATATTCACTTCAAAAACTGGACTTTTATATTCAGACAGTCTATAATAGAAGTACATGTGAAAAAATTAACTTTGAAACATTAAGGAGGAACAACAAATGGCAAGAAAAATGAAGACCATGGATGGTAATCAGGCTGCAGCTCACGTTTCATATGCATACACAGAAGTTGCTGCTATTTACCCAATCACGCCATCATCTGTTATGCCTGAGCATATTGATGAATGGGCAACAGAGGGAAGAAAGAACATCTTTGGACAAACTGTTCAGGTAACAGAAATGCAGTCAGAGGCCGGAGCTGCAGGTGCAGTACACGGTTCTTTATCCGCTGGTGCATTGACAACTACATTTACAGCTTCACAGGGATTACTCTTAATGATTCCTAACTTATATAAAGTAGCAGGTGAACAATTACCAGGAGTATTCAACGTATCCGCACGTGCACTTGCAAGCCACGCATTATCAATTTTCGGTGACCACTCAGACGTTTATGCATGTCGTCAGACTGGTGCTGCTATGCTTTGTGAATCAAGTGTTCAGGAAGTAATGGACCTTACACCTGTTGCACACTGTGCAGCTCTTGCAGGTAAACTTCCATTCATCAACTTCTTTGACGGATTCAGAACATCTCATGAGATTCAGAAAATTGAAGCATGGGATTACGATGACTTAAAAGAATTAGTGGATATGGATGCAATTGACTCTTTCCGTCAGCACGCACTGAATCCAAATCATCCTTGCCACAGAGGTTCTGCTCAGAACCCTGATATTTTCTTCCAGGCAAGAGAAGCATGTAACCCTTACTATGACGCTCTTCCAGGTGTTGTTCAGGAATACATGGACAAAGTTAATGCTAAGATCGGTACAGATTATAAATTATTCAACTACTACGGAGCTGCTGATGCTGAGAAAGTGATCGTAGCTATGGGTTCTGTCTGTGATACGATCGAAGAGACAATCGATTACTTACTGGCAGCAGGCGAAAAAGTCGGTGTCGTTAAAGTACGTCTTTACAGACCATTCTGCGCAGAAGCACTGATCAATGCAATTCCGGAGACAGTGAAAACAATTTCTGTTTTAGACAGAACAAAAGAGCCGGGATCTCTTGGTGAGCCATTATTCTTAGACGTAGTAGCTGCACTTAAAGGAACAAAATTCGATGCAGTACCTGTATTATCAGGACGTTACGGATTAGGTTCAAAAGATACAACACCTGCACAGATCGTTGCAGTATTCAACAATACAGAGAAAGCTAAATTCACAATCGGTATTGAAGATGATGTGACACATCTGTCATTAGATACAGGAAAAGAGATTGTTACAACACCTGAAGGAACAATCAACTGTAAATTCTGGGGACTTGGAGCTGACGGTACTGTTGGTGCGAACAAGAACTCCATCAAGATTATCGGTGATAATACAGATATGTATGCACAGGCTTACTTCGATTATGACTCTAAGAAGTCAGGCGGTGTTACAATGTCTCACTTACGTTTTGGTAAGAAGGCAATCAAATCAACATACTTAATCCGTCAGGCTAACTTTGTAGCTTGCCATAACCCGTCTTATGTTGATAAATACAACATGGTACAGGAATTAGTTGACGGCGGTACATTCTTATTAAACTGCCCATGGGATATGGAAGGACTTGAGAAACATCTTCCAGGACAGGTGAAGAGCTATATCGCAGACCACAACATCAAATTCTACACAATTGACGGTATCAAGATCGGTAAAGAAATCGGACTTGGCGGACGTATCAATACAGTACTTCAGTCAGCATTCTTCAAACTTGCTGCAATCATTCCGGAAGAAGAAGCAATCCGTCTGATGAAAGAAGCTGCAAAAGCTACTTACGGAAGAAAAGGTGATGCTATCGTTCAGATGAACTACGATGCAATCGATGCCGGCGCAAAACAGGTAGTAGAAGTTGCAGTTCCGGAAAGCTGGAAATCAGCTGCAGACGAAGGTCTTACAGTTCCTCATGTTGATGAGAATGGTAAGAAAGATGTCATTGACTTCGTTAAGAGCATCCAGGCTAAAGTAAATGCGCAGGAAGGAAATACACTTCCAGTATCAGCATTCAATGAATATGTAGACGGTTCTACACCATCAGGAACTTCAGCATACGAGAAACGTGGTATTGCAGTAGATATTCCGATGTGGAAACCAGAAAACTGTATCCAGTGTAACCGTTGTGCATATGTATGTCCGCACGCTGTTATCCGTCCAATCGCTTTAACAGCAGATGAGATGGCAAAAGCTCCGGAAGGACTTCAGACAATCGATATGATCGGTATGCCGGAAATGAAATTCGCAATCACTGTATCAGCTCTTGACTGTACAGGATGTGGATCATGTGCTAACGTATGTCCAGGTAAGAAGGGTGAAAAAGCTCTTGTTATGGAAAACATGGAAGCAAATGCCGGCGAGCAGAAATACTTCGAATTTGGTACAGAGATTCCTGTAAAACCAGAAGTAGTTGCTAAATTTAAAGAAACAACAGTTAAAGGAAGCCAGTTCAAACAGCCATTACTTGAGTTCTCAGGTGCTTGTGCAGGATGTGGTGAGACTCCTTACGCTAAATTAATTACACAGTTATTCGGTGACAGAATGTACATCGCTAATGCGACAGGATGTTCTTCTATCTGGGGTAACTCTTCACCGTCTACACCATATACAACAACTCCGGAAGGAAAAGGACCAGCTTGGTCAAACTCTCTGTTCGAAGATAATGCTGAATTTGGTTACGGTATGTTACTTGCTCAGAACACAATCAGAAACAGAATGAAAACTTATGTAGAAGCAATTGTAGAAAAAGGTTCTGACGAAGCAGTTGTTGCTGCATGTAAAGAATACCTGGATACATTTGCATGTGGAGGCATGCGAGATCGGATTCGGCGGTGTTGACCATGTATTAGCAAGCGGCCAGGATATCAATATCATGGTATACGATACAGAAGTTTACTCTAACACAGGCGGACAGTCTTCAAAAGCTACACCAACAGGTGCAACAGCTCAGTTTGCTGCAGCTGGTAAAGAAGTGAAGAAGAAAGATCTTGCAAGCATCGCTATGAGTTATGGTTATGTATACGTAGCACAGATCGCTATGGGTGCAGACTTCAACCAGACTGTAAAAGCAATTGCAGAAGCAGAAGCTTATCCAGGACCATCACTGATTATTGCATACGCTCCATGTATCAACCATGGTATCAAGAAAGGTATGAGCAAAGCTCAGACTGAAGAAGAATTAGCAGTAAAAGCTGGATACTGGCACAACTTCCGCTTTAACCCAGAAGCTGAGAACAAGTTCACACTTGACAGCAAAGAACCAACAGAAAGCTATCAGGCATTCTTAGATGGAGAAGTTCGTTACAACGCACTGAAGAGAGCTAATCCAGAAAGAGCAGAAAAACTGTTTGCAGCATCTGAAAAAGAAGCAAAAGCAAGATATGATTACCTGAAGAAATTAGTTACACTTTATGGTAACGAAGAATAGAATTAGAAGTTAATTAGTTAATTAGGGACGTAATCCTTTTCAAGAGGATTACGTCCCTAATTTCGTTATAACCTGTCCCTTTTTGAAGACAGACCTGTCCCCAAATGATGAAGAATGAATAATGTGCATATTGTAAATCGCCTGGGAGCTGTAATCCCAGGTCGGATGCTTGGATAAATATTGTGTAAATGGATATTTATACATATCCATTTTATGAGGGAAGAGATTTGTCGGAGGATCTGCATGTCCTATTTTATGTAGGATTTACAAGATTCAACTGAAAATGCTGGAATTATCTATGTTCATGAACAAACAGCGAAAATGGATTGAGGATGTCAGCATTAATGTACTAATTAATGAGAGGGGTATAAAGATACAATTATCCAAAAAGGGACAGGTCTGCTGTTGAAAAGGGACAGGTCTGTCTTCAAAAAGGGACGGGTCTGTTGTCAAAAAGGAACAGGTCTATTTTTTAGCTATGTCGGTCTTAACAGTATCATAAGCAATACTTGTCAATTCTTATACGAAAATCTAATAGGTAAATCTATTCTCATTCCCTCAATCTTGTGATAAGATAAAATTAATTTAATACCAAAATTCTTCAAGATACATTTGCAGGACGGGAAACCTGTTTAGCCATTGGCCGATGTATCTTTTTTGTTGCCTTGTATCTGTTAATGTGTTGATAGATACTCAAGATTTTTGCAATATGAAGGAGGATTCAAAATGGAAAGAAATGTAGAAAACTTAAAAGAAATCATTCGTGCAGGACGTGGTAAGCTTCCTGCTCACAAAGTCATTAAGGGTGGACAGCTTGTAAATGTTATGTCCAGCGAGATTTATCCGGCAGATGTTGCTATCTTTAATGATATGATTGTTGCAACAGGTGATGTGGAAGGATACATCGGTCCAGATACAGAAGTGATTGATGCAAAAGGACGTTATCTTGTGCCAGGTATGATTGATGGGCATATTCACAGCGAGTGCAGTAAGCTCAGCATCACAAGTTATGCTAAAGCAGTGGTGCCAAGAGGTACTACAAGTATGATTTCCGGTTTAGATGAATACATCTCTGTTTCTGGGCTTGAAGGATTAAGGGAAATTATGGATGAAGTTAAAAAGAGCCCGCTGAAAGTATTCTGGGGAGCACCGTATAAGACACCGTATACAATTCCGCAGTCTACAGTGGCGTTTAACTTTACGAAAGATGTTCATGCAGAAGTACAGCAGTGGCCGGAATGCTATGGTGTGTGGGAGACTGTAAGGGAGTTTTTACAGGAAGAGGACGAAGATACGCTTGGAGCAATCGCTGAGGCGTTTAAAAACCGCCTGCCGGTATTCGGATGTGCGCCGATGGCAAGAGGAAATGACCTGAATGGATACATCTGTGGTGGAGTGCGTCTGGATCACGAGAGTTATGACCATGAAGAAGTCGTAGAGAAAATGAGAAAAGGTATGCATATGCTGATTCGTGAATCATCTGTGACACATTTCCTGGAAGAAAACATCAGGGCAGTGACAGAAGTGAATCCGGCATTTGCGCGCCGTGTAAGCTTCTGTACGGATGATGTGACAGCAAGTGATGTCCTTTTAAAGGGACATCTGGACAATGTGGTACGGCTTGCGATCAAAGCGGGAGTTGAGCCGATGACAGCGATCCAGATGGCGACAATCAACAGTGCGGAAGCATACCGGATTGACCATCTTGTCGGATCAATCTGCCCTGGAAGAATTGCAGATATTCTGTTTGTAGATGATATCGAGAACTTTGAAGTAAAAGAAGTTATGACAAACGGTTCTATGGTTGCGAAAGACCACAAATTGTCCTATGAACTTCAGGCACCGGCCAGAAGCTCTGTTTTGAAAGGTGAGCTGAAATGTAAACGGACAACGAAAGAAGATTTTGAATACAAGACTTCGATCCAGAATGGAGAAGCGAAGGTGCTTGCCATGGATGTCAAAGGACCATTTGTGCGTAAGAGAAGAGATGTTGTTCTGAAAGTGGAAAACGGAATTGTTCTTCCGGATACAGAGCAGGATGTGGCAATGGTTTCTGTACTGGAGAGATTCGGAAGAAATGGCAATAAATCACTGGCATTTTGTTCAGGATGGAAATTAAAGAAAGGTGCAATGGCATCTTCAGCAGCACCGGATGATAATAACCTGGTAGTTATGGGAGTGAACGCAGAAGATATGTCGACGGCGGTAAACTATCTGATCGAGCAGGGCGGCGGACAGGTTGTAGTTGCAGATGGTGAAATTCTTGAATTCCTTCCACTTCCGGTAGGAGGAATTGTAAGTGACCGCGAGCCAGAGGAAATCGCAGCTCATGAAAAGAAAATTGATCAGGCGGCAAGAGCCTTAGGTTCAGACCTTCCAGATCCGATGATGTACATGTTCTTCCTGCCGATCACAGCGATCCCGGATTATGCAATTACAGATGCAGGTCCGGTAGATTACACGGCACTTACTACGTTTGATCCGATCCTTGAAGTAACAGAGAAATAGGAGGAAAATCTTATGCAGAAAGAAGAATTAAAGAAGTTGATTGATACAGCGGCCGGGAGAATACCGGCTGACGTAGTGATCAAAAACTGTAAAATAGTGAACGTATTTTCCGGCAAAATCGTAGAGGGAGATATTGCATTATGCGGCGGCCAGATTGCAGGCATCGGCCAGTATGATGGGGAGAAAGTCATAGATGCACAGGGAAGATATGCAGCTCCGGGCTTCATTGACAGCCATATCCACATTGAATCTTCTTATGTAAGTCCGGAGGAAATTGGACGTCTCCTTGTTCCTCATGGAGGAACTACGATTATTGCGGACCCGCATGAGATTGTAAATGTATGTGGTATTCAGGGACTTGACTATATGATGGAGGCTTCAAAAGGGACAGCGCTCGATATAAAATACGTGCTGCCATCCTGCGTTCCCGCGACGCCTTTTGAACATTCCGGAGCCGTAATCAATGCACCGGAAATGGAGGAACCGATAAAAAGAGAAGGAATTCTCGGTCTGGGTGAGTTCATGAATTTTGTGGGTGTTATTGGGGCGGACGATAGTGTGCTTGACAAACTTCTGGTTGCAAAGCGGGAAGGAAAAATTATAGACGGACATGGCCCTGGAATTACAGGGAAGGAGATGAATGCTTACGCTGCTGCACGAATCCTTGCAGATCATGAATGTTCAACTGTAGAGGAAATGGAAGAACGTCTGGCGTGTGGTATGTATATTCTGCTGCGTCAGGGATCTGCATGCCATAACCTGAGAGAACTGTTAAAAGGTGTTACACCAGAAAACAGCAGGAGATGTCTGTTATGTTCGGACGACCGTCAGCCAAAAACAATCCTTCACGAAGGACATCTGGATAACCACCTCAAGATATGTGTGGAAGAAGGATTGGATGCAGTGACTGCGATTCGTATGGCAACGCTGAATGCGGCAGAATGTTTTGGATTAAAAGACCGCGGTGCAATCGCTCCGGGATATCGTGCAGATATTGTTCTTCTGGACGATCTGGAAGATTTCCGTGTAGATAAAGTGTGGATTGCCGGAGAACTTACAGCAGAAAATGGCACATATCTGAAGGAAATCAGTCCTTATGATATTTCATCTGTGAAAGGCAGTGTTCTGGTAAAAGATTTCTCGGCAGAGAAGTTTAAAATGCATCTGAAGAGTGATGAAGTCAATGTGATAGAGATTTTACCAGGCGGTGTCGTGACGAAGAAGGCAAAAGCTAAGATTGAGCTTGATGAGAATGGAGAGTTTGTTCGAAATCCTCAGGTAGACATTGTAAAAACAGCAGTAGTCGAGCGGCATCAGGGTACAGGAAATGTGGCCTGCGGGTTCCTGAAAGGTTATGGCATTAAAGAAGGTGCAGTTGCATTATCGATTGCACATGACTCACACAATATCATAGTAGTGGGTGTCAGTGATGAAGAAATGGAATTTGCTGTAAACAAACTGATCGAACAGGAAGGCGGAATTGTGATTGTAAAAGACGGCAGGGTCATTGAAAACATGCCGATGCCAATTGCAGGTTTAATGAGCGATCAAAGTGGTGAGTGGGTAGACCAAAAACTTACATTAATCCATGAGAAAGCATACGATGAACTGGGAATTGATAAAAATGTAGAGCCAGTTATGACGCTATGTTTTATGTCACTTGCAGTGATTCCAGAAGTGAAACTGACAGATATGGGATTGTTTGATGTAACGACATTTTCATTTATCCCAGTAGAAGCTTAATAATTGAGTCATAGGAAGAGAGAGAGAATGAGTAAACAAAAGACATTAGTACCATGGTTTCAGCGTGGAGATATTGGTGGAATGACGTATTCCATCACAAATAACATTGTAAACTATCTGATTGTAATCGCAACTTTGTCAGGAGTACTTGGATGGCCGGATGAGATTGTGTACGGTGCAGTAATTCCGGGGATGTCTGTCGGTCTGATGTTAAGCGGTATTTATTATGCCTTTATGGGCCGGCGCCTGTCAAAAAAAGAAGGGCGTGCAGATGTCACAGCTCTGCCGTCCGGAGTATCAACACCGGCGATGTTCGTTATGCTTTACGGCGTTATTATGCCGCTTCATTATGCGCTGGATGATCCATACCTTGCGTGGTCGGCAGCAGTCGCAGCATGTTTTATCGGAGGAGCAGTAGAATTTATTGGAGGATTTATCGGACCTTGGATGAAAAGCAAACTTCCAAGAGCAGCGCTTCTTGGAACTGTTGCAGGAATCGGATTTATCTGGATGGCTACACAGGGAGTATTTGATATATTCGGTGACCCGCTTGTAGGGCTTCCGGTTCTGTTTGTAGCAATGGTCGGAATCTTCGGGGGCTATCTGTTTCCAAAGAAAATTCCACCGCTTGTTGTCGCAATTGTCGGCGGTATCATCTATGCATTCTGCCTGGGACGTACAAACATTGATTTCAGCGGAATTGGATTCTATATACCGAATCCGGCCAACAGCATTGAGCATCTGATTGATGGCTTTGCTATAGTTGCGCCGTATTTGACAATTGTAATTCCAGTTGAAATTTATAACTTTATCGAAACGATGGATAACGTAGAAGCTGCAAATGCAGCAGGAGACAACTATAATGTACGTGAGACCCAGTTCGCAGATGGTATCTGTACAATGCTGTCAGCAATCTGCGGCGGAGTCGTACCGAATACAGTCTGGCTTGGCCATGCTGGTCTTAAGAAATCAAAAGCAGGTATCGGGTATTCACTGGTATCAGGTATCGTACTTGGTATTTCGGGAATATTTGGATTGTTTACATTTCTGAGTAATATGGTACCTCCAGCGGTCTGTGCAGTTACATTCCTGTGGTGCGCAATTGTTATGGTTGCACAGGCATTCAAGGACTGTGAAGTGAAACACTATGCAGCAGTCGGTATTGCGATGGTGCCGCCAGTTGCAGATTACCTGTATACACAGATTACAGGAGCGGTAGGTTTGTCCGGTGCTTTTACAGAGATCATGCCTTCGGGACTGTCGGAATATAATGCTGAAATAACACAGGCGATCAAAGACGCAGGTGTCATGTGGAATGGTGTTCCGGGTACGAAATCGGGAGCTATCATTATTGGGATTTTACTTGGAACAATGACCGTATTCATTATTGACAAACAGTTGAATAAAGTGGCAATTACCTGCGTAGTGGGTTATGCACTGGCCTGCTTTGGATTTATTCACAGTGCACAGCTTGGATTCAATCCGGGGTCACCATTTGCAGTCGGGTATCTTGTAATGGCCGTTCTGGCATTTATTCTTCATCTGGGAAGAAATTCATGGTTTAAAGGGCCGGATCATTTTGACTATGTATAATTAGTAATAATGGGAATTATGCGTGTTAGTTCTGGCGCATTTCCAGATCAATTAAAACAGTCTTGTATAAGTTGTACTTTGTGGGAGCGCAATTTGTACGGGGCTGTTTTTTAGTTATTGAGGGCTTAACGCTGATAAAGGTGGGCTGTGGTTCAGGGAATTGAAGCAGGCAGGGATATACTGCAAAGTGTGGTATTATAGAGTGGAAGAATATTAGTGTAAATAATGCAATCAGGAAAGGCTAAGTGACGTTTCGCATGTTTTTTAAAAGTATAGTATTTGGCTAGCAGTTTTACCAGGCGGAAATTACAAGGTGGGCGTGGAAAAGCCCGGTGTAGAGAGGAAAACAGGAGATTTAACCAAGGAGTGAAAACAGAAGCAAGATGCCTGGTAAAAAATTATAAAACCTTGTATTTTGGGGGTGAAATGAGTATACTGGGTTTAGGGGTGGCGGAAATGCGTGGGATAAACATTAACAAGAATTGTATTTGAATTCCGCAACTACGACTGCATGTACTGTACTTGCCTTAGATAAACATTAACAAGAATTGTATTTGAATCGGTTGGCCCTCCTTCTCTGTGCCCGGTTTCCTTCGATAAACATTAACAAGAATTGTATTTGAATGAAACGAATTACTCTTCGGCCAGACAGGGAGCGATCGATAAACATTAACAAGAATTGTATTTGAATTTGCAATCGTGGATGAACCGATTCAGCTGATCGATGGGATAAACATTAACAAGAATTGTATTTGAATTATTTTAAGTTGGAAAAACCCAGAGCTATGTCTGGGATAAACATTAACAAGAATTGTATTTGAATGCGGGTATATCCGTCACATGACTGGTGGCATATATTGATAAACATTAACAAGAATTGTATTTGAATCACAGGATGAGATTCTGCGCCTTCCATTAGATACGGATAAACATTAACAAGAATTGTATTTGAATAGCATTTGTATCGTTGATAGGTTTGTGCAGATTCGATAAACATTAACAAGAATTGTATTTGAATTTTGACACTCATCTATTACCAGCAAAATTTCATCTTCGATAAACATTAACAAGAATTGTATTTGAATAATGTTGTGCAGCCATATCTACTCCCGGCTACTAAAGATAAACATTAACAAGAATTGTATTTGAATTCCATATCTATCTGCATACCATCAAGAGCTCTGCAGGATAAACATTAACAAGGATTGTATTTGAATACCGCTATCTGCGTTTCGTGGACAAGGAGGACGGGGATAAACATTAACAAGGATTGTATTTGAATATCACTTCAAACCGGGAAGAAGGGATGAAAAAAGACGATTAACATTAACAAGAATTGTATTTGAATTAGTCACGTTCCTTTTTGGAAACATTAAACATCAGAGATAAACATTAACAAGAATTGTATTTGAATTTATATATGCCAGCCATATAAAGCACGTCCTGATCGATAAACATTAGCAAGGATTGTATTTGAATTTATTAACAAGCGTTGTAATCAAATCAAAGTCAATTCATATTTTTCGTCCCTGTGTAATACAAAAATCCAGGTATTTCTTTCCTTAATTCTAAAATCACAAAAGGCGTTGGCCCAGGTATGGGAGTCAACGCCTTTTTCACAATTATTATAACCTGAAGAAATTTCTCTTGTGCTTAACTATTTGCGGCAGGAGGCATTCAGCATAATCCGGACAGTTGTATTGTTTGGAGTGCTTTCGATCTGAATTCCGTACTGATTTCCCTCATACAACCGGATTTTGTTATGTATGTTGATGATTCCGAGGCCTTTTTCTTCATTGAACGTAGAGTTAATATCTGTCGGAATATCCTCTGAGAGTATGCGTTTCAAGTCATCCAGAACTTCTTCTGAAAATCCAATTCCATTATCCTTAATCTGTACGATCAGATCATCACCTGTGACTACTCCGGTGATGAAGAGTTCGCCCTGTTCGTCGATAGATTCAAGCCCATGGAAAATGGCATTTTCGACAAGTGGCTGAAGGATCATTTTGGGAATCTTACAGGACAGTGCATCTTCATCAATTTGTACGCTGTATTTTATGCGATCCTGGAAGCGGACAGCAATCATATAGAGATATTCCTCAATGATTTTCACTTCGTCCGCGAGTTTGACATAGTTGGCGCCTTTGATGGAGTAGCGGAACAGATCAGCCATATTGGTACAGATCGTGGCGAGCTGTGGCATGTCGTGCATCAGGGAGATGCCTCTCATACACTGCAGCATATTGTAGAGAAAATGTGGATTGATCTGGCTTTGGTATGCATAGAGCTGCGTTTGTTTTTTGCTGATTTCCATTTCATAAAGTCTTGCCTGTGAGGCTATATTTTTCTCGTTGAGTGAGAAAATTTTGGACAACATATGATTGATTTTTGAAGCGATGGATCCAATTTCATTTTTGGAAATGGATTCTATTTTTGTATTTTCTTTTTCATAGTCGATCTGTTCGATGGATCTGTTTAATTTTCGGATGGGTCTTATAATAATCAGGTGAACCGCGACTCCTGTGTATAGAATATAAAAAAGAGAAAGCGAAGCGATCATCATGATAATGGTGGAAGTATGACTCGAGAAGAACCGGACCTGATTTTTTAAGATCGTACCCGTGATATTCAGGTTTGTGAAAGGCACAGTCACGGTTGATTCGTAGAAGACATTGCTGTCTGCGAGTCCGTTGATATCCTCTTCTTTGTTGGAATAGAGTGTCTTATTATTTTCTGCATTTTCAATGCTGACAAGTATTTCTGTAGTTGAGTGCACCAGCTTATCCAAAGTCTCTGTGTCGCAGATGGTGACAACTGCACCCAGATATTTACCGAAATCAGGAGAAAAAGTTGTCTTGTAAATAGGTGCAAAATACATAATATATGGAATCTCACTTTTGGGATCGATGTAGATCTGGAAGAAAGTGTTTCCCTGTTCCGGAGAATTTTCGAGGTTGGCCACTGCGAAATTTTCCATATCAGACGAAATATAGCTGATCATACTTGTTGTATTTTTGCCATCCCAGACAAGGATATCTACAAGATTCGAAGTATAAGCCCGGGCCAGATCAATGGAATCACTGTATGACTGGCGTTTCATGCTGTGGGGATCAGTTGATGAATCAGACAAATATTCCTGGAGTGACTGATTGGTTGTGAATGTGGAGGAGGTCTTTTTTATATTGTTTGTCAGTGCAGAGGCGTTGATATTGATATTTTCGATGGCCGTATGACAGGCATTTTTTAATGTGCTTTCCTGAGAATCCCTCATATACGTGAGAATATAAAAATTGGTTGCAAGTCCAAGAAGAAGAGGGAGGCATAAGATCAGCAGGAGCTGTTTTTTTAACGAAGTCATGATTCGCACCCTCCAGTCTGGCGGCCCATAACTTTTCTATATTCCTTTGGGGAATAACCGCAGCTTTTTTTAAATACTTTGCTGAAATAAAAATAGTCCTTAAATCCGACGAGAGAGGCAATTTTCTCTAGGGAATGGTCAGTATGAGTGAGCAGTTCACGTGCTTCTTCGATTCGGAGATCAGTCAGGTATCTGGAAAAGGTTTTCCCGGTATATTTTGTAAACAATGAACAGCAATAATTGGGATTCATATGAAAAGTGGCCGCAAGTTCTTTCAGTGTCAAATGCTCAGAAAAATGCACGTTTATGTAGTTTAAAAAATTTTCGAAATTATTGTCAATGAGCTCATTTGACGGGAGTGGAGGTGAGGGATTAAGTTTATTATTTCTCTTATCAAGCGCAGCCTTAGCGCGGTTCAGACACTCCAGCGCGTCTTCCGGGTTCAGGGGTTTTAGACAGTAGCCGCAGGCACCGTAGGTAATGGCGGATTGGGCATAGGCGAACTCGCTGTATCCGCTGACTACGATAAACTCACACTGAAGCTTGTGTTCCCTTACTTTCTTCATCAGTTCAATCCCGCTCATTCCAGACATTCGGATGTCTGTAATAATCAGATCTGGTTTTGTCTGCACGATAGCCGGCAGTGCTTTTAGCGGAGAGCGGTAAGAGCCGGCGATCTGAAATCCCATATTTTCCAGGGAGAATGTTCGTTCAATATCTATAATTGTCCATGGTTCATCATCGATAATTATTACCTTATACATGACATTACCTCCAAAAGTTTCTGTAAACAGTATATTGGAAGATAAAGATAATGTCAAACCATGGTTAAATTAATAACATACTTTCTGATAAAATGTAAAATTCTCATATAATATACTGTTTTTTGGTGAATAACTGATGATATTCCATTTTTATTTGTAAATGGAATTGCTATATTTATATTAGTAACAAACACCGGTGGAAAAAAACAATTGGAGGAAAAAAAGATGAAGAAAAGCAAAAAAGTGTTATCCGTGATGTTATGTGGAGCCATGGTAATGGGACTTTCTGCGTGTGGAGGAAAATCCGAAGACACAAAAGGGGAAAAGGATGGAGATAAGATTGATTTGACATTTTCCACTTCTGTATATGTGGAAGAACCTCATCAGAAGGCGATTGATGCATTGCTTGCTGCATATAACGAGAAGAATCCGAATGTAAATATCAAGATTATGGGTGCCGGTTACGATGGGTATTGGGACAACATTACAACCGAGATTCTGGGTAACAACGAAAGTGATATGATTCAGGTATATCCTGAAAATATTTCCACATATGAGGCAATACGTGACGGGGGGACATTTGTAGATTTGTCTGAATATATGGATGATGGATTGAAAGAAAAACTGGTAGGCCAGGATATGTGCGATGTGGATGGGAAAACACTTGCGATTTCCAGCTATGCATGGGGAACCACTGGAATTTACTATCGAAAATCAATGCTGGAAGAGGCGGGAATTGATCCGGAATCTATCAAGACCCAGGATGATTTCCTTGCAGCCTGCAAGAAATTCACAGACGGCGGAAAATACGCAATGGGCGTTGTATCCGGAACACATGCATTTACCGTCAGTGAATGGAACCGCTTAATTGCAAGACCGGTATCCGGCGGATTGTATTTTCCAAATGGTGAGACAGAACCATACACATCTGAAAATGTAAATGTCAGCAACCCGGCAAATGTATGGGCAGCGCAGTGGTGGCAGGATTTTATCTTAAAGGAAAAGGCAGCAAAACTTGTGACAGATAAAAAAGACTCCCGTGAAATGTTCTGGAACAGCGAAGTTCCATTTAACATGGATGGCCCGTGGTTCGTTGGTATGACGAGAGAACGTGACGAAAGCCTGCTGGATGATGTCGGAATTATTCCGCAGTTTGACGTAATATATGAAGGAACAACTTACAAACCAAATCCAACGAATTACCCGCTTGTTACAATGCTGAGTAAAAACTGTAAACATCCAAAAGAAGCTTATGAGTTCCTCGAATGGATGACATCGGATGAAGCTCAGGCAATTATCGCTGACTGTGGAATGATTCCAAGTAATATGGACTATTCTACAAGCGATGAGTATATTCAAAATCATGAACTGGAGTATGCGATTGTAGATTTCATGCAGAATAACTATACAGATCTGGTTGCAGACCCTAACATTCCGCAGTTGGGAGAGATCTCTCAGATTATGCTGGATGCGTGCCAGAAAATGTTCTCAGAGCAGGCGGCAGACGTGCAGACAGAGATGGATAGTGCCCAGAAATCAATTGAAGAGGTTATGGGGCGGTAGTATAGCCGCAATCTCACAGAGTGCCTTGAAGTTCTTTGTTTCCATATCAAAAATCAGCTGTGAATCAGGTTTATAAAAGTCAGGAGGGGGAAAACCCCTCCTGATAAACTGAAAGAGTGGCAGCGGATTGACAGAGGGAAACAGATACAGAGAGGGCTCTGCATGACAAAAAGGAGATGGCTATGAAAACACATAGAAACGTAAATTGGAAGAAAAAACTGGAGCCATATCTGTTTATTGCACCGTTGTTGATCATTATCTGTATTTTTTTACTGATTCCGATTGTTAAAGCTGCAATTATGAGCTTTCAGTACTGGTATATTACAAATCCATCAGAAAAAGGGAATTATTTTCTTGGTCTTGACAATTACAAAAATGTGCTTGGAGATAAATTCTTCTTCAATTCTGTGAAGGTGACAGTTTTATATATTCTGGTCACTGTGCTTGGAAGATATTTTCTTGGATTTGGTTCCGCTCTGCTTTTGAATTCCAAATTCCCAGGCAGAGGGCTTGCAAGAGCTTTACTGATCATACCATGGGCGGTGCCGGAAGTTGTGGCATGTCTCGTGTGGATACTGATGTATGACCAGGACTACGGTGTGATTAACTTTTTATTAAATAATGCAGGAATATTATCCCACAATATTGGATATCTGCAGGATGTAAAAGTTGCATTGCCGGCGGCTATGGTAGTGAACATATGGAAAGGATTTCCGTTCGTGGCCATCATGCTTCTGGCAGGTATGCAGAGCGTGTCAAATGAATTGTATGAGGCGGCGAGGATTGACGGGGCTAATACATGGCACCAGATCAGATATATTACAATTCCGTCTATTAAACCAGTCTCAATGATCGTGTTCCTTTTACTGACAATCTGGACAATTAAGGATTATGCGATTGCTTTTGTACTTGCAAAAGGAGGGCCTTCGAGAGCGACAGAGATACTTACAATCTATGTACAGCAGACGGCATTTAAGTATTTTGATTTTGGAAAGGCTGCCGCGGCAGGTATGCTGATGCTGCTTGTCTCGCTTGTATTTACATATGCATATTTCAGGGTATTGAATCGAGGTGAGGAAGAATGAAAAAGGCACCGCTGAAAAAGAGCGTCGTGATTATACTTGTAGTGATTATCTGCGCATTTGCACTCTTTCCGTTCGTCTGGATGATATCCACTTCCTTTAAACCGGCGGCAGAGGTGTATACCACACCGCATTTCATTCCGCAGGCACCGACAACAGCAGGATATGAGGAAATGCTGACGACGCATTCTTCCAGTTTTGATTTCGGCAGATGGGCAGTGAACAGTGCAGTAATTTCATTGTTTACAACACTGTTTTCCATGCTGATTGCGACACTTGGAGGATATGGGATATCAAGATTTAAGTTTAGGGGGAAAGGGCTTCTGGCTTATGTCATATTGACGACACAGGTGCTTCCTGGTTCGCTCTTAATTATACCATTGTACATTATTATGGGAAATCTGAATCTTCTGGACACACATCTGGGACTGATTCTGGCATACGCAACATTTTCGGTACCATTTTGTACATGGATGATGAAAGGATTTTTCGATACAATTCCGCTGTCATTGGAAGAGGCAGCGACGGTAGACGGGGCAGGGAGGCTTCGTATTTTCACCACAGTTGTAGTGCCGCTTACGATTCCGGGATTGATAGCGACTGGCCTGTTCTCGTTTATCACAGGATGGAATGAATATCTGTTCGCAAGTACATTTATGAAAAGTTATGAGAACTGGACACTTCCGATGGGAATTGCCAGCTTTCAGGGGCAATATACAACCAATTGGGGAACACTGATGGCAGGCTCAGTATTGATCACAATTCCGGTAGTCATCCTGTTCCTTACATTGCAGAAATACCTGGTTGGCGGAATGACGGCAGGTGCGGTGAAACAGTAGAGATAAAAAAGAACAATTGTATACATGAAAAATAGAAAAATGAAAGAAGGTAATGGATGATGGAAATGAAACAGATCAGAATGGGAATTGTAGGTGCGGGAACATGGGGTGAGACGCATGCATCTATCTATGCAGAACATTTATTTGCAGATCCGGTGGCAATCTGCGACATGAATGAAGAACGTGCGCAAAAGATTGCTGATAAATACGGCATCCGTAAGGTGTACACGGATTACCATGACTTGGCAGCGGATGAAGAAATTGATGCGGTTGCAATTGTGACGCCAGATTTTGCACATGCAGATATTGCAGTAGCCATGGCAGATGCCGGGAAAAATATTCTGATTGAAAAACCTCTGGCGACGACAAGAGAAGATATTGCCCGCATCTGCGAGGCGGTAGAACGCAATGGCGTACGCTGTATGGTTGATCTGCATAACCGCTGGAATCCACCGTTTAACACAGCAAAACAGGAAGTTGCATCCGGGAAGCTCGGCACACCATATACCGCATATATCCGCCACAGCGATGTGAAATGGGTTGCCACAGATATGCTCTCATGGGCTTCAAAATCTTCAATTCTCTGGTTCCTCGGAAGCCACAGCCTGGATACACTGCGCTGGATCTTCGACGATGAAGTAAAACGGGTCTATTCCGTAAAAAAAGAAGGCATTCTGAAAGAACTAGGAGTTGATACACCAGACATCTTCTTAACAACGATTGAATTCGAAAAAGGCGGCGTTGCACAGATGGAAAATGGCTGGGTAACTCCGAATGGAAACACAAATGTCAACGACTTCAAATTCAGTATTCTCTGTACAGAAGGAATGGTAAGCCTTGATCTCTCAAGCCATAACCTGATCCACGAAGTGACAGAAGAAAAAGCAATTACGCCAGACATTCTCGTATCCAATATGGTATTTGACAGATGCAAAGGATTGTCATACGAAAGCATCCGCGATTTTATCGACCGTCTGGTAGACGGAAGAGAATTCAGGGTAACATTAGAAGATTCAAGAAAAACAGCATTGGCAATTATCGCAATTCACGAATCGGCCGAGAAAGGGATGCCGGTTGAGGTGGTGTATTAGTTGGTTGAGCTGATTGGTGGCTGATTGGGGACGTAATCCTTTTAAAGAATGTTACGTCCTCGATTGGGAATTGACCTGTCCCCAACTGCTGATTGACGTGTCCCTGAATGAGGTGATTATGAGCGTTGGGCTTGTGGTTAGTGGAAAATCAGAGTGTATATGAATAATTATGTAATGATTTTAGGTGCCGGTATAATTCCGTAATGGCAATCCTTGATTTATTAAGGGAAAAATGAAATATGTGATTGCAAAAATATGTAATGAGTACAAAAAGGGACAGGTCAAAATACAAAAAGGGACAGGTCCTTTTTCAAATGGGGACAGGTCAAAATACAAAAAGGGACGGGGTGGCAAGGCTTATGACTATTTAAAATATCAGGAAAATGGGAGGAGACATGATTTAATTAGATAAAAAAGAGATCGATAATATTTTAAAAACTAAAAGAGGATCGATTTCTAGTTTTTATAGGAGATTTGAATGATCAGATGGCGCGAATATGATTGGTATAGTATTTGTTAATTTGCAAACAGAGATTTTAAATGTTGTGATTTAAATAAAATGCTCTGATTGATAGTAAAGTTTGATAAAAGTGTCTAAGTGTTTTCGGTATGTGAAATAGTTTTACCAGGCGGAAATCCCGGGATACATGTAAAAAGGCCGGAAATCTAATAAGAATTGAGGATTTTCTTAGAAAGTGTGAAAAAAATAAAACACCTGGTAAAATATTTTGAAACCTTGTGTTTTAGAAGAAAAATAGGTATACTAAATGTAAAAGTTGCGTAAATACGTGGGTTAAACACTAACAAGAATTGTATTTGAATATTCAGTCATTCCACGGTTTAATTCATTATATATCGTTAAACACTAACAAGAATTGTATTTGAATGATGGATTAAAATAATCACCACTATAATACCTATAAGTTAAACACTAACAAGAATTGTATTTGAATAAAGTCATCAAGACTCTTGCAAAATCAATCATTTCTGTTAAACACTAACAAGAATTGTATTTGAATCCCCCTGGATATCTATAAATCCCATATAATCGCCGTTAAACACTAACAAGAATTGTATTTGAATGGGCGTTGATCGAAAATGAATATATACATCGTAAAGTTAAACACTAACAAGAATTGTATTTGAATTCAAGACACTTCACAAGCTGTTCATATTGCAAAGTAGTTAAACACTAACAAGAATTGTATTTGAATTATAAAACCTATTGTGCGGATGTTGCGCAACGTATGTTAAACACTAACAAGAATTGTATTTGAATACTATCGAAAAAGTGGTTAAAGGCTTGCCGGCGTTAGTTAAACACTAACAAGAATTGTATTTGAATTTGATTACCAGTGTAAGCAGCCAGCGTAAGTCTTTGTTAAACACTAACAAGAATTGTATTTGAATATGACAAAAAGAATGCAGTGAGGTCTCTCACAAATGGTTAAACACTAACAAGAATTGTATTTGAATAAGCTGAAAGCAGTGTTGGTGAAATGCGGGAAATCGTTAAACATTAACAAGAATTGCATTTGCATGGTATTTATTTTTGGAACATTGTGCCGGGAGCCTTCGTTAAATACTAACAAGAATTGCATTTGATCAGCGTGTTGGGAAAGACCGCATGGATTATGGGTACAGTTAATCACCACCAACATCTCACTATAGCATACCTCACCTTCCTCCCAATATCTTGTGAAACTGCACAAAAATCAGAAATATGCCAGCCAAAAACAAAAGCAAAATTGTGAAAAAAAGCGAAAAAATAATTTGTTAAAAAATAGAATTGACTTTAGAAAGAGAAAGATGTACATTAAAAACAGCTTGAAACGGGTTTCAAAAGTGAAAATACACAAGAAACATGACAACAGAGGTGAATAAATATGATCAGTATCAGGGAAGTTGCGAAATTAGCGGGAGTTTCACCATCCACGGTCTCCAGGGTAATGAATGGCACTGCGAATGTCAATGATGAGAAGCGGCAGAAGGTTGAGAAGGTCATTTCAGAAACCGGTTTCAAACCAAATGAAGCAGCGAGAACACTTTATAAAAAGAGTGCACACATCATCGGAGTGATTGTACCGAATATTGAGAATCCTTTCTTTAATGCAATGGCAAAAGCGATTGAAGAGGAGGCTTACAACAATGGATACCGGCTGACGCTTTGTAATTCAGACAATAATCTGGAGAAGGAAAAAAACAGTATTGAACTTCTCGGAAGGATGAATGCGGACGGAATTATACTTCTGACGAATCAGGAGGGGCTTTCTGAGGAGATCAGGCAGTGTAAAATTCCGGTCGTTGCAATTGACCGTCAGGTAAAAATCAGCAATGAGGTTGCATGTATTGAGTCCAATCATTATATGGGCGGAAGAGCTGCGATGGAACATTTGATTGCCTGTGGATGTAAAAATATCGTCAATATGCAGGCGCCGCAGGATTTATCCAGTGCAAGGCAGAGGTATCAGGGATATCTGGATGTCTGCAAAGAACATGGAATTACACCATGCAGTGTTCCATGCAAATACGCATTTCAGGATGGTTTGAAACAGACAGAATTTCTGCTTGAGAAATATCCAAAGACAGATGGGATTTTGGCGGCAAATGATATGGTGGCCATTTCTGCATACAAAGTTCTTCACAAAATGGGCCGAAGGGTTCCGGAAGATGTGCAGGTGATTGGATTTGACAATATTAATTTGAGCAGTCTTGTCACACCCGAGATCACGACGGTTGCCCAGCCGATTCAGGAGATGGGGACAGCGGCCGTCACGATTCTGCTGGATTATCTGAATGGTAAAACGGTGGAAAAAAGGAATGTATTTGACGTAGAACTGATTGTAAGAGAAACAACAAGGCAAAAAATAAACTGAGGAAGGTGGATATTATGAAAATTTCAGTAGTAGGAAGCATCAACATGGATATGACAGTAAAAGCAGAGAGAATCCCGTTAAAAGGGGAGACTTTAAAAGGCGATGACCTTCAGTATATTCCAGGCGGAAAAGGTGCGAACCAGGCTGTTGCAATGGCAAGACTTGGAGCAGACATCGAGATGTTTGGCTGCGTAGGTGACGACGAGGCCGGAAGAAAACTTGTGGATAATCTGAAAAATGAAGGTGTGAAGACAGAACATATTCAGGTGGTGCCCGGGGTTCCGACAGGACTTGCTATGATTACCATCGGCGATAACGACAACACAATTATTGTAGTGGCCGGAGCGAACAATAACGTGGATAAGGCTTATGTTGACAGTATTCTCGAAGAGCTGATGAAATCAGAAATTGTAGTACTTCAGCATGAGATTCCACAGGAGACTGTAGAGTATGTGATTGAAAAATGCAGTGAGGCTAATGTAAAAGTTGTTTTAAATCCGGCACCGGCAAGGCCTGTGAAGAAAGAAATTCTTGATAAAGTGACTTATCTGACACCAAATGAACATGAGGCAGTGATCTTATTTGGAAATGAGCTGGATACAGAAGAACTTTTAAAAAGACATCCGGGTAAACTTGTGATTACACAGGGATCCAGAGGGGTTTCTACATGTCTGGAATCAGGAGAAGTATTGACAGTTCCGGCGAGAAAAGCTAACGTTGCGGATACTACCGGTGCTGGCGATACGCTGAACGGAGCATTTGCGGTACAGATTGCAGAAGGGGCAGAAATTCAGGATGCATTGAAGTTTGCCAACGTTGCGGCAAGTCTTTCCACAGAGAAATTCGGAGCACAGGGCGGAATGCCGACATTAGCTGAAGTGAAAGCAGAGCTTGGGAGGTAAGGAGAATGAAGAAGACAGGAATTATAAATGCTGATATTTCCAGAGTACTTTCTTATATGGGACATACAGATACAATAGCGGTGGGAGACTGTGGTCTCCCGGTCCCTGATGAGACAGAGCGGATCGATCTGGCTGTAACATTTGGAAATCCAGGATTTATGGAGGTGCTGAAAGCTGTTGTTTCAGACATGAAAGTGGAAAAGATTGTTCTGGCAAGTGAGATCAAGGATAAGAATAAAGAGATTTTTTCCCAGATAGAAGAGTTGTTTGGCAATCTTGAAACCGGTTTCGAAATAGAATTTGTATCTCATGAGGAGTTAAAAAAGAAGACGAAACAATGTAAGGCAGTGATCAGAACTGGAGAGACTACACCATATGCGAATATTATTCTGCAGTCGGGATGTATATTCTAACATTTGGTAGATCATCGGTCATAAGGAGGATGAAAGATGCAGATTGAAATGAAAGGGATCGACAAATCATTTGGTACGAATCAAGTACTCAAAGATGCCGGGTTTGTGCTGGGTGATGGAGAAGTCCATGCGCTTATGGGTGAAAATGGAGCCGGTAAATCAACTTTGATGAAGATTCTCACAGGGGTCTATACGAAAGATGCCGGACAGATATTTGTAGATGGAAAAGAAGTAGATTACAAGAATCCGCAGGAGGCAGAGAAAGCAGGGATTGTATTTATCCACCAGGAACTGAATGTATTGTTTGATCTGACTGTAGAAGAGAACCTGTTCATTGGAAAAGAGATCAAAAAAGGGTTTGGAATCTGTGACCAGAAAGCAATGCGGAGGAAAGCGGAAGAAGCGTTAAAAAACCTGGGTGTGTCAATATCGCCGAAGGAAACAATGTCCAATCTTTCTGTCGGACAGCAGCAGATGATAGAGATCTGTAAGGCGCTGATGGTGGATGCAAAGGTAATCATCATGGATGAGCCGACAGCCGCATTGACGCAGAGTGAGACGAAAGTATTGTTTGAAGTAATTGAGAGCCTGAGAAAAAAAGGGGTATCGATGGTATATATTTCCCACAGAATGGAAGAAATATTCGAGTTATGTGACCGTATCAGTGTTTTGAGAGACGGAACTTACGTGGGAACAAAAAACATTCCGGAGACGAACATGAACGAAATTGTCAAAATGATGATCGGACGTGAGATTGGAGAGCGTTATCCGGTGAGAAATACAGAAATTGGGGAAGAAGTATTAAGAGTGGAAGGCCTGACGAAACAAGGGGTATTCCAGAATGCTTCCTTCGCTGTTCATGCAGGAGAAGTACTCGGTGTTTCTGGACTTATGGGAGCCGGACGTACAGAGATTATGCAGGCGATTTTCGGAAATCTTCCGTATGAAAGCGGGAAAATATTTATCAACGGAAAAGAAGTAAAGATCAAATCACCTCAGGAAGCAATTCGTCATGGAATTGGATTTATCACGGAGGACCGCAAGACGGAGGGACTTCTTCTGGAGAAGAGCATCGAGGAAAATGTTGCACTCACTAATCTTGGAAGTATCTCAAAAAACGGCGGGGTTATGGTGAAAAAGCAGGAGCAGGAGCTGAGTAAAAGAGCGATTGAGGAACTGCACATCCGTTGTTTTGGAGCACAGCATGAATGCAACAATTTAAGCGGCGGAAACCAGCAGAAGGTAGTATTTGCAAAATGGATTTATACGAATCCGAAGATACTGATTCTGGATGAACCGACGAGGGGTGTTGATATCGGTGCGAAGAAGGAGATTTACACGATTATCAACCAGCTTGCAGCAAAAGGTGTGGCGATTATCATGGTATCGTCCGAACTGCCGGAAGTTCTCGGAATGAGTGACCGGGTGATGGTCGTAAGAGAAGGCGTGGTACGCGGAATTATCAATAAAGAAGAAGCAAATCAGGAAAATGTTATGACGTTAGCAACGGGAGGTACAATCTAATGAATGAGAATCGTAGTAAAATAATTAATCACGCTCAGGATCTGGGGGCGATGATCGCACTCGTATTACTGGTCATTGGGATCAGTATCGTAAGTCCGGAATTCAGGACATGGAATAACTTTCTGTCACTGCTGCGCCAGTCATCTATCAACGGACTGATCGCATTTGGTATGACTTGCGTAATCCTGACCGACGCAATTGACCTTTCTGTTGGTTCGGTGCTTGCGCTTTCTACAGCACTTTGTGCGGGGATGATCACAGCAGGAGTACCTGCCGGCCTTGCAATGATTCTGGCACTTGTCATCGGTGTTTTGCTTGGTACAGTCAGCGGACTGCTTGTCACAAAGGGAAGACTTCAGCCATTTATCGCAACATTGATCACGATGACAGTGTATCGTGGACTGACGATGATCTTTACGAATGGAAAACCGATCTCAAATCTTGGAGACAGCTTCGTATTAAAACTGGTTGGTAAAGGTAATTTTTACAGAATTCCGATTCCGGTAATTCTCTTAATTCTTATTTTCATCGCATTCTTTTTTATGCTTAACAAAACGACATTTGGACGTGCGATCTATGCAACAGGAAGTAATGCAAAATGTGCAAAACTTGCAGGTGTAAACATTCATAAGACCAAAATTATTGCATATGCGATTTCCGGATTTATGGCGGCATTGTCAGGACTGATTCTTTTATCAAGACTTGGTTCAGCCCAGCCGACATTGGGAACCGGATATGAACTGGATGCAATCGCAGCGGTAGCACTTGGCGGTACAAGTATGAGCGGTGGACGTGGTAAAATCTATGGTACATTTATCGGTGTCTTAATTATCGCGGTATTAAATAATGGATTGAATATCCTGGGAGTTTCTTCCTATTATCAGGATGTTATCAAAGGACTTGTAATTCTGATCGCTGTATTATCCGACAGAAAGAGATAAGAAAGGGGAATTATCATTATGAAATTAAAGAAAATAGCAGGCATGGCAATGGCGGCGGTTCTGGCTGCAGGGATGATTTTTACAATGACAGGGTGTAATGCAATTACAATCGATGGCGAGGGCGATGCAGCGTCAGCTTCCGAAGGAAGCGGGGCAATTGGTTTCTCGGTGTCAACACTGAACAATCCATTCTTTGTATCTCTCTCAGAAGGTGCAAAGAAAGCAGCAGATGAAAAAGATGTCAAGCTTGTCACTGTAGATGCCGGAGATGATGCTGCAAAGCAGACAAGTGATATTGAAGACCTGATTTCCAGAAATGTAAGTGTGTTGATCGTAAATCCGGTTGACTCTGATGCCGTTGCACCGGCAGTGCAGAATGCAGTGTCCAAAGGAATCAAAGTAATATCTGTCGACCGTGTTGTTAACGGTGTCGAGGTAGACTGCCAGATCGCTTCTGACAATGTGGCAGGTGCACAGATGGCAACAGAATATCTGGAAGAGCTGATTGGGAAAGACGCCAAAGTTGCAGAGATTCAGGGTGTCACAGGAGCATCAGCAACCATTGACCGTGGAGCTGGTTTCCATAATGTAGCGGATAAAGACTTCAAAGTTGTTGCCAGTCAGTCAGCGAACTTTAACCGTGCAGAGGGTATGACTGTTATGGAAAATATTCTTCAGTCAGATCCTTCCATCAAAGGTGTATTTGCACACAATGATGAGATGGCACTTGGTGCAGTAGAGGCAGTATCTGCATCAGGAAAAGATATCAAAGTTGTTGGATTTGACGCGACTGACGATGCGGTTGCAGCAGTCAAAGCGGGTAAGATGGCGGCAACAGTTGCACAGAAACCTGATAAAATGGGAGAGACAGCTGTTGAGACTGCAATCCAATTAATCGCTGGAGAGTCCGTGGATAAATCAATCCCGGTAGAAGTAGAATTGATCAAATAAACGGAGATAAATAGCTACGAAACGTAAATAGAAAAATGGGGTACCGTACTGAGTGAGCAGTGAGGTGTCCCATTTTTTGAGTATAAATAGAATGATTCATTTTTTAGTAAACCAGAATATTGAGCTAATAAATACCAAATGCTTTCTTTACAGCATTTGCCCTGTTATAATAGAGTAAATCCACAGCAGAAACACACGGTTATTTCAAAAGATAAGGCAAAAATACAGAGGTAAAAATGGATGAGTTTCTAACGGAAATCATTTTATTAACGGAGGAACAGCATATGCAAGGTTTCATTAACGCATTGACAAGCGAAGGGAAAAATATGGCGATGCCCGAGGAATTTAATTATTTTGGGAATCTTATCGGCAGTTGGAAGATCGATTATATTGACAATAAGACTTCCCAGGTGATAAAGGGGGAGTGGCATTTCTCATGGGTTCTTGAGGGAATGGCAATACAGGATGTTATTATCCTGCCGGATTATGAATATGGAACAACGCTTCGTGTCTACAATCCCGGCACACATGCCTGGGATATTGCTTATTGTTACACAGGGAAAATAATGCGTCTTGAGGCAAGAAGAGAGGACGGTATGATAGTTCTTACGAACATGGCTGATGAAAGGAGAAAATGGGTCTTTGCCAAAATTGAGGATCATAAGTTTCACTGGCAGGATGTCATAGTAAAAGATGACGGCGAATGGCAAATAAATTTTGACATATATGCAAAGCGCATGTAAGGAGCGTAACTTTATATAAAGATGAAAGAAAATCATTAAAAAGGAAAAGCAATATGTGTACAAGTATAGGATAGCAGTTATAAAAATAAAGTCTGGAGGTGCCGGGTTGGAAAAGTATATTGCCCTTTTGCGCGGCATAAACATTAGTGGTAAGAATAAAGTGTCAATGCCGTTATTAAAGAAGGCATTTGAAGAGATGGGATTTCTGGATGTCAGTACTTACATCAACAGTGGAAATGTCCTTTTTTCCAGTGAAGATAAAAATATAAGAGAAATAAGCAGCCAATGTAAAGCTATGATAGAGGAAAAATTTATGTTAGATGTTCCTTTGGTAATCATTTCGACAGATGATTTATCTGAAGCACTGGAACATGCACCCGAATGGTGGGACGCGGATTCTGATCAGGAAGTGATACATCAGGTCCTCTTTCTTATTCCGCCTGTCACTGTTGAAGAAGTATATGAGGCTGTGGGAGAGGCCAAACCAGAATACGAACAGGTTGGTTATTATAAGAATGTGATTTTCTGGTCTGCGCCAAGAAAAACATTATCAAGAACAAGGTGGTATAAAATTGCAAGTTCTTCAGTGAATAACAAAGTAACGATTCGAAATGCAAGTACTGCCAAAAAATTACTCAGGCTGTCTGAATAAAGAGAGAAAAAGACTGTTGGAAGGATGGAAGATGGAGAGGGAGTCAACGTATGAAAATAACGATGATACATGGGCAGAGCCACAAGGGATCAACTTACCATATTGCGAAGATGCTGGCGGAGAAGTTGGAAGGTTATGTTACGGAATTCTTTTTGCCAAGAGATTTTAGCTCTTTTTGCGTTGGATGTACGAAGTGTTTTGAAACAGATGAGACATTGTGCCCGCATTATGAGAAACTGAAGCCGATCACGGAAGCGCTGGATAAGGCAGATGTTATCATTCTGGCCAGTCCGGTATATGTATATCATGCAACAGGTGCGATGAAAGTTCTGTTAGACCACTATGGTTATCGATGGATGGTACACCGTCCTGAGGAGAAAATGTTTCGGAAACAGGCTGTCTGTATTTCCACTGCGGCAGGCGGTGGAATGAAGAGCACGAATAAAGATATGGCAGACAGTACGTCCTTTTGGGGAGTTGGCAAAACTTATAAATATGGAGTTGGTGTCCGGGAAGTGTCCTGGGCGAGAGTGGATACCAAGATTAAATCCCGCATTGAGAAAAAGACGTCATCTTTGGCCGAAAAAATCAGGAAAAATTATGGAAATGTAAAACCATCTATAAAAACCAGGGCATTTTTCAATGTGATGCGGATTGTACAGAAAAATGGCTGGAATAAGGCAGACTCAGATTACTGGAATAAAAAGGGATGGACAGGGAAAAAACGTCCGTGGAAAAAATAAGTCAGCCTTACGATAGGTGCAGCAGGAAGTGAGTGGAGGAATATTGATGGGAACAGGGATTATCATATGTGGTTTAAATGGCTCTGGGAAAAGTACACTGGGAAAAGTTCTGGCTGAAAAACTGGGGTTTTATTATATTGATAACGAAGACCTGTTTTTTCCTAAAACAGATACTTATTATACCTATGCTTGTCCACGCACACGTAAAGAAGTCGAAAAGCTTCTTCTGAGTGAGGTTCAGGTACATCAAAATTTTGTCTTTGCTGCGGTCAAGGGAAATTATGGGGAAGATATTCTGCCGTATTATCAATATGCGGTGGTTATTGATGTTCCCAAAGATATCCGGTTACAACGGGTAAAAAACCGTTCATTTCAAAAATTTGGCAGCAGGATGCTGCCTGGCGGAAATTTGTATGAGCAGGAAAACGAGTTTTTCAATATGGTAGAATCCAGAGCAGAGAATGAGGTTGATGAATGGGTACGGTCTTTGGAATGTCCTGTCATACGGGTAGATGGGACAAGACCCATTGAAGAAAATGTGGATGTTATTATAAAGTGCCTGTGAAACGAAGTCGGAAGCATAATAGCGAAGGATACGACGGGACAGACATTTTGAACAAGATTCGAAAACTTTGCTTCCTGTATTCATAATTATAATCCTATATTGAGTATCCCAACAATGTAACAAGGGGCAGTTCACCATTTCGAACAGCTCCTTTTATATTTCCCCAAAAGATGCTATAATGTCAACGTATAGCGACGAACGCAAGTTTACATCGGCAGTCATTGGCTGCTTGCGGACAAACGACTGCTGAAGGAAACTTATGTGAGTGCAACGAACATCGAGGGGACGAAAATCCCCGAGATCGCGTTCTGAGCGGACGCTTGGGAAAAGCAAACGCAAGTACTTAAGCTTTCGTTCCAAGCGTATGCCAGCGGAAAAGTCTGGCAACACTGAACACATACATGGAATTTATTTGCTTGTTATGTTAGGAATAAAAATAAAAGAAACAGGAGAATCAGATATGAATATTGAACGTTTAGATGCATACGAACTGATTCAGTATGAAAAACTGAAAGATTTAAAATCGGAAGGTTATCTGCTGAGACATAAAAAAAGCGGAGCCAGAGTGCTCCTCATGGCAAATGATGATGAAAACAAGGTGTTTTCAATTGGATTCCGTACGCCTCCAAATGACAGTACCGGGGTGCCGCATATTATGGAACATTCGGTGCTGTGCGGTTCCAGGGAATTCCCGGTGAAAGATCCATTTGTAGAGCTTGTGAAAGGATCTCTTAACACCTTTTTAAATGCAATGACATACCCGGATAAGACTGTTTATCCGATTGCAAGCTGCAATGATCAGGATTTTCAGAATCTGATGCACGTTTACATGGATGCGGTACTTTATCCGAACATTTATCAGTATGATGAAATTTTTCGTCAGGAAGGCTGGAGCTACAGACTGGAGGAACCAGACGGTGAGCTGTCTTACAATGGTGTTGTATATAATGAAATGAAGGGGGCATTTTCTTCACCGGAAGGTGTGCTTGACCGTGTGATTTTAAATTCACTGTTCCCGGATACTTCTTATGCTTATGAATCCGGCGGGGATCCGGATGTGATTCCGGAACTTACTTATGAGCAGTTCCTTGATTTTCACAGAAAATATTATCATCCATCCAACAGTTACATTTATCTTTACGGAGATATGGACATGGAGGAGAAGCTTACCTGGCTGGATGAAAAATATCTTTCTGATTTTGATAAAAAAGAAGTGGATTCCGAGATTCGGTTCCAGCAGCCTTTTGATGAGGTAAAGGAAATTGAATTTGGATATTCTATCGGAAGTAATGAAGATGAGGCAGATAATACGTATCTTTCTTATAATAAAGTAATTGGAACAAGTCTGGACAAAGAACTTTACCTGGCATTTCAGATTCTGGATTATGCGCTGTTGTCGGCTCCGGGGGCTCCGCTGAAGAAGGCACTTGTTGAGGCCGGGATTGGGAAGGATATTATGGGCTCCTACGATAATGGAGTATATCAGCCGATCTTTTCTGTAGTTGCAAAGAATGCCAATCTGGATCAGAAAGAAGCATTTATCCGTAAGATTGAGGATGTGCTGTCTGAGATCGCGGAAAATGGAATGGACCAAAAAGCGCTGGAAGCAGGAATCAACTATCATGAGTTCCGTTATCGTGAAGCAGATTTCGGCAGTTATCCGAAGGGATTGATGTATGGACTGCAGATGCTGGACAGCTGGCTATACGATGATGATAAGCCGTTTATACATGTAGAAGCGCTGGATACATTTGAATTCCTGAAGAAAAATATCGATACCGGATATTTTGAAGGGCTGATCCGTAAATATATATTGGAAAATCCACATGGTTCGCTGGTGATTGTGAAGCCGGAAAAGGGGAGAACCGCACGTCTTGACAGAGAGCTGGAAGAGAAACTTAAAGCATATAAAGAAAGTCTTACACCGGAAGAATTGGAGAAATTAGCGGCAGCAACGAAGCAGTTGGAAGAATTCCAGGAGGCTCCGACACCGGAAGAAGAGCTGGAAAAAATTCCGGTTCTTAAAAGGGAGGACATTACAAGAGACATTGCCCCGATCTACAATGAAGAGATGGAAATGGACGGGATCCCGGTAGTGTATCATGAGATAGAGACGAACGGAATCGGTTATATCGATCTGTTATTTGATCTTTCCTGTGTAGCGGAGGAAATGCTTCCGTATGTTGGAATACTGCAGGGGGTACTTGGAATCATCGATACCGAAAACTATGAATATGGGGAATTATTCAATGAGATTAATGTCCATACAGGCGGTATCGGAACATCATTAGAACTGTATCCGAATGTCCAGAAGGCAAAAGAAAAAGAGTTCCGGGCTACATTTGAAATCAAGGGCAGAGCGCTGTATGGAAAGATGCCGGTAGTATTTGAAATGATAGAAGAAATTCTGATGCGTTCCAAACTTTCGGATGAAAAGCGGCTGATGGAGATTCTGGATATGACGAAGTCCCGTCTTCAGATGAAGTTCCAGTCATCCGGGCATGTCACGGCAGCTGTCAGAGCGTTGTCCTATGCGGCGCCGATGTCAAGATTTAAGGACATGACAAGCGGAATTGAATTCTACGAGATGGTCAGCAGCCTGACGGAGAATTTTGAAGAGAGAAAAGAGGATCTGATACAGAAGCTTGAAACACTTGCAAAACTGCTGTTCCGAAGGGAAAATATGATGATCAGTTATACTGCGGCGCGGGAGGGACTCGAGGGAATTTCCGGGCAGGTATCAGCATTTGCAGAGGGACTGTATAAAGGAAAGGTCGAGGAAGTTCCGTGTATCCTGCACTGCGATAAGAAGAATGAAGGATTCCGTACATCTTCGAAGGTACAGTATGTAGCAAGGGCAGGGAATTTCATCGATGATGGAAAATCCTATACGGGAGCACTTCAGATATTGAAGGTTATTTTAAGTTATGATTATCTCTGGATCAATGTCCGCGTAAAAGGCGGCGCATATGGTGTCATGAGCAGCTTCAACCGCCTTGGGGAAGGATTTTTCGTATCTTACAGAGATCCAAATCTGGAGAAGACGAATGAAGTATATGAAGGAGTTGTGGAATACCTGCGGAATTTCGATGTAAATGAACGGGATATGACGAAATACATCATCGGTACGATCAGCAACATTGACCAGCCGATGACACCGTCCTCAAAAGGTGACCGCTCCATGAATCTTTATATGAATCATGTGACAGAAGAGATGATCAAAAATGAGAGAATGCAGATTTTAAATGCCGGAAAGGAAGATATCCGGAATCTGGCTGACATCGTAAATGCCGTTTTAAGGGCAGATCAGTTCTGTGTCATCGGAAGTGAAGAGAAAATCGAAGATCAGAAAGAATTATTTAAAGAAGTAAAAGATTTATTTTAGAGAACGTATGATACTTGTACACAGCGAAAACGGGAGTTGCCAATTCCGTTTTGACTGTGAGGAAAGATAAAGAGGAGCATGAATGAAAGCAGATTTTAAATCAGGATTTGTAACATTAATTGGAAGGCCAAATGTGGGGAAATCTACACTTATGAATTATCTGATCGGCCAGAAAATAGCGATTACGTCTAATAAGCCGCAGACGACAAGGAACCGGATACAGACCGTTCTCACAAGAGAAGAGGGGCAGGTAATCTTCGTTGATACGCCGGGAATTCACAAAGCGAAGAATAAGCTTGGTGAGTACATGGTCAATGTGGCGGAGCGTACATTAAATGAAGTGGATGTCGTCTTGTGGCTCGTGGAACCGACGACCTTTATCGGGGCGGGGGAACAGCATATCGCTGAGCAGCTGGCCAAATGCAGTACTCCTGTTATTTTGGTAATTAACAAGATCGATATGGTAAAACGGGAAGAGGTGCTGACTTTTATTGATGCATACCGGAAAATATATGATTTTGATGAGATTGTTCCTGTATCGGCAAGAAATGGAGATAATACAGAAGAACTTGTAAAGGTGATTTTTAAATATCTCCCTTATGGTCCCCAGTTTTATGATGAGGATACGATCACCGATCAGCCGGAGCGCCAGATCGTAGCGGAGCTGATCCGGGAAAAGGCGCTTCACAGTCTGAATGAGGAGATTCCGCACGGAATTGCGGTGTCGGTAGATAAGATGAACCCTCGGAAGGGGATTATGGATATTGAAGCTACGATCATCTGTGAGAGAGATTCCCATAAAGGAATCATCATCGGAAAACAGGGATCTATGCTGAAAAAAATCGGGAGTACCGCACGGTATGAGATTGAACGTCTGCTGGACTGTAAAGTAAATCTTCAGCTTTGGGTGAAGGTGAAAAAGGACTGGCGTGACAGCGATTTCCTGATCAAAAACTTTGGGTATACAAAGGATGAATAGAACTTGCAGGTAAAACCAGAATGTCAAGGCTTTGGACGAAAAAAGAACTGGTAGATATTTTTCAGTATAGCAAAAAATGAATCGGAGACCCTAAATAGTAACTTAAGATGAAAGGGTGATAAGATGGAACAGCAATACTGGGAACGGTTTTTGAGTTCAGGAAAGATAGAGGATTACCTGGAATATAAGGGCATGGAAATCTGTGGCAGCGTCATCGCTAAATATGAAAGCGGTGCCGGTGAGAAGTGTGAGACAGAGCAACATGCAGAAGCAAGAAGTACATGGAAGAACGGATACAGTTAAAATAGCAGGATAAGCAGGTGAAGGCGGCATTGAATCATTCAGTTACGGTGACCGGTATTATCATGTCGGCATCACCGATTGGGGAGTACGATAAAAGAGTCGTAATACTCACAAAAGAAAAAGGAAAAATCTCAGCATTTGCCAAAGGTGCAAGAAGGCCGAACAGCCCCCTGATCGGGGCTGTAAATCCATTTACATTTGGCGAATTTGCTATCTATGAAGGCAGAAATTCCTATACAATTCAGAGTGTTTCAGTTTCAAATTATTTTATGGAACTCAGAGAAAATGTGGAAGCCGCGTATTACGGATTTTATTTTATGGAATTTGCCAATTATTATACGCGGGAGAATAATGATGAGACACAGATGCTGAAGCTTTTGTATCAGACAATGAGGGCGCTTTCCGGAGGGCGGATTCCGCACAGGCTGATCAGATACATATTTGAACTGAAAGCGGCGGCGGTAAATGGAGAGGGTCCTCAGGTATTCCAATGTATCAGGTGCGGAGACAATACCCGCCCCCAGGTGTTCAGCGTTACAAGCGGCGGACTCGTCTGCAGCGAGTGTATGAATGGTGTCAGGGATGGGATGCATCTCAACACGTCGACTTTGTATGCCATGCAGTTTGTTATCAGTTCTCCGATAGAAAAGCTGTATACATTTGCAGTGACAGAGGAAGTGCTTGAGGAATTTGGCAAAGTGATGAAGCGGTATAACGAAGTGTATATTGATAAGAAATTCAAATCACTGGAAATTCTGGAGACATTTCTGGCAATTGGCTTCTAAAGGTTGTTTTCTCAGAAATGTTATTGCCTTTAAGACTTGAAAAAACAGGTTGATAAAGGTATAATGTTAAAAAGTTGGCAGATAATGGACGAGACAAGATGGATCGTTCATTTTTCTAAATAAGCAAAAAGAATGTGAGGTAGAGGAACTATGGAAAAGACAATGGAAAAGATTGTAGCTCTTGCAAAATCAAGGGGATTTGTATATCCGGGATCAGAGATCTATGGCGGACTTGCAAATACATGGGATTACGGAAATCTTGGTGTAGAGCTCAAAAATAACGTAAAACAGGCATGGTGGAAAAAATTCATCAAGGAGAGTCCTTATAACGTAGGTGTGGACTGCGCGATCCTGATGAATCCACAGACATGGGTGGCATCCGGACATCTGGGCGGATTCAGCGATCCTCTGATGGACTGTAAAGAATGTAAAGAACGTTTCCGCGCCGACAAATTAATCGAGGATTTTGCACATGAGCATGACATTGAACTGACAGAAAGCGTAGATGCATGGTCACAGGAGCAGATGCTGGCATTTGTTGAGGAAAACAATATTCCATGTCCTTCCTGCGGAAAACATAATTTTACAGATATCCGTCAGTTCAACCTGATGTTTAAAACATTCCAGGGTGTTACAGAAGATGCGAAAAATACAGTTTATCTGCGTCCTGAGACAGCACAGGGAATCTTCGTAAAC
>URQQ01000029.1 GCA_900549995.1 uncultured Lachnospiraceae bacterium | reverse complement strand
TACCGTGTATTTATGATCTGTTCCATAAGAAGGAACATAAGATCAGGACGGATCAGGACGATGAAGAATTTTATTATCTGGATTAAAAACAGTGTGACGAATTAGAAAAAGTATTTATAGACTGTACGAAAGTCTTGGGCTGCCGCTTTTACTTATCAGTGCGGCAGCCCATTTTAGTTATCCGTGGTTAGTTCTCATGTTCTGCCTGACAGAAAAGACAAGGAAGCTTTGGCAGGCAGGGTTTCGGCGGACACGGAGGCTCCGGCGGGCAGGGAGGTTCCGGCGGACATGGAGGGCACGGAGGCTTTGGAGGACACGGATGACATGGAGGCTTTGGAGGGCACGGAGGACATGGTGTGCACGGTGGATACGGAGGCTTCGGCGGGTACGGAGGTCCAGGCGGATAAGGAAAATCAGGGTTCCACGGAGGGGTGAACGAAGGCCAGCAGAATACGGGAAAGCATCCAGGCCATTGCCATGGAGGGTAAGAACCATTGCCGACAGGGTTATTATTGTTGCTGGTATTATTATTATTATTATTGTTGTTGTTATTGTTATTATTATTGTTATTACTGGAACTGCTATTGTTAATCTGAATACTGCCACAGGAGCTTTCTTTTTGTGGATGCAGCAGATCGGGATTGACAATGCATACGCAGATAGAGGTATCTGATGTGGCCTGATAGTCTGTAAAGGAGGTTCCAATGGGCTGATAGTTCGGACTGTCTGTAGGTTCCATTGTAATTACCCGCGTGATATTGCCCGTCACAGAGGCTGTGATTTCGAGGCAGAGGGTACTTCCGCACATGCGGAATAAGAGGTAAAATTCTTCGCCCGTGGAAGGTGCATCGATTTGATTGCCGCAGAAATCAGCGAACGTGATATACAAGTCCTGGCTGCAGGAGCAGACGGTTTTTACTGTAATAGATGGCTTCGAAGAGAAAGAGGACATCAGCCGGAATGGCCCTATAAGGATCCGGCCGCAGACTGTCCGGACTTCATCCGGGCATCCGGCAAAGACAAGATAAGGACTTGCCGGGTCTGAAGGAGTAGTCTGGTTATTACAGCAGGTAATCAGCGGGTTTTTGTTTGGGCAGGTGCCGGTGGAAAAGGATCTGGCAGTTGGGGAAGACACAGTATCAGCATAAGTTCCGGCAAGAGAAAGGAGGCCTAAAACGGCGGCTCTTAATCTGTCAGACTTTGGGTGGGTTCCATCTGCGGCACAGTCAAGAAAATACACTTCTTCCGGAGCGATCTGTCCGAGTAATACCCAGATGGCTACCTGAACAGCAGCATAAGCATCATTATTATCAAGGACCGGTGGCTGGCTGGCATCTACGTTTACGAGGGAAAATGTCTGTTCACGGCTTGTTTCGGGGTACGTATTGGCGAGAATCCACGCAAACATGTTTTTCTGCCTCTGTGATAGCTGAGGAAAGATGGATTCAAAAGTGTTGCTGTTGTAAGGAACATCTCCGTAAGGGCCGTCGGCAAATTTGTTGAGGCAGTAAGCGGGTTTTGATGTCCCAAGTGCAGTGAGGGTGAAACTGAAAATCTGGTTATGGTCGGCACGGTTTAGCCTGTACCGGGATGCTTCTGTGTCAGGACGGCTGCAATAGCTTTCTACATTCTCCTGACCGGTGGCAGTTCCTGTTACATCGGTGCCTGGATAGACGATAAACGGGCGTGTTGATGTATCAGTCTGTGTGGTAATCATAGTCATAAAATCATCCTTTCAAATAGGAGGAATAAAAGTCATTCCATATTAATATAAAGTATGTCAATAAAGGAAGGAGGTTCGGAAACAGCTGTAAACTTTTCCTGTTTTTTCAGAAAGATATTTCATCTTGGCTGGTTTCTTGTTAGAATAGTCATAGGATGTAACAAGGTCATCCTGGAAATATGGCAACATCGAAGGGGAGATGGAAATGATTATCAGTGCTAGCAGAAGAACAGACATTCCGGCCTATTACCCGGACTGGTTTATGAACAGGATCAGAGAGGGTGAAATGCTGGTTCCAAATACTTTTAATGAAAATCATCTGAGCAGAGTTTTTCTGAATCCGCAGAATGTAGAATGCATTGTATTCTGGACGAAAAATCCACAGCCCATGCTTGCACGTCTTTCAGAGCTGGATGAGGCGGGGTATTCATATTATTTTCAGTATACGCTGACAGGATTTGGCAGGGAGATTGAGAGGTACCTTCCAGAACAGAAGAAGAGAATTGAGACATTCCAGAGATTGAGTGAGAAACTGGGAGCACTCAGAGTGGACTGGAGATTTGACCCGATTATGCTGAGCAGCAGATATGATGAAAATTGGATGGCGGAAGAGTTTGAGAAACTTTGTGTTGAACTTTCACCGTATACAAGAAGGTGTGTGATCAGCTTCATTGACTATTATAAACGGAGGGATTTCTCTTTTCGTGAACTGACGAAAGACGAGATGCATCGTGTAGCAGAAAGACTGTCAGGGATTGCTGATAAATATCATCTTCCGCTTTGTACCTGTGCAGAGAAAATCAATCTCAGCCAGTATGGCATTGCCCATGGAGCTTGTATTGACCAGCACAAAATTGAACAGATTATAGGGTGTAAGGTGGATATTAAGAAGGACAGGATGCAGAGAGATGATTGTGGCTGTATGGAGAGTATTGATGTGGGGATGTATGATACATGTATGAATGGATGCACATATTGCTATGCCAACACGAGCATGGAAACCACAAAAGAACGTTACCGGAGACATGACCCTGATTCACCGATGCTGATTGGCCGCCCGACGGGGAGGGAGACCATAACAGTGAGAAATATGAGGTCTGCAAGAATGCCTCAGATGTCATTATTTGATTATTTGGATATGAAGGAGGAACAACACAGAAATGAATAAGAAGATATTAATGTTGGGGACCGGCGGCACGATTGCGTCGAAGAAGACGGAGAATGGACTGGCGCCGGGATTATCTTCTGAGGATATATTGTCGTATATTCCGCAGGTAAAGGATGTGTGTGATGTTGAGACAATTCAGGTATGCAACATTGACAGCACGAACATGACACCGAAAGAATGGGTGCTGCTTTCGAGAACAATTGAGAAATATTATTATGATTATGATGGGTTTGTAGTCTGCCATGGAACAGATACGCTGGCTTATACAGCGTCTGCGCTCTCCTATATGATTCAGAATTCATCCAAGCCAATCGTAATCACAGGTGCGCAGAAACCGATTGACATGGATGTGACGGATGCGAAGACGAATCTGCTGGATAGCTTTATCTACGCGTCCGATGACGATTCACAGGATGTAAATATCGTATTTGACGGAAAAGTCATTGTCGGGACCAGGGCAAAAAAAGAGCGGGCTAAAAGCTATAATGCATTTTCCAGTATTAACTATCCTTATCCTGCAGTCATCCAGGATCAAAAAGTGATACGTTATATTCCGTCAATTCCCTATATGAGGAAGGTACGTTTCTATCATGAGATGACCAACAGTGTCTATGTATTGAAGCTTATCCCAGGTATGACACCGGATGTACTGCCGTATCTGTTTGAGCATTATGACTGTATTGTGATTGAAAGTTTTGGGGTAGGCGGGCTCCCGGAAAGTGTTGTTGATGGTTTCTATGAGGAGATGGAGAGCTTCAGGGAGAAAGGCAAACTTGTCGTTATGACGACCCAGGTTGCAAATGAAGGAAGCAACATGACCGTATATGAAGTAGGAAAGAAGGTAAAACAGGATTTTAATCTTCTGGAGGCATATGATATGACACTGGAATCAGTGATCACAAAGATGATGTGGATTATGTCGCTGAAACCGGAAAATTATGACGAAGTCATCCGCCTTTTCTATGAGATGGTGAATCATGATATTCTTTTTACAAGGTGGAAAATGGACAAGAACAGTTGACAAGATGCAGCTTTGATCACGCAGAAGAATGATCGAAGTGCATGATGGCGGAAGGGAAAGGGTGGCAGTATGCGGGTAACTGTATTAGTAGAAAATACATCGGTATCGGAAGAGTATGGACATAAACATGGTTTGTCTTTGTACATTGAAGCAGCTGGCCATAAGATACTTTTTGATCTGGGGAGTGATGATCTTTTTGCGGTGAATGCAGAAAAACTGGGGATTGAGATAGGGGAAGTTGATACGGTAGTCATTTCGCACGGACATGATGACCACGGCGGAGCGCTTGAGCGTTTTTTCGAGCTGAATCATATTGCGAAGGTGTATATACAGGAAAGCGCATTCGGAGCATATTATCAGGCGACATTTGAGAAGCTTAGAAAGTATATCGGTTTGGACCAGGAGCTTAGAGATTCGGACCGTATCGTGCTTCTTGACGGAGATTATCAGGTGGATGATGTGATATCCCTTTACTCCAGAGTGGATCTGAAATACCCGGTACCGCGCACCAACCTGTCGCTGTATGTCAAAAAAAGGGAAGGTTATCTGCACGATGATTTTTCACACGAGCAGAATATGATGATCCGCGAGAATGGAAAAGTGTATATATTTGCAGGATGTGCCCATAACGGTATTATGAATATACTTGACAAGGGGGAACAGATCTGCGGACAGAAGATAGATTCTGTATTTGGCGGTTTTCATCTTTACAATCAGGAAACACAGGAGTATGAAAGTGATTCCTTTATTGCGCTGATCAGCCAGCTGATCAGAAGAAAGGATACCATATTTTATACATGCCATTGTACCGGAGAGAAGGCATACGGACAGTTAAAGGAGCTGCTCCATGATCAGATGCACTATATCAGAGCCGGAGAAGTGATACATTTATAGAATGAAAAAGAGAAGTTTCAAATACAGTAAAAATGTTCATACTTAGAGGTAAAGCATAATATATTAGGATAAACCGACAGCATAAAGGAGGACATGGTATTTGAGAAGAGTAAATTGTATACTGGCAGTGATTATATGTGCGATGGCGATGTATTTTCAGCTTCCGGCACAGGGAAAAGGAGTCAGAAGCGAGAATCTGATTCAGCATTCATTCGAAGGAGTGGCGCTTGCAAAGTGTCCCGGAGAGGGTACAAAAGAAGGAACCGGGAAAGCTGAAGAGACTGTGGAAACGATTGCTCCCGGGGCATATCCGATTATGGGACAGTCTTCCGTGACAACAGAGCAGATGGTAAAATATTTTCAGGAAAATGGTGCAGAATATCCTTCGGAGGTGCTTTCAGAAGGAGGCGCTGCCAATATAGAGACTTTTTGTCAGATGTATTATGAAGAAGCTGTCGCAGAAGGAGTCAGGCCGGAAGTTGCTTTTGTACAGACAATGAAAGAGACCGGCTGGCTTCAATATGGCGGAGATGCGAGGATTGAACAGTATAATTTTGCCGGACTTGGAACTACCGGAGGCGGCGTGGCCGGCAATTCTTATCCGGATGTCAGGACGGGGATCAGGGCACAGATTCAGCATCTGAAGGCGTATGCAACAGAACAGCCGCTGGTGCAGGAGTGTGTGGATGACAGATACGGTTATGTTGCCAAGGGAAGTGCCCCTTATGTTGAATGGCTTGGACAGAACGAGAACCCTTATGGATATGGATGGGCTACCGGACTGGATTACGGATATTCGATTGTAGATATGATTCAGAATTTGAAAAAAGTGTAACAGAAAGAAGGCCCGGAAAAATGTAGTCAGTTTGCATTTTTCCGGGCCTTTTTTCTGTTGGTTATTAATTGGGGGCACAGGTTTCCGTATGGCTGTATTCTTCCATGCGATATTGTTTTCTGCCATTTTCTTTGGCTTCATATAATTTATCATCGGCTGTTTTGAGCATACCGGACAGAAGCCAGCCGTTCAGCCGCTCTTCTTTTGAATAAGAGCATCCGAGAGAAATACTGATGTCAATCTGACGTTTGCTGAACTGCTGTTCCGTGATTTTCTGGAATAACTGTTCGATTTTGTTCTTAAGTTCCTGCTCATCTTTGATCCATAATCCTATGACAAATTCTTCGCCGCCGTATCTGACCACGTGTTTTTTTCCAAAGAGTTCCAACAGTATACTGCTGATCTCAATCAGAACTTCGTCTCCGATTTCATGGCCGAAAGTATCGTTCACTTTCTTAAACCAGTCAATGTCCGCGATCATGAGGGCAAAGTAATAGCCGGAGGTCTGGTGGGTACTCAGATGTTTGATAAACTGGTCGTTATAATAGCTTCGGTTGCTGATATGTGTCAGGGGATCCGTATATATTTTTTCATATTGCAGCCGTTTATATTTGAAGTAGAGAATCAGAAACAGAACAGTAAGGGTCAAGGTTGAGACAAATAGCAGAATTCCCATGGACATCATGCCGCGGGTGCGGTAGGTATCGTAATCGCCTGTCTGCAGTTCGACACCGACTGCTCCGATATATTTTCCGGACACAGAATAAAGAGGCGCATACCCGCAGATATGGTTTCCCCATTCACTTGCGTTATAAATATATGTAGATTCAGGACTTAAGATTGCAGTATCTGCTTCAATAAAATAAGAATAGCGTTCCAGATCATCAGTGGAGGATGTAAGTTTATCGTTGAGAGTTACATCCAGAAGCCACATAATATCGAGATCGGTGCCGATAGGGGCATCAAACTTGTCTTTTGTTTCTTCAGAGACCTGATACTTTACCTCATCCTTGTTCAGATGAATCATTACATAAGCATAATCCACTTTACTGGCAAAATGGTCATTGTCCATCATGGCTTTTAAAGCATTATTCTCCTCGGATGCCTGCAGTTCGGCGTAGGAATAATTTTTCAGTGTTTCCACCTGTTCGTCCGTGAGATGGATATTAGAGGCGGTCAGAACAGCAAAGTTTCTCGCAGCATTTCCTTCAGAGGCGAGATATCCGTCTGTGATTGACTGGCTGCTTTGATGAAAGGTGAAGATCGAGATCCCTATAAAAACAGCGATCAGCGGGAGAACAATATAAAGGATGTTTTTTTCTTTTTTCATGACAACGATCCCTCTTTTCCATGTGATATATTAATTTTATAATTGCAGCGGACAATGTGCAAGAGGAAAAGAGAAATATCTTTTGAAAAATGAGAGTATTGATAAAACAATATGGATTTACCGTTCTGTTTTGCAGTATTTTTCCATGAATAACCGAATGTTTTCTACAGTTCTTGGGGTGAGGAAGTGTTCCACCTTCTCTACCTGTTCCAGTTCATCCAGGCTGTGATTGATCTGGCAGAAGAAGTCATTTAAAAGGTTATGGCGGTACAGGAGGTATTCGCCGGTGTCAATCCCTTTGTCTGTCAGGGTAATCAGGCCGTATTTCGGGAAATCAATCAATCCCAGTTCCTGAAGATTTGCCGCCATTTTGGAGGCCGAAGAGGGACGTACATTCAGATGCCGGGCCAGGTCATTGATCCGCACAGGGGCCTTATCTGCAGAGAGACGGCAGATCATCTCCAGGTAATCTTCCATTGCGGCAGTGACCTGGGTGTTCTCCATAAGGGAGTATCCTTTTAATGTATAAAAATCAGAAGAAGGTTCCATAAATTGCACGCTCCTTTGTCACACATCTGTAAATGTGTGAATAAGTTAGGGTAGGGAAACAATTTCAGGGGAAAGAAAGCTCCTGCAGGTTTCCTGTAAAATCTATTCAAAGAGGTGTGTTGATATGACTGGTACAGAGAGCCTGCGGGAATTAATCAAAGGTGAAAAGGGGATCGTGACCGGATTGACTTCCGGGAAGGCGATGAAGATGCGGCTTCGGGATATTGGATTGATCGAAGGGACAGAAGTGGAATGTCTCGGAAAAAGCCCTCTTGGAGATCCGGCGGCATTTTTAATCAGGGGTGCGGTCATTGCCCTGCGCAATGAGGATGCATGCCATGTGAGAATCAGGAAAAGGCTGCAGTAATCTTCTGATTATTTCTGATTATTATAGAAGTGCTTCACCCAGGCTTTAGAATATGCTACACTAAGAATTATAAGTGATACAGGGTATGTACATGAAGGAGGAAACATGATGAAATTAAAAAAACTTGTAGCGATTGAGCCGGTTTCATTTCTCCCGTGGGGAAAAGAAGAAGTGAAAAAATATTGTGAAGAAGCGGTGTTCTATGAGACTGCACCAAAAGATGCAGAAGAGATAAAACAGCGCATTGGGGATGCAGATGCCATATTTGTGAGTTATAAAAATATCATAGGGGAAGATATCTTAAAGGCATGTAAGAATCTGAAATATATCGGGATGTGCTGCAGCCTGTACTCAGAAGCCAGTGCTAATGTAGACATCCGGTATGCGAAAGAACATGGAATCGCGGTGAGCGGAATCAAGGATTACGGTGATGAAGGTGTTGCGGAATATGTAGTCGGAGAGATCATTCAGATGCTCCATGGAACCGGCGGCCATGAGCCGTTTCTGGGGGAGGAGTCGGAAATCTCGGGAGCGAAAGTCGGTATCCTTGGAATGGGAGCGACCGGGCAGATCGTGGCAAACGCACTGTCATTCTTTGGGGCAGATATCTCTTACTACAGCAGGACGAGAAAACCGGAGGCAGAGGAAAAAGGATATACATACCGTGATCTGCATGATTTACTCAGAGAATGTGATATTGTCTGCAGCTGTCTGAGCAAGAACGTGACTCTGCTTCATGAGGAAGAACTGGATATTTTAAGTTCAGATAAAATAGTATTCAACACGGCACTGAGTCCATGCTTTGACATGGAAGCCATGAAGAAATGGCTCCTGAAGAAGAATACCTGGTATTTCTGCGATACATCTATGGCAGCCGGGGATGAAGAATTATTAAAGTATAAAAATGTATGCTGCATCAACAAATCTTCGGGGATGACAAGACAGGCAGTGGAACGTCTGAACGAGAAAGTGCTGGAGAATCTGAAAGCATATGCAGAAGTGTAAGAAGGAAGTGATAAAGAGCCATCGCGGTGAAAGCGTTGGCTCTTTTTCATTACATAAGAAAGTTCTTCGAACTTGCCTATGCAATAAAAAGCCCTCCGGGCAGGATGCACACAATGTGCCAGGGAAAGCTGCTTCGCAGCTGCACATTGGCGCACAAAGTGTACAAGTCCCTCATGAGTGAGGGATTCAGGGAGTTGAAGTGGACTTGTCCACTTTGTTTGATAGCAGGTTAGAAAGAGTGACAAAAATAGTATTCCATTGTAACATAACACCGGGTGGATGAATAAGTTAGGGTAAGGAAACATTTTTCATTGCAAGTCTGAAAGAAGCAGGAGGATAGATGGAAGAGACGAAGATGAAGAAAGTGATATTAGCCGGGAATCCAAATGTAGGGAAAAGCACTGTTTTTAACCAGCTTACCGGGCAGCACCAGCATACAGGGAACTGGCCTGGTAAGACCGTTGCATTCGCAGAAGGTTTCAGTACATATAAAGAAACGGTATATCAGATTACAGATGTACCGGGATGTTATTCACTGATGTCGCATTCTGCGGAAGAGGAAGTAGCAAGAGACTGTATTTTAAAGGGGGATCCAGATGCAGTGATGGTTGTATGTGACGCGACCTGCCTGGAACGGAACTTAAATCTTGTGCTTCAGATCAAAGAAATTGCACCCAGAGTATTGCTTTGTGTCAATCTGATGGATGAAGCCCGAAAGAAAGGGATTGTCATCCATTTGGATATACTGGAGCAGGAGCTTTCCATTCCGGCGGTAGGAATTGAGGCACGAAATGCGGTTGGGATAGAGCAGATGATGGAGACATTGGAGCGGATAACTAATGAGGAAAAGCAAGAGACAGAAAACACAGGTGAGAATATCGAAGATTTTATCGATGATACTTACTGGGAAGAACGGACGACAGCCCATGTAAAGGAGGCAGAGCGGATTGCGAAGCTGGCGGTCAGTTATGAGAAGAAAGATTATCTGAAGAGAGACCGTAGGCTGGATTCTTTGTTCACCAGTAAAAGAACTGGATTTCCAATCATGTTCCTGATGCTTCTGCTGATCTTCTGGATTACAATTGTGGGCGCCAACTATCCATCACAGCTTTTGAGTAATCTGTTGTTTGCAGCGGGAGATAAGCTTGAGATGTTCTTTCAGTATATAAACCTGTCCCCGGCGCTTACAGGGATTCTTGTACAGGGAATGTACAGGGTCCTTGCATGGGTAGTGTCGGTAATGCTTCCGCCGATGGCAATTTTCTTTCCGCTATTTACAATTCTTGAAGATTTCGGTTATCTTCCAAGAGTTGCTTACAATCTGGATAAATGCTTTCATTGCTGCAGGGCATGTGGAAAACAGGCTTTGACGATGATGATGGGATTTGGATGCAATGCTGCCGGGGTTGTGGGCTGCCGGATCATTGATTCGCCGAGGGAGCGGATGATCGCAATCATTACGAACAGTTTCGTTCCATGCAACGGGAGATTTCCGACAATGATTGCGCTGATTACAATCTTCTTCGCGGGAAGCGTGAAAGGGATGAAGGGAAGTATTCTGGCAGCGGTGATGCTGTCGGCATTCATTATGCTTGGGGTGGCGATGACATTTTTTGCCTCATTTCTGCTTTCAAAGACTGTTTTGAAAGGGGAAGTGTCCTCGTTTACCCTGGAACTGCCGCCCTATAGAAGGCCGAAAGCAGGGCAGGTGATCATAAGATCTATTTTTGACCGGACAATTTTCGTGCTGATGAGAGCCGTGGCTGTGGCGGCACCGGCAGGCTGTATCATCTGGCTGATGGCTAATATCCAGGCCGGGGATCAGACACTTCTCTCGGCATGTGCGGGATTTCTGGATCCGTTTGGAAAGGCGCTTGGCATGGATGGAACGATTCTGATCGCATTTATTCTTGGATTTCCCGCCAATGAGATTGTGGTTCCGGTCATGCTGATGGCATATCTGTCACAGGGAACGCTTGTGGATGCGGGCAATCTAAAGATGCTTGGAAATGTACTTTATGATAACGGCTGGACGTGGGTTACGGCGGTATGTGTGCTTTTATTTTCACTGATGCACTGGCCCTGTTCGACTACATGCCTTTCCATTAAGAAAGAAACGGGGAGTTTGAAATGGACGGCACTTTCTGTTTTGCTGCCTACGATGGCCGGAATGATTTTATGCTTTTTGTTTTCCCATATTGCAGGAATATTCCCCGGGTAACAGGGCTTCATTTACTCCTTAAGAATATATAAAGTTTCATGAATTTCCTTGACAAACAAAGGCTTCGAGGCTAATATAGTCATTAGTTAATCGCAAGTTAACAATTCGTTAAATAGATAAAGGTGAAGAAAAAGAGGAGTACACAAAGGCGTCTGAAAGAGAATGCGGCTCACTGGCTGAAAGGCTGCATCAGAAATGTTTTGTGGAAGGTAGCTTTGGAGCCTGATATCTGAAGGGGGCAAGTTTCAGGGGAATGGGAACTACTGTCCTGATAGGATATCACGGAGTAGTCCACGTTAACGGACTCTGAGATATGTGCAGAAACTGCATATAACAAAGGTGGTACCGCGGTCATTCGCCCTTTACGGAAGTAGAGGGCTTTTTCTTTTTCCTGATGGAAAATAATGGCCAGATAAAGAATCCTTATAATAGGAAATTTTAGGAGGAAGCGATGAGCAGGGAATTAGCAAAAACGTATGATCCAAAAGAGATGGAACCAAAACTGTATGAAAAATGGTGTGAGAATAAATATTTTCACGCAGAGGTGGACAGGAGCAAAAAGCCGTTTACAACGGTGATGCCGCCTCCGAATATCACAGGAAAGCTGCATATGGGACATGCGTTCGACAATACAATGCAGGATATACTGATCCGTTACAAAAGAATGCAGGGCTATAATGCACTCTGGATTCCTGGAACAGACCATGCTGCAATTTCGACAGAAGTTAAAGTTACAAATCAGTTAAAAGAAGAAGGAATTGATAAGAAAGAGCTTGGCCGGGAAGGATTCCTTGAGAGAACATGGCAGTGGAAAGAGGAATACGCAGGGACGATTGAGAACCAGCTGAAGAAGCTTGGTGTATCCTGTGACTGGGACAGAGAACGTTTTACAATGGACGAAGGATGTTCAAAGGCAGTGGAAGAAGTATTCATCAAACTGTATGAAAAAGGATATATTTACAAAGGATCCAGGATCATCAACTGGTGCCCGGTTTGTAAGACTTCTCTTTCAGACGCAGAAGTAGAGCATGAGGAGCAGGCAGGACATTTCTGGCATATCAGATATCCGATCGCAGGGACAGAGGATTTCCTTGAGATTGCGACGACACGTCCTGAGACAATGCTTGGGGATACGGCGATTGCTGTACATCCGGATGATGACAGATACAAAGATATTGTAGGAAAGACAGTCATCCTTCCGCTTGTGAATAAAGAGATTCCAATTGTAGCAGATTATTATGTAGACAAAGAGTTCGGTACAGGTGCTGTTAAGATCACTCCGGCACATGACCCGAATGACTTCGAAGTTGGAAAACGCCACAATCTGCCGGAGATCAATGTATTAAATGATGATGCGACGATCAATGAGAACGGCGGAAAATATGCAGGCATGGAACGCTACGAGGCGAGAAAAGCCATTGTAAATGATTTGAAAGAGCAGGGATTCCTTGTAAAGATTGAGGACCATTCACATAATGTTGGTACTCATGACCGCTGTAAGACAACGGTAGAGCCGATGATCAAACAGCAGTGGTTTGTCAAAATGGAAGAGCTTGCCAAACCTGCGATTGAAGCAGTGAAAAACGGTGATCTGAAATTTGTTCCGGAACGTTTCACGAAGATTTACCTGCACTGGCTTGAGAACATCAAAGACTGGTGTATCTCAAGACAGATCTGGTGGGGACACAGAATCCCGGCATATTATTGTGACGAATGCGGTGAAATTGTAGTGGCAAGAGAAACACCAGAGAAATGTCCGAAATGCGGATGCACACATTTTACACAGGATGAGGATACATTAGATACATGGTTCAGTTCTGCGCTGTGGCCTTTCTCAACACTTGGATGGCCGGAAAATACAGAAGAACTGGATTACTTCTATCCGACAGACGTGCTTGTAACAGGATATGATATTATCTTCTTCTGGGTTATCCGTATGGTATTCTCCGGATATGAACATACAGGAAAAGCGCCGTTTAATACGGTATTGATCCACGGCCTGATCCGTGATTCACAGGGCCGTAAGATGAGCAAATCTCTTGGAAATGGTATCGATCCTCTGGAGGTTATTGACAATTACGGCGCCGATGCACTGAGAATGACCCTTGTGACAGGAAATGCGCCGGGAAATGATATGCGTTTCTATGAGGAGCGTGTAGAGGCGAACCGCAACTTTGCGAATAAAGTATGGAATGCATCCAGATTCATTATGATGAATATGGAAGGAAAAGAGATCACGGAACCTGACAGAACTCTGTTTACGCCGGCTGACCGCTGGATACTTTCTACAGTCAACACTCTGACGAAAGACGTGACAGAAAACATGGACAAATATGACCTTGGAATTGCTGTGCAGAAAGTCTATGATTTCATCTGGGATGAATTCTGTGACTGGTACATTGAAATCGCGAAATACAGAATTTACCGCGCTGAAGAGCATCCGGAAGAAGCGAACTGTGCACTTTGGATACTGAAAAATGTACTTGCACAGGCGTTAAAACTTTTACATCCTTATATGCCGTTTATCACAGAAGAGATCTATGGCGCGCTTGTGCCGGAAGAAGAGTCTCTGATGATGTCAGCGTGGCCGGTTTACAAAGAAGAAGACAGGTTTGAGGCGGAGGAAGATATCATGGGACATTTGAAAGAGATTGTACGCGGTGTCAGAAATGTGCGTGCAGAAATGAATGTGCCGAATAACAGAAAAGCAAAAGTATATGTTGTATGTCAGGATGAAGCGCTGTCAGCCGGAATGGGTCTCGAGAAGGAAGCTTCGAAAGCATTGATGAATGCGGCTGATATCATGATACAGAGTACAAAAGATGGAATTTCTGAGGATGCGGTATCTGTTGTAGTACCAGATGCAACCGTGTATCTGCCGCTGGAGGAGCTGATTGATTTTGAACAGGAACGAGAGAGACTGAACAAAGAGAAGGAACGTCTCACGAAAGAAATTGCCCGTTCCAACGGAATGCTGAGCAATGAGAAATTCTTAAGCAAAGCTCCGGAAGCTAAAGTAAATGAAGAAAAAGAAAAGCTGGAAACATATACGCAGATGATGAGGCAAGTTGAGGAAAGGCTTTTAAACCTCCAGAAATAATCTGCGCATCAGTAAGTATGTGAGGTTAAGTATGAAAGGAATCCATTTGAAGAAACCAGATATAAAGGGAACGGCAGAGAGGGTAAGACATCTGAAGAGAGAGGATGTCAAAGCATGGTGGAAAAAGAAGAAAGAGCGCAGGGAAGAAATTCTTGAGAAGAGGCGCAACAGTAAATTTGCCAGAACGATGAAGCCGGTTTACCGATTTATGGACCGGTTCTCCATCATATTCCAGGCGCTGCTTGCCTGCATACTGAATTTTGGGATAGAGGCGATATCCAGGCACTCCATTGTGGAGGCCTGGAGTTATATGACAGGAACACCACTTGTATTTTTATACAATGCATTTATGATATTTGTGACATTTTCCATTGTATACCTGTTCAAACGAAGGGTTTTTGTGAGAATACTGCTGAGCGTATTCTGGCTGTTTCTTGGGGTGTGCAACGGATATATGCTCCTTAAGAGGGTGACTCCTTTCAATGCACAGGATTTAAAAGTTGCGTCTGACGCAGTCAGCCTTCTGAATTCCTACTTTAATCCGATGGAAATGATTCTTCTGATCATCGGAATTGCAGCGGTTATCATATGGGTGGTATCCATGTGGAAGCGCGGCGGTCAGTTTAACGGTAAGATGCACAGGGTGCCGGCCTTAATCGGAGTATTCATCTGGGCCGGGTTATTTTCATTTTTAACAAATCTGGCAATTGATAACAGAGTGGTGTCTACGTATTTTGGAAATATTGCGTTTGCATATGAGGATTATGGTTTCCCGTACTGTTTTACGGCAAGTATATTTAATACAGGAATTTCTGAGCCGAATGGTTACACGAAGGCAAAAATGGAACAGATCAGCGAGGACGGCAAGATTACACAGGCAACTACCGACAGAGAGGAGATGCCGAATATCATTTTTGTCCAGCTGGAATCTTTCTTTGATACAAATGAAGTGGAATTCATGCAGACATCGGAAGATCCGCTGCCGAATTTCCGGGCACTTTCGCAGAATTATTCTTCCGGGTATTTTAAGGTGCCGTCGGTCGGAGCGGGAACTGCGAATACAGAGTTCGAGGTACTGACCGGAATGAATATGAGGTATTTCGGGCCGGGCGAGTATCCGTACAAGACCGTTCTCAAAACGCAGAAGGCAGAGAGTGCCGCGACAGCACTGAAGAAGTTTAATTATGGCGCACATGCTCTCCACAATAACGGCGGTAATTTCTACAGCCGTGCAAATGTATTTAACAACATTGGATTTGATTCCTTCCAGAGCAAGGAATTTATGAATATTCTCCAGACGACGGAGAATGGCTGGGCGAAGGATAATATTCTGACTCAGTATATTACCGACGCCATGGATACGACCGAGCAGCAGGATTTTGTATTTACTGTGACAGTACAGGGACATGGAAATTACCCTGAGGAGAAAGTTCTTGATCATCCAAAGATCACGGTATCCGGGTTTGAGGATGAAGGAAGAAAAAATGCATGGGAGTATTATGTCAACCAGATTTATGAGACGGACCAGTTCATAGGTGATCTTGTACAGACATTGGAAAAACGTGGAGAACCGACGGTGCTCGTTCTTTACGGCGACCATCTTCCGACAATGGGGCTTGAATCAGAAGATCTCAAAGGCCGCTATCTCTACAATACGAATTATGTGATCTGGGATAACATCGGACTTCAGAAAGAAGACCGCAATGTTCCGGCATATCAGATTATGGCAGATGTATTTGACCGGATCGGCATTCATTCAGGTACAGTGTTCAATTATCACCAGGACAGAAGAAAGACGAAGAATTATCTTTCAGATCTGGAACTTCTCCAGTATGATATTCTGTATGGAAAGCAGTATGTGTATGAAAATACAGATCCGATTGAAGCAGGATATATGGAAATGGGCGTTAAGGATGTCACAGTGAAAAATATTGTGCAGCATCTGGATGACACGTTCAGTATCTACGGTGAGAACTTTACGCAGGGCAGCAAGGTCTTTGTAAATGAAGAGAAACAAAAGACAACATTTATGAACAATACAAGGCTGGAACTTAAGGAGTGTACACTGAAAGAAGGGGATCTGATTACAGTTGCCCAGGTCGGTTCAAGCAACACGATCTTCAGAGTTTCGAAGACGTATAAGTATGAGGGAGGCCAGCTTGTAGAAACAGATGAGACTCCTCTCGATCAGGAAGCATGGAAAGATAAGAAATAGTTACATTAATTTACAGAAATATGGTGAGATAAATTGAATTACGAAGAAGCGTCAGCGTATATATTGCAGATTCCGAAATTTACAGAGAAGAATTCACTTGAACATACAAGGGAGTTCCTGAGAAGGCTCGGCAGTCCGGAGAAGGGCAGAAAGGTCATTCATGTCGCAGGAACGAACGGGAAAGGTTCGGTGTGCGCATATATGCAGGCGCTTCTTCTTTCGGAAAGAAAAAAAGTTGGATTTTTTACTTCACCGCATCTGATCTGTATGAATGAACGGATCAGGGTAGACGGTGAGATGATAACAGATGAGGACTTTCTGGATATTTTTACAGAGGTACTCGAGGTGACGGAAACAATGAAAATGGATGGGCTTGCCCATCCGACATTTTTCGAGTTTTTATTTGGTATGGCGATGCGGTATTTTGCCAGAGCAGGAGCAGAATATGTAATTCTTGAGACAGGACTGGGCGGAAGACTTGATGCTACAAATGCGGTTGACCGTCCATTTCTTACAGTGATTACGTCGATAAGCCTGGACCATATGGAGATTCTGGGAAATACAATAGAGCAGATTGCGGGTGAGAAGGCTGGTATCATTAAAGAAGGGGTTCCCCTGATCTGTGATGCCAATTGTGAGGAAAGCCTTCAGGTACTGCGGAAGGTTTGCAGGGAAAGAAAGGCGCCTTGTAGAGAAATCTCGAAAAATGCGTACGAAATCAAAAAAATCACTGGAAAAGATATTGCTTTTTCCAGCACAGATGCGTATTATGAAAGTGTTATGTGGGTCGTGAAAAGCTGTGCTGTCTATCAGGTAATGAATGCAGCGCTTGCGCTTGCAGCGATGAAGGAGATATATAAAACCGGAGGCAGACATTTGGACCGGTGGCAGAAAGCGATAGCATCTGTCACATGGGAGGGAAGAATGGAAGAGGTCCGTCCGGGAATTATTGTCGACGGAGCACATAATATGGGTGCAGTTGAAGCTTTCGTAGAAAGTGTGAAAGCCCAGGAAGAAAGTAAAAAGACTGTCATATTATTTTCGGCAGTGAAAGAAAAATCATATGAAGATATGATTGCATATCTGTGTTCCAATATAAAGGCGGATACATATGTGGTAACGACGATAGATAATGACCGGGGAGTGAAAGCAGAGGAGCTCCTTGCGGTCTTTCATAAATATACGAAAAGCAGGGTGCTGTCAGAAAATAATGCTGAAGCGGCACTGAGAAAGGCAGTTCAGATCAAGGGCAAGGATGGAAAACTTTACTGTCTGGGGTCTTTGTATCTGGTAGGAATGATAAAGGAATTACTGTAGGAGGCCGGGCGGATGCTTAATTTTGAGGAAGAGTTAAAGAAATTTAAACCAAGTTTGGAAGTGGAAGAGATAGAAGAAGCAGTGTATCAGGAAGATCTGACTGATATGACAGATATTCTGCGCACAATGATGGAGCAGACGAAGACAAAACAATAAAGGGGTTATGGTGAATTTGCATGGACTATAAAGCAAAATTTATATACCAGTCGAATGCCTGGTATAATGATGGCCTGCAGAAAGCGAAAATCCGGGATTTGTCGGGGGCGATTGCTTCACTGAGGCGCAGTTTACAGTTTAACAGGGAGAATATAACAGCAAGGAATCTTCTGGGGCTTGTCTACTATGGAAGGGGAGAAGTAGTAGAGGCACTGGTGGAATGGATCATCAGCAAGAACATAAAGAGTCACGAAAATGTTGCAGGATATTTTATAAAGAAAGTGCAGGAGACACCGAGTGAGCTTGAGACAATCAATCAGGCGGTACATAAGTATAATCAGTGTCTTTCCTACTGTCAGCAAAATGGCGAGGATCTGGCTGTGATTCAGCTGAAAAAGGTGATCACGGCGCATCCGACGTTTCTGAAAGCGTATCAGCTTCTGGCACTTTTATATATCCAGACAGAGCAATATGCCAAGGCAAGGCAGATGCTGCGCCGGGCGGCAAAATTGGATACCACGGATGATATTACACTGCAGTATGTGCATGAGCTGAACGCGGAACATAAAAAGAAAGCCAAAAGCCAGAGGTCTTCGAAGAAACCGGAGACAGTTACCTATACACTTGGGAATGAAACAATTATTCAGCCGGCGTCGAGCCTTCGGGACAATTCAGGAGTGTCGACGATGGTGAATGTAATTATCGGCCTTCTTCTGGGCGCGGCAGTGATCTGGTTCCTGGTTGTGCCGGCGGTGAATCAGGCCAAGACAGCGAAAGAGAATAAAGAAGCCCTGGCCTACAGTGAACAGCTGGAGACGAAAAAGGGTGAGATCAACGCGCTGAAAAAGGAACTGGAGCAATACAGGGTGAACAGCGAGGCGGCAGAAGCAGCCCAGAAGGATGCAGCGGCAGCCCAGCAAAGTTATGAGACGTTATTAAATATCCAGAGCCAGTACAGCAACGGAAATATCAGCAATGCGGATGTGGCAGACGGACTTCTTGGAATTAACAAAGATGTACTCGGAGAGAATGGGACAAGCATTTATAATAATATCTCGGGAGAAGTATTCCCGATTGTATGTTCCAGACAGTACAGAGATGGACAGGCAAGTTATGATTCCGGTGATTATGCAGCCGCAATTGCTGCATTTGAGAAGGTCATATTGATGAATGAGGAATATCAGGAAGGCCAGGGACTTCTGGCGCTCGCGAACGCTTATGCTAAAAGCGGCGATCAGGAGAAAGCGAATGAAAAGTATAACCGTGTCATTGAGTTATACCCGAACACTGACCAGGCAGCCATGGCCCAGGCAGGAATTAACGGTGAAGTTGCGAAAACATCCGGATCTGTCGGGAATTCAGACAACGAAGATTCTGATACAGGAGACAATTCCTCCGACGAGGAAGATTATAACGAAGGCTCCGATGATACAGACTATAACAATAACGCCGAAGATGAAGACAACACAGACAGCCAGGACAACGAAGATACCGGTGAAGAAGAATAAAGAAACAATACGAATGAAAAGGATATGCAGCCAAAATGCTGCATATCCTTTTTTGCGCTGACAATGAGCCAGATGGGTTCGTGCTTGCACGAAGACCCATATGGCGAATGTCCTACATCGAGCAGCAGCGCTGCGAGATGCAGGGTCAGCGAAGTTCTGGCGGAAGCCAGAACCAGACAATGGACCGGTTCGTGCCTGGCGGAGGACAGGGGAGTGTATGCACAGCGTATACTGCCCTGTCTGCCGCACTGAAATAAGTGTACAGATGGGAGTAGACAAGGCGGGAAACTGCGGCAGTGCCGGCAGCAGACCGGCCAGACAAAATAAGGAGGGAACAGTATGAAATATCAGATTCAGGAAAATTGTCTTACAATCTTCCTGCCGGAAGAACTGGATCATCATAATGCGGAGAAGATCAGGGAAGAATCAGACCGCCTGATCGAGAGAAACCACATTAAATATGTTATTTTTGATTTCGGAAGGACAAACTTTATGGACAGTTCGGGGATCGGTGTTATTATGGGACGCTATAAGATGGTTCATCTTATTGGAGGAGAGGTATGGGGAGCACATGCCAACAGCAGGATCAAAAAAATACTTATTATGTCAGGTATGGCAAAAATTATGCAGATTGAGGAGGATAAGGAAAGATGAGAGACACGAATGAAATGGAGTTGATTTTTGACAGCAGATCAGAAAATGAGGGATTCGCAAGAGTTTCTGTATCGGCATTTATGACGCAGCTGAATCCGACACTTGAAGAGGTTTCAGATGTGAAGACTGCGATCTCAGAGGCGGTTACCAATGCAGTCATACATGGATATGAGGGAAAAGTATGTAAGATTTCGGTGCGCTGCCGGATCGAAGGAAAGATGATTACGATTGAGGTGAGGGATAAGGGAAAAGGAATTGAAAATGTCGAAAAGGCAATGGAGCCGATGTTTACAACGAAACCGGAACTGGACCGCTCCGGTATGGGCTTTGCATTTATGGAAGCGTTCATGGATGAGGTAGAAGTACATTCAGTGCTTGGAGAAGGAACCTGCGTAACGCTTAAGAAAACAATTGGAAAAGGAAGGGAACTATGGACCACACAATCGCTTTGATCGAACGTTCACACGAGGGAGATAAAGAAGCGAGAGAACAGCTGGTGAAAGAAAACATCGGTCTTGTATGGTGCGTGGTGAAAAGATTTCATGGTAGAGGGACGGATCCGGATGACCTTTTTCAGATTGGAAGTATTGGACTTTTGAAGGCAATTGATAAGTTTGATAATTCCTTTGAAGTGCGGTTTTCGACTTACGCGGTACCTATGATCGCAGGGGAGATCAAACGCTTTCTGAGAGATGATGGAATGATAAAGGTGAGCCGTTCTCTGAAGGAATTGTCGTACAAGGCATTTTTCGCACGTGAAAAACTGCAGGAGAAACTGAACCGCGACCCGACACTTGAAGAGCTTTCAAAAGAACTGGGTGTAGATAAAGAAGAACTTGCGCAGGCATTTGAATCCAGCGGAGAAGTTGAGTCACTGCACAGGCCGATTTACCAGAAGGATGGGAATGAAATTCAGTTGATGGACAAGCTGGAGGAAAAAGAAGGACGTGAGGAGGAGGTGTTAAACCGGATGGTTTTAACACAGCTGCTGGAAGGACTTGACAGGGAAGAACGGCAGCTGATTTATCTGAGATATTTCGCAAATAAGACACAGACAGAGGTCGGGAAAAAACTTGGTATTTCACAGGTACAGGTTTCAAGGCTTGAGAAAAAAATTTTAAAACAGCTGAAAGGAGAACTGGAATACAGTTAATGACTGTATATTTTTTCAGGAAACGGAAGATAATAACTGGCAGAACGATATCTTATTGTTTGTGTGTAAATATGCAGATATCCATCTGACAAGGAGGAAAGATACAATGGAAAAGACAAGAAAGAAACTCCGTATTTTATTGATCTGTCTTGTGCTGACAGCAGTTGTGATTGGTATTTTCTACTATTATTATAATGTGAAAGATGTAAACCATACGAGTGAAGGCGCACTGGTGGCGGGAAATATCGTGAGGATTGTGCCATGGCTGTAACGAATGAGACTGTTTATATCAAAGGTGAAAAAAACGTAGAGGTGACAAAACCGGAAGTAACACTGGGAGATGTCATTTCGCTGGAATGCAGTAACCCTGATGTTATCCCGAAGCTTAAAGTACAAAGACTCCTGAAATTTCCTGACAATCAGAAGAAACGGTGTGTTGTCTCTGCGCTGAAAATTGTAGAATGTATTCATAATGTATATCCGGGGATTGACGTCCAGAACATGGGCGAGATGGATATGATTATTACTTATGAAGATCAGAAGACACCAGGCAAAGCGCTGCATATAGTTAAAGTTATTCTTGTTATTTGTATAACTTTTATTGGTGCGGCATTTTCAATTATGGCGTTTAATAATGACGTAAATACAGGCAGGCTGTTTGCCCAGATTTACAGGATGGTTATGGGGAAGGCAACTGACGGGTTTACGATTATGGAACTTACGTATTGTATAGGACTGATCATCGGGATTCTGGTGTTCTTCAATCATTTTGGCGGCAAGAAATTTTCAGTTGATCCGACACCTATGGAAGTAGAGATGCGGCTTTACGAAAATGACATTCAGACAACGCTTGTGGAAAATTACTCAAGAAAGGGGCAGGAAATCGATGTGGGTCAGACAAATCCTACTGGGAATCATCGGACTTAGCGCTGGAATTACGGTAGCCGGGGGATTGTTTTCCTTCATTATCGGGTTGGGTGTAATTTCCAAGTTTGCTGACCGGACGCATACAGGAGATAAAGTGCTTATGTATGAAGAATTCGTCGCACTTGGAGGGATTATAGGCAATATATACTCCATATACCAGTTTCCCATTCCACATGGAGCGATACTGCTTCCGGTCTTTGGAATTTTCGCCGGTATCTTTGTCGGCTGCTGGTCCATGGCAATCGCAGAGATACTGAATATCTTTCCCATTTTTATACGGAGAGTTAAGTTGATCAAATGTATTCCTTATATGATCCTTGGAATGGCTCTTGGAAAAGGGCTGGGCTCACTTCTGTTCTTCTGGCAGAGGTGGTAAAAGGTCAAAAAGGGACAGGTCAAATTGCAGTTGGGGACGTAACCTTATGCGTGCAGGGTTACGTCCCCAATTGCGTTTAGACCTGTCCCTTTTTGACGTTTTTTTCTTACAGTTCGAGAATGACTGCCTGATAACCATTCAGTTTCAGGTGATTGCCGTCTGTGTCGAGGGTGGTGTAGTTGTTCAGAAGCACTTTTTTGTATGAATCCGGCAGGCTGATTGTCTGGCTTTCGGACTGATAGTTGCCGATCACAAGCAGTGTTTTTTCGCCTTTACGGTAATAAGCCATCAGATTATGGGTGTCTTCGAGATATGGAATCACTTCACCGTAAGTGATGGTTTCTTTGTATTCCGGATTTTTGCGCAGGCTGATCAGTTTTTTGTAGTAGGTGAACAGTGAATTTTCATCGTTTACCTGGGAAGCTGCATTGATTTTGGTGTAATTCGGATTGACCTTCAGCCATGGGACAGAAGCTGTGAAACCGGCGTTTGCCTGGTCATTCCACTGCATCGGCGTGCGTGCGTTGTCGCGGCTGAAGCGGTTCAGGATTTTCATGGCATCCTGTTCGCTGTATCCTGCGTCACGCGCAACATGGTACTGGTCGATTGCAGAGATATCATCCACTTCATCGATGGAAGAAACGGTAATGTTTTCCATTCCGATTTCCTGCCCCTGGTAGATAAACGGAAGTCCTCTCAGCATAAAATAAAGTGTGGCGAGCATTTTCTTGCTTTCCAATGTGACTTCACCTTCCGGCAGGTAATAGCTGGCACCTCTTGGGAGATCATGGTTTTCAATAATGTTGGAGAGAAAACCGATCTCACCGACACGTTTCTGAGAGTGGAAACAGCATCTCTTATAATCATCGGGAGTGATCGGAAGACGGTCGTACCAGCCTTTGTCACTGTTGCCGAATGTGCTCTCGGCAAAGTCGAACATGCTGGAGAAATACCCGTTGTCACCGATAAAATCTGGTAATTCTTCTTCTTTTTCATTAAAGACCTCCCCTACGGTAAATGCGTTGTGAGGTAAAAAGGTACGGTCACGCATTTCACCGAGGAACTCGCCGACACCTTCGGCATCCTGAAGCATATAGTCAATCGTACTTAATCCGTCTTCACGGTCAATGACGTAATTTTTGTAAGGAAGACGTTTTTTAATATTGATAATCGCATCGATCCGGAATCCGGATAATCCACGGTCAAGCCACCAGTTGATATTTTTGTAAACTTCTTCTCTGACCTGTGGATTTTCCCAGTTCAGATCCGGCTGTTTTTTATGGAAAAGATGCATGTACTGTCTGTCCGGATGGCCCGGAAGCGGTTCCCAGACAGAGCCTCCGAAATAACTGCGCCAGTTGCAGGGAAGTTCGCCTTCTTTACGGTTCTCAATATAGAAGAAATTCCCATACTCGCCGTCAGGATCCTGGCATGCTTTCTCGAACCATTCATGTTCATCTGAACAGTGGTTTACAACCAGATCCATCAGAATATACATCCCCCGTTTTTCCCCTTCTTTGATCAGCCGGTCCATATCTTCTAATGTACCGAATGAGGGATTGATATTATAGTAGTCAGAGATGTCATATCCCTGGTCGGCAAATGGAGATGGATAACAGGGAGAAATCCAGAGAATATCAACTCCCAGGTCTTCTAAATAATCAAGTTTTTCTATAATACCCGGGATATCGCCGATCCCATCTCCGTTCGAATCATAAAAACTTTTTGGATAAATCTGATAGGCTGTTTTATCGTGCCACCATTTTCGTTCCATTTTGCTTACCTCCAGTATATTTTTTATTAAGTTACATTATAATGTGGTGAGAATGAAAAGTCTTACGAATATCTGATGAATAACTACACTATTATGACATTATGAATGTGACGATTTCCGATACTGTGTTGGGGTTGTACCGGTATGTTTTTTAAATTCTTTCAGGAAATTTCCGAAATTATTAAAACCGCAGTTCAGGCAGATATCCATGACGGGGAGGTTTGTATCCTGCAGCAGTGTAAGTGCCCGGCGGATGCGGTAATCGTTCAGGTACGCGATCGGTGATTTTCCAATAGCATCTTTAAAGAACCGGCAGAAATACTGTTCATTCATATTCGCAAGCCCGGCCAGATCACGGATGTAGATCTTTTCGTGGTAATGTTCCCGGATATAGGCGATGGATGTCTTTAATATTTCAACCTTGTAGCTGTCAACACCTTTCGAAGATTCGAGAAGCTGGCACGAAGATAAATACGCCAGAATTTTCAGAAGCCCGGCCTTAATAAAGAGCTGTGCCGGGATGTTTTCCGAAAGTGAAGCACCGGACCGGTAATAGATGCTGGCAATTTCAAGATATTCTTTTTTGATATTTTCAAATACCGGGCTGGAAGAAGAGAGGTATTTGGGAAGAGAGATATCCCCCTTCAACAGTGGCTGTAAAAGATGGTTCTGCGCGAGATCATAGGTATCAAAACATAAGATGTCCGGCCGGAAAAGAACGGCGGATTCATGGCATGGACCATCGGGAGTCAGTGCATGAAGTTCGCCGGCGTTGATGAAAAAGAATCCCTCCTGATCGATGGGAAGAGGGTTCATGTTGATTTCTATTTTTCCCGCACCTTTCATCATATAGAGAATTTCAATCTCCTCGTGCCAGTGATGTTTGATGCCCTCCCATGGTTCGCTCTCGAAGACCTCGTAGAATCCAAAAGGGAAAGAAGAAGTTCCATGGATGGCCTTTTCTTTTAATATTTCTGAGTTTTTCATTGTTGTCATAAGTTTTTCCGCACTTTCTGTGAAATAGAAGATTAATCCAGGTTCCTTGTAATATTCTGAAGCCATCTGCCTGCCTTGTAATGGTGATAGACAAAAGGCATTTTTACGAATTCATCCAGACAGATCAGAAAATAAACTGTCATAGGAGGAAGTTTCAGCAGAAAAGCACTGATGAAACCAAGCGGAACAGCGAATACCCACATATCAATTGTATCACAGAGGAAGCCAAACCTGGAATCCCCTCCCGCCCGAAAAATCCCGCAGATGACGGTCGTGTTCATTGCCTGGCCGACCACATAATACATGTTTATAAAAAGCATGGTATTCAGATATCCGGCGGCTGTCGGTGTAAGTTCAGCAAGGTGGAAGAACACCGGGCGGATGATGAAAATCAGGATGCCTCCTGCGATGCCTGTAAGTAATGTGACCCGGCAGAATCTGGAGGCGTCTTTTTTTACAGTCTCCGTTTTGCCGGCGCCTATGGATTTCCCAAGTAAAATTGCACCGGCATTGGCGATCCCGAAGCAGACGACTGTGCCAAGGTTACGGGCAACAATGACAACTGCGTTGGCCGCAACCATGTCGCTGCCAAGATGTCCCATGATGATGGAATATGTAGAAAATGCCAGGCCCCATACGACTTCATTGCCGAACGCGGGAAGTGAATACCGGATGAAATCCCGAAACAGCAGCCGTGACGGCTTGTACAGCGTATGTCTTCCAAGCCGCACCGGATGTTCTTTGTGAAGCAGGGAATCTAAAAGACAGATCAGAAGTTCCACGGCACGGGAAATCGTGGTGGCAAGCGCAACACCCAGGATTCCAAGTTTTGGGAGACCGAACAGTCCAAAGATAAATACCGCGTTCAGGATAATATTAAGGATAAGTGCAGAGGCATTGGCGAGAGTGGCAAAGACAACCCGCTCAATACTTCTCATAGTACTCAAATAAACCTGGGAAATACTCATGAACAGGTAAGAGAGTCCGACTGTTCTTAAGTACAGGATTCCGGAGTCAATCAGCGCCTGGTCCGAAGTGAAGATCAGCATCAGTACACGAGGGAAAAAGCATGCCATCACGGCAAAAAAGAGAGAGATAACGATACTGATCCGCAGTGCAATGCCCATGATCTGTCCAATACTTTTCGTATCCTTCTTTCCCCAGTACTGTGCGGCAAGCATGACAATTCCCGAGGCAATTCCGCAATGTACAAGATTCAGAATAAACATCACCTGGCTTCCGAGCGAACCGGCGGAGAGCGCAGTCTGGCTGACGAGGCCGAGCATAATTACATCGGCTGAACTGACCGCCGTTGTGATCAGATTCTGAAAGACGATGGGCAGAGCGAGACGAAACATGTCTTTATAAAATGTAGAGTGATCCAAAGTCATTGGTTTAGCGTTCATAACAGATCCTTTCTGACGGGGTATAAAAAACCCGAATACTTATATTATATGGAAAAACAAGGGAAATGTCGTGCAATAATATGATAAAAAACTATACTATTTTGTCTTATTTAGCTCCAATGATTTTTATGCAATCTGACGGGAATTCATAGAAAATCTTGTGAATGTTAGAAGATTGTAAGAGCAGAAAAGTTATGATAGAATTTAAAACATGGGAAGTGTTCAGTGAACCTTCAGGAAAGCAGGCTGGCTGGATAGTCTGCAGATAAGGACAGGATAATTACAAAATTTTGACATCAGGAGGAGAAAGTGATGACAACGATAAAGGAAATTGCTGAAAAATTGGGCATCAGCACGACGACAGTCTCCAATGTCATTCATGGAAAGACCGGGGAAGTATCAAAGAAAACGGTAGAAAAGGTGGAGCGTCTGCTTCAGGAAATGGATTATGTTCCGAATATCAGCGCAAGAAATCTGGCGCAGAACCAGTCGAAAATCATTGGAGTGGCCATGAAGGCAAGGAAAGATAAGTATGATAATATGCTGGCGGACCCATTCTTTGGCGAACTGATCGGAGCGATCGAAGCAAGAGTACGGTATCATGGATATTTTATGATGATGTATATTTCCAATGATATCAATGAGATCATCGAGTATGTTTCCACCTGGAATGTAGACGGACTGATTTTAATCGGTATGCTCCATGATGACTATGTACGTGTACGCGGAAAGTACAAAAAGCCAAAGGTGCTCATCGACAGTTATAATCCAAGGGAAATTACAAAGTACGTCAATGTCGGGCTGGAAGACCGAAAAGGTTCTTACGATATGACCAGATATCTGATTGAGTGCGGGCACAGGAAAATTGCATTCCTGACAGACAACCTGGAAGGAGTTGACTATTACCGGCTCCAGGGATTTGAGCAGGCAATGGAAGAGGCAGGAATTGAGACAGAAGAAGAGAATATTGTCATTCTAAATCCGGGAGAGCGGGAATGGGAGGCAAGTCTCTATGAAGTATACAGTCTGGTGTCAGAGTATACGGCGTTTATGTGTGCGTCTGACTACTATGCAGTGCAGATCATGCTCTATCTGCAGGATCACGGAGTCAGAATTCCGGAAGATATCTCCGTCACAGGATTTGATGACAATCTGTATGGAAAGACTGTTCGTCCGGCGCTCACGACGATCCATCAGGATCCGAGTAAAAAAGGAGATGCAGCCGTCGATACGCTGATCAAAATGATTGACGGTGAGACGATCTCCAAGGATATGAGGCTGCCTGTGCAGCTTGTGATACGGGACAGTGTAAAAGATATTTCACAGGAGATTTTATGAGGATACAAAAAAAGGTTTATGTCAAAAAAGTGGATGGCATAGCCTTTTTTTTGTGCTTTTTAGTGAAAAAACAATTATTATATTTGTGCATAATGTATAAAAACGAATAAAATGTCGATATAAAGTTAAAACTTATGCGAAAAAGGTATTGACATATCAGAGAAATGGAGTTAATATGAGTTCATAAACAACTTATGCGCATAAGGAAAAAGAAAAGAAACTCGATAACATGGATTATGAAAGGGCAAAAGGGACGTATTTATGAAAAAGAAAGTATTAGCAGCACTTTTGGTTGCAGCAATGGCAGTTGCTTCCTTAGCAGGATGCGGCGGATCATCAGGGGACAGTGGTTCAAAGTCAAAATCAGATTCATCAGATGCAGGAGATACAAAAGTAAGCAAAGATGCAATCCGCTTTTTGAATGGTAAAATTGAGATTGACAAGCCGTTAAAAGCATTTGCAAAACAATATGAAGAGGAGACAGGACAGGAAGTTGTCATTGAGTCTCTCGGTGGTGGTGTAGATATCAACGGACAGCTGAAAAACTATTATGCGGCTGGAAATATGCCTGATATCTTTACATATGGTCCAGATGCTTATGGTTCATTTAAAGACTGGCTGTTAGATGTCAGCGATATGAAATTATTTGATGATACAGATTATGGATTTAAAGGTGAAGATGGAAAATATTACGGTGTTCCATTTGCCATTGAAGGATATGGCATCACTTACAATAAAGAAATTCTGGACAAGGCTGGCGTAGATCCTGCGTCAATCAAAAACATTACACAGCTTGAAGAAGCATTTAAGAAAGTTGACAGCATGAAAGACGAGCTTGGCCTTACTGCAACATGTGCAGTGGCAGCAGAGTCAGGACAGATGTACTGGGCAACAGGAAACCATCTGATGGGTGTATATCTTGCGCAGGGTGTTGACAGAGATGACAAAACATATATCGACGAACTGAACGACGGAAAAATCGACAAAGACCGTATGGGCCAGTTCGCAGATTATCTGAAATTATTATTTGATTATTCAGATCAGAATACACTGATCTCAGGAACATATGATGATCAGCTTGCAATGTGGGCACAGGGCAAGGCTGCATTCATTACACAGGGGAACTGGATTGATCCTTCACTTGCTGATTATGATGCAACATTTGAATGCGGTGTAATGCCGGCAACATTCTCTACAGAAGACACAACAGGTATCCTTGCAGACGCACCTACTTACTGGGGAGTTTACAAAGACAGTGAGAAAATTGATGCTGCAAAAGCATTCCTTGAAGCTTTAACAACAACAGAAGAAGGCCAGAAAGCACTCGTAGAAGACTGCGGTATGGTATCTCCTTACAATTCTTGTACATTAGAACCTACAACACCACTTGCTAAGAGCATTATCCCTTACATCAAAGATGGCAACACATATGCATGGGACTGGTTAAACCAGCCAGAAGGTATTGCTCAGAATGCTACAGGTTCCGTATTTGAATTATATGCAAAAGGTGAACTTGACAAGAGTGGATTTGTTGACTTGATGGATTCAACAATCGCAGATTATATCAGCTCGAATGGATCCAACTAGACAGGCAGCCTGATGCCGGTTTTATGGGCGGCTTAACAACCGCCCATTTTTTTCACCACAAAGAGAGAAGATCCCTGGCGGATCAGGAACAATGAGAGGTATTTGAAGGGAGGAAACAGCGTGAATGTAGGAACGAAACGTACGCTTTCCATAGTAGGTATCGCAGCAGGGATTGCTTCGATGATAGCAGCACTTTATATGGATTTTGCAAGGACAGGAAATCCAATGAGGGGTACACTCCTGATTGCAGGGGCAGTTCTGCTGATTTTAGGCGTTTATTTTATGCCGACGAGAAAGCATCGTAAAATTATAAATATATTATTTTTATTCCCGTTATTATTTTCGTTTCTGGTAACCGTAATCATTCCGTTTGGATGTGGTATTTTTTATTCACTTACAGACTGGAATGGGATTAAGTTTGAAAATTTCGTAGGATTTCAGAATTACATCACAATGTTTCAGCAGAAAGACTACGTTTACTCATTTGTTGTAACTTTTATATTTACTGTATTTAACATGATTGCTGTTAACGTTGTGGCATTCGCGCTGGCACTTCTCTGTACATCTAAGGTAAAGGGCAGAAATATCTACAGAGCAGCTTTCTTTGTTCCGAACCTGATCGGCGGTATCGTATTAGGTTATGTATGGCAGTTTATTTTCAATAAAGTATTCGTAAGTGTTATTGAAGGCAGCAAATCAATGCTCACGGATCCGAATCTTGCACTTGTTGCAATTTTGATTGTAAGTACATGGCAGTATGCAGGGTATATTATGATGATCTATGTCACAGGTCTTCAGGGAGTACCAAAAGACGTACTCGAGGCATCCAGCGTAGACGGCGCGAATTCATGGACGACATTATTTAAGATTAAGATGCCGATGATCATGAATACATTTACAGTATGTATATTCCTTACACTTGTCAATTCGTTTAAACAGTTCGACTTAAACCTTGCAATTACCAACGGGGCGCCAAGCCGTATCCTCGCGGGAAAGGCGGTGCAGGCGACAGAGTTCCTGGCGTTGAATATCTATAAGACTGCGATTGGCAAGAACCAGTATGCACTCGGCCAGACAAAGGCAGTTGTATTCTTCGTTATCCTGGCGATTGTATCACTGACCCAGGTGGCAATCAGTAAGAAGAAGGAGGTAGAGATGTAATGAAAGCGCAGAAAACAAAAACAGTGATCGCTGAAATAATTGCGGTTGTTCTTACATTAGTAGTATTGGCGCCGTTCATGCTTGTAGTTCTCAATGCAGCAAAAACAAGTGCGGATATCGTCATCAGCCCGATCTCTCTTCCGAAGAACTGGGGACAGATTTTTACGAACTTAAGCAATGTAATCAACAATGACAGTTTTAATTACTGGAAGTCATTTTTCAGCTCGCTGCTGATTACATTTGTAGCACTTGCACTCCTTACCGTCTTTTCAAGTATGGCAGCATGGGTGCTCTGCCGGAGTAAGACAAAATGGTCGGGATTCATCTTCATGCTGTTCGTGGCTGCGATGGTTATTCCGTTCCAGGTTGTTATGCTTCCGCTTCTGTCTACATTCAGACAGGCTTCTGACTTCTTTGGAATACAAATGCTGCAAAGTTATAAAGGAATTATCTTCGCTTATCTTGGATTCGGCGGATCGATGTCGGTGTTCATCCTTCATGGATTTATCAAAGGAGTTCCATATGAGCTGGAGGAGGCTGCGTGGATTGACGGATGCAGCCCGGAAGGAACGTTCTTCCGCATTATCTTCCCGCTGATGAAACCAATCCAGGTGACAGTGCTGATCTTAAATGGTATCTGGATCTGGAACGACTATCTTCTTCCGTCACTGATGCTTGGCCTGAATGGAAGTATCAAGACGCTGCCTGTCGCAGTCAGCAGCTTCGTAGGATCTTATGTAAAACAATGGGATCTGATTCTTTCCGCAGCGTTCCTTGCAATGATTCCGATCGTTATCCTGTTCCTGTTTGCACAGAAACAGATCATGCAGGGAATGGTAGAAGGTGCAATTAAATAAGGTAATATTGAGAGATGATGAAAAAGGAGGCTGCTTAGAGAAAATTCTAAGGCCTCCTTTTCTTTTCACACAAAAAGAGTATAAGGGGAAATATTTATGAGAGAATGCGGAATTTTACTGCCGGTTGCCAGCCTGCCGTCAAAATATGGGATCGGATGTTTTTCAGAGAGTGCTTACAGATTTGTGGATCATCTTGTTGAGACAGAACAGAGATACTGGCAGATCCTCCCGCTTGGTCCGACAAGCTATGGAGATTCACCCTACCAGTCTTTCTCAACATTTGCCGGAAATCCTTACTTTATCAGTCTGGAGGATCTGATTGAGGAGGGCGTTCTGACGAAAAAGGAGTGTGATAAGGCAGATTTCGGAGAGGACATCAGATCTGTAGATTACGGGAAACTGTATGAAGAAAGGTTCCCGCTTCTTCGGAAGGCTTATGAGAGAAGCAGAATCACGGAAAATCCTGATTTCCTTAAGTTTCAGGAAGAACAGTCCTACTGGCTCAAGGATTATGCGCTTTTTATGGCGGTGAAGGATAAGATGGGCGGAGTAAGCTGGGATGAGTGGCCGGAGGATATCAGAAAGCGCTGGCAGTATTCGATAGATTATTACAGAGAAGAGTTATATTTTGAGATTGAGTTCTATGAATATATTCAGTTTAAATTTGATGAACAGTGGCAGAGATTAAAGAAATATGCCAACGACAGGGGAATCCGGATCATCGGAGATATTCCGATCTATGTTGCGTTTGACAGTGCGGATACGTGGGCGCACCCGGAACTGTTCCAGCTGGACGGGGAGAATCTTCCTTGTGCGATTGCGGGTTGTCCGCCGGATGGGTTCGCAGCAGACGGACAGGTGTGGGGAAATCCTCTCTATCGGTGGGATTATCACAGAAGTACGGGATATGACTGGTGGATCAGCAGACTGTCTTACTGCTACCAGCTTTATGATGTCGTAAGAATTGACCATTTCAGAGGATTTGATGAGTATTATTCGATCCCTTATGGTGAGACAACGGCCAGGAACGGGCATTGGGAAAAGGGACCGGGGATTGAATTTTTCCGCACGGTAAATGCTAGGCTTGGGCAGAAAGAAATTATTGCGGAAGATCTTGGATACGTGACGGACTCGGTAAGACAGCTCGTAAGGGAGAGCGGGTATCCGGGAATGAAGGTACTGGAATTTGCATTTGATTCCCGGGATACCGGAAGCGCAAGTGATTATCTGCCGCATAATTATCCGGAGAACTCCGTTGTATATACAGGGACACATGATAATGAGACGCTGGTTGGCTGGTATGAAGACATCACGAAAGAAGAGCGCAGAATGCTCCGGGATTATCTCAATAATTATCATACAAAAGATGAAGAATTGTACTGGGATATTATCTGTCTTGTGATGCGCAGCAATGCCAGAATGTGTATCATTCCGATGCAGGATTATCTGGGGCTTGGCAGAGAATCAAGAACCAATGTTCCTTCGACGCTCGGGAAGAACTGGAAATGGAGGATGACAGAGGAAGACTTTTCAGAGGAACTGGCAGAAAAAATATTGAAAATTACCTCCGTGTACGGCCGGCGGGCATGGCACAGAGGATGATGACAAGGAGGACATAAAAGTGAAGAAAACATGGTGGAAAGAAGCGGTTGTGTACCAGATTTATCCAAGAAGTTTTCAGGACAGCAATGGTGACGGAATCGGCGATCTCAAAGGAATTACAAAAAGGCTTGATTATCTGAAGGAGCTTGGCATCGACGTGATCTGGCTGTCACCGGTCTACCAGTCTCCGAATGATGACAATGGATATGATATCAGTGACTACCAGAATATCATGGAAGAGTTCGGCACGATGGAAGATTTTGATGAGATGCTGCATGCGGCCCATGAGCGGGGAATTAAGATTGTGATGGACCTTGTAGTAAATCACACGTCAGATGAACACGCCTGGTTTGCAGAAAGCAGGAAGAATCTTGATAACCCATACCGGGATTATTATTTCTGGAGGGCGCCAAAGGAAGACGGAAGTGAGCCGAATAACTGGGGTTCCTGTTTTGGAGGGCCTGCGTGGGAATATGATGAGGAGACAGGAATGTATTACCTGCATCTGTTCTCAAAGAAGCAGCCTGATCTGAACTGGAATAATGAAGAAGTAAGAAATGCCGTGTTCGATATGATGACCTGGTGGTGCGAGAAAGGGATCGATGGGTTCCGTATGGATGTCATCAGTATGATCTCAAAGACGGATGAGATGCCGGACGGAGAAGTCGGAGATAAGCTTTATGGGGATTATGACCCATACTGTGTCAATGGGCCTCATGTCCATGAGTATTTAAAAGAGATGAATCAGAAAGTGCTGTCAAAGTATGATCTGATGACGGTGGGGGAGACAGCCGGAGTTACGATAGAAGAAGCGAAGAAATACGCAGGAGAAGAGGAAGCAGAACTAAGTATGGTATTTCAGTTCGAGCATGTGAATTCTCAGGGACCATATGGCAAATGGACGGATCAGAAGATGCCCCTTAAAACGTTAAAGGCAATTATGTCGAAATGGCAGACCGAACTTTATGGCAAGGCATGGAACAGCTTATTCTGGGATAACCATGACCAGCCAAGAGCGGTGTCAAGGTTTGGAGATGACAGAGAAGAGTACAGAGAAATTTCGGCCAAAATGCTTGCCACCTGTCTGCACATGATGCAGGGAACACCGTATATCTATCAGGGAGAAGAACTGGGAATGACGAATTGTCCGTTTACAGAACTTTCTCAACTACGCGATATTGAAAGTATCAATGCATTTGACGAGTGGACAAAAAGCGGCAAGGTTACAGAGGAACAGTTCTGGAAATTCATCCGTTTTGTCGGGCGTGACAATGCGCGGACGCCGATGCAGTGGGATGATACGGAAAATGCCGGATTTACCCAGGGGACTCCGTGGATTGGAGTAAATCCAAACTACAGGACGATCAACGCCAAAGCACAGCAGAAAGACCCGGACTCAGTATTCCATTATTACCAGAAACTGATTGCGCTCAGAAAAGAATATGACATCATTCCTTATGGTACCTATGAACTTCTGATGCCGGAGGATGAAGAACTCTATGTGTTTGAAAGAGCGTATGAAGGGCGGAAACTGCTTGTTGTGTGCAGTTTTGCGGATCATGAGAGAAGTTACAGTATTCCGGAAGAATTTAAAGAGGCAGCGTTACTGGTCGGAAATTATGAAAACAGTCACTGTGAGGGCGATGTGGTGCTGCGTCCTTATGAAGCATTTGTATTAGTCTTAGATAAATAAAGGAGAGATGAAAATGGCAGAATGGTTAAAAGATGCGGTATTTTATGAGATTTATCCACAGAGTTTTCGGGATACGAATGGTGATGGAATCGGAGATTTTAACGGGATTATAGAGAAACTTGATTATATTAATGAACTCGGATGCAATGCAATCTGGCTGAATCCCTGTTTTGATTCCCCATTCACTGATGCAGGATACGATGTGAGAGATTATTATATGGCTGCACCCCGTTATGGGACGAATGAAGATTTAAAACGTCTGTTTGAAGAGTGCCATAACAGAGACATGCATCTGCTCTTAGACCTTGTTCCGGGGCATACTTCTTATGACCACCCCTGGTTTCTGGAATCAATGAAGGCTAAAGAGAATGAGTATACACACCGTTACGTATGGACAGATTCTGTATGGGACAGCCCGGATGATCCGAATATCCGCGGATGGATCCGCGGAATCTCTGACCGTGACGGAAGCTGTGCTGTGAACTTTTTCTCTACGCAGCCGGCGCTTAATTATGGATTTTTAAACAGGACAGAAGACTGGCAGTTTTCCATGGACTCACCGGAAGCAAAAGCGACAAGAGAGGCCATGCAGGATGTGATGGCCTTCTGGCTTGATATGGGATGTGACGGATTCCGTGTCGATATGGCAGGACATATGATCAAGGGAGATGATGAGGAAAGCAGCGGAACGGTTGAGTTCTGGAAGAGAGTCCGGGCATTTCTGGATGACAGATACCCTGAGGCGGTCATGATCTCTGAGTGGGGACAGCCGGATAAAGCGCTGCTCGGCGGATATCACATGGATTTCCTTTTGCATTTCGGACCATCCCATTATATGGATTTGTTCCGTGAGAATCCTTATTTTAAAAGAGAGGGCAACGGAAATATCAAGGCATTTGCAGACCGCTATATGGAATGCTACCAGAAAGCCGGTGAGAAAGGAATGATCTGTATTCCATCCGGCAATCATGATATGGACCGGATGAGAAAGTTTCTGGATGAAGAAGAGATGAAGGTGGCATTTGCATTCCTTCTCTCAGTGCCGGGTGCACCATTCATCTATTACGGGGATGAGATCGGTATGCGGTTCGTGGATGGGCTGACCTCCGTGGAGGGAGGATTTTACCGTACAGGTTCCCGGACTCCGATGCAGTGGGGCGGCGGTGTCAATGATGGGTTTTCGGCGGCAAAAAAAGAAAATCTTTACATTGCGATGGATGACTCCGAAGGACATCCGACAGTAGAAGCACAGATGCAGGATGAAAATTCACTGTACCATGAAGTAAAGAAACTGATTCAGATCAGAAGAGAGACGAAAGCACTTGGCAATGAAGGGAAGATTGAATTTCTGTATGCCGAGGAGAATGCATATCCGTTTGTGTATCTGAGAAGCTATGAAGAGGAGAAAGTACTTGTTGCGCTGAATCCTTCCGGGAAAGATGTGACCATTGAACTGGATGGTTATGAGGCGAAAGAGACGGTTTATTCCCATGGAGAAGGTGTAATATTCAGTGAAGGAAAATTAAAAGTAAAAGCAGAAAGTGCAGCGTTTCTTCGTGTAGAATAGCTGTATCAAAAAAACTGCCGTGCCAGAGATGAAAGTCTCAGGTACGGCAGTTTTATAATATAGGGAACTGAGTTCTCTATGTTAAAAACCTTTCGGGGAAGCACATTCTTTATTCTGTCTGGCGGGTGCAAAATTTTATCAGCCAGAGCTTTTTGTATAAAAATTCCTCTGGCTGGAATACTACCTTTAGAACTTACATTTAAAAATAAGTGATAAAGAAAAAGGTGGTATTGCATATGGACAAAATTCAACAGAAAAAGAAGGAAAAGGCATATGAAAAATACGTAAAGGAAAAGACGCCGGTGCATAATCTGCCAGTGAATATGGTAAAAGCATTCGTAACAGGAGGGATCATCTGTGTGATCGGACAGGCGATTCTAAGTTATATGAAGTCTCTGCATCTGACGGAGGAAATCAGCGGCTCCTGGACTTCACTGATCCTGGTTCTCATCAGTGTGATCCTGACAGGGATGAATGTCTACCCCCGGATCGCCAAATGGGGCGGAGCAGGTGCGCTTGTACCGATTACAGGATTTGCCAATTCTGTGGCGGCACCGGCAATTGAGTATAAAAAAGAGGGTCAGGTATTTGGAATTGGCTGCAAAATATTCACGATCGCGGGACCGGTAATTCTATATGGAATCTTTACGTCGTGGGTTCTTGGAATTATTTACTATCTTCTGATGAAAGCCGGGGTGATGATATGATGACGAAGGGGAGTCAGAGCATACAGTTTGAGACGGCGCCTTATCTGATCAGCAGCGGATCTGTCGTAGGCAAAAAAGAAGGGGAAGGCCCTCTTGGACGTCTGTTTGATATGGTAGAAAAGGAAGATCTGTTTGGAGAGACTACATGGGAAGCAGCAGAAAGTACAATGCAGAAAGAGGCTTGTCTTCTTGCAATCGGCAAAGGAGGAATTGATGCCCGGAAAGTACGCTATCTGTACGGAGGGGACCTGCTCCGCCAGGGGATCGCGACATCGATGGGAGTGGAAGCACTTCAGATTCCGATGTTTGGGCTTTATGGTGCCTGTTCTACTTCCGGGGAGGCGCTTGCGCTGGCAGCGATGAGTATTGCGGCAGGTTACGGAGAGTATATGCTTGCGGTGACGTCAAGCCATTTTGGAAGTGCAGAAAAGGAATTCCGTTTCCCTCTTGGTTATGCCAATCAAAGACCGCTGTCGGCACACTGGACGGTGACTGGAAGCGGTGCATTTCTTGTGGGGACACAGAAGAGCCATGTGCGGATCACCGGCGTGACGGTAGGAAAAATTGTGGATTACGGACTGAAGGATTCCCAGAATATGGGTGCCTGTATGGCGCCTGCGGCCTGTGATACCATCCTTACCAACCTGAAAGATTTCGGCAGGCAGGAGAGTGATTACGACCGGATTGTGACAGGTGACCTGGGCTATGTGGGACAGAGTATCTTATTAGATCTTGTAAGGAAAAGAGGAAAAGATATTACGGGCAACCATATGGATTGTGGTATGACGATTTTTGATCAGAAGACGCAGGACACACATGCGGGAGGAAGCGGATGCGGATGCGCGGCAGTTACATTGTCTGCCTATATTCTGCCGAAGATCGAGAAGGGTGAATGGAAGAGAGTCCTTTTTGTGCCGACAGGTGCGCTGATGTCTACCGTAAGTTTTAATGAAGGGGAAAGTGTTCCGGGAATTGCTCATGCGATTGTTCTGGAGCATTGCTAAAGGAGGAAAATCATATGGATTATATCAATGCATTCTGGGTCGGAGGGGCAATCTGTGCAGTGGTGCAGATTCTGCTTGACCGTACAAAGCTGATGCCGGGGCGCATCATGGTGCTTCTTGTATGTTCCGGTGCCGTGCTCGGGTTCTGCAATATTTATGAACCGTTTTTAAAGTTTGCCGGTGCAGGCGCGAGTGTACCGTTGCTTGGGTTTGGCAACCTTTTATGGAAAGGGATCAAAGACGCAGTGATTGAAAATGGGTTCATCGGGGTATTCATGGGTGGCTTTACAGCCAGTGCAGTTGGGATCTCTGCGGCACTGATTTTCGGGTATCTGGCATCCTTTATTTTTGACCCGCAGATGAAGAAATAGGCAGGTCTGGTGAACTTGACGAAAAAAGAATTATAATCGGATGCATTGTTCATAATAAGTGCAGAATATGTAAAATTTTGTTGTTTTCTGACTGGGATAATGGTAAGGTAAAAACGACGGGCTTTTCTTAAAGTACCGTCTGAAAACGTAAATAAGGTGTAGCTTATCAGGGCATGGACCCGTACAGGAGAGGTGAGGAGGAAACCTATGAATTACGCCAGTATTATTATCCCATTTGTCGGCGGACTTGGTATGTTTATCTATGGCATGCAGATTATGGCCAATGGGCTTGAGAATGCCGCCGGCAATAAAATGAAGTCACTGCTTCAGGTGCTGACAAAGAACAAATTTTTTGGAGTGCTTCTTGGAGCATTTATCACAGCAGTCATCCAGAGTTCATCCGCGACTACCGTCATGGTTGTCGGTTTTGTAAATGCAGGAATCATGAACCTGACCCAGGCAATGGGAGTCATCATGGGAGCCAATATCGGTACGACAGTAACCGGATGGCTTGTATCAAGTGTGGAGTGGGCGAAGTTTTTAAGCCCCGGAAATCTGGCACCGATTGCGATTATCGTCGGTGTTATCGTGATGCTGACCGGAAAAAGAAGATCATCGAAAGATATTGCCAATATCGTAGTCGGATTCGGACTTTTGTTCGTTGGTATTACAACAATGTCAAGTGCGGTAGAACCGCTGCAGCATTCAGAAGGTTTCAGGAATCTGTTCGTAACACTTGGAACATCACCGCTTCTTGGAATTTTGGCAGGTGCGGTTGTCACGGGAATTATCCAGAGTTCCTCAGCTTCTGTAGGTATTCTGCAGAGTCTTGCGGCAGCAGGTCTTGTGCCGATGAATGCAGCTGTCTACATTATTATGGGACAGAATATCGGTACCTGTGTGACGGCAATGCTTTCCAGTGTCGGTACAAAGAAAAATGCGAAGACAGCAGCGCTCATGCATCTTTTGTTTAATATTATAGGAACAGTTATTTTCAGTATTATAGCAATTGTACTTTTTGAGGTTGTGAATCCGAGCGCAGGGAACGGAGTGATTACGCAGACAGAGATCAGTATCGTGCATACGATTTTCAACATTGGAACGACAGTTCTGTTATTCCCGATGTCTAATATCATCATTAAGCTTTCTAAGAAAATCGGACGTGTGGATGAGGCGGTGCAGGATGACAGCCAGGTACTTCTCGACGACAGAATGCTGGAAACTCCAAGCATTGCGCTTCAGAGTACGATTTCCGAAGTAGAACGTATGGGTAAAATTGTCGCAGATTCACTGAACGTGGCAAGGACAGTTCTCTTTACCAGAAGTGAAGATGACATCAAGATACTGAAAGAAGATGAGTCTACCGTTGATAAATTAAGTGCCGGAATCACAGATTATGCAGTGAAAATCAGTGCGCTGCAGATCAATGAGAAGGAACATCAGTCTGTTGCACATATCTTACAGATTGTATCCGATATGGAAAGGATCAGTGACTATTGTGAGAATGTCTCAGAGTTTGCGGAGACATTGCTTGAGAAAAAACTGGAATTTTCAGAGACCGGCAAGGAAGGGCTGACAGAGATGATGAATGCCTGTGTCGGAAGTTATATGTATGCACTGGAGTCATTTGAAAAGCGAAGTGAATCACTGGCAATGAAGGTGATCGAGCAGGAGACAATTGCGGACGGCCTTGAGATCAGCCTCCGTGAGAAACACATTGAAAGACTGACGCATAATCAGTGTAATACAGAAGCCGGAATCGTATTTCTTGATACACTCGTATGTATGGAACGTATTTCTGACCATGCAAGGAATATTGCAGAAGAGGTATTAAAAGAAGTGAGATAATTGAAAATATAACAGGAGCGCCTATTTCCCGTGAAGGAAATGAGGCGCTCCTGTTTCGTTATCATTATCATTTCAATTCGAAAGTAAAGGACTCCCCTGCCGGCTGGTAATCATCACTCATTTTACCGCTTGTTTCCGGCATTTTTACAGCATATGGAGTTAAAGTCAGAGCTGTGGCGTCATCATTTAAGTTCCCGTCCAGATTATCAATGACGAACTTTCCGCCCTTTTTGTCTGAGGAACTTACATAAAAACTCACAGCATTTCCAAGGTCGTCAGTTCCTTTCAATATCATATCGTAGTCATTTTTATTTCCGTCGGTTGTGTAGTAGATTTTCTGTCCCATAGCGTTGCTTGTATATCGTGTAAGTGTGATTGTAGAACCGTCAGGGAGCTGGTACTGATGTTTGAGATGAACAGTTGCCGTATCAATGAGGAGCTGTTTTCCATCAGCGTTAAATTTAAATTCCCAGCTGCCGTGGACTGCCTCGTAACCACGGAAACGGATGATAATGTCCAGATTCCGGGAGGTGTCGATATGATCCAGGTGATAGGTCATCACGGTTTCTGTCGTATGCTCATCGATACTTCTGGATCCGCCTCCGGCACCATCTGACGCGCTGACTCCATTGACATAGACATTCCCGGTAATGCTGCCTTTCATTGCCTCGGAGGAGTCTTCGTAAGTTTCAGTCGTCGAGACAGTCAGTTCATTTTCATCCAGAACGACAGAATTCAGTGTCATTGTGATTCCGTGATCTGTAATAGACTGGTTGACAATCTGCTCGTAAGGGGACAGATTTTTATCAATTCCAAGAAATGTACCGATGCGGTAGGTCAGCTGCTCCATTGCATCAGCGGCAGTTCCGGAGAATGGAAGCATTATGACGAGTGCGAGAACAGCAGCAGTACAGACAAAAGCAATGATACTCTTTTTCCTGCCTCTGTTATGGAGTTTATGGAATACTTTTTTCTTCATCTTTTTTGCATCTGCCTCCGTCCAGTTTTCCTGGGGATAATCATCTGCATTGGATTCAATGTCATTTAACATCATATATATATTTGTTTTCATAGTCACTGCTCCTTTCCCGGATATAGATTTCTTATTTTTCGCTTTCCGCGGGATACGTGATTGTAGACTGCGGATTCCTTCATGTTCATCTCACGGCTGACCTGGCTGATAGACTGCTCTTCAATATAAAGGCGGCAGAATAATTCCCGGTCCCGTGGATTCAGGCAGGAAAGCATTTGTTCTAATTCCTCAGATATTTCATTTTCTTCCAGCGTTTGAGAAACTTCTGTGTGGTCAGTCAGGATGACATTATCGATACTCTCCTGATCAAGTTCTTTGCGGTATTTGCGCAGATAGTCAATGGAACGGTATTTTGCCACGCCCGCAATCCAGTTCTGGAAAGAATTCTTCATTCCGTCATAGTACTGAATGTTATTCCATATCTTTAAGAAAATATCACTCATGCATTCTTCCTGATACTGGGGGAGCGCATAAAGGTGCTTCCTGACAATTGATTTTATAAATCCGCCATAGACGTCTATTATGTAGGCCAGGGCTTTCTCGTTATGCCTTTTTAACTCAACTATATAATTTTCATTGTCAATTTTCATAGTAGTATTCCTTTACTATTTTTTGTAAGCATACAATTCATTGTTACACTTATTATTACGGAATTGGTTATGGAAATTCTATCTTTATCTGAAAAATAGTTGAAAATCGTAACAATATTAAGAGAAACTTAATGATTTTTTTAACAATATATAAGCTGTTATACAATATAATGGAAGGTAATAATGAGTAAAGGAGGGGCTTATGTGAAGAAGATGATTGAGGTCAAAAACCTGTACAAGTTCTACAGAGTTGGAGACAGTATCGTCCATGCACTTGACGGGGTGGATTTCAATATATATGAAGGTGAGTTCTGTGCAATTGTCGGCACATCCGGTTCAGGTAAATCTACACTTCTGAATATGCTTGCAGGCCTTGAGAAACCAACGAAGGGTGAGGTCATTGTAAATAACGTACATATGGAGAAACTCAATGAAGATGGCCTGGTCAAATTCCGGCGGGAAAATGTCGGATTTATTTTTCAGTCTTTTCACCTTGTAGGTACGATGAATGCGGTGGAAAATGTAGCGCTTCCGCTTTCGTTCCGGGGGGAAGCAAAAGAAAAAAGACTGAAAAAAGCGGACAAGATGCTGGATCTTGTGAATCTGAAGAAACATAAAAAACATATGCCAAACCAGATGTCCGGCGGACAGCAGCAAAGGGTCGGTGTTGCGAGAGCACTTGTCGTTGACCCCAAAATTATATTCGCCGATGAACCAACCGGAAATCTGGATTCCCATACATCCAAAGAGGTTATGGAACTGATGCAGAAGATTGTAAGGGAGCAGAGGAAAACACTTGTGATGGTTACACACGATGACCATCTGGCGTCTTATGCCGACAGGATATTCCATATTATCGATGGAAATATTGTTAAAATTGAAGATAAAAGGAAGAACAGAGAGGAGACAGAACATGAGAAGGAGTAAAAGATGGGCGGCAGTATTATTTAGTCTGGTGCTTGCGGCGGCGGTGGCAGTGCCGGGGGGAGTAAGAGCTGAGGGAGACAGCGGAAATCCCATAGGAGGTATCGGAAAAAAAGGCTCAGAAAATGAAACAGAAGAGAATAACGATGACCAGAAGCCTGTAAAAGAAGTAAAGAGTGTCCAGGTGACAACTGACAATTCCCAGGTTTATGAGTTTGTAAATGGTCAGAGGAGAGAAGACATACAATTCATGATTACGAATACCGGAAATGTCGATCTCACTAATATAGTAATTACTCCGGCTTTAAATACGGATGTACAACAGTGGCCGTTTGATATTGAAATGCAAAGCGATGGTTATGCAAAGAGGATAGATTCGCTGAAAGCTGGAGAGACAGCAGCCATTGAGCCATATACAGTAACAGCCAGAACGGATGCAGCGCCTGCATGGTATAATACGGTATTTAATGTAGTATCTGATGAGGGGCTGGAAGCGAAAGGCGAAATTTATTTTCAGGTGAAAGAGCCTGAACCGGACCCGAACGAGGCGCCAGCTGAAGAACCAGGAGATGAAGGCGGCGGCTACTCCGGTATGGAAGATTTTGGAGGCGGTATCTCCAACGGGGAAATCACTTCCAACGGCGGAAAAACTGACAATGCATCTGTACCGAGGGTGATCGTATCCGGTTTTACGACAGATCCGCAGGAAGTCACAGCAGGAAGTAATTTCAGGCTCGTAATTCATGTGCAGAATACTTCGAAAAAAACGGCTGTTTCCAATCTTCTTTTTGACCTGCAGGCACCAACCGATGGAAAAGATGCCGATACGGCGGCGCCGGCATTCCTTCCGGCATCGGGAGCCAGCTCCATCTTTCTGGATAAAATCCCGGCAGGAGAGACAAGAGATATCGCGATCGAACTCAATGCAAGAGCCGATCTTGTGCAGAAACCATACAGTGTAGCGCTGACAATGAAATATGAAGATGGGGATGCGACTCAGTACGAAGGTGCATCTACCGTATCGGTTCCGGTAAAGCAGGCAGCCAGATTTGAATTCAGCGAATTTGAAATCAATCCGGAGGCAATTACAGTCGGCGAAGAAGGAAATGTAACCTGCAGCATTTATAATCTGGGAAGAACGAAGCTTTACAATGTGAAAGCAAAATTCTCAGGTGAAGGAGTCAAGGCAAAAGATGTGTTTGTCGGTAACATAGAATCTGGAGCGACAGCATCCATCGATGGAATGATTACAGGTGAGAAAGAGACTGCACCGGATAATAAGGTGAAAATGACAGTTACATATGAGGATGAGGGCGGAAATATCTCAACGGTAGAAAAAGAACTGACACTTCCGGTTATTCAGGCGGCACCCGAGGAAGATATGTCTGCAATGCAGGAGATGCCTGTAGAGAAGAAATTCCCGGTGATACCGGTTGTTATTGCAGTCATTGTGGCAGCAGGAATTATTGTTGGAGTTGTGATCTTTAAAAAGAAGAAAAAGAAAGCATTACAGGATGAGGAGGATGAATTGGCGGATGAAATTGATAGACCTTCTGAGGATGAGTAGCAGCAGTCTGAAACGAAGAAAACTCCGTACATTCCTGACTGTGCTGGGGGTCATTATCGGAACGGCTTCGATTGTAGTCATGATTTCTCTGGGACTTGGTCTGCAGCAGTCAGTGTATGAACAGGTGGAACAGTCCGGCGGTATCACTTCCATCCAGGTAAGGGGGAAAACTTCCGACTCCATGGGGATGTATTCTTCCGGCTCAAGTTCCGGGGAGGCGGATAAGTATCTTACAGACGAAACGATTGAAAAAATTAAGAAGATAGAAAATGTCACATTTGCTTCACCGCAGCTTACACTGGACAGTGTTATGATCCAGGGAAATTATATGACCAGTTTTCAGCTGCAGGGAATGGAACATGATGCGCTTGTCCAGCTTGATATACCGCTGAAAAGCGGGGGCAGCCTTCCGAAAGTGAACAGTACGAATCTGGAGCTTGTTGTCGGGAATATGATTCCAACATTTTTCTATAACAAGACAACCGGAAAAGGTTACTGGGATACCGGAGAAATACCAAACGTTGATCTGGCCAAGAAGTCATCTTTTCTGATTCTTGACTCTTCTGCGTATTATGAGACACAGGGACAGCAGGGAAATTTCGGAGAGACGGAGAATTCCGGGGAAGGGCAGACAAAGGCAGCACCGAAGAAATATGTTGTCCGTGCCTGCGGAGAGGTTGAGGGAACGATAGATTCCTATAATGCACATTCCTATTCCGTATACTGTGATCTGGATACGTTGATCCGGACTCTGAAAAAGGAATATGGAAGCCGTCCGATCCCGGGGCAGCCAACAACAAAATCGGGGAAACCGTATTCTTATTTCACATACTCATCAGCATTTGTCAAAGTGGATGACATGAAACATGTAGATGAGGTTGCAAATGTAATCCGAAATATGGGATTTGAGACACAGAGCAATGTGGAAATGATGGAGAGCATGAAGAGCCAGATGGCGATTATCCAGGCAGTGCTTGGAGGAATCGGTGCAGTATCCCTGCTCGTTGCCGCCATTGGTATCGCGAATACGATGATGATGTCCATTTACGAGAGGACAAAAGAAATCGGTGTTTATAAGGTGCTTGGCTGCAGCCTGAAAAATATCAAGCAGATGTTCCTTATGGAGGCAGCTTTTATCGGGCTTCTGGGAGGGATAATCGGAAATCTCCTGAGTCTTGGGATGTCTGTGGCGATCAATGTGATCGCAAAAGGGGCCGGTGAGTCCATGGGGATTCAGGGAAATATCTCCCATATTCCGCCGTGGCTTGCGTTGGCAGCGTTGATATTTGCCGTATTTGTCGGCATGGCAGCGGGATATTTCCCGGCGGTCCGTGCGATGAAACTGAGTCCGCTTGCTGCGATCCGAAACGAATAGAAAAAAGACAGTCTGTAAAGTGCAGGCTGTCTTTTCTGATTGGGGACAGGTGATCATCATAGATAAAACTTATTCTTCAATGATATGGATTTCGAGATAATCGAAATCTATAGAATCTACAAAATTATCCTGGGTAAAACGGGCTTTATCATGTTTTTTGAACTCTTCAATGGTAGAGTCAAGCCAGATTGGTTTGCTCAGGTCGAACTGATAGCAGACTTCCTCAAGAGCATGGAATACTTTGTGTGTTCTTGTATCGTCAGTGTCGTCACAGATGACAGTATCCCTCAGCATTTTATTGTCTTTAAATTCTTTTCCCCACAGTCTGAACATAATTTCTTCCTTTCTGAATGCAGCCTGCCAGGTATCTGAAAGCATGGTCATATCCACCTCAGATACGGCTGAAATTAGTTTTGATTATAGCATCATCTTTTCAGATTTACAATCCGCAGATTTATAAACTTCACCTTGTAAATCAGCAGTCGTGTAGTATAATGTTATCATTATAGGAGGTGTCGGATAATGAGAAGAGCGTTAATCGTGATTGATATGCAGAATGATTTTGTGTCGGGAAGTCTTGGGACAAAGGAAGCACAAAACATCGTAGACAGGGTTGTAAAGAAGGTAGAACAGTACATGCAGCAGGGACTGGATGTACTGTTCACAAGGGATACTCATGAGGAGAATTATCTGGAGACAATGGAAGGAAAAAAACTTCCGGTACCGCATTGCATCCGCGGGAGCGAGGGATGGGAAATCATCCGGGAGCTGAAACCTTTCGTGCAGACAGTGTTTGACAAGCCTACATTTGGAAGTATTGAACTGGTAGAATATGTCAGAAACCGTGGTTATGATGAACTTGAACTTGCCGGACTGTGCACAGATATCTGTGTTGTGTCAAATGCACTTCTTCTGAAAGCCAATTTTCCGGAGATGGACATAGAAGTAGATAAGGAATGCTGTGCAGGGGTTACGCCCGAAAGTCATGAAGCGGCCCTGACAACAATGGAAATGTGTCAGATTACGGTAGTATCACAGGAGGACAGTAAATAAATGGATGGAGAACAGAGAAGGAGAAAAATTACAGAGCTTTTGAAGACGAGTGAAGAGCCGCTGTCCGGGAGTGCACTTTCTGTGAAGCTTTCGGTCAGCCGGCAGGTGATTGTCCAGGATATTGCGCTTCTCCGGGCGACGAATAAGAATATTCTGTCTACAAATAAAGGATACATTTTATTTGAAGAAGAAAATGGGAAAGACAGAAGCAGAAGGATTATTGCTGTAAAACACTCAGATGACCAGATTCAGGATGAACTGTATACAATTGTAGATTCTGGTGCCAGAGTTTTGGATGTCGTGATTGAACATGGAGTATATGGCCAGATCTCTGTGGACCTTTTGATTTCGTCCCGAAAAGACGTAGATGAATTTCTGGAGAAGCTCAGAAGCAATACGACAAAGCCTCTCAAGGAACTCACAGGGGATGTTCATTACCATACGATTGAGGCGGCTGATGAAGCTGTGCTTGATCTGGCGGAACGGGTGCTGAAAGAGAAAGGCTACTTGATTTTACAGTGAGATTATGATAAGCTTTTTCAGATGACAAGACACTTGTAATTACAGAGAGTGATGGGAGAAAAGTTATATGGAAAAGTTGAAGAAATGGTTGGACCGTATTTTTATTGACGGGCTGAGCGGTATGGCGCAGGGGTTGTTTGCGACACTGATTATTGGCACGATTATTCAGCAGATTGGGCTGCTTGCCGGCGGCAGTGCAGGGGATATGATTTATGCAATCGGCAAAGTAGCGGCAGCACTGACCGGAGCCGGAATCGGTGTGGGTGTCGCATATAAATTTAAAGTAAGCCATCTTGTTGTAGTTTCGGCGGCAACTGCCGGGATGGTGGGAGCATTTGCGAGTAAACTGCTTGCGGGGACGGTTCTTTCCCCTGAGGGAACCATCGTTTTTGCGGGACCTGGTGAGCCGCTGGGAGCCTTTTTGGCGGCGTACATAGGAATTGAACTTGGACGGCTTGTATCGGGCAGGACAAAGGTGGATATTTTGGTGACACCGCTGGTTACCATATGTGCGGGATCGGCAGCAGGACTGGTTCTTGGGCCTCCGATCTCAGGATTTATGACATGGCTTGGTTCCATCATTAACTGGGGGACGGAACAACAGCCATTTCTGATGGGAATTATCGTCTCCGTTTTGATGGGAATGATTCTGACATTGCCGATCAGCTCGGCGGCACTGGGGATTATCCTGAATTTATCCGGACTGGCAGCAGGCGCGGCGACGGTTGGATGCTGCTGTAATATGGTTGGATTTGCGGTGGCAAGTTACCGTGAGAATAAAATCGGCGGGCTTCTTGCACAGGGAATCGGGACTTCGATGCTTCAGGTGCCAAATATCGTGAGGAAACCTTCGATCTGGATTCCGGCGATTGTATCCAGTGCAGTTCTTGGGCCTGTCAGTACGATGCTCCTTCATATGACGAGCAATGCGACAGGATCCGGTATGGGAACCGCAGGACTGGTCGGGCAGATCATGACGTGGCAGACAATGACAGCTGCGGAGCCGGCAACGATGGTTCTTGTGAAAATTATCGTCATTCAGTTCGTGCTTCCGGCATTGATCACGCTTGGGGTATCAGAATTCATGAGAAAGAAAGAGTGGATCAAGTTTGGGGACATGCAGCTGGATCTGTAAAATGAATGGCCGTAGGGATTCAGCCAAGCAGCTTCGATACCGCTGTGCGGCATCTCAGTACGGCGAAACGCCGTATACGAAAAAGGAGAAGTAAAGCTCTGCAAGCAAGCTTGCGCCGCCTTACTTCTCCTTTTTCGTGCATGGCTGAATCGGTATCGATACTTTCTTAAAAAAGGATGAATTTTATGACATGAGGGGTTTCATATGGTATACTGTAGCTGTACGGTAATCCGCTCTCCACGTACAAGATAAGAGGTGTAACTATGGAAACAGCAGTGAGAAATTATGAAGACGTTGACAGTTGGAAAACGGTGATTTTTCTGTATAATGCAGCGTTGAAAGAGGTGGGTACGAAGCTTGATATTCTGAATGATGAATTTCAGCATGTGCATCAGTATAATCCGATAGAACATATCAAGACTCGTATTAAGTCACCGGAAAGTATTGTCAAAAAATTAAAAAGATATGGATATGAGACGTCCATAGAGAACATGGTGAAGTATGTAAATGATATTGCGGGAGTCAGGCTCATCTGCTCATTTACATCGGACATTTACCAGCTGGCTGAGATGATCGGCAATCAGAGCGATTTGAAGGTATTATCGATCAAGGATTATATTAAGAATCCCAAGGTAAGCGGATATAAGAGTTATCATATGCTGGTGTCAGTGCCGATTTTTCTGTCTGACAGTGTGGTAGATACGAAAGTAGAGATACAGATCAGAACCATTGCGATGGATTTCTGGGCGAGTCTGGAACATAAGATTTACTATAAGTTTGAAGGAAATGCACCTGAGTATATCAGCAGAGACTTGCGGGAGTGTGCAGAAATGGTTTCAGCCCTGGACGAGAAGATGCTGTCACTGAATGAGGCAATTCAGCATTGTCTGGAACATCCGGAAGTTGATCTGGATGAAGCAGAATCATATGGAGAGCAGGACAGCGAAGATGTATTAATATTGTAAGATTGTGAAAGATGTAATCCCCGCTTCAGGATGGAGCAAAAGCGGGGAATGCATCTTTTTTTGTTCTGAGATACGAAAGAAAGATTCTAGTCAGGGGATTCTTCCTTTCAATAGTTCACTCTGAGCGTAGATTTTTTAATGCCAGGCCGCAGGCCAGACAGGAAATCAGTAGGATGAAAAGAAGCGGCCACAGATTTCCGGGATGGAGAGTGTCATCTGACATTAATCTGTATCCCCAGGAGGCAGGGAAGATTTTCCCGGCATTTTCACCGATCGGCGGAAGTAAACTTGCAGGAAACATAATTCCTGACAGCATGATGGATGGCAGGAAGAACAACTGTGAAATCATAGTAAGTTTTGCCTGATTTTTCAGGAGCAGCCCGAGGGCGCATCCGATGCCTAAAGATACTGCGGTGAACAGAACGAGGGAACCAAAATACAATGGCAGATTTGCCGGTACAGCGGCATCAAAGGCCAGAGGCGCGGTGAAATATATGATTGCGGACATGATCAGCAGGTGAATCAATGCTGATAAAAAAGTAGATACCAGTCCAAGATACAGCGGCACCCCATTGGCTTTGTACATTTTTTTAATCTCTCCGCCATAGATCTCTACAAGTGACGGAGGAAGGCCGATCAGCGCGCCCATCGAGACTCCCATCACAGTCATGGACTGTATCAGTGTATTTTTTGATTCAGGGTTGATAGATGAGAATATTCCTCCCATAATGAAAAAGAACAATAGCGGCACAAGGTAACAAGTAATCAGAAGAGATTTGCTGCGTATGTCCAGTTTCCATTGTAAAAAGATTCCGTATAAAAATGCACTCATTCGCCGCACCTCCTTGCAAGATCCATAAAATGCTGTTCCAGTGTTCCGCTGTCGATTTTAATATCCAGGACAGTAATCCCCTTCTGTTTATAGTCCTCAAGCAGGGAAAGAAGGGTATCGCCAATATCATCAGATTCATAGCTTTCATCGCCCTGCATTGTTTTTATATGGAGAATATAATGTCTGCCAATGGCAGCAGTCAGTTCATCCACAGTGCCGAGAAAGACGATTTTCCCGTGATTTAGTATTGCGATACGGTCGCATAGAGACTCAACTTCAGCCATGTCATGGCTGGCTAAAATGATAGTCTTTCCCTGCGCTTTCAGTCTGCGTATCTGGCTGTGGAGGGAGACCCTGCCTTCCACGTCAAGTCCGGCAGTCGGTTCATCAAGGAAGAGAATATCCGGGTCGCTGACCAGAGAGAGAGCCAGATGCAGACGTCTTTTTTGACCTGTTGAAAGCTGCATGTATTGTTTGCCGGCAAGCTCATTGATTCCAATTGATTCCAGCATAGAGTGGTCGATTGCTGTTTGATTCCATTTGGAAAATAAGCGGACTGCCTCCATTGGTCTGATATGGGCGGGAAGGGATGCGGACTGGAGCTGGATTCCCATACTGCCATTTACCGTGATAGTTCCACTGTTGTATTTTCTAAGTCCCTCCATACATTCCAGTGAGGTTGTTTTCCCGGCGCCATTTACACCGAGCAGCGCAAAAATTTCTCCTTTTCTGACATTGAAATTTATGCCATTTAATACGGTATTGTTTCCGTAGCTTTTTACTAAATTGTCAATCTGTATGGCATGGTTCATTTTTCTTCCTCCTTTAGCGGATCGTAATTCAAAGTTGCAAAGTAGGCTTCTATGGAAGATTCAATAAAGGCATTGGCAATTTTCTGATTTTCTTTCCACTCGGAATGGGGAGCATCAAGCGCAATTGTCTCTATCAGTTTTGGAAGTATATTCAAGTCACCGCCTGTAAATTCCACCACCATATCCCAGAATGATTTTGCAAATGAAAGTCCCTTTTCGCTTTCCGGAAGAATACCTTCTTGTTCAAGCTGTTTAGCTTCGTTAAGAAGACTGGTGCATGTTTTCATTATTTTCTGGGCACTATCCATATTGAAACGGCTTCGGCAATAATCGAGGGTATCATCATCGAAGTGTTTGATCAGCCAGTAAAATTCATTTTTCATCTGGAGATTTACAATAATATCAGCGTATTTTTTAAAATCCATCTGCGGCATCTGTAGAACTTCTGTCTTCAACAGTTCAATCTCTTTTAATGTGGCTGAAAGAGAGGCTATCTTTTCGCGTACGGCAGTGGCCTGTTTATCGAGTGCTTCCCCGACGTCTGCGGGGGTGTCAAGAGAAGCCAGGTTGGTTTTGATCTCATCTAATGAAAATCCCAGGTGCTTCATTGATAAAATCTGATGAAGCTTTATGATATCTTTGTCGGTGTAAAGCCTGCGGCCTCCTGGTGTCTCGGCAGAGGGAAGAAACAGGCCTTTTTTATCATAGTACTGTAACGTCCGGACGGTGACGCCCATTTTTTTGGCGGCTTCGCCGACGGTCATGTATCCTTCAGGTATTGCTTTATTTTTCTCCATTTTTGTACCTCCTTGCTTATAGTATAATTCATGACGCGAGGTCACATGCAAGAGGGTATTGGTATTTTGGGAGGAAGGATGTATATACTAAAAACTTGTACTTTATTTCATTGCAGTAATCAAGTATTGGTGATAGAATAAGACCGAGAAAATGTATTCGGAGGATGAAATGGGAGAGAAGAACAATCGAAAAGTGTTATTGCAGATGGGATGGGCAATCGGGGGCAGTTTTCTTTTTGCAGCCGGGGTGAACCTGATTATCACACCGCTCGGACTTTATAACGGAGGATTTATGGGAACTGCGCAGCTGATCAGGACATTTCTGGTCAGTTACCTGCATCTTGGGTTCCTTGGTCAGTTTGATCTGGCTGGTATTATTTACTTTCTGATCAATGTGCCGCTCTTATATCTGGCATGGAAAGAGATGGGAAGGCAGTTTTTTGTTAAAACACTCATCACAGTGATCATACAGACTGTATTTCTGACACTGATTCCGGTGCCGAAGACACCGGTGATAGAAGACTATCTGACGGCATGTATCATCGGAGGCCTGGTTGCAGGGACTGGTACGGGGATGGTATTAAGAGGCGGGAGTTCAGGAGGCGGGCAGGACATTATCGGAATCCTGTGTACGAAAAAATATCCCGGCTTCAGCGTTGGAAAAATCAGTATTATGATGAATGTATTTGTCTATGGAATCTGCGCATTTTTATTTGATATAGAGATTGTCATTTATTCTCTCATCTATGCAACCGTGCTTGCGCTGGCATGTGACCGGGCGCATATACAGAATATCAATATGAGTGTCATGATCTTTACAAAGAAGCAGGGTATCTCCAGGGCAATCATGGAGGAGACCGGGCGCGGCGTGACGAACTGGGATGGAGAGGGAGCCTACACAAATGAGACATCCTATATTCTGCTCGTTATGATTTCAAAGTATGAACAGGATCAGATTAAGAGAATTGTACATAGTATTGATCCAAATGCGTTTATGATTTTTAATGAAGGATGCAGTGTTGTCGGAAATTTTGAAAAAAGACTGTAAGATTTTTATCCCTGGTATCTTTACATATATTTAACACGCGGCTGATTTTGTATTTTACACAGAGTTAATATAATGAATAAAGCCTGTGTATTACAGCATTTACAATACTTTGGCAGCCAGAACACATGGAAAACAGCGCTTGGTCAGTACACGGGAAGGTGAAAAAGGAAGGGTATATGATAAAAATAGAAGGAACCAGCCTGGCTTTGGAATACGAGGCGGCAGCGTTAAAAACTGTTGAGCTGCTTCAAAAGATCATCACGCAGGCCGAAGAAAGCCAGGGGAGAAAAATTGCAGATGAACTGGCTTATCGTATTAAGACATCAGAAAGTATTGAAAAAAAGCTGAAACGAAAAAGATATAAAAAGGATCTTGATACGGCTGTCAAAAAATTGAATGATATTGCAGGGGTCCGATGTGTCTGCGCCTATATGGAAGATTTGTACCAATTGGAGGAACAACTCAGACAGCAAGAGGATGTTCAGGTAATCAAAGAAAAGGACTTCATAAAGAAACCGAAAAAAAGTGGTTACCGAAGCCTGCACCTTATTATAAAAGTTCCGGTAAACACACAGGATGGAACCGTGTACCGGAAGACGGAAGTACAGTTTCGGACACAGGTGATGCACCTGTGGGCCAGACTCGATCACAATAAGATATACAAAAGCGAAAATAAAGACAACGCCGAACTCCAGAAAAAGCTGAAAACCTGCGCCAGACTTGGGATACAGATGGATCAGCTTCTTGGTGAAATTCGAAAAGGGACAGGTTAAAAGTCAATTGGGGACAGGTTGAATCGTAGTTGGGGACGTAATCCTATTCAGGAGGATTACGTCCCCAACTACATTTTACACAAATTTAACATTCGGCTGATTTTAGATTTTACATAGGTGGGTTATGATAACAAATGTAAAGCAAAAGAAAAGTAAAAGAGACTGAATGTTAAAGGAGATATGAAGATGAAAATGAAAAAGTTTATTGCAGTTTTTTCAGTAGTAGCGATGACAGCGGGACTTGCAGCTGGATGTGGTAAATCGGATTCTGAGGGTGGCAAGGGTGCATTTGACCCATCGAATGATATAACAGTAGTTTCCAGGGAGGATGGTTCTGGAACAAGGGGTGCGTTTATTGAATTATTTGGTGTCCAGGAGGAGCTAAATGGCGAGAAGGTGGATATGACGACGGAAGAGGCGAATATCACGAACAGTACGTCTGTTATGATGTCTACGGTAGCGGAAAACGAGTATGCGATTGGATACATTTCTCTTGGATCACTGGACGACAGTGTGAAAGCGGTGAAGATTGACGGTGCAGAGGAGACTGCCGATGCTATTAAGGATGGATCCTATAAGATCCAGAGACCTTTTAACATAGTAACGAAAGATGGTCTGAGTGATGTGGCGCAGGATTTTATTGATTTTATTATGAGTACAGAAGGACAGCAGGTTGTCGCTGACAATCACTATATTCCCATTGAAAATACACAGGCGTATGCGGGGAGCAAGCCGTCTGGGAAAATCACACTTGCAGGTTCCTCTTCTGTAACGCCGGTGATGGAGAAATTAAAAGAGGCATATTTAAAAATCAATACAGGTGCCGAGATTGAGATTCAGCAGAGTGATTCAACGACTGGTGTGACCTCTACGATAGATGGAATCTGCGACATCGGTATGGCATCCAGAGAGCTGAAAGATTCAGAAACAGCAGAAGGTGTTAAGAGCACGGTCATCGCAACAGATGGTATCGCGGTTGTCGTAAACAAAGACAATACAGCAGATGATCTTACAAGTGACCAGGTAAAATCAATCTACACAGGTGAGACAATTACATGGGATGAGGTAGCAGAATAATATGAAAAAAGCATGGAAAGAGAAGTTCATGCAGGGAGTCTTCTTAATTGCCGCCTGTGCGTCAGTGCTGGCGGTAGCTCTCATTTGTGTCTTTCTTTTTGCAAATGGCCTTCCTGCGATGAAAGAAATAGGATTTGGCAAATTCCTGCTCGGAAAGATCTGGAGGCCGGGAAATAATCTGTATGGTATCCTTCCTATGATTATGGGAAGCATCTACGTGACTGCCGGGGCGATTGTGATCGGAGTGCCGATTGGAATTCTGACCTCTGTATTTATGGCAAAATACTGTCCGAAAAAAATCTATCCGTTTCTGAAAGCAGCGACGGAACTGCTGGCTGGTATTCCGTCGGTGGTATACGGATTTTTTGGGCTTGTAGTACTTGTGCCCTTTATCAGAGAAAATTTCGGGGGAAATGGAAGCAGTATGCTGACGGCGTCCATCATCCTTGGAATGATGATTCTGCCGACGATTATCGGAGTATCCGAATCTGCAATCCGGTCAGTTCCTGAATTCTATTATGAAGGCTCACTCGCTCTTGGAGCGACACATGAGAGAAGCATTTTCGCTGTGATTCTTCCGGCTGCAAAATCCGGAATTGTGGCAGGAATTGTGCTCGGAATCGGCCGGGCGATCGGAGAGACGATGGCGGTCATCATGGTAGCCGGCAATCAGGCAAGAATGCCGGCCGGAATTTTAAAAGGAGTCCGCACCATGACATCCAACATTGTATTGGAAATGGGATATGCGACAGATTTACACAGAGAAGCATTGATTGGAACAGCAGTTGTATTGTTTGTATTTATCCTTCTGATCAATCTGTGCGTTTCACTGCTGAACGGGAGGTCTGCACATGAGTAGCGTCAAAACAACGGAAATGATGAAAAAGGGCGTAAACAGACAGACGGCCAGACAAAAACTTAAGGGATATATGCGGACTCCGGGATCTTTCCTGGCAATGCTTTTGGTAATGATTTCTGCATTGATTACCTTTGCAGTACTGCTGTTTCTGATTATATACATTTTGGTAAATGGAATACCATATCTGAAACCAGGTTTATTTTCACTTGAATATACTTCCGAAAATGCATCTCTGATGCCGGCACTTATCAATACCCTTATTATGACACTGCTGTCGCTGGTTATTGCGGTACCGCTTGGTATTTTTTCGGCGATATTCCTTGTAGAATACGCAAAGCGGGGAAATAAATTTGTAAATGTGATCAGAATAACGACAGAGACTCTTTCAGGAATTCCATCCATTGTGTA
>URQQ01000028.1 GCA_900549995.1 uncultured Lachnospiraceae bacterium | reverse complement strand
GTGGTCGGGGCAATCACCCCTACCACCAATCCAATCGTCACACCGATGTGCAACGCAATGTTCGCCTTAAAGGGAAGGAACGCCATCATCATCTGCCCGCATCCCCGCTCCAAAGGCTGCAGCACTAAGACCGTGGAGCTGATCAATGAAAACCTCAGAACCCTTGGGGCGCCAGAGCATCTCATTCAGGTCATCCCGGAACCTACCGTAGAACTCTCATCTCTCGTTATGAAATCCTGTGATGTCTGTATCTCCACCGGAGGCATGGGCATGGTCCGGGCAGCCTACGCATCCGGGAAACCAGCCTTTGGCGTAGGTGCGGGTAACGTGCAGTGTCTGATCGGAGAAGATGCCGATCCATCCCAGGCCGTTCCTATGATCATTGCCGGCAGGGAATTTGACAACGGCATTATCTGCTCCGGAGAACAGACCGCAATCATTCCACAGGATCATTATGATGAAATCATCGCCGAGTTCGTGAAAAACGGTGTCTGCTACGTGGACGATCCGGAAGAGATCAACCGGCTGCGTGACGCCATGTTCCCATCCGGTGTAATGAACAAAAACCTCGTCGGGCAGTCTGCCGCCGCAGTCGCTGCCGCTGCCGGAATCGCAGTCGGGAAACAGACCCGCGTACTGCTGATCAAAGCTCCTGCATATGGTGACGCTGATGATTTATCCAAGGAAAAGATGTGCCCGGTAATCACCGCTTATGCTTACAGTTCCTGGGAAGAAGCGGTAGAGATTGCCAACGCCAACTTGAACGTAGAGGGGAAAGGCCACAGCGTCTGCATCCATTCCCACGACAGGGAGAAAATCGAATATGCGGCCAATATTCTGCCGGTATCCCGTTTTCTTCTGAATCAGATCTGTTCCACCAGCAACGGAGGCAGTTTCTTTAACAGCCTGTCTGCCACCACCACGCTTGGGTGCGGCAGCTGGGGCAACAATTCAATCAGCGAGAACTTAAGTTATAAACACCTGTTTAACGTCAGCCGTATTGCTGATATCCGTCCGGGCAGCACAATGCCTGGCGATGATGAGATCTGGGGGTGATATGCATTGAAACTATTAGAATATGCAGTAAAAGATCTGTTTGAACAGTTCAAGATACCGACCATGCCCGGCTGTGTGATCGACAATCCTGAGAATATAGAAGAAACCATCACAAACGCTGGTTTATCTTACCCGGTCGTAGTAAAAGCCCAGGTTCCGATTGGCGGGCGCGGGAAAGCCGGAGGCATTAAATTCGCAGATACACCAGATGAGGCTGCCATGCACTGCCAGAATCTTCTTGGTTCCACACTGCGTGGCTATAAAGTGCATCAGCTTCTGATTGTAGAAAAAGCCCAGGATACCTGCCAGGAACTCTATCTCTCCATTCTGATGGACCGGGTATCCAAATGCCCCGTCATCATCTTCTCCTCAGAAGGGGGCATGGAGATCGAAGAGACAGCGAAAAATCATCCGGATGCCATTCAGAAAGTAACGATCCAGCCACTGATGGGGCTGCATTCATACACTGCCACCTACCTGTTATCCAAAACCGGCATGGATCTGAATCTTCAGAAAGCTTTTGCGCAGCTTCTTGACCAGCTTTACCGTGCCTTCTGCCAGTATGACTGTATGCTTCTTGAAATCAACCCGCTTATACTGGATTCTGCCGGGAATTTCACCGCACTTGACGGCAAGGGTGAGATTGATGACAGTTCTCTTTACCGGCACGCAGATATTCTCGCACTTCGGGACGGCCTCCAGGAGAATCCTCTGGTCCGCGAAGCCCGCGCCTTTGATTTCCTCTACATTCCGGTAGAAGAAGGCGGGAGCATCGCCGTAGTTTCCAATGGTTCCGGTATGCTCATGAGCTGTATAGACCTGATCAGCAAGGAGGACATGAAAGTGGCTGCCGCTCTTGACCTAGGCGGCGGCGCTACCGCAGAAAGAATCAAAGAAGCGATGCGGATTATGTTCTCCACCCCTGGCGTCAAAGCAGTTCTGATCAATATCTTTGGCGGAATTACAAGATGTGATGAAGTTGCCCTTGGCGTAAAACTGATGTTTGAAGCCATGCCGGACGACGGTAAAACAGTGATCCTCCGAATGGAAGGAACCAACAAAGAGGCTGGCCTCTCCATTATTGAATCGCTTCCCGGAGATATCGTATCTGTACCAGGACTCAGGGAAAGTGTCAGAGCATTGGCGGACAGGAGGGATAGACTATGAGTATTTTAATTGATGAAAACACAAAGTTAATTGTTCAGGGAATTACAGGCCGTGAAGGTACCTTCCACACCAGGCAGATGCTCGAATATGGCACAAACGTTGTTGCAGGCGTTACTCCCATGAAGGGCGGGCAGGAAGCCTGTGGCGTTCCCGTATTCAATACAGTCCGGGAAGCACGCGAGGCAACCGGCGCCAACGCCACTGTGATCTTTGTCCCTGCCAGGTTCATGGCGGATTCAGTGAAAGAAGCACTGGACGCTGAAATCCCGCACATCTTTACGATCGCAGAACACGTTCCTGTGCAGGATATGATGTACTGTTATCATCTTGCCAGAGCGAAGGGCGTACGTCTTTTTGGCCCCAATTCCTTCGGTGTGATCTCACCCGGGAAGAGCAAAGCAGGATTTATGGCTCATAAAATATTTTCCCCCGGCCATGTGGGCATCATGAGCCGCAGTGCAACCAACTGCTATGAGACCGTACACATGCTGACATCGAATGGCATCGGACAGTCTACCTGCATCGGAATCGGCGGAGATATGATTCCGGGGTCGGCTTTCGCAGACCTGCTGCCGGATTTCCAGGCAGATCCTGATACAGAAGCCATTGTTATGATCGGTGAAATCGGCGGAATTGAAGAGGAACTTGCCGCAGACTATATCAAAAAACATGTGACCAAACCAGTGATCGCTCTCATTGCCGGCAAAAACGCACCAAAAGGCCGCAGCATGGGGCATGCAGGCGCTATTGTATCAGCTGACGGCACCGGAAGCGCCGCCAGCAAAGAACAGGCGCTCCGTGAAGCAGGCGTTGTGATTGCTGAGAGCACACAGCACATTGCTGAAATCCTGGCAGACATGAAAAAAGCCGGAACTCTTTCCTGAGATTCCCGGCCTGCAATAAGAATCGGACAATACAGCAGATTTTTCCGCTCTATTGTCCGGTTTTTCTTAATCTATGATTTCCATCCAGTCTCCGGCACTGATACTTCCGCCTTTGATTACTTTTGTAAATACCCCTTCCCTTGGCATAATACAGTCCCCCATCTTCTGAAAAATCTCGCACCCATGGTGGCACTCTTTCCCGATCTGGGTCAGCTCCAGCACCACATCGTTGCACTGAAAACGGGTTCCTGCCGGAAGTGTTTTAAAGTCTATCCCCTCGACAACAAGGTTCTCGCCAAATGCACCGTCTGCCACTTCAGCACCCCTTGCCCGGAATTCCTCGATTTTGTCATAAGATAAAAGGCTCACCTGACGGTGCCATTTCCCCGCATGTGCATCCCCCTCAATCCCAAAATCCTCTATGAAAACACCGCTCCCGATATTCTTCTTCTGTGTCCCTTTCGCTGGACTTGTACAAACTGCAATTACTTTTCCCATGTGATCTAACCTCCGATTCTTGACATCTGCCTCTGCTCAAATTCCGCCCCATCCGTCTCCTCAAAATGGTGGCTCTGTGGTTTTCGGTATATGACCTGTTCCACCACCTCACCGATTTCCTCATCTGTCTTCTGACTCCTTAACATCTCTCTTAAATCAGCCCCCCGGTCATACTGAAGGCATGATTTCAGGAACCCTTCTGCAGTCAGCCTGACACGGTTGCACTCCCCGCAAAATTTATGCGACAGTGCGCTGATGAATCCGACTTTTCCGCAAAATCCCGGAAACTGTGCATATACACTCGGTCCATTTCCAAAATTCCCCTCGGTCATCTGTGCCTTTCCATATACTTCTTCCAGGCGTTTCAGTATCTCATCCTGCATCTTTCCGACATACTTCTTTCCCTGTCCGATCGGCATCATCTCTATAAAGCGGACATCCAGAGGCCTCTCCCTGGCAAGCCCTGCAATCGGTATCCACTGCTCATCATTGACTCCGGCAAGCGGAACACAGTTGATCTTCACCCGGATTTCAGGATACTTCAGAGCTTCTTCCATTCCGGCAAGCGCATTTGCCAGTTCATCTCTCCTTGCAATCTTTTCATACATGACAGGGTCCAGTGTGTCCATACTGATGTTCACCGCTGATATTCCGGCATCTGAAAGTTCCGCCATCTGCTCTTTGAGAAGCACACCGTTGGTTGTCAGCGTCACCTGCTCAATTCCATCCACTGCTTTGACCGCCTTTATAAGCTCCCAGATTCTTCGCCTCACCAGCGGCTCACCCCCGGTAATCTTTACTTTCGAAATTCCCTTTCCTGCGCAGATTCTGCACAGTCTGACGATCTCATCATAGGTCAGTATCTCTTCATGGGAAATCTGCTCAACACCTTCTTCGGGCATGCAATACGTACACCGGAGATTACACCGGTCTGTGACGGATATTCTGATATAGTCAATCGATCTTCCAAACTGATCTTTCATCGTTCTCTTCCTCTCTGCCTTTGGAGCTTTTAAACCTGCCTGTCCGGCTGGCCGCACTCCCCGTCTGTTCCTGTCAGAATTCCAAGCCCATGCCCTAACGCAGGAAGAATAAACTCCAGGTTCTCCCGCACCGCTTTTGGACTTCCCGGGAGGTTGATGATCAGCGTCTGATTTCGGATTACCGAAGCCCCACGGCTAAGCATCGCCTTCGGAGTAATCCCAAAGGAAGCAAAACGCATCGCCTCAGCAATCCCCGGCGCATTCCTTGTTGCTACATTCAGCGTTGCTTCCGGGGTCCGGTCCCTTGGTGCGAACCCAGTCCCGCCTGTGGTGAGAATCAGATCCATCCCCGCCTCATCACTCAGCCGGATCAGCTCTCTCTCGATCTTCTCCTGGTCATCCGGGAGAATCACTTCCTCCGCAATCTGGTAATTACAGCCCTTAAGCATCTCACAGATCAGAGGTCCGCTCTCATCCTTACGCTCCCCTTTTGCTCCCTTATCACTCAGCGTTACAACCGCTGTCTTCCATTTCCTTGGTTCCATGCTCCAAGCCTCCATGATCTATTTTTCATTCCATACCATTCCGCTTTTTCCGCCCGTCTTTTTCTGCAGATATATTTCCCCGATCTCCATCGATTTATCTAATGCTTTGCACATATCATAGATCGTCAGAAGCGCTGTACTTACCCCTGTGAGGGCCTCCATCTCCACCCCTGTCTTCCCCGTTACTTTTACGGTACAGGTACATAGAATCTCCCGCTTCACCGGATCTTTGTCAAATGTAATCTTACAGCTGGTAATCGGAAGGATATGGCACATCGGGATCAGTTCAAAGGTACGTTTTGCCCCCATAATCCCTGCGGTCGCCGCCACAGATAACACGTCTCCTTTTTTCACAGTTCCCGCCTCTATCGCGTCATATACGTCCTGGTTCACTGTGATTTTTCCCTTTGCCACAGCCTCACGCACTGTATCATCCTTTTCCGTCACATCCACCATCACAGTCTTTCCATTCTCATCAAAATGTGTCAGTCCCATATCTTTTCCTCTCTTCTGTCCGCTTTGTTATCTATTATACCATGAAATCAGATTTCATATCATAAATTCGCAGAACGATCCGTATACACCCTCATGCTGTCCTGCCTCGCAGCCCCGATCAGCGTAAGGCCGTATTTCTGTGCCATATCCACTGCCTCTTTTGTCGGATCAGCCTTTGCGGCAAGCACCGGAACTCCCGCCATCACCGCCTTTACTGCCATGTCCACAGGAATCCTTCCGCTGGAATATACAATACACTGCCCAAGGTCAACCTCGTGTCTCAGAGCATATCCTGCCACTTTGTCAAATGCATTGTGTCTTCCGATATCCTCACAGCCAAACAGTATCTCATCCCTCTTTGCAAGAAAACAGCTGTGCACCGCCCATGTTTCTTTATGCAAAGGCATTCCATCCGCCAGGCGATCCGCCATCTGAAAAATCCACTCTGCGTTCCAATTCATCGGACTCACCGGAATCATCTTCCTCTTTTCTTCTGTCCTCTTTTCCGGCAGCGTACCCCCATCTTTCAGTATCACCTCGGCAGTACTTCCACCACGGTCTAACGAAATGCTTTCTATCTCATCCACCGAGGAAACAATCCCCTCCGTATAAAGATAACCTAGTATCAGTTCCGGCAGATACTGCGGACTGCAGGATAATTTTGTTATCATCTTTCCATGCACACAGATACGAAGAGAATGTTCCACCAGCATAGACCTTTCTCCGGCTGTACGCTTTCCTTCCCTTGTGATACAAACATATTCCCCGCTCTTAAGCAGCCGCTTCTCTTTGCATTGTTCACGGATCTCCATGTCACTCCCCCTGACTTTTACAGGGGATACTGCGGTTATACAGCATCCCCTGCGAACTTACTGATTCATCTTCTCAACTTTTACAGCACATACTTTATATTCCGGGGTTCCTGAAATACTGTCCAATGAATCATTTGTCAGCTGATTCGCTGAACCTTCCAGATAGTGGAACGGCATCCAGCACTCCCCTTTTCTTGTCTTGTCTGATACACTGGCCCTGGAACAAATCTCACCTCTTCTTGATGAGACGGTGACCATCTCCCCGTCCATAATTCCAAGTTCTTCTGCATCACCGCTGTTTATCTCAATAAAGGATTCCCCTGAGATCCGGTTAATTCCTTCTGTCTTATCCGTCATCGCACATGCATTGTACTGATAAAGAATCCGCCCGGTCATCATCATCATCGGGTACTCTTCATCCGGAACTTCCACAGACTGCCTGTATTGTGCCGGACGGAAATACCCAAGCCCCCTCGCGAATTTCCCTACATGCATAATCGGGGTTCCCGGATGGCTTTCCTCCGGACAAGGCCATTGCAGTCCCTGTCCATTCACTTCCTCACTGTCCAGACGGGCATGGCTGATGCCTCCATAAGACGGAGTGACAGAAGCAATCTCCTCCATAATCTCTGCAGGTGTAAGCTGCGGCTGCGGATATCCCATGCGGTTCATAATCTCTGTAAAAATCCAGGTATCCGGCCTGGTCTCGCCTGCAATCTCTACCGCTTTTCTTACCCTCTGGACTCTCCGTTCTGTATTGGTAAATGTACCCTCTTTTTCTGCGTAAGACCGCCCCGGCAGGATGACGTCTGCAAGCTTTGCCGTCTCCGTCATGAAGAGCTCATCCACCACGAGAAAGTCCAGTGATTCTAACGCATGTATCACGTGCTGTGTATTTGCATCCGTTCTGACCGGATCCTCGCCGAAGATAAAGAGTCCTCTGATCTCTCCGGTGAGCATTTTCGGAAAGCACTCCGTCGCCTTAACTCCGACATTTGGATTCAGCGAAGTATGCCATGCTTTCTCAAATTTTTCAACGACTCCCGGCGTAATGAGATTCTGGTATCCCGGGAACTGATTGGGCGCCGCTCCCATATCGCAGGCTCCCTGTACGTTATTCTGACCGCGGATTGGATTCACGCCGCAGCCGGGACGTCCGATTTTCCCAACCATCATTGCCATATTCGACAGGGACATCACGCCCTCGGTTCCGGTATGATGTTCCGTCACACCGAGACAGTATAAAACAGGCGCCGTCTTAGCTGTGGCATACATTCTTGCCGCCTCCCGCAGAAGATCCGGATCAATCCCGCAGATTCCTGCCACACGCTGCAGCGTATATTCTTTTACCGCTTCCTTTACTGCCTCGTAGTTCTCCGTTCTTTCCCGGATAAATTCCTCATCTACAAGCCCTTCCTCGATAAAGATGTTCATCATTCCATTCGCAAACGCGACGTTCGTACCCGGTCTTAGTTTCAGATGGATATCTGCTTTCTTTGCCAGATCAATTTCCCGCGGGTCCACGACAATCAGTTTCGTCCCCCGGGCCACTGCCTGTCTGATCTGCATGCCGAGAACCGGATGCGCATGTTCCGGATTCGAACCTACCAGCATAATCACCTCAGAATCATGCGTGATATCGTAAATCGTGTTTGTCATAGCTCCTGAACCTAATGTGGTTGCCAGCCCGGCAACAGTAGGAGCATGTCAAACACGGGCACAGTTATCCGTGTTGTTGCTTTGAAACGCCGTCCGGACCATCTTCTGAAGCATATAGACATCTTCATTGGTCGAACGGGAACACGCAAAACCAGCCAGTGCCTCTCCTCCGAAATTACGCTTGATTTCTGTGAATCCCAACGCCACACGGTCAAGTGCTTCCTCCCATGTAGCCTCCTCAAATTCACCTGTCTCTTGATTCTTTATGAGCGGATAGCGGATTCTCTCCGGCACGTCTATAAAATCAAACGACGCACTTCTTCCCTTGACGCAGAGCAGCCCATGATTGGATGGCCCGTCGGCGCCCTCCACATCCACAATCTTTCCTCCTTTGAGTATCAGGTCCATCTGACATCCTGTCGCACAGTGCGGACAGGTCGTCCTGACACGCTCCACTTCCCAGGTTCTGTATTTGCTTCTCCGCTTCTCCGTGATTGCTCCTGTCGGACATGCCTGTGCACAGTTGCCGCAGGATTCACAGAGGCTTTCTTCCCAGTCCTCTCCAAAGGGAGCCTCAATAATATTAAACATCCCCGTCTTGCCGAGTGTAATCGCCTGCCTTCCGGTCATCTTTGCGCAGGTATTGACACATCGCTGGCAGTGAATACAAAGTTCCGGCCGGTAGCTTAAAAATGGATGGCTGTCCTTATCCGGCCGCTCAATCTTCTTGCGGGTTCCCAGATAAGAGGTCTCCTCAACCCCATATTCATAACAGATATTCTGAAGTTCACAGTCCCCGTTCTGCGGGCAGTAAAAGCAGCATCTGTGGTGATTGGAAAGCAGAAGGTCCAATATCATCTTACGGGATTCGATAACCCGCTCACTCATCGTCTGCACGTTCATTCCCTCTTTGGCCAGCGTGTTGCAGGCAGTCGGCAGCTTATCCATCCCCTCGACCTCTACGACACACAGACGGCAGGAACCGATCTCGTTTACCTCCTTTAAGTAACACAACGTCGGAATTCTGATCCCGGCAGATCTCGCTGCCTCCAGAATCGTCGTCCCTTCCTGCACCTCCATCGGAATATTGTCTATGACTATATGAATCATTCGTCTCTGCCCCCTTTCAAAACACCGCACCCGAAATGATCACAGCGCAGACACCTGCCTGCCTCCTGCATTGCTTCTTCGTATGTATATGGATTCTCCACATGTTCAAAATCATGTTTCCGGATATAGGCCGGACGTTCTGTTATCGTTGCGCGCCCCGTCGGAATTCTGTTATTTTCCTTCGGCTGCGGAGCTCTGGCTTCACAGTTCAGCTTATGATGATATCCCAGATACTCGTCAATATTATGAGCCGCCACTTTTCCTGCGGCAATAGCCCGGATTGCAGTGGACGGACCGGTTGCACAGTCTCCTCCGGTAAAGACGCCCGGCAGATTCTCTGCCGCAGTATTCAACCCTGCTTTAAAGATTCCTCTTTCCGCCTCCATGCCAAATTCCTCGAACGGTCGGCTTACAATATCCTGCCCAACCGCAATCAGGATGACCTCACAGGGAATCCTCTCCGGCTCCTTGTTCGCATCCACCGGACTCGGACGCCCGGCTCTGTCGTACGGGCCGATCATCTGCGGCTTTACAATCAAAGCAGCACAATTGCCATCTGAAGCCTTCTCAATCGATTTCGGCGCCTTTAACGTAAGCAGTTCGATTCCTTCCATGACGGCTGACTCAATTTCCGTATCAAGCGCTGTCATATCCTCCTGCCTCCTGCGGTAGACAATCCGGACATCCTCCGCATTACAGCGCACTGCGCTTCTTGCTGCATCCATGGCTACATTACCCCCGCCGATGACAACTACATTTTTGCCAATATAATCCGGTATGATACCATTGCCGATCCGGTCAAGCATCTCCACTGCCGACTCTACATTCCCCGCATCGCTGCCCTCAAGCCGCAGTTTTTTCCCATTCTGCGCACCGATAGCCACAAACATGGCATCATATTCCTTATGTATCTCTCTGATTTCTGCTTCCGTCGTGATATTGGTCTCATATTTCACTTCTATATCCCCGGCAGATAAGATTGCCCGGATATCTTCGTCCAGCTGTTCCTTTGGCAGACGATAATTGGGAATTCCATATCTGAGCATTCCCCCCAATGCTTTCTGCCTTTCGTACACCGTCACCTTATGTCCCATAAGCCCAAGGAAATACGCTGCCGTCATTCCGGCAGGACCTCCGCCGATCACAGCTACTTTCTTCCCCGTCGGCCTGTTTCCCTTCGAAACCGCTACCTGATCTGCCGCAACCTGGTCTACTGCATATTTTTTCAATCCCCTTATGTTTACCGCCGAATCGATCAGATTTCTGCGGCACCTCTCCTCACATGGATGTTCGCATACCATAGCACATGCCGTGGGAAACGGATTATCCTTTCTGACCATATTGACCGCTCCTCTGTAATCCTCTTCCCCAACGAGCGCAATATAGGCCGGAATATCCACATGGGCCGGACACAAGTTAATGCACGGCACCTTCTGCCCCATTTCCCCCGGACACTCTTTCTTTTTAATATGGCTTTCGTACTCCTCGCCAAATGTCTGAAGCCCCTGAAGAAGTTCAATTGCTGTCTGATACCCGATCGCACAGTCAGCGGTATCACGAATCATGACCGCCAGCCTCTTCATATGCTCCAGAGTATCCATCGTAGCATCCCCTTCCAGAATACTCTTCAGCAGCGTTTCCAGCTGCGGAAGTCCGTCCCGGCAGGGAACACATTTGCCACAGGTCTGGTTCTTAGACGCAGTAAGAAGCGCAAGCTGCACCGTCAGCGGACAAGTCCCCGGAGGGTATACTTTTACTTTCGCTTCAAATTTTTCCAAAAGCCTTCCGATCTTCACATCGCTGCTTTGCGGATCTGCCAGAAAAATCTCACCCATTTCCTTTTTCCTCCTTTAGAAATTTACCTCTCTATCGTATAAGACCATTATAGCCTTTCGGCTATATAATACAAAGCGTTTTTTCTACTGTGGCTGCCAAGTTTTATACTTTCTCAGCTTCTTTCCAATAACTTCACTGACTTCTCCTTATTTTGGGTATGAAAAAGGAAGATACCCCTGTAAACTTTAGCATCTTCCCTTTATTTTTTCTGTCGGATTGTTTTTCCTCCGATGATCTTGCAGTTTTCATTTAATCCATGAACTTTAGGAAGCGGAATCTGATCAACATACTTTAAGTGGCACTTCTCATACAGCATATATTTTTTCTCTTTTTGAACTTCTGCACAAAAAAGTATATTCTCATAAATTACCTCTGTAGATAACATTTGAATTGATACATATTTTCGTTTTCCTTCCCTTCTTACTGACAACAGCGTGCATTCCCCCAACTTCTCAGCAAGTGGATGATCAAAAACATTCTTGGAAAAATATTTCCAGTTATAACGGTTTAATTTTTTAAACTGATTTATAAAAGCAACATATTCTGCCTTTATCGATAATACTGTCATCACAATCAATATGACTAAGGCATCTATCCAAAAATAAGCTAAGACTATCGTTTCCCCAAATCTTTTCCCTATGCCTAGCAACACAACAGCACTAAAGATCACATTGTAAAATCCAAATATATTCTTGTCTACGATTTCTTTTGGAATATCGTTTCCACCTTCTAGCGCTTTTCTATAAGCAAACAGGAAGTTTAATTTCCGAGGTGTGATACAATGGTCAGAAGGATATCCCTTTTGCCGAAGAACGTGCTGAAAAGTTGTGAATTTAGACGGTTTAGCTAGCCAAAGGCAAACAAATATAAAAATACGCAAAAACATAGAAACTTGAATAAAATCAGGTTCCCCTTCAAAAAGCATATCAATAAATAAGAGAATTATTACATAACCCATTATCTTTTCCTCCAACTGTTCACTTACAAGCGAACCCACCTCTACCAGAATCTGAATTTCAATACAAAACATTATTACTGGCAGACTACCACTCTGGCTTATGATGGTCAAGCGCTTCATATACCAAACCATTACCTCGTCTCTTCTTTAGAATATCTATAATATTGCCCAATTATTTTTTCTGTCGGATTGTTTTTCCTCCAATGACCTTGCAGTTTTCTATTGGCTTACGCACTTTTTTAGGTGGAATATGGTCAACATACTTTAGGTGGCAGATTTCGTATAACATATAGGTCATGCCTTTATATAATGTCCCGCAAAAAAGTATATTCTCAACCTTTTCTCCAGTAGATAACATTTCAATTGTTACATACTTTCTTCTTCCTTTTCTTTTTACTGCTGCAACCTTACATTCTCCAATTATTTTCAGTTCCAATTCTTGTTTAGGATCATCCAAAACATACTTCCAATTATACCTGTTCATTTTTTTGTATTTACCATCAAAGGCCACCTTCACTGCTTTGAATCTTAATAATATCATTACACTCCATACAATGGCTATATCAACTTCAGCATATATAAAACTAATTCCTCCGTCTAATTTTCCCCATGTGAATACCAAAACGATTGCGCTAACTATTAAATTATAAAAACCAAATATATTTATCTGTGCAATCTCTTTGGGAATATTATAGCCGCCTTCCACATCTTCTCTGTATTCAAACAGAAATTTCAACTTTTTAGGTGTAATACATTTGTCATCCGGATACCCACTGCCGCGAAGAGACATTATGACAGTCCCAGTCCTAGTTTTTGCATCCATCCATATCGTCGTCATATGCCATATAGATACAGCCGAAAAAAGAGAGGCTGATTTGTATTTCACACTTAACCACATCCCTATTATCAGGAAAATTATGTATAAAAACTCAAACAACATGGTTAGCTACCTCCCTTGAATGTTATTCTATCACCTTTTTGTAAAAGAACCCCGTAACGGGCTTTTTTATAAATGGCAATACTTTTTATGTATCTGTTACTAACCTAACCAAGAAATTTACTTCTGCTCCCTGATTGTTTTTCCTCCAATAACCTTAGAATTAGGAATAATTTTTTGAACCTTTTTAACAGGAATTTGATCAACATATTTCAAATGGCATATTTCATATACCATATAGTTCTGTCCTTCATACAACTTACTATAGAAAAGTATATTCTTTAATATCTCTCCAGTAGACAACATTTCAACCGTAACATATTTTCTCTTTCCTTTTACTTTTATTGATGTAATTTTGCATTCTCCGTACTTTTCAGGTGATATCAGTCTACTCGTACTACAAAAAAAATATTTCCAGTTATGCCTATTTAACCTTTTAAATCGATTATTAAAAGCAACAAGTGTTGATTTAACTGACAATGTTACCATAACTATAATTATTACTACCAGATCTATACCGAAATACGTCCCGCTTATAATTCCGTCATACCTATCCCCCGCACACAAAAACACAATACCGCTTATAATAATATTATAAAAACCAAATACGTTCTTTTGTACGATCTCTTTGGGGATGCCATTCCCTCCTTCTACATCTTTTCTATAAACATATAAAAATCTTAAATTTTTAGGTGTTATGCATCTCTCAGCTGGATAACCTCGATGCCGTAGTATCATTATTATATTATTCCAATCTTCACCTTGATACATAAACATTAATGTAAATCCAGAAAGCCACATAAACATAGCTAAAACATCTATGTGACATCTTATCCCTACATAAATTCCAGCAAATTGGAAAAACATTGAAATCCATAACATTTTAGTCTCCTTAATATACCCCTTCAAAACTTAAATAATTTTTATTAATTTCCTATGCTTTCTTTACCCAGTAAACTCTTAACACTATCAGAAATCATAACTATGACCTTTGATTTTCCCTTTTTACTGACAGTCTGTCACTTTGACTTATAATCGTCAACAGATTCTCCCTTTCCCCATTTTGAATATAAAAAGGGGAGGTGTCAACCTTATCATTTTAAAGCACCTTCCCCAAATAATATTTAAATATGATGTTAAATAAGATCACAAAATCAACTATTCATGTTGCCTTATTGTTTTTCCTCCGATGATTATACAATTCTGTATTGGCGTATGCACATTTTGCAGAGGAACATGGTCAACATATTTTAAACGACAAATTTCATATAACATATATGTTTCTCTTATATTCAATTTTCCGCAAAATAATATATTTTCTAAAATCTTTCCTGAAGACAGTATTTCAACTGTCACATATTTATCTCCTCTTTTCCTATTTATCGATATAATTCTGCACTTTCCTAATTCTGTAGGAGTTTGGTTCAACTTAAATCCATTCATAAAATATTTCCAATTATAGCGATTCAATTTTTTATATCTATTTTTAAAAGCAATTTTTTCTGCTTTGACCATTAGCGTTATCATTACTATAAATACAATTACTGTGTCAATCTCAGCATAAATCCCACTAATTGCCCCGTCAAATTTTTCTCTGCTACACAATAAAACAATTCCACTGATTATCAAATTAAAGAAACCAAATACATTCATCTGAACAATTTCTTTAGGAATATCATTTCCCCCTTCTACATCCGATCTATAAGCAAACAAAAATTTCATTCTTCGGGGCGTAATACAATGGTCATTCGGATAGCCGCTTTCACGAAGTGAATATATAGTATTAAATCGTCCGCTATCTGCGTTCATCCACATAGTTGAAATTAACCATATCCATGTGAATGAAAAAAAAGCAATTTGCTTATAGGTTACGCCAATATATGCCCCTATTATTATAAAAATCACTGAAAACATTGACTTTTCTCTCCCTTCACAAGATATAATTTTAAACACTATTCTGGATTTAATCTTTTCCTCCTATTCACTAATAAAAAAATCAGCTTCTGCCAGAACATCAATTTTAATTACAAACCATTTCTTACTTTCATACTACCACTCTGCCTTATAATAATCTACCGCTTCATATTCATATGCTAAAGTCTTCCCTCATCTCTGCATTTCTTTCTCCTTCAGCATATCTATCACTTCTCACTTCCTTTTATTAACAAAAACAAAAAAGAAGATCCCTATCTTGTAATTCATTCGGCACCTTCTTTCAAATTATTTTTATGTATTCAGCTAACTTCCCCAAAAACTTATTTTCGTTGCCTGATTGTTTTTCCTCCAATGATCTTGCAGTTTTCTATTGGCTTACGCACTTTTTTAGGTGGAATATGGTCAACATACTTTAGGTGGCAGATTTCGTATAACATATAGGTCATGCCTTTATATAATGTCCCGCAAAAAAGTATATTCTCAACCTTTTCTCCAGTAGATAACATTTCAATTGTTACATACTTTCTTCTTCCTTTTCTTTTTACTGCTGCAACCTTACATTCTCCAATTATTTTCAGTTCCAATTCTTGTTTAGGATCATCCAAAACATACTTCCAATTATACCTGTTCATTTTTTTGTATTTACCATCAAAGGCCACCTTCACTGCTTTGAATCTTAATAATATCATTACACTCCATACAATGGCTATATCAACTTCAGCATATATAAAACTAATTCCTCCGTCTAATTTTCCCCATGTGAATACCAAAACGATTGCGCTAACTATTAAATTATAAAAACCAAATATATTTATCTGTGCAATCTCTTTGGGAATATTATAGCCGCCTTCCACATCTTCTCTGTATTCAAACAGAAATTTCAACTTTTTAGGTGTAATACATTTGTCATCCGGATACCCACTGCCGCGAAGAGACATTATGACAGTCCCAGTCCTAGTTTTTGCATCCATCCATACCATCGTCATATACCATATATATATAGCCGAAAAAAGAGAAGCTGATCTATATTGCACACTAACCCACGTCCCTACTATCAGTAAAATTATGTATAAAAACTTTAACAACATGGTTTGCTACCTCCCTTGAAAGTTATTCTATCACCTTTTTAAAATCAAATTTTGCTAGTTTGAGCTTATCATTAGCCAGACCTTACTGTCAATCATTTCCATTCACCTTGAAGTATACCTTTACTAAGACCATGAAATATAATCTTTTTCACATTACATCTTAGTATAATCAGAAGGGAAACAGCATTAAATATCTTTTCTGTTTCCCCTCACTTAGCTTATAAAGATACAGTCCTTAAGCAATCCCCAGATTACCAAAAGTGCTTTTGAAACCACTTTTTAGCTTTGCCTGCTGTCTTTTTAACAAAGTTTACTACGGTTTTGCCAATACTGCTAAAAAAGGACACACCTCCAGACTTCAAAGTATCCCATGTTCCTTGTTTAATAACCCCTGGCCTTGCATTTTTTATGGCCTGTGTAATTCCATTGTATGATGGATCACCAGTTGCAGCATAACGTTTTTGGATTTCTAATGCTTTTCCAAATGAGTTCTTCCTTATCGGTCCTCCAGCATACCGTGATCCACTTCCTCCTACAACACCCCCGACTGTTCCTACAGCAGCTGAAGTGACTGCTCCCTGCACAGTGATTGCTTTTTTATCAATTTTTTGATTCACAAGATACACGTCCAAACTATTAACCGCACTCCAAAGAGCCTGATAACCTACACTTAGTCCACCTGCCGCTAATGTCCCGCCAATCGCTCCGCTTAAAGCAGCAACACCAACTTTCTTCCAGTTAATATCTTTAAATCCCCCATTATTTATCGCCTGGCTGATAATTTCATACCCGGCACTGATTAAAGTTCCTATTCCCGCACCAAGTAAATAATTCCAGAACTCACCTTCCTCATCGGCCCGCATGATTGGATTGTTATCGCAGTACGCATACAAATTCTTATCATTATATCCTATTTCACCTGCTTTAATTACACTAATATTATCTGGATTTAAAAATCTGCCTACTTCTGGATCATAATACCTTGTATTTAAATAATACAGTCTAATTTCTTCATCCCAGAAATATTCCCTATATCTAAACGGATTCTTAGTACCAACTTTTGCTGTTGTAGAATCATGAATTGTCAATAATCGTCCCCAGCTGTCATATTGGTAACTTACTACCTGATTTCCAGCACTATCAACTAATCCAATAATATCATTTTGCACATTGTGAATATAATAGTAGTTTACTCCGTTTAGTCTCATTGAAAATAACTTTCCATGATTGTCGTATGTATAATAAATCATATCAGTGTCAGTTTTCATTGCAATAATAGCTCCGCCATTATAATAAAACTGTGAAATAATACCAGCAACATCTTTCTTTATCCTGCTTCCAGTATCATCATAATAATATTTACACGTCTTTTTGCTTTTATTAACAACAGTTGAAAGCTCATGGCCTTTTTGCCAAGTCAGACTCATCCCATTCCATTCGTTAGGATTTCCTATTGCATCGTATGTAATTGCCTGTCCATTATACGCCGTCAGTTGATCTTTCCAGTTTGCATTACCATAAGTATAGGTCACCTGTTTTACTACCGTTCCTACGGTACCGGCAGTATACGCATACTCTTTTCTGAAAGTCATATTTCCACCTAAATCATAAGTGTAGCATATGGTCTTATTCTGCCATTTATTATCCTCTCGGATTAGACGATTTAACTCATCATATGTATAAGTTACTTTTAGAACATCATTTTCTGATATTGTTCTGATATTTCCTATTACATCATAAACATATCGTAATTTCTGCGTTCCATTTGTTATAATTGCCGGCAGTAAAGTCGTCTTTCCACTGGCATTTCCAGCCTGACACGTATACTTTGTTACATAAGTCTTCTTATTATCAAGGTTCAATGTCTTTGATGCTACACGCATTAATCTGTCATAAGCATAAGAAGCCCTTTGCGTACCGTCAACTTTTATACCATAAATAATCCCTGGTCTTTTCAGTTGAGCAGACTCTCCATACATATACTCTACTTTTGTTCCGGATCCACTTACTCTATTTGTAACTGTACTAACCCTGTTCTTACTGTCATAAGCTACTCTAAATATCTGTCCTTGAGTTGTATCCATCCCTGTCAATCTGCCTATGAGATCATATTGAAAACGATAAGTAACATTATTCACATTATCTTTCTGGGTAATTATATTTCCAAAATCGTCAAAACTATTTTGATAAATTATTTTACCATTATATTTTTGTCTTTCCAAATTGAATTTTTCATCGTAAACATTCTCAACTACATCTTTATTTGCGTAAGTGATTTTATCCAGTAAGCCGTTATGTGGAAGATAAGTATATCTTTCAATTGCTGTTGAACCGATCTTTACAGCCGTCTGATTTCCGAACCCATCGTACTCATAAGTATAATTGAAGCCATTGTGGCCAATCGTTTTCAACCGGTCACCGGTATCATATGTATAAGTATTCTTCACTGCTTTCCCACCAACTGTCATGGAAACACTCGAAAGTCTGTCTGTAGAGGTTTCGTAACTATAATTCGTACTAATTCCTCTCGCATCAGTCACTTTTACCAACATCCTGTTTTTAGCATCATAAGTATTTGTTGTCACAAGCCCTCTTGAATCTGTTATCTTTTGTACATTTCGGCCATCTGCCGTATAAGTCAATGATCCCTCGGCACCAGGACCTTTATATTCCATTATAAACAATTTGTTAGCCCCATAACTCGAAATTGCCCCGCCGGTTGTAGTAATCTGTGTGCCTGCTACATGAGACCATCCTGTAACATCCATACCTTCTCCCGAACTTTTGCATGTAATTGCATAACATCCATTACTTGCCGTAAACTTAAACTTCTGTTTATCATCTGCTGCGTTAAATGCCTGAATAGTGATCGCCGCAAATCCTTGATATGTACCAGTCCTTGATAGTGCCATATTGAGCGCATGCAAAGGTTTCATATAAAAATATCCATCTCCAGCATCCTGCAGATAAAACTGCTGCGCCTTTGTTCCGTTGTAATAGTACTGGGTTAACGCCGCACCTTTTTGACTAGATGCATTTGCAATATCCAGATACATCCCACTATGTCTGGAACGGATACTATAGATATTCTTTGCCGCCGGTGTATCCGAAACCTTCTCATCCGCCGGCTCAAAATACCACCTCTGTCTGTCATAAGTGTCATTGTTGGCCCACGTCGTGATCAGTGCGCCATTTGCCGTACTGTTGCCCGCGTTGGTCAGGCATCTCTTATCTTTCGTACATTTTGCAATGATCTGGTAAGAACCGTCATCCATCAGTTTCACTTTGAACTTCTGGGCATCCGTCTGATTGCGGGTATAGATATCTACTTTTACCCCGTCGTTGTCGGCTGCATTTGCAATATCGAGAGCTGTTCCTGTTGCATTCTGCGGAATGAATTCAAAATATCCGCCTCCCACATCATTTGCCAGCCATTTCTGAGCTGTATTTCCACTGAATTCCCGAATCTCAACTGCTGTTGTGAGTGCTGTGGCCCCATTCTGTGAGCCCAGATATTTCCCGGATACTTTCTCCCGGATGTAGTACTTTCTGCCTGATGTTACTGCCACATGATGCCTTCCGCCCTGGGCGATTGTCCGGATTGGATTCCCCATTGCATCATACTCAAAACTATAAGTGACTGCCTCTGAACTTTTTGCGCGCTTCATATTCTGTTTGGAATCGTAGCCATATTCAAATGAAGTTCCTGTAATATCCATCATCTTGGACAGATTGCCGTTTTTATCGAAACTGAAGCCTGATTTATCCGCTGCCGATTTTGCTGAAATCATGTTGCCGTCTTTATCATAGACGTAGCTCTCTGCGTCATCCCTTGTAATCTGAAAACCGTCAAAGAACACATGGTTCTGGTTATCTGCAAAGAATACGTGGAATAAAAGTGACTTAAACTTCTTATTGGTATCATCCAGCTGATCGTTGGCGCTGATTACTTTATTCACATACTGCCAGTCTGTAATATTATCGTTGAACGGAATATTCTCCCACTTTACTTTGCCGTCTTCATATTCGAACCCGATGACCATCGCAAATTCTTTCCCGGGAATACAGTCTCCTTTTGCCCATCCGCTGACGGAGAACACTTCTTTTTCCGTTCCCGAAAGTGGAATCTTCTTCCAGAATCCTTTCCGTTTGCCGATCTCCCCATAGATCCGAAGACCATAAGCACCGTATTTGGATGTCCCGTATACTCGTCCGTCTGTCCACGGCGCGCTGTTCGTTGATAGCCCGGCAAATGTTTTCGGAACGGTATCTGATGGGTTCTCCACAATCTCAAAGCTTCCGTTTTCCATAATGTTGAATTTATTGGCAGTACTTCCCTCTTCCAGCTGGAAGCATGTCATCCAGAGGGAACCTGTACCATTGAATAACGCACCAATCACTGCTACCCCTTTATAGGCACTTGTGATGGTAAATGTCACCTGTTCCCGCATCCATCCGCCGTCGATTGCCGCATCTGTCGTACCTGTAAGTCCAGGCGAATTCGCAAGAGACACGGTAGATCCATCTGTCTTTATCCCAAGAATTAAGATTTTCGCACTTCCGTTTGCAATTTTGCTGGTTTTCATATATGCCGACGCAGTATAGGTACCAGGCGAGAGATCAACATTCTGCTGCACTCCTGACCCGCCGCTGTCAACAGCCGTTCTTGTAACTTTCACTGACTTACTGCCAATATATCCGGTTCCGCTTACTGCCTGCACCTGGGTTTTATCTGCGGAGTAGACCAGCCAGTTGCCTAATCCATCTTCGAATCTCGTGTTGAACAGCTGATTGATGATTGTTTTTTGGGTAGACCCCTGTTTGCTGAGCTTGTTATTCTTCATTCCATCCTGAAAATAAGCATAACTTCCTGCATTCCCATCCTGATCATAGATACACACCGGACGACCCATATGATCGAACTGATACGTATTGATTTTGTTATCTGCTGTACTATTGATGTCGCCGTCCAGCCCTGCCTCTTCGAAGACAGTTGTATTCCCATTTCTATAAGATATTTTCATCTCCTGTCCAAGGGCTGTACCATTCTTTTCTGTAATCCGGCTGACACGGCTGACTTTAAAATCCTGCACATAAGCATAGTTAATTTCATACCCATCTGCCGCCTTGGCCTTGATCAGATCATGGTTGTTGTATCCATAGGTTGTCACTCTCCCATCCGGATAAGTAATTGTTGTAAGATTTGCCCACTGATCATAGTCGAATTTCGTACTTCTTCCTGCCTGATCAACCACTTCACTTAATCTTCCGCCGATATATTTCAACTGAATGACAGCTCCGGTCGGATCCGTAATTGTTGACAGATAAGCCCCGCCTGCATCGGAGGCATAAGTATAGGTAATTGTATTATTGTTCGGATCTTTCTCTTTTCTCAGATAGCCATCTTTTCCGAAAATCAGCTTATTTTTCCCTTTTGTCTCAATGGTTCTGTACTCCAGGTCATTTGTTGAGGAAACTGCTGTGATGACAAGCCCCAGGCCGTCCTCATCTTTCAGCTTATTATTATCACTTGTATCCTTATAGAAATAATGGCTGGTTCCATCTGCATCGACATATACATATGGAAAATCTTTGATTCCACTGTCTTTTAATTCCTGGCATGCACTTAATCTCCAGCCGTAACCGGTCCGTTTCCACTGGTCATTCTGACACAGGTTATAAACATGGCTTAGTCCCGCCGGCATACGGTTGCCGCTTGTCTTCGCATCACAGTGGACAAACACCAGGTTTCCGTTAAAGTCATTGATATACCCCTGGCCTGCCCTTCCGACACTCTGTTCATGGTAACTGTAGTAATCCTCAAGCCCCGCTGCATCCCGGTAATAAAATACACCGGACGGGAACTGCTCTGCTGTAATTCCAAGACTTGTGCCCATCGGATAGTCGGAAGTGACAAAGACACTCTCGGCACGGATACTCTCGTCCTGCATTTTCAGCATGATTCCGTGATTGAGCCCTGTGTTATACCACTCTCTTACAAGTTTTGTAATATTGAACTGCTTCGGCGTGATCGTAATTGTATTACCAGACTGCACCTGATCCATTTTCGCAAAGTCCAGTACATTACTGTCATAAGCCGGCTGTGAATTCCATGTAGTACTTCCGGATGCCCAGTCTCCATTTACTTTATGTGCTGTGACATAGAACCCCTGATCCTGATAGGAAGAATATTTATACTGCCATACATACATTCTTGCATCGTATATCAGAGAGCCCTTCGGAATCGCCGGAAGATTGTTAAACTTCAGAAATGCACGGCATTTCCCATATCCGTCGTTATTTGCCACGTAGAAAGATCCATAAGTACTTACGATACTGCTTCCCGGCATTTTTTCTCTGACAAATGTGTCTTCAATATCTTTTGACGCCTTGCTCGTCTCTGCATTGGGATCAATTGTGATTGGAAAAACTCTCTCCTCACTCTCAAGCCACTCCTGGTCTGTGGCAATCGTCAATGTACATCTTCCCTCTTCTTTCGTAAGTTCATAATGCACCTTGTCTGAATAAATGCCTTTCGCATCGTACATGCATGGCACCGAAAGATGACAGATAATATCCTCAGGATTCTCCGGGGCGAAGATCAACAGTTCACCGTCTTTTACTTCCACTTCCATGTGTTCATGCTTCATTGTAAACACAAGCGGGATGTTCAGAACCTCTTTTGACTTCAGCACCAGATTTTCCTTCAGCGTCTCCCCTGTCAGCCTGTACTCCAGGTCGATCCCAGGCACAATGTCTTCATAGTAACCGCCGGACTGGATATTTTGAACCTTCATCTTTTCTTCATTCAGGCTTTTCACATCCTCCCCGGATGCTTTGAGAAGCGCTGGTTTTTCCCGGGATTCTTTGCGGATCTGAAACTGGCTTGCCGCCGCCCTTGTTCTTTTATTCCTTCCTGGAACAAACGTCCAGCTGATCCTGTGTTTTCCTTTCTGAACTGCCACCAGCTCACCGGAACCTGCATCCTTTGCAAATCTTACCTTTAACGCAGCATTTTTATTTTGATATCCTTCTTCTGCCGTATCTGTGATCAGTGTGTTATCAATTTCCTTCCACTCTCCCTGATCTTGATAATGGACTGCCTGGGGATATACCGCCGCAATTCCGCCGTGGTCTTCCGTCGCAAAATACTTTGTGTTCTTTGTTCTTTTTCCGGTAACTTCCCTGAGAATACGGGATTCTTTCTTTGTCTCCGGAATAATTTCGTTCATTCGATTCATCATTGTGTACCTCCGATTTTTAGTTTTCGCCACATTATGTGTCTAAAAATGGGTAAAAAAATAAAAGCAGTCTTTTCACCGCGGATTCAAAGAATATCTCTTACTTTTCCATTTCTACGACGCATTTTGTGTCGTTAAGACAGTTATATCACAGGTCACATGTAGTGTCAATATGTTTTTCCACTAATTGTGACATTTTTTCATTTATACGACACATTTAGTGGTTTTAAGAAAAACAGATTACATACACAAATGGGCAATACGGTAAAACCTAATACCGTATTGCCCATGCTGTACAAATTGAATCCGTATATCATTTTTACATGATGGTTCCCATCGCACCTTCATGATCTGTATCATTTAAGACAGCGGCCTCAACTGCATAGTAAAGACCCTGTGCAATCTGCTCTGCTGTCATGCTTGGTGTCCCATCCGGAAGTGTCACTACCTGTTCTGCCAGATATGGCACATGGATAAATCCTCCGCGCATATCCGGAAATTCTCTGTCAATCATATAGAGAAGACGGTACATGACATCGTTGCATACATAAGTGCCAGCCGTGTAAGAAACACTGGAAGGTATCCCATGTTCACGGACATTTTTCACCATCGCTTTCACTGGAACACTTGCAAAATACGCAGTGTCTCCATCGGCGCATACTGGCTGATCCAGCGGCTGCTGTCCGTCATTGTCCGGAATTCTTGCTTCCATCAGGTTGATCGCTACTTTCTCAACTGAGATGACAGACCTTCCTCCTGCCTGCCCTACACAAATCACCATATCCGGTTTGTTTACAAGGACAGCTTCCCTGAGCACTTTTCCTTCTTTTTCAAATACTGTCGGAATCTCAAGTTTAATAATTTCTGCTCCGCCGATCTCATCCGGCAGACGTTTGACTGCCTCATAAGCCGGATTAATCTTTGCTCCTCCAAAAGGGTCAAACCCTGTAATTAATACTTTCACTTTTAAACCTCCTAATACACCTGCGGCTCAGGGATAATAATTTTCCCCTGCTGCATAATCATTCTGTTATCAACATAAATATCCGGTTCCTTTGCCACGAGGTCAAAATGTCCGCTCGCCTCATGTGAGCCCCCAAGTGCCAGATTTCTCCCGAATCCAATGTGAAATGTACCATATGCGGATTCGTCTTCGATATAGCATTTTCCACGGCATTTTGCATAGGAGTTCAGTCCGATCCCAAGTTCTGACGCGACATACATCCCCGGGTCATCGTATCCTTCCAGATATTCTTTCAGATAACTGCCTGTCTCATTGTCCTCAATCTCCGTAATCCGGCCCTCGTTAAGCCTGATGCTTACCGGCTCTTTCACCTTGCCGATATAGCCAAGAGACCCATTCAGTATCATCGTTCCTTCTGTTTTGTCTTCCTCAATGGGCACATACACTTCAATACTCGCCGATGAATATCCCTTTCCATCTTTGACTACCCCGTTAAAGAATCCGGCTGTACGGTTATGGGTTCCGAATTTAAGGTCTGTTCCATATTTTGTCTTGACGTGGATGACACTTGCCTGGTTGAAGTATTTCATAATGACCTGCGCCATCATTTTGCTCTTCTTTGTGTCCATTGTCATAAAACGGTACGCCAGCATCGATCTTCCGTCATTGGTCGCAAGCGGTAGCGACAGGAATTTGCTTCCCTTTTTGATCGCTCGTTTCGCTGCCTTTGTTGTCACAATGGAATAATCTGCCGCACCGATGACTGCCTTATAACCATCGAAAATGGTTTCATTTTCATCAAAGAAGACTCCAATCTGCTTGCCCTTCTTCTCAACAATCATGAGGTCGACCTGGGCTTTTCTGCGAAGTGCGCAGCGTTTTAATGCCTCAGCTTCTTTTACATGCTGGTCACTGGTGACGATCAGAAGCCGTTCCCAGGGCTTCAGCCGAATCCAGTTTCTGATCACAATCTGTGCCCCACGCTCAATGTTCTGTTCCATTCTATTGCCTTTCCCTGTTCCAGCAAAGCCTGTACACTCATGATACCGGGGATTGCTTCGTATTTTTACCTCTGATATTATTTAAACGCTATCATATAGAGAATCTGGAATACAAGGAAGATTACCGCCAGGAATACCTGGTTTTTGATAACGCCGAACCGGTCTTTCATATCCAGCATGGCAACCGGAACAATGTTAAAGTTCGCAGCCATCGGAGTACACAAAGTACCGCAGTATCCGCAGGTCAGAGCCAGTGATCCGATCAGTACCGGATCTGCGCCGAATGCCAGAACGAACGGCCCTCCGATTCCAACTGTCATGACAGTGATCGCCGCAAATGCATTTCCCATGATCATCGTAAACAGAGCCATACCTATCGCAAATACGATAATACCGACATTGACATTTCCTCTCGGAATGACCTTGCCGACAATATTGGCGATGACATCTCCGACACCTGCCGCTGTAAATATCGCACCAAGGCTTGCAAGAAGCATCGGCAGCATACTTAACGGCCCTACGGTTGACAATAGTCTCTCCGAATCCTGTAAGAATACTTTTGGCTTATTGTCTCTGGAGTAAATCATCAGGATAATTACAGATACCGCAATACCTGCCCCGATTCCAACCAGTGCTCCAAGCTGCGTAAACATGGCAAATAAAATTGCACAGATACCGATGGACAATGCCGGGATAAATATTTTCATCCCGATTTTTTCCGCCATCTCTTTTGTATACTTTTCATCCGGAAGATCGACTTTACCAATTTTAACTTTCTTGAAAATTGCAGGAAGAGTCATGATAATAATCAGGACACCGCTTGCAATCGGCGGAATCCAGCGTCCAAACCCAAGTACAATACCGAGCGAACACCAGAAGATTCCTGTTCCCACTCTGGAAGGGTTCTCTTCATCCATTGCATTTTTAACACCTGTATAGATTGTGATCAGTCCGATGACAACATATACGATTTCCAGTAACTTTTCTCCTAAAGTGATATCAGCACTCATAAAAAACGACATTTAAACCCCTCCTCTCTATTTCGTATCTCCATAATATTTTTTGCGAAGTTTCTTATCTTTCAGGTAGTAGTAGACAATTGCGACAAGTACACAGAAGATCGCAACCGGAATCTCTACCTTCGCGATATCAATCAGTTCAATCTCATAACCAAGTGATTTCAGTGTTGACTGTACGAGCACCGCACCGCCGCCTCCTACGAACAGTACCTGGCAGAAGAACCATGCGACGTTCTCCATACCGGACGCCATTCCTTTCAGCTGTTCCACATGCTCCTCATTTGGTTCCTGCCCCTTTGCTTCGATCGCGCCGATTGCCATTGGCATAATGATCGGTCTTACGAAACCTGCAACTCCACCAAAACTTACATTGAATGCTGCAAAAATACCTCTCATGATTCCGTATGCGCCAATAACTGCACCGGAAGATGCATTTTTAATCTTGCTGATCAGCTTCGCAGCCGCCTCTTTCAGACCATTTCTCTCAAGTGTACCGGTAACAAGCATAATCAGTATGAAGATCGCCATACTCCGGTTCGATACAAAGCTGGTACCAAGTGTCTCCAATAATCCTGTAATTCCAAGGCCTCCGACAAATGCCGTTACAATCGCCGCAAGAAGAATGATCAGAATTGAATCCTTCTTCATCGCAAAGCCGACAATTACAATAAGTATACCTAATAATTTAATTAGTTCCATAAGCTCCTCCTTCTATCTGTTCCTCAGACAATGACTGGACGTTGTCTGATCTGTGACACGGAAATTCCTTCTTTCGTAACTTCCATATGCTCTCTGTAGATGCATCTGGCCTTCGCAAGCATTTCTATGACGGCCAGATCATGCGTCACATGTGCCCTCGCGCAGAGATTCAAATAACTTCCCTGTGCTGTTTCATCTGCAACTTCACTCGTATACGCCACCGTTGTAATCCACGGAAAACGAATGGACGGATATCTGTGTTCATCATCCTGTGCAAACGGAATCCAGTAATTAATCATTCCCTTATAATAATCTGCCGGGAACAATTTCGGCATCCACGCATGTGCATATTTTTCAAATCTCGCTGCCCACTCTGTATTTAATTCTGCCATTTCTTTCTCATTGCCGATTGCATCCGCGATGACATCTTCCATCTTTTTATTCACCGGATCATTTGACTTATATTCCTCATCCGACACCGTCCAGAAGTAGCCGTACAGCAGGGATCTTGGCAGCCAGAACCCTTTATAAGACGGTGATGTATAGCCTGAGAACTGCTGTTCCCACTCATGGCTTGGTACCCCGTGGTTGTCAACGATTACATCCGGCAAAAACCTTTCATAAAGCCTTGTAAGCCCCATCGCTTCTGTATGTTTCGTATCCGGCTTAAAATGTTCATGGTAGAATTCTTTCCCGACAGCATTGAACCTTGCCACATGCAGCTTCCAGTGAGGATTCTCTCGCTGAAGTTCATAGTGGATTGCCGCACCGTCCACATTCTCCATCGGTACAATCACAAGATTCAGCTTCTCTGTAAGTTTCCTGTATTTGTCATCTGTCAGCAGCTTTTTCAGCAGGATAAATGCCGCATTCGTGCTGGACACCTCGTTGGCATGATGCCTGCAGTTGATGATTTCCGACGGATATTTCGTAATACGCTTCGTACGGGAGATATATCCCGCCTCCTGCGGAAGAATCTCCACCGCATAGACTTCACGTCCCGTATAGGAAACTGCCGTGCGGTACACCGAAATCCCTTCCACACGCTTCAGCTTTTCTATGATCTCCATATACTTGTCATATCCGATCAGTGTATCCTCCGACAGATCTATGTCTCTGATGTCTAAGGTTTTCTCTGTCTCAGGCCTCTTCGGAAGCCTTGCCTCATAGCAGGTTCCCCCGGCTCTGATCTTTAATGTTTCTATTTTTCCATAATCGGCCTGATCTGTCGTAATTCCCTGGTTGACCAGATCCGTGTAGGCTTTCACGATCTGCTCCTCTACACCTTCCGTCTCAAGGGTGAGGGCGATCTCTCCCTCCTCCCAGACAGCTTCTGTGACGCGGACTGCAATCTCATGCCTCCCCGGAATCCCTTCCAACTCTGTATCATTTACATAGACCGAAGGTTTCGCCGCCATCTGGTCATACATTGTCACTTTAAATACAGGCTTTCCGTTCCCTTTTCTGATCACCGGAAGAATCAGACCCGGTTCTTCCAGCATTTTTCCAGCCTTCTCAATGCCATAATTTTTAAAATAATCCGCCCCTGCAAAATAAAGATCCTCATGCAGTGCATCCAGGGTAGAGAACAGATCCTCTCTGCTGTCAAGCCTGTAGTCCGGCTCACTCAGTGTCAGATCCAGAACAAGTCTTGCAAAAAACGGCTGGTCTTCGGCACTTATCTTTCCGCCGCACTTTTGTTCTATAAACTCTCTGCAGTCTGATAAAACTTCCTGCTGGTATAGATCCCAGACATTTTCCACATCCGTCTTTATCGCCTCGCTGAGCACTTCCCTTCCGTTGACTGTTACTTTCAGATAACCGGTAGATGGATGTACCTTTCCCATCAGAGGATACGCATCCAGATACGGACGTTCAGAACATGCTGCCTGATAACTGTCACTTAAGATTTCCTGTCCATTTTCATCGAAAGCCTGGAAGACGTATGTGAGTTCTTCCTCACCGTCATAGGTCACAAATGCAATCTGCTCCCGGCCGATGGACAAGGCTGCTGCAATCATATCCTCTGCCGGATATAACTCCTGCAGATACCGGATCGGCAGATCGTACCAATGATCCGGGTCTCCCTTTCCCACATTGTTGTAAGACGGCGTCGCACCGTTCTCATCATTCCAGTCGTCCACCCCTTCCGGGAGAAACGGCCGAAACGCGATCCGAACCTTCGAAATCTTCTCCTGCTTTTGCAGAAGTTTTGGCAATACCTGTTCTTCGATCCACGAATATCCCTGTTTATACGCACAGAGAACCTGCAGTTCTTCAATCCGGGCGCCTCTCTTTTCTATCTCTTCTTCCACCTGGGCCGCCAGGCGGTCTCTGACATTTTTTTCTTCACTGAGAGCGCCCAGAATACGTACTCTGTCACCCGGACCAATATTTTTGTATACTTTTTCCTCCAGAATCTGACAGAAGCGGTCTGCTTCCCACTCCAGATCATATTCCTTCTCATATACCTTTTTCATTTCTTTATAGTTTACAAGTTCCGCATTCGGAAACAGCTTCTCCGCTTCCAGACGATACTGCCCAATCTCAGGAGATACGTATGCTTTCACCTGCATCTCTTCTCCTTTGCACGCTGTCTTTACATAAGCCAGCTGTCCGTCCAGATTATTCATTGCGAAGCTGTCCGTAATATCCTGAAGCTTGTCTGTCCACTCCCGGATACCGTCAATCACCGGAAAATGCTCACAGAAATACGCAGAAAAACGTTCCAGTTCTTTACCCCTGCCTGTCACATATACTTTTCTGCCGTCTTCTTTTTTTTCCATGTATATGGACACCCGGTCCGATTCCTTAAAAATCAGAGCATTTCCGCCTATATCTTCTGAGACAACGAATCCACTCTCATAAGCAGTTGTCTCCATCCCGAACCGGTAAGCAAAATCACAGGCAGCCTTAAGCATCGGCCTGCTGCAATTCTCTGGAAGCACCAGATGAAACGAAAGCCGGTCCGGAAGCCAGTCCAGATTCTCATCCTTCAGAAACTCTCCGGTTCTGAATAAGCTTTCCAGTCCCTTCTTCTTCCTCCAGTCAAAATCAGGAGCCGGTTTGGCATTCTCAGATGCCGAGACATACTCCGGCGGAATTACTGTATTTTCATAAAACTCTCCGAAAAGCCCAGCCAGTTCTTCGCAGGATTTCGGAACCTTCATTCCGCTGCTTTCATCTGTCACCGGAAATTCAGCAGCCACAGAACAAAACCCTTTCAGCAGCGCCATCTCCACTGCCCTCTTTTTCTCCTGCCATTCCAAACATTCGCCCAAATAAATTTTCTCCAATTCACACTCTCCTTCCCATCCGAAACTCCCGCAGAAATAAAAAAGGGCAGCAATGTCTTTTTATGGTCCCCAATGACTGCTGCCAATATTCCTGTTATCAATATGCCTGTATGTAAGTTTCATATAACTGCAAATCAGGATTGAAATCCGTACTTCATTCCTCTTTCTGTATTTTATTCAATTTTAAATTAATTGTCAAGCAATTGGAAACTTTTTGTCATTTCCTCTAATAGCTTTAATTTGAAAAAAAGCATCCCCTGTGCTAGTATAAAGGTGCAGAACAGCTGACATGTTCTGTATTATAATTGAAAATTTAAAGGAACTGAGAATGAGAAAAACGAGTAAGTATAACGCCAAAGAAAAAATTATTGATGCTGCCTGGAAACTGTTCCTGGAACAGGGTTATGAGCGCACTACAATCAACGAAATCATTGAAGAATCGCACACCTCAAGAGGTGCCTTCTATCATCATTTCCGCGGAAAGGAAGACCTCATGTTCTGCCTTGCCTACTTCTTTGATACAGACTATGATGCATGGATTGAGACCATCGATCCTGAGATGAACGCACTGGATAAACTTTATGCATTTGATGCCTATGTGCTGAAGAATCTGGAAGAATCTCCCTATCGCAGATTCCTCCCGGAATTATATGGAATGCAGGTCATGACCTCCGGAACCCGCCATATTCTGAATCCTGAAAGAGAATATTACCAGCTTGTCTCTCTTTTTATGAAAGAAGGTCTGGAAAAGAAAGAAATTAAGAGCAGTATGACTTATCAGGAACTGGCAGAATGGTTCGCGATTATTGAACGTGGTTTTACATATGACTGGTGTCTGACAAAATTCCGCTATTCCCTGCTCCAGTATGGACAGCGGATGATGAAAATATATCTGGACTCTTTGAGACCATAAACACAGGGGGCATTATGGCAAAAATATTAATTATAGAAGATGACACGAACATTAATAATATGATTTCAGAATATCTGACCGGCAACGGATATCTCTGCACACAGGCTTTCTCCGGAAGCGAAGGCGCACTCCGCTTCTCCATGGAACCGTTTGACCTGATCCTTCTGGATCTGATGCTCCCCGGAATGACAGGAGAAGAGCTGATCAAGACTTTCGCCGGCAAGCTTCCGGTCATCGTCCTGTCCGCGAAAAATGAACTGGACAGCAAAGTCGAACTCCTCTCGGCCGGGGCAAATGACTATATCTGCAAACCGTTTGATTTAAAAGAACTGCTTGTGAGGATTCAGGTTCAGCTTCGTACCCTTCCGGCTTCAAAACAGCCTGATGCAAAGACAGAACTTTGTTACAGGAACTGGCTTCTGAATTCTGAGACGCAGGAAATGACTGCCGCAGGCATTCCGGTAGAACTTACGCTTCATGAATTCCGTATTCTGGAACTGTTAATGAAACATCCTAAAAAAGTCTTCACCAAGCAGATGATTTATGAATACGCCTGGGATGAAGATTATTTTGTGGATGACAAAACCATCAACGTCCATATCAGCAATATCCGCTCCAAGCTGAAGCAAAGCCAGACAGATTCCTATATCCAGACAGTATGGGGAATGGGCTTTAAACTTTCTTAACCTTTCCTTTGCGCTTTTTAAATTCCGTATGTGTATACTTGGAATTGTAAAAAAGAACTGATCCTATCAGACATCAATCAGAAAGAAGGAAAGATTATGAATACAGAGTATGCTGTTAAAACCCATGGCCTCACTAAGATTTACAATCAGAAATCAGCCGTGGACCATGTGGATATGAAAGTAAAAACAGGCGAAATCTATGGCTTTATCGGCCGCAATGGCGCCGGCAAGTCGACAACCCTGAAAATGCTGTGCGGGCTTGCACATCCGACCGAGGGAGAAGTTTCACTGTTCGGCTCCCCGGTAAATGACACGATTACAAGACGGCGAGTCGGAATGCTGATCGAGAGCGCAGGACTCTATCCAAACATTTCCGCAAGAGAGAACATGATACTCAAAGCACAATGTCTCGGCCTTGTAGACTATCAGAGTATTGACCGTATCATGAAACTTATGAATATTGACAACACCGGCAAGAAAAAGACGAAACAATTTTCGATGGGTATGAAACAGCGCCTCGGAATTGCCATGGCACTTCTTGGAAATCCTGATCTCCTGATCCTGGATGAGCCAATCAACGGACTGGATCCGGAGGGGATTCGTGAAATCAGAGAATGTCTGATAAAACTGAATGAAGAAGAAGGCAAAACAATCATCATCAGTTCCCATATTCTCGGAGAACTCAGCAAGATTGCCACTACCTATGGAATTATCAAAGACGGCAGGCTGATCAGACAGATGTCAAAAGAATCTCTGGAAGAACAGTGCCGGGATTATCTTCTTGTCGAAGTAGAACAGACAGAAAAGGCGGCTGCCATCCTTTCCGAAACACTGCCGGAGATCACTTACGAAGTATTTGCCAGGGGACAGATTCATATCTACGATTATCTGGACAGCGGACAGATCACCACCCTTCTCGTGCAGAATGGAATCACGGTATTATCCTGCGGGCTCCACCGTATTGATCTGGAACAGTACTTCCTGGATCTGATGGAAGGAGGCGGTTTAGATGCTTAATCTTCTCAGAATGGACCTCAGACACCTGTACCGCAGCAAAAGTATCTACATCTGCTTTGGTATCCTGGCTTTTACCTCAGTACTTACCTTTGGCATCTTTTATATCTTGAGCAATCCTGAGATACAGGAGTTTCTGCTTCAACATGGCGCTACGATTACCGCTACTTCCGGCGAAGTAAAAGAAGTACTTGGAACAACTTCTCTTTTAAGCCTGTACCATCAGACTAACATCAGCGGCGGATTCTTCCCTGTTGTGATCAGCATCCTGATGTCACTGTTTATCTGCACCGACTTTGACAGTGGATTTATTAAAAATATTATGGCTGTCCATGAAAATAAATGGGAGTACATCCTCAGCAAAATGGCATCCATTTCAGTCATTAACCTGATGTCTCTGGCCGGAACCTATGCAATCACACTTGTTCTGAACCTGATCTTCGGGAATTTATTCCACTATGCCAGCGCCGCAGACACTCTCTTTTATCTTTTCAGTGTCTGGATGGTTACGAACGGCTTCTGTTCCCTTACACTTCTGATCTGCATGATTACAAGAAGCAAAGCAGCCGGGGCGGCAAGTGCGTTTGTCTTATGCAGCGGTCTTATTGTAGTGATTTTACAGTCATTGCTGGGACTCTTTGGAGCCGGCGAGATTATGAATTACAGCTTATATATGAATCTTGCAACCTGCCCGCTCAAATATCAGGGCCCTGAAAGCTTACGTCAGATCATTGTAAGTGTTGTATTTTTCATTCTTTATACCGTCATCAGCAAACTGATTCTGGCGAAAAAAGATATCTAAAACAGTTCTGACACGGAACAGACAGGAGGCTTCCATGCTTTTAATTCTCATAGTGTCCGCAGTGCTTCTTCTGATCCTTCTTCTGACACTTCTAAGTTACCGTCAGGAAATCATCCGGCTTACCAGACAGCTGGATGCCATTGAAAAGGGGAGTCAGATTGAACTCTCTGCGAGTATCCGGACGAAGGATATACAGAAATTATATAAGAAACTGGAGTCCCTTCTTGTTTCCTTTCGGGAAAACCGCCTCCAGCATGAAAGATCGCAAAAACAGCTGAAGAAGACCATCTCCAACATCGCGCATGATATCCGAACGCCGCTCACCAGTGCTGCAGGATATCTGCAGATGCTGGAAGACTGCGAGGACCCGGATACCCGGAAGCGCTATACCTCCATCATCCAAAGCCGCCTTTCAGAACTGAAAGACATGCTGGAAGAATTGTTTTTATACACCAAACTTACGAACGATGATTTTACACTGGAATGCTCCCCTACCCCGGTCTTCCCGGTGCTCTGTGACTGCATGGTCGGACTGTACCATGCATTTGATGAAAGGGGAATTGAACCCGATGTCCGGTTTGACGATGAGTCACTTTGTATTCTGGCCTCGCCTGAAAGTCTCGGGCGCATTTTCAGAAACCTGATTCACAACGCTCTCCTTCATGGTTCGGGCGGGCTTAAGATCACGCAGCATGAGAATGTGATCACATTTCTCAATCCGGTGGATGATCCTTCCTCCATCGACCCTGACCAGATATTTGAACGTTTTTACAAAGCGGATACTTCACGGAAACGAGGCTCCTCAGGACTGGGGCTTGCAATCGTGAACGAACTGATGAAACGGATGGGCGGAAGTGCCAGCGTCCAGATCACAGACAATCATTTTGTGATCACACTTACCTTCCGTCCGGTTTCATAAGAATCCTCTTACGGAAAAGGGCCATATACAGACTTTCGAACTGTATATGGCCCTCTTCTATTCTCATACTTTTTCAAATCTTTCAACGTCTACAACAAACACCGTCGCACCTTTGCCGTCACCCTTGCCCTGTTTGCCTTTATGGCTTTCCGTCTCTATGATGTCCACGGCCTTTTCTACAAGTTCCTCTTCTGTTCCAATCAGAAGCGTTGTGTTTCCTTTGTGAAGAAAGCCTCCGGTCGTGGCAAGCTTTGTCACACTGAATTTTTCTTTATTCAGAGCATCTGTGACTCTGTCTCCATCTTCTGAATTTGTGATTGCATAAATCATTTTCATAACCGACACCTCTTAATTTTTATAATTTTCAGCACCTATCTAAAAGAACAACGTTTCCTGTATTATAATATAACATGATTTCTCATGTTTTAAAAGATCCGATATCTAGCAGTTTTCCGCAATCTTATAAATCAATTCTTCTGTATCTTCCCATCCAAGGCAGGGATCTGTAATTGATTTCCCGTAAATGCGTTCACTGTCAATGGACTGGCTGCCTTCTTCCAGATAACTTTCAATCATAACGCCTTTGATCAGCTTTTTCAGCTTTGGATTATAATTTCTGCTGTGAAGTACTTCACTCACAATCCGGATCTGTTCTTTGTACTGTTTATCGGAGTTTGAATGGTTGACATCCACAATAGCCGCCGGGTTCTTAAGATCCAGTTTTTCATACATCTTCAGAAGGCGTACCAGGTCTTCATAGTGATAGTTCGGATTGCATGTTCCGTATTTATCAACACCGCCTCTCAGGATGACATGGGCAAGGTCATTTCCGTCCGTAGTAACATCCATTCCCCGGTAGATAAAGTTATGCGAACTCTGAGCCGCAATCACGGAATTCAGCATAACTGAGAAATCGCCGCTTGTAGGATTCTTCATCCCGATCGGGATGTCCATGCCGCTCGCTGTCAGCCTGTGCTGCTGATTCTCCACAGACCTTGCGCCAATTGCCTCATAAGATAAAATGTCATCCAGATAGCTGCGGTTCTCAGGATACAGCATCTCATCTGCCGCCGTCATCCCACTTTCCAAGATCGCCCGGATGTGCATTTTACGGATCGCTATAATTCCTGCCAGCAGGTCAGGCTCCTTATCCGGCTCCGGCTGGTGCAGCATTCCCTTATAGCCGGCTCCCGTTGTCCTCGGTTTATTCGTATAGATTCTGGGGATAATCATCAGACGATCAGATACCTTTTTATTGACTCTGGCAAGCCGTTCCACATATTGACACACCGAATCCTCATTATCCGCAGAACACGGCCCTGCCAGTACGATGAATTTATCAGAATTCCCGGTAAAAATATCTCTGATCTCCCGATCCCTTTTCTTTTTCAGTTCTATGATATCCTCTGACAGCGGATATTCCGCTTTCAGATCTGCCGGAAGCGGCAGTTCTTTATTGACTCGCATTCCCATGTTCTTCCTCCTCTGTCGCTGTAAAGTGCAAAAGTATTCTTCCTGATTATACTATGATCTTTCCCACTTGTCTACATGAAAGAAGCAGGAAGTCTTCCGGTTTCCCAAAAGTCTTCCTGCCATGGTGCCGTTTACAATTTAGTTCATGCGAAGCCCCTGTATGGTGATCGTCTTAAAAAATCTTGACAATCCCAGTGTCACTGTCTCTGCGGCATTGACGCTGACCGGAGCTAACAGCGTGCTTCCGATCTCATTCGGATACTGTTTGTATTCCCTGCCTTTTAATGCCTCTACCTCATCTGAATCAGCAAACCTTGCTGATATATCCATAATGGTTCCGCTTCAGGTATTGCATGCAAAAGGTTCCAGTACAATGTTTTTCTGTCCTTTTTGTTCCATATAATCTTTTAACCGTTCATCTAACTTAATTGTCATATATATCACTCCTTCTGGAATGTATTATAACCACTCTTTGTAATACTTACTGTGATAAAGTCACGCTGCAGGATTTATATACCTCTGTTTCAACGGTCACACTCTCTTTGCTGGCTGTCTGTATCCGGGTTCCTCTCATTTGATAATATTTTAAAGCTTCCATGCATATGATTAGAATAAACAAGCAGCAGAGGGTCTGCCATGTTAAATTATCTTTGGGCCGGTATGATCATCCTCGGCGTGGTCTTTGCCGCCTTCACCGGAAGAATGCCGGACGTAACGAATGCCGCGCTTGATTCCTCCCGGGAAGCCGTCACTCTATGCATCACCATGATGGGAATTATGTCCTTCTGGGTAGGACTTATGGAAATTGCGACAAAAGCGGGAATTATTGAAACCGCTTCGAGGAAACTAAAGCCGGTGATCCATTTTCTCTTCCCTGCGATTCCTGACGGCCATCCCGCCACAGAACATATTGCGACTAATATGATTGCCAACTTTCTGGGACTCGGCTGGGCCGCAACGCCGGCTGGGCTCCGGGCAATGGATGAACTTGGGAAACTGGAAGAAGACAGGCGGAGAGGCCGTCTCCCTGGACCTTCCATGCAGCCGGGAACAGCAAGCAATGAGATGTGCACGTTTTTGATTATCAACATTTCTTCACTTCAATTGATTCCGGTGAATGTCATCGCATACCGCAGCCAGTATGGGAGCGTAAATCCTGCAGGGATTGTCGGTGCGGGGATTGCGGCGACTCTGGTGAGTACACTGGCCGGGGTCATATACTGCAAGGTCATGGACCGAAAACGGAAGGCATAACTGCCCTCCGTTTTCGTGTTTCTTCCTTATTTTTACCATCAGTCAAATGGATGAAGCACTACTTTGATTGCCTCTCCGGTTCTTGTCAATTGGATTCCTTCATTGATTTTATCCAGCGGAAGAACGTGTGTCACGAACTTTTCCGTAGGAAAATCAGGCGAAACGGCTAACTGAAATGCACGCCTGGACTGGCTGTAGGAAGCGCCAAAATGTCCTTTGATCCAAATATTATTATAATGAATCAGATTACAGTCAAGCTCTGTCATCGACCCCTTCGGAACGCCGCCGAAGAATACAACCAGGCCGCCCTTTCTGACCATATGGATGCTCTGCGTCTGTGTCGCATTGGCGGGTGTCGCTGAGATGACTTTGTCAGCACCCTTTCCATTCGTCAGTGATTTGACAGCTTCAATTGGATCTTCGGCAGAACTGTTGATCGTTACATCCACACCGAATTGTTTCGCCGTTTCCAGACGTCTGTCATTGATATCAATCATAATTACTTTCTGTGCGCCGCGAATTTTAGACAGCTGAGCCATAAAGCAGCCGATGGGGCCTGCCCCGATAATCACAAGCGTGTCTGGAAAGCTGACATCCACATTTTCAAGACATGCGAATACGGAAGTCAAAGGCTCTCCGAGGCTGGCTGCGTCGAAGGATACATCTTCTGGTATCTCATAGATACCCCCATAGCGGATTTTCTCCCCCGATACGGCAACATATTGTGCGAAACCGCCGGTTCCTGCCAGCTTTGCCACGGCAGTGTTGGAGCAGTTTTCACTGTGTCCGCTGACACATTCATCGCATTCCATACAGTAAGTTCCCGGGAACAGAAAGAGCCTGTCACCAACAGAATATTTTGTCTGTTCACTCCCGATTTCGTCCACATATCCTACGATTTCATGTCCGTAGATAAACGGATAGTCTCCTTTTCTGGAATCTGTCGTGAGATTCCTGATATCTGAACCACACAATCCAACTGACATAATTTTCAGAATAAGTCCATCCTTTGGACATACTGGTTTATCTGTTTCTTCTACACGGATATCGTCTGGTCCGTACATAAGAGCTGCTTTCATTTTCATCTTTTCTTTCTCCTTTCAATCTCTGGTTTCAGTATAAAATGCATTGCAAAACATTTCGAATCAGAAATTGCCATATACTTATTGCAATATTTTGGAAACAAGAAGAAAATGACCCGTTCATTTTCCTATTAGAAGAGGCAAAAGTATTTTTGTAGCACAAAACCGCATTTGTTAATCTTGTTATACATGGAAGAATCATAGAACAGATTACAAAAGTGGAGGATTTCAAATGAGTAGTGCAGATAATTATGTATTAGGAATGGATTGCGGAACTACAAATATTAAAGCTGTCATACTCGGAGATGACGGAACTGTCGCGGCGTCGGAAAGCAGAGCCAGTACGTTTATTCTTCCGGGAAAGAATATGCAGGAGCAGGATGCAGACAGCTGGTGGGAGAACACGAAAGAGATTTTTCAGTCTCTTGTCCGTCAGGCGGGGGAAGATACGGTAAGAAAAATCAGAGGCATTGCCATCAGTTCCCATACCGTCAGTATGCTTCCGGTGGATGAAAACGGGCGCCCCCTCAGAAACGCATTGACTTATCAGGATGGACGCTCTGCCGGCCATCTGCGTTATATCGTGGATACCATTGGATTACAGCATTTTGTTCAAATTGTGGGCGGACAGCCCTCCGTAGCCTTTCTGCCAAATAAAATCCTGTGGTTTAAAGAGAATGAGCCGGAACTTTTCGCGAAGACGAAGAAGTTTTTGCAGGCAAGTTCTTATATCAATTACAAACTGACAGGAAAAATGACTTCAGACATTGACCAGGCATCCCGGACACAATGCCTGGACATTCGTACCATGAGCTGGTCGAAGGAAATCGGAGATGTCATTGGTGTTGATTTAGATGAAATGCTGCCGGAATTAAAACTGGTTGATGAGATCATCGGCTTTGTTACGGCAGAAGCGGCAGAAGAGACGGGACTTAAGGAAGGAATCCCTGTCATTGCAGGATGCAGCGATGCAATGGCCTCGGTATATGCCCTGGGAATGAGCCGGCTTGGCGAAATCGGAGAGTCTTCCGGTACAACATCACTGGTGTTCGCAGGCAGCAATAAGAAAAGTGCGTCCGATATCCCCGTTGTCACAAAGCCCTGCGCAATCGACGGAATGCCCTGGGTCTTCGATGCACCGATTCAGGCAAGCGGCGCGGCGCTGAAATGGTATATCAAGACATTTGCAGCAGAGGAACAAAGAGAGGCGCTTGCACAGGGGAAAGATATCTATACATATCTGAATGAACTGGCATTGCAGTCAAAAGCCGGAGCAAACGGACTTCTGTTCTTCCCTTATCTGATGGGCGAGCGGGCGCCGTTATGGAACGACTATGCCCGGGGGATGTTCATTGGCCTGAGTATGGATACAAGCCGTGCCGATCTGATACGTGCCGTGTTTGAAGGAACTGCATTTGCAGTCCGCCATGTTGTCGAAACCGTGAAAGAAGCCGGCGCGGCAGCCGAATGTCTGCGGATCTGCGGAGGAGGGGCTAAAAGCAGAACCTGGTGCCAGATTAAGGCGTCCATGTTACATATGCCTGTTCATGTTCTGGATGAAACATCCGGAGATGTTCCGGTTGGTGATGCACTCCTTGTGGGACATAAAGTGGGCGTATTCCCGAACCTGACAGAGGCTGCCGGAAAGATTATAAAAGTAAAGGAAATCATTGAACCAGTAAAAGAATGGGAAGAAAGATATGATCAGCTGTATCCCTTCTATGTGAAAATGTACCAGCATCTGGATCAGGATCTGGAACAGTTAAAACGGACAGTCAGCCAATAACAGGCTTCCTGTCCTTCTATAAGACCCCGGTTTTATCCTTCGTCATCCAATGACATCAGGTTATCGAAATCGGGGGTTGTTATTTTTCTATAACTCAGGTAGTTCGCTCCGACACGCATCGTGTTGAGAAGATTGATAATCTCCTTGATGGACAGAAATTCATCATCATCGGTGGTCAGCCATGTATTGGCAGAAAGAAAATGAAGTTCAAGAAAGATTTTCACGAAATGCTCTCTGAGCGCATCGTGGGGCATACCATCTTCATCCATCATATGATTGATATACTCTGTAAGAATCACTTTGATTCTTTTGACAAAATAGGTATCTCCGTTTTTGCGGTCCAGCATCCTGGCCATCGGCTTACGGAATTTTTTGCAAAAACGAAACCATTGGCGCAGAGCCTCCGGCGGTGTATAGTCGAACTTCTCCTCAAAAAGTTCCGGCGGTGTATGGGTGCGGGTATGGCTTTTAATCAGCGCGGCACGGCGCTCGAGATCTTCGAGCATCGGCCGTTCGATTTCTTCCATCAGATTATAGATATCGTCAAAATACTGATAGAAGGTTCCACGGGTAATTTCAGCCTTACTGCAGATCTCCTTCACGGATATCCTGTCCCATTTTTTATCAGGAATCATGTCGAGATAACAATCTATAATTTTTTCACGGGTCTTCGAAGCTTTGCGTACTTTCCCGGTTTGGGCTGTTTTAATATCCGAATCCGTCATAGAACCACCTTTCTTTGTAGAAAAAGAACAGATAAAGAATACATTTTTTTAGAAACTGTACGAATTGAACAAAAAAAATAAAAGTGTTCTATTCTTTTTTAATGTTATTTTGTAAGATAGATATATCAAAAATATCCCAGGGAAATTATAGCACAGAGAACAGAAGAAGTTCAATAGGTGCACTTTTTATTTTTGAAAACGGATCCGCATTTCAATTTTAATTACGAAAGGAAAGAGAAGAGTATGGAGACAAAGACGAAAAAAGGGTATGGAAAAGGCTGGCTGCTGATTCTGTATGCATTTTTAGGATACTTCACAGCAACAGCCGTAGGAAGCGCGATGAATGCTGCTTCTGGTACATTGGCAGATTTAAGAGGGTGGAATGCTGCTGTACTTACAAGTTTGATTTCATTAGGCAGTATTGCCAATATTGTGGCAGGTTTTGTCCTTGGAAAATTATCTGTAAAATATTCAGCGAAAAAATTAAGTTTAATCTGTTTTGGCATTTACGTAGCCGTAATGTTAGGATTGGGCGCAACATCAAACTTTATGATATTTGCCATCTGCCTGATTTTTGCAAACGGTATTTCCAGCGGTATTGGTTATCAGCTTTCACCGGTATTGATTTCCAGATGGTTCCCGAAAAGAAAAGGAATTATCATGGGGCTTGTAACAATGGGAATCCCGCTCTGTTCAGGTGTGGCTACCATGATTTATCAGGCCGGATACGGAGCTATGGGGTCAATCGGAGGATTTCTTCCATTTATTATCATTGCGGTCATCGCAGCAATCATATTGACTGTCTTTCTTTCAGATAATCCGGCTGACAAAGGCTTTCAGCCAGACAACGGGATTGAGATAGAAGGCGCGAAAGAGGATGCTGTTAACAAAGAAAGTATCTGGACAACCTCCAAATTACTCCGTACACCACAAGTATGGGTACATGGCATTACCCTGGGAACACAGCTGTTATTTGCGTCAGGTCTTATGGTACAGTTATTCCCAAGGCTTCTGGAAATTGGCTTTGACCCGGGAACCGCGGGTATGATGATGCTTGCATCGGGCCTGCTTGCCCTTCCAGGCTCCTATCTCTGCGGACTTCTCGATTCCAAAATCGGCGCCCGTAAAGCAGCCTATTCCTCTTTCCTCTTCGGGATATTGGCAATGATCCTTAACCTGACCGGAACAACGGCCGGTGTATGGATTTCCCTCGTATGTATCGGTATGGTAGTCGGAGGCGCTGCCAACTGGCCTGCATCTCTTTGTATTGAAGAATTTGGTGACAGTTTTGCTAACGGCTATGGAATTATCCAGCCGATCATCCAGGTGGTCGGAGCGATCGGACCTGCCTTCTTCGCCGCATTCTACGGAATTACAGGAAGCTACCGCATTCCTTATATCTGCGGAGCCGTATTGATGCTGATAGGCATGATCTGCTTCAAACTGTTTGCAAAAGAAGGATTTGTAAAAGAAGAAGAAAAAAAATGTGCAGCACGTAAATAATGCAAAAAAAGAGGTACTGTTGAACCAAACAGTTTCCTCTTTTTTTGCATTTTACCTGCCCTTATTTATTTTTGCCTTTCTCTGAGAAAAATTCTAATAATTCAGCCTTGGAATGCTCTTTCCTGAAATATTCAAGATTCTCATGGTCAATATAGATTTCCTGAAGTAATTTTAAAAGCAACGGCTGATTGGACGGAGCAAAACAGGCCATGATAATGACCCGTATCTTGCTGGAATTCCAGAAAATACGATGCTTTAATGTGGCGACAGAAAGCCTCGTTTCTTTTGCCGGTTCCAGGGAATAGAGAAACAGTGCCCCAGGTTGAAAACCGTAAGTATACGTTGATTCTCTTCTCAGCAGATCTTCTGCATACCGGGAAGAAACCAGTCCATCCCTTATAAAATCATCCGACATAAACTCGATGATTGAAAATTTGTTCGTTTCTTTTATGTTCTCGTGCCAATATGCGTCAGGCAGAAGGCTTGCCAGGGACAGCGTCTGATCTCTGAACAGGAATCTCAGACAGGTATCAGACACCAATTTCTGGATTTGCATATAGTCCTGCGGAAGCATATCCGGAGAAATTCTTAGAACCTGTGTGCCCGGATTGCCTGTAATCTCTTTATTGACGGTCGTCAAAACCAAATCGGTATTACGGAAATTATAGGCACTTCGTGCATTCACCGGAATGAGTGCCGTAATGTTGATATAGTTGCCAAAAGCACCAAGCGTCTTCCTCTTAATCGCCCAGATCGCGGTCAGATTCAAATGACAGCAGATGACCGTCCGTATGCGGTTTTCCGGGTGATTGGCCCAGTACCCTTCGATTGCACCGGAGATACAAAGCGCCAGATATAAAAGTTCTGTCTCGTTTAAATAATAGCCCAGGTATTTTAAGGCAATTGGCTGTATCAGATATGCAATCTCGGATTCCATGAAAAGATTCCGGCGGAGAAGATTCGCATTTCCCTGGGCATTTAAGATATGCACAGGCATTCTTAAATAGCGGAGATACTGTATCAGTGTAATATAGAAATCTTCATCCTTCGAAAAATCAATATGAAACGTCGTATCGATCTGCTTTAAATAACAATCTGTCATTTCGATTAACTCAGAGTCAAAATGACTGGAAATCGTATCAAAAGTCAATTCACTTGCATTTAACAGATGACTGTTGCACAAATGCTGGTACACAGCCTCCTTTTCCTGTATCGGAAACACACAGGAAAATGCTTCTTCCATCGATTCAAAAATATCTCTGCACAGCCAGAAGACGGGATCATTTTCATCTGCTGTTTCAGGTGCCTCAGGCAGTACATGTCCGGACAGCATCCGGTAATACATAATCGCAAGCGACAGATTCAGTGTTACCAGGTTCGCATCTTCTATCTGAAAATGATATTTATATAAAAACCTGGCCGTGATCTGCATGATCAGCTCCATAATCTCCGAGTCCAGAAACTGGTAACTGTAATAGGCATTTCCAGCAGCGTTATAATCCCAGTCACTCTGAAAAAGCCGGTTCAAAATGGCCCGCCGTCTGGACTCATCTTGTTCAAATTCCCACGTATCTCCCGTATGTATGAGCTTGATATAAGGCTCGGAAAGCACGTAAAGCCTTTTCAATGCCGCAAAATCATTGTCTAACGTCGTTTTGCTTACGTACATCTCATCTTCCAGATCATATTGATTCAAAGGGACATCTGACAGGCATAACTGGAATGTAAGATAACGGATGCGGTCTTCTTTCGTCAACAGCAAATCATCCGTTTTAAACTGCTCCTGAAAAGACTCCGGATCAGAGCATTCCAAAAAGTACCCCTTGCTCCGCTCTGCCGATATACTTGCGCCGCAGGAGGCAAGCGCGTGATTGATTTCCACAATATCACTCCGGATCGTACGGGGAGAGACATTGAGCTGTCTGGCCAAAGTCTGCCCGGTAATATGTGAGGTCTGGTTCTGTATGAGATTGAGAAGTTTGCGCTGCCGTAAAGACAAAGTGATCGTTTCCATATGACGCTCCTTTTTCGATGTACTATGCATTCATTCTAGCAGAAACCATTTCCTCTTTAAAGAGGCAAAAGTACATTTGAGACACAGAGCAAAAATAGTTAACATTGCATTAGAAACAAAAGGATATGAAAGAAGGAGAGAAAAATGGCATTTGAATTTTTTGTAAAGAGTGATATCACATTTGGCAGGGATTCCATAAAAGAACTTCCCAAGATTGTGAAAGGGTTTAAGGCCCAAAAGGTTATGCTTGTGTATGATGCAGGCGTGAAATTCGCAGGCATTGCAGATACCGTACTGAACAGCCTGAAAGAGGCAGATGTGGAAATCGTTATTTTTGATAAAGTTGTGCCGAATCCGACCAATGAGATTGTGGAAGAAGCAGCGGTCATTGCTAAGAAGGAGAACGTCAATGCTTTTGTAGCTGTCGGCGGCGGAAGCAGTATTGACCTTGCAAAAGCAATCAATGTTCTCATGACAAACCCTGGGCCAATCGGCCAATACGGCGGCATCGGAATGGTAGAAAATGATCTGCTCCCGCTGATCGCAATCCCGACCACCGCCGGAACCTCCAGCGAGATAACCAATGTAAGTGCCCTGATCGACACCGAAAAAGTAATCAAATATGTTGTGATTGATAATAAGCTGGTACCATCCAAAGTCATCATTGATCCGGAATTCACACGGACGATGCCTGCGTCGGTAACTGCTTCCACCGGGATGGATGCCATTACACACGCAGTGGAAAGCTACATTTCCAATATGGCAACACCGTTAACAGAATACAATTCCCTGCAGGGGCTGAAACTGATCTATCATAATCTTCCGGCGGTTGTAAAAGACGGAAACAACATGGATGCCAGGGAACAGATGATGCTTGGCTGTGTCATCACAGGATTTGGATTCTCAAATGCCAATCTTGGGCTGGTACATGGAATTGCCCATACATTAAGTGCACACTTCCAGCTGGCACACGGAATGGCAAATGCAGCCGTACTCCCGCATGTCATTGCTTTCAATGCCGAAAGCTGCCCTAAAAAAATGGCAGAGCTTGCAAAAGCAATTGATTTACCGCTTACCGGCAATCTCGATACAGATCAGTATCTGATCTCAGAAGAACTCCTGAAACTGACAAAAGAGTTAGGAATCAAAACTTTGTCAGAGCAGGGAATCACAGAAGAAGATTTCGACATGATTGCAGAGGATGTTCTGAAGGAACCTGTACTTTTATTCAATCCGAGACAGAATGTTACTAAAGAAGAGGTTCTGGCGATCTTAAAGAAAGCGTACTAAACAGACAGAGAGGACTACGGATATTGAAGAAAACACAGAAAACAAAAATCATTCTTGCTATTGTGGCAATCTCATTCATACAGGGCCTGCAATACTGTGTTTCGCCGGTATTGGGACAGATACAAAGTCACTATCCCGATGTCAGCGTATCACTGGTACAGATGCTGATCACCGCACCGGCACTGCTTTCCATGATTGTTGCGGTCATCTCCGGCGGCCTGGTGGTAAAAATCAGTAAAAAGAAACTGCTTCTGTTCGCAGCGCTTGTTGCCGGCATCACTGGATTTTTACCGTATCTTGCGGACAGCTTCTGGCTGTTATTTTTGTCAAGAACACTGTACGGCATCGCACTGGGACTGGCCTGTACGCTGAATACCGCAGTGGTTGCAGAGTTCTTTGAAGGGGATGAACGGGTATCGGTTATGGGAATCCAGGCCGCAAGTATCGGTGTGGGAATGGTCATTATTACTACGGCAGGCGGAAAATTGGGAAGCCTTGGCTTTACATATTCTTACCTTACGAACATCATCGGATTCCTTTCCCTGATTGTCCTTTTCGTGATGCTCCCGGAAACCGGAGTTTCCAAAGTTACGAACACAGAGAAGATCCGTCTGAATAAACGGGTATTTCAGGTTGCATTTCTGGGATTTCTGGAATTTTTATTCCTGATAACATTTACAACGAATATCGCAATGCATCTAAGCGGCAGGCTTGCCGGAGACAGCGCGGTATCCGGCATCTTAACCGGCGTATTCTCCGGCTCCCAGATCGTCATGGGGCTGGTGCTTGGATATGTCACGAAGGTAACCCGTAAGGCAACACTTCCGGCGGCAATGATGAGTTTCGTAATTGGAGCGGTTCTTTTAATCCTGTTTCCATCGAATCTCCCGGTTCTCCTGGCGGCATCCGTTTTCTGCGGATTTTCACAGGGAATGTTCATCCCGCAGGCAATGGTGGATGTTGCCAATGCAGTAAAACCAGTAGCTACAGCGATGGCTTCTGCATGTTTTACCTGCGCCATGTGTTTTGGACAGCTGGTATCGCCAAGCGTCTTAAACACCATATCGAAATTCATTTACGGAACTGTAAGTACCACCAACGTATATACAATTGCAGCGGTCGGAATGGCTGTCTCAGCCGTGATTGGTTTTTATATATGTATGAAACATGAAAATAGAAGATAAAAATGGAGGAAATAAAATGAAAAAAACATTAGCATTATGCACATCAATTCCAGAAAAACAGATGGAGATTATCAAAGAGCAGTGTGACATCACAATCTGCGGAGAGTTAAAACATGGAAAAGGCAATGTCACAGAGGACATGACAAAAGAAGAATGTATGGGACATGAAATTGTTGTATTGGGTGATGAGTATGCAGGAGCAGACACCATCAAAGCCTGGGCTGAATCCGGAATGAAATTCATGGGAGTTGCGAAAGGGACACCTGCGACAGTTGACCATGCTGCCATCAAAGCTGCAGGACTGGAATTGTCTTACACACCTGGAAGAAACCGTGTGGCAGTTGCAGAATTTAACATGGGGCTGATGATTGCAGTTGCACGTAATCTGACACTTAGCTGCACCGGCCTTTCCAAAGGTGAACATACAGGGCCTGCCAAAGACAATATCTATGATGTGCCGGATGTCAAGAATGTTACCTTTGGTCCTTTGGATGATAAGCATCCGTTTACAGACTATGGGATTGGCTTTGAACTGTATGGCAAGACACTCGGAATTGCAGGATACGGCGCGATCGGACGCGAAGTTGCCGTGCGGGCAAAAGCCTTCGGCATGGAAATCCTTGCATACGATCCATATATGCCGGCAGAAAAAATCGAGGCAGACAATTGCAGGGCAGTGGACCTTGATACCATGTTAGCTGAAAGTGATATGGTCAGCATTCACCTCCCTGTTCTGCCATCCACCAAAGCGATCGTGAACAAAGACTGGTTTTCCAAAATGAAACCAACTGCCTACTTAATCAATACGGCAAGAGCTGCAGTCATTCATCAGCAGGATCTGGTAGAAGCACTTCAGAATAAAGAAATCGGCGGAGCTGCGATTGATGTTTACTGGGAAGAACCGGTACCGGCCAATCACCCGCTGCTCTCAATGAGAAATGTAGTATGTACTCCGCACATGGCAGGTCTTACAACGGACGTTGACAGCTGGTCAGGAACGATGATGGGCGATGAAGTTATCGCATATTTAAAAGAGGAACCAAGAAAATATATCTGGAAGGTAAGAGAATAGAGGAGAACAGTTATGGCAAAGAAATGTTGTAAAGGAAAAGAAAAATATCCGCACTTATTTGAACCTATCCGCATCGGGAACATTCGGTTGAAAAACAGGATCATTGCAGCACCGACAAGCCCAAGCATGATTACAACAGAAGGACATTTTACACCGGAGATGACCGCCTACCTTGAAGAAAAAGCAAAAGGCGGCGTGGGTGTCGTGACTTACGGCGAAGCAATTGTTCATTCCAGAACCGGTAAATCACACAATAAACAGCTGCAGCTGGACTCCTTCGGAGTCAGACAGGGAATGGCTCAGGTTGCAAGAGCGATTCATAACGGCGGTGCTTACGCCAATATCCAGCTGTCCCACGGCGGTATGTACGGCGGACTGGCAAGCGTCGGCGGCGATCAGGACCGCCCGTCGGTTGCTTACGGGCCAAGCAAGATTACCATGCCTGCAGGCGAAGTTGAGGAGATGCCAAAAGAGTTAATCCTTGAGATTGTAGAATCCTATAAAACCGGAGCAAAGCTCTGTAAGGACTGCGGATTTGACATGGTACAGTTCCACGCGGCACATGGCTGGCTGTTCTCACAGTTCTTATCCCCGGTATTCAACAAAAGAACCGATGAATTCGGCGGGTCTTTAGAGAACCGCGCAAGATTCATGCTGATGGCACTTGACGCCGTCAGGGAAGGGGTTGGCCCACGTTTCCCGATTGAAATCCGTATTTCAGGAGATGACTTTACTGAAAATGGCCTGCGCATGGATGAATGCGTAAAAGTTGCGAAGATGGTTGAAGATAAAGTGGACCTGTATAACGTATCCTGCGGAAACCATGAAGACCCTGATATGTTCTGCCGGACACATCCGTCCGCATTTTATCCGCGCGGGGTCAATGTCTATCTCGCGGCAGAGATTAAAAAACATGTAAATAAACCAGTGGCATGTGTAGGTTCCCTGAACGACCCGGCACAGATGGAACAGATCATTGCAGACGGCCAGGCGGATATCGTTGAAATCGGACGCGCGCTTCTTGCCGATCCGTATCTGGCACAAAAGGCATTGGAAGATAACGCCGACGATATTACCCCATGTCTCCGCTGTTATGAATGTTTCGGTGAGACTTCCAAAAGTGAGACCGTAAAGTGTACGGTCAATCCGGTTATGGGACAGCAGCTTCCGGCAAAATATCCAAAAAAAGCACCGTCGATCTTAAAGAATGTCCTGATTGCAGGCGGAGGACCGGCAGGAATGCAGGCAGCAATTACGCTCGCCGAAAGAGGCCATGATGTGACTATTGTGGAAAAGGCCGGGAAATTAGGCGGAAATCTGCATCCGGCAGGGGCTCCCTACTTTAAAGAAGATATCTTGAAATTTGAACATGTGCTGGAAGAACGTGTAGCAAAAGCCGGCGTAAATGTAATCTTAAACACCGAAGTAACACCGGAGTATGTAACGGAATTTGCTCCTGATGTGTTATTTGTGGCAATCGGTTCCAATGAACTGTGCCCGCCGATCAAGGGCATGGATCAGCCGCATGTCATTATGGCAATTGACGCTGAACTGCATCCGGAAAAACTTGGGAAGAAAGTTGCAATTATGGGCGGCGGGCTTGTCGGCAGTGAGGCAGCCGTATCCTTTCATCATGAAGGAAAAGACTGCTCAATCATCGAGATGAAATCTGCAGTTGCAGAGGAAGTAAATTCTTTCTACCGAGGGGGACTGATGGTAGAAGTAGAAAAATCGGCAGATATCTACGTAGATACCAAAGTAAAAGAAATCATACCGTCCGGTGTCTTATGTGAACGCAGCGGAGAAGAATTTATTGTGGAGGCTGATTCCGTCGTATGCGCTCTGGGATTCCGTTCCCCATATGATAAGGTCGACGCTCTTTGCGACTGCGTGGATGAATATTATATCGTGGGAGACTGCAGTAATGTGGGGCAGATCTACCAGGCAACGAACCAGGCATATTATGCCGCGTTACGAGTGTAATTGTTATCTGAAAAGAAAGGAGCCCAATTGTATATGAGTATCTTAGAACAGATTTATGCAAAAGCAAAGGCAAATCCTCAGCGGGTTGCTTTCCCTGAGGCGTCCAATGAAAAGATGATGCAGGCGGCTTATGAGACGGGAAAAGAGGGATTCATCAAACCAATCTTAATTGGTGATGAGACAGAACTCAGAGCCTTATGCAAAGAAAGAGGATACGAGGAAGAAGTATTCACAATCATTGATATTAAGGAAGAGACATACAGGGACAAATTGATCGCTGCTTACGTTTCACTTCCCGGAACACTCCTGAAGGAAAGAGCGGTTGGCAGGCGGATGGAGAACCCTTTATTCTATGCGATGGTCATGCAGGCCGTCTGTGAGGCGGATGTGACATTTGCGGGAATTGACAATACAACCGGGGATGTGTTAATTGCCGCTCAGACAATCATTGGATTAAAACCGGGGATCAGTACCATCTCAAGTATCGGCCTCTGTGATATTCCAGGATTTGAAGGAAGTGAAGGCTCACTTCTTGCGGTAGGAGACAGTGCAGTGTGCACGAATCCGACCGCAGCGCAGCTTGCGGATATTGCGGTCTCCGCCTGTGAGACTGTAGAGAGCTTACTTGGATGGGATCCAAGGTGCGCGCTGGTCAGCTATTCCACTTTGGGAAGCGGGCAGGGAGAATTGATCGACAAAGTTGTGGAAGCTCTTCACATTGCACAGGAGAAAAGACCTGACTTAAAGATCGACGGTGAATTCCAGCTGGATGCGGCAATCAGGCCGGAAGTTGCAGCCAAGAAAGTCTTAAGGGAAAGCGACGTTGCCGGCAAAGCCAATATATTGATCTGGCCTGACCTGAACGTAGGCAATACCGCCGTAAAATTAATCCAGACCTTCGGCAAGGCCAATGCATATGGCCCAATGCTTCAAGGTTTCAACAAAGTTGTATGTGACTGTTCCAGAGGAGCTCCGGTTTCTGAACTGAAAGGAAACATCGTAATCAGCGCAGTACGGGCGGCAGGAAGTAAATAAAATTCGAGGCGTCAGAAAGTCTTATGGAAAATGAAGGAACGATTATTATAGCAGATACACAGTGGTTCCATGGAAAAGAAGAACAGATTCTTCCGCAGATTGCGCCATGTTATGTCGCAAAATACAGAAACACGAAACTTCCCGGGGAGGCATTGCAGGAATTGGCAGCCGGATATCTGCTGCATAAATATCTGGGAGTCGGCCGTGACGACCAGCTCACATATAATGCCTGCAATAAGCCATCTCTGGCATCAGGCAGCGTATGTTTCAACCTCTCCCACAGTGAAGATCTGGTCGTGCTTGCGATTGCCGGATGTGAGATCGGTGTTGACATAGAAAAGATAATGCCCTTCCATGAAGCAACTGTGAAAAAGGTATTCAGTGAAGAAGAAAAAGAAGAACTGCTTCACCTTAAAGGACCTGAGAAAAATGAACGGTTCACCGAACTTTGGACGGCTCATGAGGCAATGCTGAAATTAAAAGGCACCGGGTTTGAAGACAGCTGGGAGAAGATCAAAGAACCAGTCGCATGTCATTTATATACGACGAAAGTCAAAGATTATTTTCTGTCCTGTGCATCCAAAAACCAAACACTTTTTGAAATACTGTTCTAGTATATCAATTTCCAGAATCATACAATGAAATTAATAAAAAAAGCAAACGGAGGAAAAAAATATGACAAGAGAAGAAGTAGTAGCAAAGATGATCGAGTATGCTGCAATGGCATTTAAAACAGATGCGGCAAATATCAATGAAAACACAGATATTGCAGAGGAACTTGGAGTCGCATCTACCCAGAGAGTCGCAATGAGCGCTTCGATTGAGAATGACTTTGATGTGATGATTCCTGTGGCAAGATTCGGAAACTATAAGACAATCGGAGATCTGGCCGACTTCGTCATGGAAGAGATGTAAGGGGTGATATTGTGGTACATAATGTGAAAATCGGAAAAAATATGAGAAGTGTGTCCATCGTCGGAATCGGCGCAACACCATTCTTTAACGGAATCAATAACCCTCAGTACAGGGGGCTTACCAACGGTGAGTTATTCGGATATGCGGCATTAGATGCAATGAAAGATGCAAATGTAGAACCAAGAGACGTACAGTACTTCTTCCACGGTTCGGCAAATCCGCACGTGTTAAATGGATGTATCACCCCAAACCTTCAGGTCGCTGACTGGTTCGGAATGAGAGGGAAAGGTTCCATCTCTCACTCTGAGGGCTGCTGTACCGGATATATTGCACTGGAAGAAGCCGTATTCGCAGTGGCAAGCGGCGCCTATGACGTGGTACTTACCGGATGCAGTGAACAGGGCACCGGTATGCCGGACGGCAATACACCGGATCATATGCGCACCGCGCTTACAACAGAAATTCTCTTCCCGGATCTGGATTCTATCTTTGACCGCGCTTATGGACGGTACCTTGGCGGCGGACCTGGCATGAACCATGATGACTGGATTAACTTCTATGCCAAAGAAAACGATCTGACACAGGAGCAGGTGGATGATGTACTGAACCATCAGGCTTATCATTTCAGACGTGCGGCCGAATTGTGCCCGCGTGCAATCCGCAGAACTCCGTACGACAAGCTGGCAAAAGACGCAGGATATGACGATGTCTGGGAATATATGAAATCTCCAAACAATCCGAAGATGACACAGTATCTGAGAACTTCCAGTGATTCCTGTGTGGCAGACGGCGCAGCCTGCTGTATCGTTGTACCAACAGAAATTGCGCATCAGTTTACAGACAAGCCGATTGAGGTTTTGGCGACAGGTGCCTCTGTATTAGATGCGATCGTCCCTCATCTGGAAAAGAAGGCAACTGCTGAGGCAGCACGCCAGGTATACGAAGCCACAGGGCTTACTGCAGATGATATGGACTTGTTATATGTCAATGACTTTATCGGTTCTTCCGCATTCCTCGCAGCAGAAGAAATCGGATATCTGCCGAAAGGCGAGGGCTGGAAGTATGCACTTGACGGACGGCTCGCATACGATGGAGATAAACCGATGAATACCAATGGCGGGCGTACTTCTTATGGACATGCATTTGCAGCATCCGGAATGGCGGACGTATTCGAGGCAGTGACTCAGATGCGCGGAGAAGCCGGAGAACGCCAGATAAAGAAAATGCCAAAGCATACGTTCTTAAGAGGATTCGGCGGAGCACAGAATGTCCGTGCAACCATTTTAAGGGCGAACTTTTAAGGGGGATTGATGATGGATCAGAATAGAATCAGCACAGAAGAATTTTGGAATCCGGAACACGTAGTAGAAAAGTTCTGGAATGGTTTAAAAGAAGGCACTATTTATGCAAAGAAATGCAAAGAGTGTGGAGCAATTGAATTCCCTCCCCATCACGCCTGCAATTCCTGCGGTTATCATGAGACGGAGTGGATTACACTTACGGGAAAAGGTATCTTGAAAACATTTGTATTTACCGGTGCTTTAAATGCGAGGCTGGAACTGGAAGATATGGGACTGAAATATGTCTGCGGCGAAGTACAGTTTGATGAAGGACCAGAAATGAACGCTGTTATTCTTGGAATCAACAAGAAAAAAGCAAAGGAAATTACGGGCCAGCTCCCGGTAAGAGTCCGCCCTGTGTTCTTCGATATGGGAAGATATACAACACTTTTCTTTGAACTTGATGAATAATTTGATAAAGGACTGAGGGTTACTATGGAAAAATTAAATGTATTGTTAGTCACAGGGTTATTGACAGCAGAACATCAGGGCCGGGTCATTACTCAGAAACTAAGAGATTTATTAGAAGCTACGGGACGTTTTCAAGTTGCCATCGTAGAAGAATTCCGAAATATCACACCGGAGTATTTAGAGCCGTATGATGTACTGTTCATAGACTACGATGGGAAAACATGGCCTACTGACAAAGCCAGAAGATTTGGCGAAAGAAGTGAACAGGCAGTTTATGATTTTGTTTCTAAAGGAAAAGGGATTGTATTCTACCACTCCTCTATATGGGTCGATGCAGACTGGCCGGATGAGTGGAGAAAACTTCTGGGCGGCTATTGCGCAATGGATCAGGGATGCAGACGCTGTCCGAAAGACGACCATTTTGTTGAGACAATGGATCAAAACCATCCGATCACAAAGGGAATTGATAAAAAATGGATGAATGTCTTCGATGATCTGTTTACACAGCTGATCATTCATCCGGAAGCAAAAATGCATGTTCTGGCATCCATCTATGACGATGTTGAGAATTACAGAGTTCCCGGATTCCCGCCGCCGCATCATCCTGTAGAAATTCCGGATGGAAACCTTTTGAATATGACAGGGGTCAATGAATACACACCGGTAATCTGGACAAATGAATATGGCCAGGGCCGCGTGTTCGTTACTTCCATCGGACATTTTGAGGCACTTGACCGATTTAACTTTATCACCATGCTCGTCCGCGGTGTGGAATGGGCTGCCACAGGTGAAGTGACACTTGAAAAACCAGACAGGTCGGGCGATAACCGATTAAAGTTGTTTCCGTATTATGCCTGACGTCAAGGTTCCAAAGTTGTGTAATGCATGCCCGCATGCAATTACACGACCTTGGAACCTGAAAACCATGAGAAAGCAGCCCGGTCAGGGCGGATTTCGAATGGTTTAGGATTTCGGGAGCACTATGTGCGGAGAAATCCGTAGACGTCACCATCAACCTGTGGAAAAAGAGGAGAAAAAAATGGGAAAGTTTAGAATATTTACAATCAATCCCGGATCGACATCCACGAAGATCGCGTTGTTTGAAGACGAAGAGGAACTGTTTTCTAAAAATGTAAGCCATGACGCAGAAAAACTTGCAGAATACGAAAGCATATCAGATCAGTTTGCGTACCGCAAGGAGACCATAGATACACTTTTAAAAGAAAATAATATTTCTCTTGATGGGGTAGATGCTTTCGTTGGGCGTGGCGGCGGACTGCTTTCGATGGATGGCGGAACCTATGAGATTGATGACCTTGTACTGGATCACGCATCACGCGGAGCAAACGGTGTCCAGCATCCGGCCATGCTCGGGCCGCAGCTTGCACATAAATATGCAGAATTATATCATGCGAAAGCATTTGTGGTAAATCCGCCGGATGTAGATGAACTGCAGGATCTGGCAAGAATGACGGGAATTAAAGGTGTGTATCGTGTGATCCATCTACACGCATTGAACCTGAAAGAAACAGCAATCCGCCATGCCGCAGGCCTCGGCAGAAAATATGAAGACTGTAACTTTATTGTATGCCATATCGGCGGAGGTATTTCGGTATCTGCGCACCGTAATGGAAGAATGATTGATGGCTTTGATATTGTCGGCGGAGAAGGGCCTATGGCACCAACCAGATGCGGAAGTATCAGTGTTGCTGATTTATTAAACTATGCACAGGACAAAGACTTAAAAGATGTCAAATCCCTCTGCACAAAGAATGGCGGATTTGTCAATCATATCGGTATTTCCGATGCACGGGAACTTACGTCCCGGGCAAAAGCAGGTGATAAGTACGCCGAAATGCTGTGGAATACAATGATTTATCAGATAGCAAAATGTATTGGCTCTATGGCGGCCGCGCTCCATGGGAAAATCGATGGAATTCTTCTTGGCGGAGGAATGGTTTATAACGAGAATCTCGTTTCACAGATCAAAGAAGCCTGTGAATGGATGGCACCGGTTACCGCTTATCCGGGAGAATTTGAGATGGAAGCGATGGCTTCCGGGGCAGTCCGTGTACTAAACGGTGAGGAAAAGATCAAAAAATACAGCGGTGTCTGTAATTTTACAGGCTTTAAATTCTAAAATCAAATGTAAAGGAAGGTAATAGAGATGAAATATGAAAGAATCAGAAAAATTGTACTTGACGCTATTTTAGACGCAGTAGAGCAGGGGTTAATCAAAGGAACCTCCGGCAACATCGCACTTCGTGATGATGAAGATGATGTTGTTGCGATTACTCCAAGCGGAATTCCATACAGTACAATGAAAGCAGAAGATATTGCCATCGTAGATATGAATGGGAAATGGCTGGACGGACCATATAAGCCTTCCTCTGAAGTTCCAATGCATACAGCAGTGATGCGTGCAAGACCGGATGTCAAAGCAACCGTACATACCCATGCGATGTTCGCAACCATTATGGCAATGGGCGATGGAGAAATCAAAGCAACAACGCCTCCTCAGTGCGAATTCGTTCCGGTTAAAGTCGTTCCGTTTACAATGCCGGGCAGCAACGATGTAGCAGATAAAGTGGTAGAAGCTTTAGGCGAAGAAGGCAGATCCTGTCTCATTAAGAATCACGGAATGTTCTGCTGTGGCAAAGACATGAAAGCCGCAATGTCAGCAACTGTATATACAGAAGAAATGGCAATCACAGAGTATTATGCAAGACTGCTTGGCACATATGAGCCAATGCCGCAGGAGGCAGTGGATGCAATGCAGGCTCTGATCAAAGCAGACCAGGCAGTTTAGAGAGGATTTACAGATTTCAGTAAGGAAATAAGGTCAAGACCACCGGCTTAGCCGGTGGCTTGATTAGACCCTATAAGGGTCTTTTTC
>URQQ01000027.1 GCA_900549995.1 uncultured Lachnospiraceae bacterium | reverse complement strand
TACCGTGTATTTATGATCTGTTCCATAAGAAGGAACATAAGATCAGGACGGATCATGAGGAAGAAGATCCGTTTGAGGCAGAAGAGAAACTCCAGGAAGTTGTAGATAATTCTTGTGAATTTTAAACAAAGTAATGAAATAATATACAAATCAACGAAAATTAAAAAAGTGCTTACATATGGGATTTGACTTCTGTTATACTCTGAATCAATAAGACAATATGTAGCTTGCGCGTAAATCTAGGTTGTCACACTTGTGTGATGACCTATTTTTTTTCGTTATAAGGAGGTAAATTATGCATGAACAAACAAATGAACTGAAAAATCCACTGGAAACTGCCCCGATTGGAAAACTGATTGCACGGTTTGCAATTCCGTGTGTGATCTCTCTGCTGGTAAATTCTCTGTACAACATAGTAGATCAGATTTTTATCGGCCGTGGAGTGGGGTATCTTGGAAATGGGGCAACCAATGTTGTGTTTCCGATCACGGTAATTACACTGGCAATTGCACTGCTGATCGGTGATGGGGGCGCGGCATATCTCAGCCTGAAGCAGGGAGAGGGCAGACAGGAAGACTCCAATTATGGAATTGGCAATGCCATTACGCTTGCTGTTCTCAGCGGAGTAGTGATGCTTGCAGTCAGCTTTTTATTTTTGAAGCCGCTGCTGTATCTGTTCGGATGTACAGAAGTATTGTATCCATATGCAAATGAGTATGGCAGAGTGATCATTCTTGGGATTCCGTTTGTCGTGTTCAGCACTGCGCTGAACTCCATCATCCGGGCGGATGGAAGTCCGCAGTATGCCATGGGATCAATGATTCTTGGAGCGGTAATAAATACGGTGCTCGACCCGGTATTTATTTTTGTGTTCGGATGGGGCGTAAAGGGGGCGGCACTCGCAACGATTCTGGGACAGATCGCTTCTTGTGTATTTTCTGTGCTGTATTTGCGCAAATTCCGTACAGTTTCGGTAAATAAGGAATATTTGAAATTAAGGCCGCGATACACAAAAGAAGTAGTATCTCTTGGAGTCTCCAGTTTCATTACGCAGGCTGCGATCGTAGTGGTGATGGCAGTCAATAACAATCTGCTGGTGACCTATGGAGCACAGTCGGTCTATGGAGCGGAAATTCCCATTACCGCTATGGGAATTGTCATGAAAGTAAATCAGATCATGATTTCCATCATTGTCGGTATCGCAGCAGGAGCACAGCCGATCATCGGTTTTAATTATGGGGCAAATCATACAGGACGTGTGAAGAAAACGTTGAAATGGGCGATTATATCGGCGACGGTTGTTGCAGTTCTCTTCTTTATTCTGTTCCAGTTCTTTACCCAGAATGTGATTGACCTGTTTGGTTCAGAGGAAGGACTTTACAATGAATTTGCAGCCAAATGTTTTAAAATCTTTTTACTGACCTGTGTGCTGAATGGTTTCCAGACGGTTGCCGCAATTTTCATGCAGGCGATTGGAAAACCTGTACAGTCAGCTGTCTTATCACTTTCACGGCAGATCATTATCCTGGTTCCGGCAGCGATTATTCTCTCCGGCCTGCTCGGGGTAGAAGGCGTATTATGGTCAGGACCGGTGGCGGATACAGCCGCATTTTTTATGGCATTGCTCTTTTTGACTCTTGAAATGAAAAAGATGTCCAGACGAAAAAAAAGACACGCCGCATAATGCGGCGGTCCGAAAAATCTTTGTTTTATATACGTTTTTCAATTTCTGCAGAGGCCTTCTCCCACAGATTCAGTAAGTAGTCTGAGCCATAGGGATATTCGTCGAACCGGAGATTGATATGCCCACAGTCTTCCACCAGGTTCATGACGAACTCTTTGCTGGTAAGTGACTCCAGATATTCCAGCATTCTCATATCTAAAACGGCATCTTCCAGCACCGGGAGGCGCATAGATTCTACTGGAGTTCCGTCTTCCCCAGGATATACAATGAACGGATCGCCGGAAGGAAACGCATCTTCCGCATCATTGACACGGTATGGGTCGATCAGATGCAGGGAGTACTGGGAGTGGTAGAAATTATAACCCCAGTGAAGGAAACCTTCGATCTGGTATTTGTACATCTGTACTCCAAGTATGCGGTTTCTCCATGCAGGCATGGCAATATAGCGGTTGCTTACTTTGTAACCCTGCCCGCAGCAATAGTAGATCCAGGCATCCTTTAGACCTTCGTCCAGGAAGGTATGAATGTAATCATTGGTTGGAACAGGCTTTTTAACAATTCCTTTTTTATAAAGATCTACATGGCTCAATGCATCAATGACCGGGAGATCTCCGATATGCGGAAGGACCATATCGCGTGCTGCCGTGTATGTATCAGCATTCTGAAGTGTTGGTTCATCAGAGATGTGGAAAAAGGTCCGTTCCAGAATGTGATTCTCCTTCAGCTCTTCCATGAGCGTCGGAAGAAATGCGTCCAGAAACTCTTTGTAATTTCCGTCATTGACCGGAGTATGCCATCCGAAAAGTTTTTCTTCCTGTCCGTCTACAGTTGCCATCACCTTCGGCGGATATTTTGCCCCCCACTGTGCAAATAAATGTGACATTTCAAAATATTCAAATCCAATTTCGCTGCACATACGCACCCAGCGGCGGAACAACGTGTAGTCAAAAGAATATACACCATGGTTTTTGTAAACTTTTACAAGCTGGGTAGTTGTCCGGTCGTGCCCGATCAGTGTATCAAGCGCAGGTGTGAACAGTGGTGTCAGGATCATGTTGACGCCTCGTTCGGCAGCCTTTCTTAAAAATGAGTCCATGATTTTCCAATGCTCTTCTGAAAAAACTTCGACGTTATAATAATCAGCCAGACAGTCAGGATAAAACCATTCTGTATGGATCAGCCGCTGTTTTGGAAGCCGGACGGGTACTATGTGGAGCGTGATATATGCCCTGGCAAGTTCACTTCCGTCATTACCGGTAAATACTACAGCGATTTCCCGGTCTCCTCCAGGTGCATTAAGAGGAATCTGGCAGTCAATCCACAATGCTCTCCACTGTTCAAAAATGATTTGTACACCGTCATCAAAGGATGACAGGATATCCGGATAAAGCCCTGGTTCATGTCCCAGGTATTCGGAGTCATATTTTTTCGGTTGTTTTTCATGAGGGAAATACACCGGCACACATTCTACTTTTCTTATTGATGTCTCTCCTTCAAAGTCACCTTCTATCCGTACTTTGGCATAAGGATTTCTTGTCGCCTGGGCTTCCGTCTGATTCAGATAATAATCTCCGTGGAAACAATAAGCTGCCTGAAAAGATACCCGCTGTCCCTGAAAACCAGTCAGCCTGCGGACAGGCGCTGCATTTAACATCTGGCTTTGCGGGAATATTTTTTCCAAGGTGCTGATAATCCGTACATCATAATCCATATTTCAATCTCCTTTTTATACTTATTCAGGCTGGCTTTTGCCGCCTGCTGTTAATAATCTTTTATCTGTTTTCCCGTTGATGGCTGGTTTAGCCTTTAATTCCGCTTAGAGCGATTCCTTCAACGAATTTTTTCTGAAGAATACAGTACAGAATGAACGGGAAAATAAACGCCATTGTTGCGCCGGCCATAACCAGCCCGTAGTTGCTTACGTAATTATTCTGAAGCATGGACAGCCCCAGGGTGAGAGTCTTCATTTCGTCCTTTGTTACCATGATCAGAGGCCATATAAAATCATTCCAGGAAGTAATAAACGTAAATACGACCAGGGAAATAATGACCGGTTTGGAAAGCGGCAGAATCATACGCGTAAATATGCCAAGCTCTCCGCAGCCATCTATTTTTGCGGATTCGATCAGTTCATCCGGAATCCCCTCCATGAACTGCCGCATGAGAAATACTCCGAACGCATCCAGGATTACCAGAAAGAGGGAGGGGTATGTATTCAGCAGGTGAAACTGTTTCATGATTGTAAATACTGGAATCAGTATCACCTGTCCCGGAAGCATCAGTGTTCCAAGATACAGCCAGAAAATTCCTTCCTTCATCGGGAACTGTTTTTTTGCAAAGGCATACCCCGCCAGTGTGGCGATCACGGTATTAAAAAAGCAGGCACAGAATACGACGACCAGGCTGTTTTTCACATAAGTAAGTATCGGAAAGCTGGATAAAAGATTCTTATAATTCCTCAGATCCATCGCCGAAAAATCAAACGATGCGGACATGATCCGCTTCTGGGTCAGTGAAGTCAGTATCATGAATATAAAAGGATACAGGCTGATCACCGCGAATACCAGCAAAATCAGATAAATGAGCCATTTAGATATGTGCGGTCTTTTTTTACTCATACCATTTTCCTCCTCTTTGTGTCATCTTTCTCGCGGAATACTACTTTCTGCAGGAATGAGACAAATAATACCAGCGCAAGCAGCAGCATGGAGACTGCACTGGCATATCCCATCTTGTAGCTCTTGAAGGCGGAATTGTAAATCGTCAGAACGAGCGTCATGGTAGCCCGTCCGGGACCGCCGCCGGTGAGTGTGTACACCAGGTCAAATACCTGGAATGACCAGATTGTCCCAAGAGTTACAACCAGATAGGTAATTGGTTTCAGCATCGGCAGGGTAATGGAAAAGAACTGTCTTACTTCCCCCGCTCCATCCATTTTTGCAGCTTCATAGAGAGTACCTGGAATGTCCATCATTCCGGCGTAGAAAATGACCATGAAGTATCCCACGTTTTTCCAGACTGCAATCAGACAGACCGCAATCAGTGCAGGCCATCTGTTGCCAAGCCAGTTTACGGCATCGATTCCAAATATACTCAGAATTGAATTTACAACACCTTCTGCATTACCTGATAAGAGAAGCCGCCACACTGCTGCAGTAAGTACCATGGACGTAATTACTGGTATGAACAGAACACTTCTGATAAAATTTCCATAGCGGTTTTTGCATTTTCTCGCAAGAACATATGCTATAACCATTGATATAATTGTCTGGAGCGGTACGACAATTACCGTATAAATTCCTGTATTTATCAATGAAGATATGATATAGGAGTCATTCAGCATGTCCTTGTAATTGGCCAGACCGACGAATTTGGGTGACTGAAGCACATTATATTCTGTAAAACTATATCCGGCTGTCATAAATATCGGAATAATATGAAAGATGACCAGAAGTAGAAAACTCGGCAGAATAAACAAATATGCGCTGGAAGATTCCCATTTTAACTTTTTAAATTTCATGACAGGGCCTCCTTTGTGCCAAACGGAAGGTGCAGGCAGATATACGCATGTCCTGCACCTTTCTTTAGAAATAATAAGATGTCTCCGAATTTCTACTTCAGAATAGTGTCTGCGTAAGAAACAGATTCTTTAATTACCTCTTCCGGCTGCATTTCCCCCATCATCATAAGCTGAAGATTCTTATAGAGGGTATCGGAAATTTTTGAGTTTCCTTTTACCGGAGAAAGACTGTGCAGTGATTTACCGTCTTCTTCGTAAACGGACTTGAAAGCCGGATTGTCATGATATTCTTCATCTTTTCCGATTGGGGCAAATTGCGCAGACTTGTGGTATTCTGTCATGGAATTGCCGCTGAGCATAAATTGAATCAGTTTATATGCCAGTTCTTTGTTTTTGGAATTAGACATCAGAACAAGTGAATCAGATGCCATAAAAGTTCCTTTTTCTTTGTTGGTCAGACTCGTGATAAATCCCCAGTTCAGCCCTGCTTCATCAAACTGTACGGTGCTTGAACTCTCCATCTCCACAAAGGCCGTCTGCCCTTCACAGAAGTAACTGATGCAGTCATCATTCGTAAGGCTGGTAACGATATCCGGCAGTATGTTGTGGGTAAACCGCAGATCATACAGGAATTGTACTGCTTCTTTTCCTGCTTCGCTGTCAACTGTGAGTGCTGTTCCTTCTTCATTAAAGATAGAACCGCCGCTCTGCCACAGATAAGGGTAGAAAGATGCATTCAGTGTACTCATGGACGGATTGCCCCATCTCTGGACAAGCGGATATACTTCCGTGCTGCTGTCAGCGCCTACTTTAATCTGTTTACAGATTTCCACAAACTGATCCCATGTACAATTATCCGGTACTTCTGTGATGCCGTTTGCCGCCAAAATGTCTTTGTTGTAACACATCACAATGGCATTTCCTACAATCATCGGAAGACAGTACTGCTTTTTATCTATCATTCCATTCTCCAGATAGAGGAAATTATCTTTATCCTCTTCTGTAAGATAGTCATCCAGTGGTTCAACTGCGCCCATCTCAATAAAGTCGCCGAGCATCTCCATATACATATAACCAACGTCAGGGCCTTCACCGGAAGTTACCCCAGTCAGATATTTTTCCTCATAATTGCCCCATGGTACAATTTCAACGTTTACTTTTACATTGTTTTCTTCTTCAAATGGTTTTAAAATACTGTTCCATATTTCTTTATCGTCCTGGTTTTCGCTGAGGGGCGGCATCCATACATCGAGAGTTTCTTCTTTACTTTTGCTTTTGGAACTATTGTCTTCACTTTTGCTGCAGCCTGCAGCCATCGCAGAAATCATTGATAGACTCAAAGTTGCTGCCAATAATTTTTTCATAACTTTTTTCATATTCCCAGACCTTCTTTCTTTTTTATTTAGACGGAGGAAGGATGCATCCTTTTACGGCCTCTCCGTCCTTGTTTTGGGTTAATTTCATTATACGGGAATGAGATTTTAATGAAATAAACAAAAATTACACAGAAGCACTTACTTGAAGTACATCTGTGTAAAATAAATAGAAATATTAATAAAAAATTAGACAAAGTGCATAAAAAACAGGATTATTTTGCTGTATAATTAACTTTTTATGATAATTAACATATTTTGAAATGACTTCGGAATTAACATTTTTCGTCTATTTTGTCTGTTTTTGATATACACCCGGCGTTGTATTTTCATATTTTTTGAAAATCCGGATAAAGTGAATGTCACTGGTGAACCCCACTTTTTCTGCAATTTCCTTTACGGTCAGACTTTCGGACGCCATAATTTTTTTCGCGTGATCGATACGAAGCCGGTTCATGTACTCGACAAGGCCGATTCCGTATTCATCTTTAAATACTTTGGATACATAAGAGGAACTTACTTTTACCTGTTCTGAAATATAGCAGAGGCCAAGATAATTCTGATTATAGTTTTCATCGATAATCTGTTTAATACGGTGGGAAAGTGTATCTTTCTGCCTCAGAGTATACTGGCTGTTGAGCTGTTCCAGTCTGCCAAGTATTTCCGAAAGCCGCACCGGAATTTCCTGCATATCGGTACAGGTTTTCAGCCGGTCCAGATAGGAGGGGTATAGTGTTGTGTGATACCGTGCGTCCTCTGTTTCCACACATGACAGAGTCAGGTTTACAATTTCGTATTGACGGCTCATGCGCACATAGGAGTCAGGCACTGCCAGTACGTAATCTTCAAAGAGCTCAGATACCATTGCCCCGGCATTTGCATACTCGCGGAGAAGAAGTGCTCTTTTAAATCGTTTCAGGATAATCTTCTCTTTTTTCTCTCTGGACAGGCCGGTATCTGAGGCATGGCCGGACTGTCCGTGAAGGCTGTGCAGGGTCTGCTCATAAATGGGGACAATCTGTTCAATTGCCATAAATTCTTCACTGTGGGCGAACGATATTTTGCCGGGAAAAATGTTCTGGAATAATGCTTCAAGCTGTTTGGCCAGCCGGGGATCCGGTGTATCGTAGTTGAGCAGAAGCACTGCCTTTTGTCCCATAACAGAGGGGATCACATCCAGGGCATCATCCTTCTGTTCCAGTTCTTTTCCAATACTGAATATACACTCTTTCATCTGATTTTTGTTTTTTTCAGAAGAAATGTCTGCGACTGCAAACTGATAATACATATAATCAAGCGTGATTCCCCCTGACTGAAACATGTTCTTCACTGTGGCGGCATCGGTCAGTTTCTGGTTCAGAACATCTGTAAGTATATTGCTCTTTAGCGACCATAGCATCTGCTCGTTTAGTCCGTGAATTGTTTTCTCTATAGTAAGATATTGTTTCCGGCCAAGATAGAGTGAGACAATCAATCCGGCAGCTGTACAGATGGCAATGCCGGCAAACAGAAGGCGCCGGATTGGCATAATATAAGAGATGAGTGCCTTTTTGTTGCTGAGAACGACATAATAAAATGCATTGTAGTCAGATGGCATTTTCCAGCCGATGTATGAATTGGTTTCGATTTTTTTCATGCCTGATGAGACGTCTTTCAGACCGTCAGGTATTTCATCCGGAGAGGCCACTCCGGTATCATTTCCTGCCAGGTACAGCTCACCGTTGCTGCTGAACACAGAGATAGATGTACTGCGGTCATGGGGCAGTGACATATCAAGAAGACGTCCGAATTCTGCTTCATTGATACATAAAACAAGAACAGCCATGGGATTGGCATCCATGCCGGCCGGCATCTGCTGTCGGAAGTAAAGCTTCTGAGAGCCGTCGCTGGAATCTTTCAAGAAAAATTCGCTTCGTCCATTATCAAGTATCTCCTCTTTCCAGGACGCATATTCTGCTTTTTTGAGGCGATTGCCTAACAGGAAATAATTTTTGGATGAATAACTTCCTTCTGTACCGACAATATAATCCTGCGCCGGATAGTATAAATAAATATCTTCTACGAGAGCGTTTGCGACTTTTATGTTATACATAAGTTCTGCATATCTGTATGTATCAGGTGAAGTGAATTCATCTTTGCTTTTTGCGGACTGCAGAGTGATATTCTGATTGTTCAGCATCAACTCGGCCGCCGAAGCCTGAAGGGTAAATAAAGAACGGTCGATACTCTTTCGGACAGTATCTGTGATTTTTTCTGATTCCTGTATTTTTTCTTCTTTCATCAGAGAAACCGCTTTGATGCTGACAAGCAGAAGAGATACAGAGACAATCAAAATCCCTGTAATCATCGGAAATATCCAGTGCTTTTTTAAATTAGACAGGTGAAAATGGTGAAACATTGTATCCTCCTTCTGCCAGCCAGTCCGGCTGAACTGTCATATTATAAAAATCCGTAAGTTTTTATTATTATACCATTCAGGACGTATATTGAAAATGGCAGATTAATCCTTCCATAAATTTCCTGCATTAGAATAAAGAATGAGCCTTGGCATATAAAAAAGGGCACCGCTTAATTGCGGAAGCCCTTTGTCTGAATTATTTTGCGTTTTTAATATGTTCCTGCTCTAACTCATTGATACGGTCAACCTTCGGAGCAGATCCGCCGCCTGAGAAATCACAGCCAAGCCAGATATCTACAAGATATTTCGCAAGTTCAACTCCGATGACACGTTCGCCCATACACATGATCTGGGCATCGTTGCTTTTTCTGGAGCGTTCTGTTGAGAATGGGTCATGGCATACCGCAGCACGGATTCCAGGTACTTTATTCGCGCAGATCGCCATACCGATACCTGTACCACATACAAGGATACCTCTTTCATATTCACCGCTTGCTACGGCGTCAGCTACTGTATATGCAACATCTGGATAGAGCACAACGTCACCTTCGTCGGCACCGAAATCTTTTAATTCAATATCCTCGCGGTTCTTTAAGTGGTTCATGATCTCCACCTTTAATCTGTAAGCTGCTTCATCACATCCAATTGCAATTTTCATGAGAATGACCTCCTTCGTCAATATGAATAAAAAAAATAAGATTCTGTAATTCATAATATAAGATCTGCCAAATGAAGTCAAGCAAAAAATGAAACTTTCATATAAAAGTTAAAATATATCAAAAACAATAAAAACGAAATAAAACGAAAGTTTTGAAGATGAAATGGCTCAAAACAGGTGTTGCATGTAGAAAACGATGACTATATAATCAGAGTATAAATGGAAGTTGGGCAGATGAGAGGGAAAAAAAGAGAGATATGAAAATAATCAAAAGAATGAGCCTAGTGTGGAAAATGACGATGATCACCACATTGCTGCTTCTGATTCCTGTGATTGTGCTGGGAGTATTTTATATACAGACATTTAAAGTTTCTCTTATGAGAACGGCAAATGACACGATGGATACGGCCGTTGCACAGATGGAAAATAATATTGACGGGAATTTGCGGGAAGTGACAGATGTGTTCAGCGAACTATTCTCCCGCCAGGAATTTTCCTATATCCTGGATGGGAAGAATGATCTTAGCGCGGGGGAGATGGATTACTATTTTTCCAGCCTGCTGAAAGAACTCTACAACAGTAAACAGCTGTATTCGAATAAATACAGTGAAGTTGGTGTTTATTCATCCAACAGGCAGATCGTCGAGCGGTATTCAGGCCAGAGGCAGTTTTATTTAAGTGAATTGATGCGGGAACCCTATTACAGAGAGATCGAGACATCCGAAGAGGAACTTATATTTGGTGAGGTGAGGCAGACCCGGATCAATGTATCGAATCTGGAGATTTCCAAACTGAATATTGCAACGGAAGAATTACAGATTCTTCCGGTTTACAGAAAAGTGTATAGTCTGAATACAAACGAACTGGTAGGGGTAGTGGAGATTGATATCAGTATCTCGAAGCTTGCTGGGAAGACTGCCCTCGGCAATAAAGAGGGCGATGCCGCAAGTATTCTTCTGGACAGGGATAAAAATCTTTTGTTTGATACAAAGAGAAATAAAGCAGGTCTGCAGAAGGCTGTGGCAGAGTCCGTCGCTGGCAGCAAGGGGAAGGCGGAGTGCAGTTTTGAAGGCAGCACTTATCTCGTATCCCATAAGACGAATGAAAAAACAGGACTGATCATGGTATCTGTTGTTCCGAAGAGACCTGTGAATACCGCACTTTTAAAGCGCGGTGTGATGATTATAGGCCTGACGGTCATGTGCCTCTTTGTACTGGCAGTTATTACGTATTGCATCATGAATAATGTATTGAAACGCATGGTTGTGCTTGACCATATGATGAGCAAAGTAGGAAACGGAGAATTTAAGGTACAGGTCCCTGCAGAAGAAACGGTGGATGATGAGCTGGCACGGATTATCCGTACATTTAACTGGATGGCGTCCCAGCTCGACCAGGTGCTGGAAGAGCGGGTACAGAATGAAAAGACAAAAAAGGATGCCGAGCTTCGTGCGCTGCAGGCACAGATTAATCCGCATTTTCTTTATAATACACTGGAAAATATGAGGATGCAGTGTGAGATCGGGGAGTTCGACTCTATGGGAGACAGCCTTTCGGCACTTGGTGATCTGTTCCGCTACAGTATCAGCTGGGGAAGCAACGAGGCACCGTTTGCCAAAGAGTGGAAAAATATGGAGGATTATCTCTATATCATGAAAATGCGCTTTGGTGATGAGCTTTTCTGCGTTCTGGAATGCGGGGAGGGGCTGGATGAAATTGAGGTTCCCAAAATGATGATACAGCCGCTGGTGGAAAACAGTTTCAACCATGGATTTAAGGATAAGCTGCCTCCGTGGAAATTATGGGTCCGGGCGGCAAAAGAAGGCAGAGTGCTTAAGATTGTAATTCAGGACAACGGTGCAGGGATAGAAGCCGAGCGGATGAAGAGGCTCCAGAACAGTCTGAGTACAAACCAGCCTTTCAGAAACGAGGAGAAGAAGAGATATTCTATTGGTGTGACAAATGTAAAACAGAGGATTGAGATGCTCTGCAGGGAAGGAAGTACCCTGAAGATTGAGAATGTAGATCCTGAAGGAATAAAAATAACGATAAACATTATCTTGGATCAATAAGGAGAAACAGATGTTTAAAATATTAGTGGCAGATGACGAAAGATTTATCCGAAAAGGAATTATTTCGATGCTATCCAAGAACCTGACGGTGGAAGTATCATGTGTTGAGGCAAGCAATGGAATTGAGGCACTGGAACAGTCAAAACTTGAGACCCCCAGCCTGATTATCACAGATATCAGTATGCCGGGGTTAAACGGCCTTGATTTTATAGCGGCTTTAAAGGAACAGAATGTGAATACCCCGGTGATCATTCTCTCAGGCTATGAGAATTTTGACTATGCCAAGAGCGCAATCAAGCTTGGGGTGAAGGAATACATGATGAAGCCGATTAAAAAGCAGGAATTTGTGACACTGATCCAGGGGTATATTGATGATATCCAGGAGGCACAGAGAAAGAATGAGAAGGAGATTATCCGCCGGATTGAGAATGCGAAAGCGATGGAGCGCCTGAAACATGATTTTCTGATTGGACTTTTGAACTGTACTACCGGTGAAGAAGCGAAGCAGTATTTAAAGCAGCTTGGGGAGATTGGGATGACGTTCGAATCGAAGCTCTATACCTGTGCTGCAGTCCAGTATCAGATTACGGAACAGAGTCAGGATTATATGGATTTCGCTGTGAAAAATATATTGGATGAATTCATGAGCATGGAAGGGGAAGGAAGTTTCGTTGAGAATGTTCAGTACAGGCCGGGTGTAATTGTTGTGATTTTTGAGAGCAGCAGCGGGGAACTGTTAAGGGAACCGAAAAGAAAGCTGATGCGCCGGGCGATCCAGCTGATCAGGGAATATTGTAAGACTGAAGGATATGCCGGACTTGGGGATGTGGCTTTTGATTCCATCTATCTTCACACGGCACTGGAACATGCGATGACGGCGCTGGAATATAAGATTATGGAGGATGGCGACAGTATCTGTGTCTATGATGAATCGCTGTGTAATAAGCAGGTGAAACCTTATAATATCCGGGAGATGCTCAGGCCGTTTGACCAGGTGAATATATTTGAAGTTCTGGATGCTTTTCAGAATCTGTATCTGGAAGAACGGAAGAAAAAAGAGATCGCCGTCCTGAAGGAAGAATACATAGAAGTACAGGAGTATATCAGCAGGCAGATCGCAAAGCGGCAGATGGAGACGAAGACGTGGGAAGAAAAGTACAGACAGTTTTTTGAATTCTGGTCCATTCAGGAGCTTAAAATGGAGATCAAAGAGAGAATCGAGACTGTGGCGGATACGGCCAAAGATCTGGGCGGAGGCAATGTAAAACTTCTGGAGCAGATCCGGACTTATGTGGATGAGCATATTACGGAAGAGCTTGACCTGAACAGTATCGCGCTTAAGTTTCACAAGACTCCGGGTTATGTCAGCACTCTGTTTAAAAAATACGTAGAGGGTGGCTTCAATACCTATCTTACGAAAGAAAGGATTGAGATTGCGAAGAAACTCCTGGCAGACAGCAGTGTATCAATTCAGGAAGTAAGCGAACTGTGCGGGTATAACAACTCGAAGTACTTTTCAGTCGTATTTAAAAAAATGACTGGTGAGACTCCGAGAGGATACCGGGAAAAATATATCAAATAGCCAGAAGGAAGGCCATTGTTCCGCGAAAGGAATGATGACCTTTCTTTGTATTGTCTGAAAACTCATAAAGATTGTTAATTAAAAATTTAACAAATAAAAATTCAAACTTTTTTGTAAAATATTAAACCTTTTTCAAACCATTTTTCTAATAGAATAAAAGCATAAAGTAGCTGGCAGACGAAGGAAAGGAGCGAGAGCTTTGAATTTATTAGAGATGAAGGGAATTGAGAAAAGTTTTAATACAGTTCAGGTATTGCACGGTGTAGATTTCATCCTGAGGAAGGGAACCGTACACGCACTGATGGGGGAAAACGGCGCAGGGAAATCGACATTGATGAAAACACTTGCCGGCATACATAAATGCGATAAAGGTACGATCACAATCCAGGGGAAACAGGTGGAGATCCAGTCGCCGAAGCATTCACAGGAACTTGGAGTTGCGATGATCCATCAGGAGTTGTCACCGGTACCGGAAATGACCGTTGCAGAGAATATATTTCTTGGGAGAGAGCCGGGGAAGGGGCCGTTCGTAGATTACGGAACAATGTATAAAAATACGGAAAGCCTGCTTCAAAGCCTGAAAGTACAGATTAATCCAAAGGCAAAAGTCGGATCGCTGAAAGTGGCAGACCAGCAGCTGATTGAGATTGCCAAAGCGATTTCATTGAATGCAGAGATTATTATCATGGATGAGCCGACATCGGCCATTACCGATAAAGAGGTCGATAACCTTTTCGAAATTATCAGGGATCTGAAGAGCCAAGGGAAGGGAATCATTTATATCTCACATAAAATGGACGAAATCTTCCAGATTTCCGATGACATCACGGTTCTGAGGGATGGAAGTTACGTAAATACATGGGAAGCAAAGAACATTGACAATGGAACACTGATCAAGAACATGGTTGGAAGGGAATTGACCGAAATCTATCCGAAAACAGAAGTTCCGATTACAGATACGATTCTGGAAGTTAAGAATTTTACACTGAGTAATAAATTCGAGGATATCAGTTTCACGGTGAAAAAGGGAGAAATCTTTGGAATTGCAGGACTCGTCGGAGCCGGACGTACAGAATTGATGCATGCACTGTTTGGATTAGATAAGCCGGAACAGGGGAGCGTGGTATTTGACGGGGAAGAGCTTCATGTGAACCGGCCAAAGGATGCGATCGCCAAAGGAATCGCATATGTGACGGAAGACAGAAAAGATGAGGGGCTTGTGCTGGAAATGAGCATCGCCCAGAATATCACACTTGCTTCTATGAAGGAACTGAGCGCAGGCCTGTTCGTGAAAGAGAACGAAGAAAAGAAAGTGATCAAAGATCAGATCCAGAAACTGAGAATCAAGATGAACAATCCAAAGCAGATGGTGAAGTCATTATCAGGAGGAAACCAGCAGAAAGTGGTACTCGCAAAGTGGATGATGAAGGAACCTAAACTTTTAATCCTGGATGAACCGACAAGGGGAATCGATGTAGGGGCGAAAGCTGAAATCTATAAGCTGATGTGTGAGTATGTGGCCAAAGGAAATGCGATCATCATGATTTCTTCGGAAATGCCGGAAGTTATGGGAATGGCGGACCGGATCATGGTACTCAGCAATGGAAAGATCGGCGGAGAGCTTAACCGGGACGAATTTGTACAGGAACAGATCATGCATATGGCAGTGGCACATATCTAAATGTAATGGAGGATAGAAGAAGATGGAAAAGGAAAAATCAAGTAAGTTTAATATGAAAGGGTTTGTAGCAAAATATGGGGTAATCCTGGGACTTGTGATCATCATGGTATATTTTACCGTTATGAAAGCAAAATTCCTGACACTGGATAACATGCTCAACATGCTTCGTCAGACATCCATCAACGGACTTCTGGCAATCGGAATGACATTCGTAGTGCTGACGGGAGGAATTGACCTCTCCGTAGGTTCGATTGTGGGAGCATCTGGTATGTTCGCGGCGCTTGTGGCAAGAACAGCAACAGGAATGCCATGGTATCTGGCAGTGCTTGTAGGACTTGGAATCGGGCTTTTACTTGGAGCTGTCAACGGAGTGATCATTTCCTACCTGAAAGTTCCGGCGTTCATTGCGACACTTGGAATGCTGAGTATTGCGCGAGGCGTAACATTTATGGCAAGTGATGCCAAACCGGTACCTGGACTGAGTGAAGGATTCTTAAAAATCGGCGGCGGAAGCGTTGGAATTATCCCGATACCGATCATTATATTAATTTTGGTACTTGTGATTTCATATATTGTACTCTATAAGACAAGATACGGAAGATATATATTTGCAACCGGCGGCAACCCGGTGTCAGCGAGAGTCTCCGGTATCAATGTCAAAGCAATCATCTGCTCCGTATATATGATTTCCGGAGTTCTGGCAGGGCTTGCAGGTGTCATCCTGACATCACGGGTAACTTCAGGATTGTCTCAGGGTGGTAATGGATACGAAGTTGATGCCATCGCGGCAGCAGTTATCGGCGGAAACAGTCTTTCCGGAGGACGCGGACGTCTCTGGGGCACAATTGTAGGTTTCCTGATCATGGGAGTTATGAACAACGGACTTGACATGATGGCAGTATCTTCATACTGGCAGTTGGTTATCAAAGGAATCATTATCATCGGTGCGGTAATGCTTGATTCACTGAATGATTAACAAGTAACAAGGTAAATGAGAAATAAAAATGCAGAGCATTTTTATCATAGAAAAAAAGGAGGAAAAAAAGAATGAAGAAAAAGGTAATCAGTGTGCTGCTTTGTGCAGCGATGGTGGCAACAATGGCAATGGGGTGCGGTGCTGCTGACAAGGAAGCTAAAAAAGAGACAAAATCAAGCAGCAGTTCAGGTGATGAGAAAAAGCTGAAACTTGGGATCACTTTATACAGCCTGAAAAATGAGTTTACCGTACGTATCGCAAATGCTGCAGAGAAGAAGGCGGAAGAACTTGGAGCTGAACTTGTAGTTTATGATGGAAACTACGATCCAAGTACACAGATCAGCCAGATTGAGACAATGATTTCAGACGGATGTGATGGAATTATACTGAATCCGCAGGATGCAGAAGCTTGCTCACCATGTGTTGACAAAGCAGTAGAAGCTGGGATTCCGATCGTTGGTGTTAATACAAGAGTAGAAAATGACAAGCTGACAAGTTATGTTGGTTCTCAGGATGTAACAGCTGGTGAGATGGAAATGCAGAATATCGCAGACCTGATCGGCGGCAAAGGAAAAATCGTGATCGTAGAAGGACCTATGGGACAGTCAGCTCAGATCGAAAGAAGAAAAGGAATTCAGAACGTTCTCGACAAATATCCGGACATTGAAGTTCTTGCAGAGAAAACAGTAAACTGGTCACGTTCAGAAGGTATGACAGTTATGGAGAACTGGCTGCAGGCATTTGACCAGATCGATGCAATCGTAGCTGAGAATGATGAGATGGCACTTGGCGCAAAAGAAGCAGCAAAAGCAGCAGGCAAAGATATCCCGGCAATCGGTGTTGACGGTATCACAGATGCATTAAATGCAGTAGAATCAGGTGATCTTGTAGCATCTATCTTCCAGGATGGAGCAGGACAGGGAAGCAAAGCTGTTGAAGTTGTTATCGATGCAATCAACGGAAAAGATGTTGAAGAAAATTATTGGATCAATTTTGAAGAAGTAAATAAAGACAATGTTGCTGAATTTAAAAAGAGAGCACAGTAATCATTGGAAACTTCTGTAGACAGGGAAAGAATCGGCAGTGAGTACAGAGAATGTACTTTGCCAGAAAGTTAAATGTTGCAGGCAGAGGCGGATGAATCCGCCTCTGGCAGTTAAATTAAAGGAGGAAGAATCATGTTAAAGTATTACGGAGCAGATACAGAATTTTCTTTGGAAGGTAAAACAGCGATTATCACAGGAGGAGCAGCAGGGATCGGTCATGCCACTGCGCAGTTTTTTGCGAAGAAAGGTGTCAATGTATGCTTAGCAGATTTGAATCCAAATGTTGACAAAATCGCGGCAGAGCTTGGTGAGAATACACTTGGCGTGGCTGGAGATATTACTGACGGAGAGTACAGACAGAAAGTGGTAGATGAAGCAGCGGCAAAATTCGGCAAGGTTGATATCTTAATCAACTGTGCGGGAATTGTAGCTCTTGAGAAAGCAGAGCTCATCAGTGAGGCTGACTGGGACAAAACGATGAACATCAACCTGAAAGCATCATTTATGATGGCACAGTTGATGGGAAAATATTTTATTGACAATGAAATTCCAGGATGTATCGTGAACATGGCATCTCAGGCAGGCGTAATCGCACTTGATAAACATGTTGCATATTGTGCATCTAAGGGAGCAATCGTAGCCATGACAAAAGTGATGGCGTATGAATGGGGCAAATATGGCATCCGCGTCAATTCAGTGGCACCGACCGTTGTTCTTACAGAGCTTGGACATAAGGCATGGGACGGCCCGGTTGGAGACGCATTTAAGAAGGAAATGCCTTCAGAAAGATTCGCAGAACCGGATGAGATTGCAGGAACAATCGCGTTCTTATGCAGCGGAGCGGCAGGAATGATTACAGGACACAATCTGTTGGTAGACGGCGGATATACAATTAAATAGAAGAAAAGATTGAATGAGGAGGAAAAATATATGCAGCGTATAATGAATAACCCGGATGATATTGTAGATGAAATGCTCAAAGGCTTTCTGAAAACACATGCAGATATCGTAGAGGCAACAGAGAATCCAAGAGTTGTAAAGTATAAAAATATTCCGGAAGGAAAAACTGCGGTAATTACAGGAGGAGGCTCCGGACATAAGCCTGCATTTATCGGTTACATAGGAGAAAATATGTGTGACGCGGCAGCAGTAGGAGAGATCTGTTCTTCTCCGACAGCACAGGCATTTTTGGATGCGGCGAAAGCTACGGATCAGGGCAAAGGAGTTGCCTGCCTGTATGGAAATTATTCCGGTGACAATATGAATGTGAAGATGGCTGTGAAGATGGCAAAAAAAGCCGGAATTACAATAAAGACAGTAGTTGCTAATGATGATGTCGCATCTGCGCCAAAAGATCAGAGAGAAAAACGCCGCGGTGTGGCAGGTGAAGTCCTGATGTGGAAAGTCGGCGGAGCGAAAGCGGCAAAAGGCGGAGATCTGGATGAAGTCATTGCGGCGGCACAAAAAGCAATTGACAATACGAGAAGCGTTGGAATCGGACTGACACCTTGTACACTTCCGGCAGTCGGACACCCGAATTTTGAGATCAAAGAAGGAACTATGGAAGTGGGAATCGGACACCACGGAGAACCGGGAATCGAAGTATGCCCGATCGAGACAGCAGCTCAGATGGCAAAAAGAATGGTAGATGTCGTAGTTCCGGATTATCCGTTCGTAGAAGGCGATGAAGTTGTAGTTCTCGTCTCAGGACTTGGGGCAACGCCAGTGATGGAGCTCTACGTATTATATGACGAGATTGATAAGCTTCTCACAGAAAAAGGAATCAAGACACATAAATCATACGTAGGCAATTATTTCACATCACTTGATATGATGGGTGCGACACTGACGATCATGAAAGTAGATGACGAATTAAAGGAACTGATCGATATGCCGGCCAATTCAATGGGATTAAAACAGTTCTAAGGGGGAATAGAGATGAGCACATTTTATAATAAAGATGGGAAACCAGTATTACTGAAAATGGTAAAAGGAATCCAGGATAACAAAGCATATCTCGGCGAAGTCGATGGATTGATCGGAGACGGCGATCACGGTATGAACATGAACAAAGGGTTCAGCGTATTCGAAGAACGCTTTAAAGACAAGGATTTTACATTCGCAGAGGGACTTGACGAACTCGGAACAATTCTTCTCACAGAAATCGGAGGATCTATGGGGCCGATCTATGGAACCATCCTGATGGATATGGCAGAAAGAGGAGAAGATCTCGATGAGATCAGCTTAGCAGATCTTGGAGCAATGCTCGAGAGCGGACTTTCGGGATTATGCGAAATCGTGGAAGCGAAAGTCGGAGATAAGACACTGGTAGACACACTCTCGCCGGCCACAGACTGCATCAAAAAAGAAGCAGAAGCCGGAACTGACTACGCAGAAGCACTCAATAAAATGAAAGCCGCAGCAGAAACCGGAAGAGATTCCACAAAAGATATGGTAGCTAAATTCGGACGTTCCAGCCGCCTTGGCGAACGTTCCAGAGGTGTACTTGACGCAGGCGCAACCTCATGCTGCATCATCCTTGAAGCAATGGCAGACGGGATCAAAGAACAACTGAAATAAGGAAATTGGTCAATTGGGGACGTAATCCACTTCAAAAGGATTACGTCCCCAATCAATTTTTTTGCAGTTTTCTGAAAGTACTTTCGTGTCGGTTCCGACAATCTTCATACCCCATAAGAAACATAGATCGTAAAAAAACAAACTTTCATCAAAAGATTTCCCCTGTTTGTTTGGGCCAAATGCGATTAAGATGTAAGTAAAGGCAATTGTGGAATCATAAGAAAAGAAGTAGAATAGTGACTGTTCCTACATTGGTGATATCAGATGGTATGAATCACTGGGGAACAGTAAGGAAGGAACAAAGGAAAAGGGATGGGAGGAGTCAGCATGATCAAGATTTTTCTAGTGGAGGATGAGATTGTAATCCGAAATGGGATTAAAAACAGTATTGACTGGGAGAAAGAGGGATATGAGTTTACAGGAGAGGCAAGCGACGGAGAACTTGCATATCCGATGATTATGAAAGAAAAACCGGATATTCTGATTACCGACATCAGAATGCCGTTTATGGATGGACTGGAGCTGAGCAAGATTGTAAAAAAGGAACTTCCAGAGATTAAGATATTAATTCTCAGCGGGTATAATGAATTTGATTATGCGAAAGAGGCAATCCGCATTGGCATTACAGATTATCTGTTAAAGCCCATTTCTTCAGCAAAGCTTCTGGAGGCTCTTCATAATGTTACAGAGGTAATCCTTCGGGAGAGGGAGGAAAAAGAGCTGCTGGAACATTATATGAGAGAGATGCAGGAGAATACGGAGCACGAAAAATACCAGTTTTTCACTCAGCTTTTATCAGGAAGAATGTCAATGGGAGAAGCGATTGAGTCGGGAAAGAAGTATGGCCTGGATTTAAGCGCCAGATGCTATCATATGATACTATTCAAGCTTCTGAATAGTGCGAAGAATGATGAACAGTCGGAGCAGATGGTTGCGGCGTTTGAAGCCGTGGAACATTATGAAGAACTGTCGGAATATGTGTTTGGTTTTCAGCGGGGAGTTGACGGATGGGCATTTCTTGTTACAGGGGAAAGTGAGGAAAACATCCGGGAGACAATCCAATCTTTCTGCGGTGGTCTGAGAATTGTGATGGAACAGTATCCGGAGATTGAATATTTTGGAGGAACCGGAATCACCGTGTCCAGGCTTCGGGAGCTTCGGGAATCTTTCCGAGAGGCGGAGAGAGTATTTGTCAGTCGGTTTGTGAATGAGCCGAACCAGATACTGTCACCGGAAGATGTCCGGGAAATGCACGATGAGGGGACAATAAAGCTCTGTGGGCTTGGCAGCATGGAACAGGGGCGAAGGCTGATTGAGAAATTTCTCGGCAATGGCACACAGGAAGAGACGGAGAGTTTTGTAACGGCGTATTTTGAAGAGATTTCCAGGGACAGTCTTAGATCTAATCTGATGAGGCAGTATGTTATCATGGATATCTATGTGACAGCTCTTGCATTTTGTGAAAAGCAGAATCTTCCGGCAGAAATATTGGATGAAGAGGGGAGCCAGCTCAAAACAGCATTGCAGACATTCCTCTCCCTGGAACAAATCAAAGGGTACGTCAAGGACCTTCTGGAGCAGATCATTGTACTTAGGGATACGGAGTCCGGACGAAGATATTCTGACATTATCGAGACGGCGAAGTCATATATTGCGGAGAATTATATGTCGGAAAATGTTTCTCTGAATACCGTTTCTGCAAGTGTCGGTATGAGTCCAAGTTATTTCAGTTCCATCTTCAGTAAGGAGGTTGGTCAGACATTTGTGGAGTATCTGACAGAAGTCAGAATGGAGAAGGCAAAACAGCTTCTGATGTGTTCTTCTTTGAAGACATCGGAGATTGGTTATGAGATCGGCTATAAGGATCCGCATTATTTCAGTTACATATTTAAGAAAACACAGAACTGCACACCGAAAGATTACCGGATGAGAAGGAAAGTGTGACGTAATGAAGAAGAGTGTTAAAATGTCTTTAAATAAAAGGATTGGGATGATTGTCCTGACGGCAATGCTGCCGATGCTTCTGCTTATGATTTATCTGATGTATACATTAAATGCCACAAATCATGCATTTGATAAGGTGGCTAACAGTGTCACTTATGCGAACCGGTATGCGCTGGAATTTAAGCAGCGGATGGATTACAGTATGTATTTTGCTGTTATCCGGGGACAGCGTGCGGACGAACTGATTGACGGGGAGACAACGGTTAATGGAATCCGGATTGTGAATCCCTATGACTATATTAATGAACTTCGCAGTGCATGTGAAGAGATGGCCAAAATTGCTACGGTGAACAGTAATAAGACGCTTCCTGTACGAATGAGCCATACTTTAAATTCACTGGAAAAGTGTACCAAAGAGGTAGACGATAATATAGAAGCTTCTGGAAATTACAATGAAAATCTGGAACTGCTGGATAAAAACATATACAGCCTGACAGAAATTCTGGAAGGCGGCATCCAGGACTATATCAATGCGGAGAATGCAAATTTCGCGTTGGTCAGAAAACAGATGATCGAAGAAAGTGTCAAAGCCTTCCGCATCTGTATTGCAGCGGTATTGCTCACAGCCGCAGCTGCAGCTGTATTATCGGTAAAGGCATCGAAGAGTGTCACAAAACCTATTAAGAAGCTTTGCGATATGACGAATAAAGTAGCCAAAGGTGATTTCTCCGTCAAAACGAAAATGCAGGCAGTCGATGAAATTTCTGTGCTGACGGATAGTTTTAATGATATGACGCGGGAGATTGGGATGCTTGTGGAAGATATTAAGACGCAGCAGGATAATTTAAGAATTACGGAGTCTAAGCTTATGCAGGCCCAGATCAATCCGCATTTTCTCTATAATACACTGGATACGATTGTGTGGCTGGCAGAAGAGAAACAGAATGCGGAAGTTGTGAAAATGGTAACTGCTCTGTCGGAGTTCTTCCGAACAACACTGAGCAAAGGAAGAGATTATATTACGGTGAAGGAAGAAGAATCTCATATCAGAAGTTATCTGGAAATTCAGAAATTCCGTTATCAGGATATTATGGATTATGAGATTGAAATAGAGGAAGAACTGTATCACTGTATTATTCCGAAGCTGACACTTCAGCCGATCATTGAAAATGCACTCTATCACGGAATCAAGAATAAGAGAGGAAAGGGAATGATCAGAATTACGGGAAAAAAAGAGGGGAACCAGATGATCTTCAAAGTCATAGACAATGGAAAAGGGATGAATGAGGAAACGCTGGAAAAACTCCGTAAAAGTATACAGGGAACCGAGTCTGGCGGTTCAGAAGGAGGATTCGGACTGGCAAACGTGAATCAGAGAATCCGTTATTACTATGGAAATGACTGCGGAGTCTTTTTAGATAGTACTGAAAATACCGGAACAGAGGCAACTGTGATTATAGAATGTAAAAATATCCCACCTTTTTCATAAAAATATATAAAATTACACTGAGAAAATAAAAAAATCAAAAAATATATTACGAAACCAAAATGTATGTCTGTTTCTAAAATATAAGGTATCAGATATTATATATTCAAGATGATTGATAGAAAACAATCAGCAAATTAAAGGAGGAAATGTAGTATGAAGAAAAAGGTTTTGGCGGCATTCTTGTGTGTGGCAATGGCAGCAACGCTGGCAGTTGGCTGCGGCGGAGGGAAAAAGGACAGTGAAAGCCAGGGAACGGAAAAATCAGAAGATGGCGGAAGCGATGTCATCACAGTAGGTTTTTCGCAGGTAGGTGCAGAGTCTGACTGGCGGACAGCAAACTCAGAATCTATGAAAGAGACATTCAGCGAAGAGAACGGTTATGAATTTATATTCGATGATGCCCAGCAAAAACAGGAGAATCAGATCACTGCAATCCGTAACTTTATTCAGCAGGAAGTGGACTACATCGTACTTGCCCCTGTATCAGAGACCGGATGGGATACCGTTCTTCAGGAAGCAAAAGATGCAGACATCCCGGTCATCATTGTGGATCGTATGGTAGACGTATCAGACGATAGTCTGTATACAGCGTGGGTTGGTTCCGATTTTGAACTGGAAGGCAAGAAGGCATGTGAATGGCTGAACCAGTATGCTAAGGCAAAAGGAATGACGGAAGTAAATATTGTAGACATCCAGGGAACAATCGGTGCATCTGCCCAGATCGGACGTACCAAAGGTCTGGAAGACGCTGTAAAGGCAAATGGCTGGAACTTGCTTGCGTCTCAGACAGGTGAATTTACACAGGCCAAAGGCCAGGAAGTTATGGAATCAATGCTGAAACAGTATGACAATATCAATGTTGTATACTGCGAAAATGATAATGAAGCATTCGGCGCAATCGATGCGATTGAAGCAGCAGGAAAAACGGTTGGCCCTGACGGAGATATCCTTGTCATGTCATTTGATACAACAAATGCCGGTCTTACAGATACATTAAACGGCAAAATCATCCTGGATACAGAGTGTAACCCATTACACGGACCAAGAGTTGCGGAAATTATTGAAAAACTTGAAAATGGTGAAACACCTGAGAAACAGGCATATGTAGAAGAAGGCATCTTCTCTCATGGCAATGATGTTCCTGGCATCACAGTAGACGGAGAAGAATATGAAGTTACAGAAGTGACACAGGAAGTCATTGATGGACGTGCATATTAAGAATTAATTGAAGATGGCGTGGCGGAAAATGCAGGGCGAACCAGCCTGATATGCTGCCACGCTATCTTTATACCAAAAATCAGGATAAAACGACAAATTTCAACAGTAATTTCCAAAAAATGAAAGCAGGTGAACCCCAAATGAGTGAAAATATTGTATTAGCTATGCGGGATATATCAAAAACATTTCCAGGTGTAAAAGCCCTGCAGCATGTAGATTTCACACTGAGAAAAGGTGAAATTCATGCGCTGATGGGTGAAAACGGCGCGGGAAAGTCAACATTGATCAAAGTGCTGACAGGGGTGCATGAATTTGAATCCGGAGAAATTCATATAGACGGATTTGACCAGGCGATTGTAAATAAGTCGCCGCAGGATGCTCAGTCAAGAGGAATCAGCACTGTTTATCAGGAAGTAAATTTATGTCCAAATCTTACTGTGGCAGAGAATCTTTATCTTGGCAGAGAGCCGAAAAAGGCTGGAATGATCGACTGGAAGACAATGAATAAGAAAGCAACGGAGCTGTTAAAATCGTTAGACATAGATATCCACGCAGGCCAGACTTTGGAAGAATGCTCTATTGCAACACAGCAGATGGTGGCAATTGCGCGGGCAGTAGATATGAAATGTAAGGTTCTGATACTGGATGAGCCGACCTCCTCCCTCGATGATGATGAGGTGGCAAAATTATTTATACTGATGAGGAAACTAAAAAGTGAAGGTGTGGGAATTATCTTTGTTACGCATTTTCTGGAACAAGTTTATGAGGTGTGTGACAGAATTACAGTGTTCAGAAACGGAGAACTGGTGGGCGAGTATCAGACGAGTGAACTGCCAAGAGTGATGCTTGTCGCAAAAATGATGGGGAAAGATTTCGATGACCTGGCAGATATTAAAAGCGGACATCAGGGAATCACCGATGGAGAGATGGTGATTGAGGCGGAAGGAATTGGACATAAAGGGACAATTAAACCATTCGACCTTAAGATCAGAAAAGGAGAGGTGATTGGGCTGACCGGGCTTCTTGGTTCCGGGAGATCTGAACTTGTGCGGGCAGTCTACGGGGCTGACAAGGCAGATTCCGGAGTCCTGAAAGTCAATGGCAAGGAAGCAAAGATCAACGCTCCGATCGACGCGATGAAGCTTGGAATGGCATATCTGCCGGAAGATAGAAAGCGTGACGGAATTATTGCTGATCTGTCTGTCCGGGAGAATATTATCATTGCACTTCAGGCAAAACGTGGAATGTTTAAACCGATGAGCAGAAAAGAGATGGAGGAGGCAGCAGATAAATATATTGATCTTCTCCAGATTAAGACCGCAAGCCGTGAGACACCGATTAAGAGCCTCTCAGGAGGAAACCAGCAGAAAGCAATCATCGGAAGATGGCTTCTGACAAATCCGGAATATCTGATTCTGGATGAACCGACAAGAGGAATTGACATTGGTACAAAGACAGAGATACAGAAGCTGGTGCTTGACCTTGCAGATCAGGGAATGGCGGTTACATTCATATCTTCAGAGGTAGAAGAGATGTTAAGAACATGTTCCAGAATGGCGGTTTTAAGAGATGGGAAAAAGGTTGGTGAACTGAAAGGGGACGAACTTTCACAGGATGGAATTATGAAAGCCATCGCAGGAGGTGAAGAACATGAATAAAAAGTTTGATATGAGAAAGATTACGGGAATGCGTCTTTTTATGCCGATTGTATGTCTTCTTGCAGTACTTCTTGTTAATGTAATTACAACTCCGGGATTTTTCAAAATATCCGTGAATAATGGTGTACTGTATGGTTATGTGATTGACGTGATAAACAGGGCATCCGAACTTGTCATTCTGGCAGTGGGTATGACACTTGTGACGGCGGCTTCCGGAGGGCAGGATATCAGTGTCGGTGCTGTGATGGCGGTTGCAGCAGCAATCTGCTGCCAGATTTTATCCGGCGGTACAGTATCTGCAACTAGTTTTCAGAATCCGTTTTTGCTGGCACTTTTAGCTGCGGTTCTGGGGGCAGGTCTATGTGGAGCATTTAATGGATTTCTTGTGGCCAGACTTAATATTCAGCCGATGGTGGCTACATTGATTTTGTTCACAGCCGGAAGAGGAATCGCGCAGCTTATCACGAAAGGCCAGATTACATATGTGCGTGTCGGTACTTATAAAGTGCTAGGAGGATACATTGGGAAATGTCCGATTCCTACACCGATTTTCGCAGCTGTGATTGTCATATTGATTGTGCATTTTGTTCTGAAAAAGACTGCACTTGGTCTTTATATCGAAAGCGTTGGAATCAACGGGATGGCATCAAGACTTGTCGGATTAAATTCTACAATGATCAAGTTTTTGACTTATGTAATCTGCGGGGTGCTTGCAGGAATCGCAGGGATTGTAGCATCCAGCCGTATTTATTCCGCAGATGCCAATAACATCGGGCTGAACCTTGAGATGGATGCGATCCTTGCAGTTGCTCTTGGAGGAAATGTCCTTGGCGGCGGTAAGTTCAGCATCATGGGTTCTGTGATTGGGGCATATACCATTCAGGCATTGACAACAACGCTGTATGCAATGGATGTGTCAGCAGACCAGCTGCCGGTATACAAAGCAATTGTTGTCGTCATTATCGTAACACTGCAAAGTCCGGTATTTAAAAAGGCCGTTGCAAATATGAAAACAAAAAGAGCATTGGAAGGAGGTAACAGATAATGAAAAAGCCAGGAACAAGAAAAAAATTAAATGGAAACAGCTTTTTATTAATGATTACCATTCTTTTGTTCTTTGCAATGTATATTGCAGGAATGGTCGTATTTGCCGATAAGGGATTTGCAAAACCGCAGATGTTCTTGAATTTATTTATCTCCAACGCAGGCCTTCTCGTTATTGCCATGGGCCAGACTATTGTTATGATTACTGCAGGAATTGATATTTCTGTCGGTTCAGTGACAGCTCTGGTGTGTATGGTAGTCGCCAATCAGATGGAGCATCATGGGGCAAATGCATATGTGGCAGTACTTCTTGCGCTTGGGATCGGCCTGGCCTTTGGTCTTGTCCAGGGATTTCTTGTGGCATATCTGGATATCCAGCCATTTATTGTGACTCTTGCAGGTATGTTTTTTGGAAGAGGAATGACTTCCATGATCAGTACAGAAATGATTTCGATTAAAAATGAGACATTCCTTGCATGGGCGAACTATAAGATCTATCTGCCGATTGGCTCCTACAGCAAACGGGGCAACTTTCTGCCTGCATATATCTATCCGACGGTAGTGATTGCACTGGTGATCTTTATAATCATAGCAATTATTATGAAGTTTACAAAGTTTGGACGTTCCGTATATGCAATCGGAGGAAATGAACAGAGCGCGCTGATGATGGGATTAAATGTGAGAAAGACGAAGCTGAAAGCGTATCTTCTGGATGGATTATTGGCGGGATGCGGAGGATTCCTATTCTGTCTCAACAGCTGCTCTGGTTTCGTAGAACAGGCGAAGGGGATGGAGATGGACGCCATTTCATCGGCAGTCATCGGAGGAACACTGTTAAGCGGAGGTGTCGGTACGCCGATAGGAACATTGTTCGGAGTTCTGATCAAAGGAAGTATCTCAAGCCTGATTACGACACAGGGGACACTCTCAAGCTGGTGGGTGCGTATTACGCTGTCAGCGCTTCTATGCTTCTTCATCGTACTGCAGTCAGTATTTGCGAGTGTAAAGAAAAAGAAATAAAATATTTAACAGATTTGGAAACGGCGCATGAGGGCATTCATGCGCCGTAATTAAATTTTATGCCAGTTGTAAAATTCTTTCAGTTCAGCTTTACGCTCCGGAGCAAGTAATGTTTTTTTAACTCCCTGAATAGCTCCTTCCAATGCATACAGCCTGTGGATACAGGCAGAAGCATCATTTTTCTGAATTTTGAGCCATGCGTTTTCTGCGCCGCAGGCACACAATTCATCATAAGTATTGATGCCCGCTTCATTTAACTGTCGTTCCACTTCTTTGCCAATGTTCGGCAAATCTGATAATTCACCCATTTAGATCACCTCTTATTATTTATTGTATCATTGTGAAGCGTTTTTGGACAGGGCAAATGCAAAAGGTAGATACAATGGGAGCAGATGGGAGGCAAAACGTGGAATAAAAGCACAAAAATGGTATAATAAAATTGTATGAATTGAAATCTATAGTGTGTAGGAGGAGATGTTCATGAAAAGACAGACGGCGTCAAAAGTGTTTGCGGCGGTGCTGGCAGTTGTTATAACTTCCGGTGTCACAGTTGGATGTGGAAAGAAAGAGGTTTCAGAATCAAATTCTCCGGCAGCCGGGGAGGATAAGAAAGCGGCAGAGGATCTTTTGATCGGAGCGGCAATTTATAAATTTGACGATACATTTATGGCGGGCATGCGTGCGGCAATGACAGATCAGGCGAAAAAGAAAAAAATAGGGCTTGAGCTTGTGGATTCACAGAACAGGCAGGAGGCGCAGGATGAGCAGATCGGTATATTTATTACAAAGGGTGTGAATGCGTTGATTGTGAGCCCGGTAGAGAGGAAAGCCTCCGGTGCGGTTATTGAGAAGGCCAGAGAAAAAGATCTCCCGGTGATCTTGCTGAATTGCGAAGAAGAGATGGATTTACAGGGGTATGACAAGGTGTGGTGTGTAGGTGGAAAGCCGGGACATTCAGGGACGCTTCTGGGGGAAATTGCTGCGGATTTCTTTCAGAAACATAAAGAGGCAGATAAAAATGGTGATGGTACGATACAATATGTAATGATTCAGGAAGAACAGAACCTGCCAGAAGACATAATCTGTGCAGAATCCGCAGGAAAAGCATTAGAGGATGCAGGTTTTCAGGCGGAGCAGATTGCAGTCTGTTCTGCAATGAGGGAGAGAGCAAAGGCAGCTGAGCTGATGAGGACATTGATGACAGAAAAAGGCATTGAAAATGTGGAAGCGGTTCTCTGCAGCAATGATGACATGGCACTTGGCGCCGTTGAGGCACTGCAGGCAGAAGGGTACAATAATGACCCGGCAGATCTTTCAAACTACATCCCGGTGGCAGGCGTGGGAGGAACGGCTCCCGCACTGGAAGCGGTCGCAGAGGGAAGCTTATCCGGGACGGTATTAAACGATGCGGCAAACCAGGGCAAGGTGGTCATTAATGCTGCAGTCACGGCTGCCAGAGGCGAGGAAATCAACGAAGAGAATGTCGGTTATCCTGTGACGGACGGCAGATATATCTGGGTTGACTACGTAAAAATAACAGAAGAGAATGTTAAGGACTATGCAAAATAAAGAGGACAGAAAAGAGGTGGCTGTTATGCAGAAAACAGGGATTGTGATTCCCCGCAAAGCATTTGGGACAGGGGCTGTGATTGCAGGTGCTGCAGGGATAATTGCAGGTTTTGTTTTATATTATTTTCTGGATCCGGCAATATTTTACGATCTGGGATTATACGTTGCTGTGGCAGGCATGGTGTTTCTGCTCTATGGGATTTATCAGATCTTTGCGGGAGAAGGACATGAGGACGATATCAAAATATCCTGGAAAACAGTGAAAAATTTTCTGGTCAGCCATAGTCTGATGTTGGTGCTTCTTGCAGGAATCGCAGTCATCATGATGATACAGCCGCGTTTTCTGCAGCTTCAGGTATTGCTTGATATTCTGGCTCAGTCATCGACAAGAATCATCGTAGCACTTGGTGTCGGGCTTACAATTCTGGCTGCGGGGATGGATTTATCAGCAGGACGGATGCTGGGCCTGTCAGCCGTTATTTCGGCATCCATGCTGCAGACGGTGGACTGTGCAAGCCGTTTTTATCCGGATCTTCCGCAGATGGCGTTGGTCGTGCCGCTGATCATGTCTATTTTAGTCTGTGCTGTATTTGGTGCAGTAAATGGCTTCCTTATTATAAGGTGCAGTGTTCATCCATTACTTGCGACACTGGCAGTGCAGGTGATTGTATATGGTACGGCAACTTTATACTTTGATATGGATCAGAGTAAATCACAGATAATTGGTGGTCTGCGGCCGGATCTGGTATTTCTGGGACAGCATAAACTACTGCAGACCGGAGGGTTTCCGGGGATTTCAATTTTGATTCTGATTGCAGCTCTCATTGTATCTGCAGTCTGGTTTCTTCTGAATAAAACTGCATTTGGCAAAACGATATATGAAATGGGTGGTCACCGCGATTGGGCGTTGGTATCTGGAAAAAAGGGGTCCCGTACAGTCTGGTGTGTATTCATCCTTGCAGCGGTGTTATATGGCGTGGCAGGTATTCTGGAGGCGGCAAGAACTGGAGGGGCGACGAACAACTATGGCAGCGGATATGAGCTTGATGCGGTTGCGGCCTGTGCAGTTGGCGGCATATCACTGAAAGGAGGAGCCGGAAAAGTAAGCGGAATTGTAAATGGCGTGCTGGTCTTTACCGTCATCCAGTATGGTCTTCAGTTTCTGGCAGTCAATCCTATGTGGCAGCTGATGATCAAAGGGATCATCATTGCAGTGGCTGCCGCAGTTGATTTTCCAAAATACAGAATAAGATAGCTTGGAATCACAGAAATATTGCACCGTACTGGATTGTTAAATATATCTAAAGAAAATCAAAAAAATTTCAATGAAAATGGAAAAATATTCTATGTTCTCCCGGAAGAATATAAGATAAACTGTGATTATCAACAAAGAACACAGACAAAAGTGTGAAAAGAAGGGAGAATTGTATTATGAAAAGAAAAGTAGCTTTAATGGCAATGGCAGCAATGCTCGCTGTTTCGGTGACAGCATGCGGAAGCTCAGGTGACTCTGGGGAGTCTAAAAAATCAACAAAGAAAGAAAGTTCCGGATCAGAGGTAGCAAACAAGGATAAACCTTTAGTATGGTTTAACCGCCAGCCATCGAACAGCTCCACAGGAGAACTTGATATGTCAGCGTTGAACTACAATGATAAAACATATTATGTAGGATTTGATGCAAATCAGGGTGCTGAACTTCAGGGAACCATGGTCAAAGATTATATCGAGAAAAACATCGATAAAATTGACCGCAACGGTGATGGAATAATCGGATATGTTCTGGCAATCGGTGATATCGGACATAATGACTCTATCGCACGTACAAGAGGTGTTCGTAAAGCACTTGGCACAGGCGTTGAGAAAGACGGAGATATCAACAGTGAACCAGTTGGAACTAACGCAGATGGTTCTTCCTCTATCGTACAGGACGGAACACTTGAAGTAGGCGGAAAGACATACAAAGTCAGAGAATATGCTTCTCAGGAAATGAAGAACTCTGCAGGAGCTACATGGGATGCAGCTACAGCAGGTAATGCAATTGGCACATGGTCTTCTTCATTTGGTGATGCAATTGACATTGTTGCTTCTAACAATGATGGTATGGGTATGTCAATGTTCAATGCATGGTCAAAAGACAATAAAGTTCCTACATTTGGTTATGACGCTAACAGTGATGCAGTAGCAGCAATCGCAGAAGGCTACGGCGGAACAATCAGCCAGCATGCAGATGTTCAGGCATATCTGACACTTCGTGTCCTTCGTAATGCACTTGACGGTGTAGATATCGACACAGGTATCGGAACAGCTGACGACGCAGGCAATGTTCTGACAGATGATGTTTATACATATAAAGAGGACGAACGTTCTTACTATGCATTAAACGTTGCAGTAACTGCTGATAATTATCAGGATTTCACAGATTCTACAAAGGTATATGAGCCTGTATCAAATCAGCTGGATGAAAGCAAGAGTGCTACAAAGAAAGTATGGCTTGATATCTACAATGCATCTGATAACTTCCTGAGCTCAACATATCAGCCACTTCTTCAGAACTATGATAAGCTTCTTAATCTTGACGTTGAGTATATCGGCGGTGACGGACAGACAGAATCCAATATCACAAACCGTCTTGGAAATCCAAGCCAGTATGACGCATTCGCAATCAACATGGTTAAGACAGATAATGCAGCTTCCTACACATCTTTACTTAATCAGTAATCACCAGTAAATTAATAATAAGCAGACGATTGGGGAGAAGAAATTCTCCCCGAAAATCTATCTTGAGTCAGGGATACCTGAATTTAAGTAATCGCCTGTAGGAAACCTCGATCATATTAACAAACGTATACAGGAGTAAAAAAATGGCAGATAAGAAAGATGATATTGTCTTATCGATACGCGGTATGAGTAAGTCCTTTGGAAGAAACAGAGTCCTGGATCATATCAATCTGGATGTGAGAAAGGGAACTGTCATGGGGCTTATGGGAGAAAACGGTGCCGGTAAGTCAACAATGATGAAGTGTCTTTTTGGTACATACCAAAAGGATGAGGGGAATGTCTTCCTTTGCGGAAAGGAAGTAAGTTTTTCAGGACCCAAAGATGCCCTCGAAAATGGGATCGCGATGGTTCATCAGGAGTTAAATCAGTGTCTGGAAAGAAATGTGGTTGATAATTTATTCCTTGGACGTTATCCGGTCAATTCCGCGGGTGTAATTGATGAAGGAAGAATGAAAAAGGAAGCTTCTGATCTTTTCAGAAAATTGGGAATGACAGTCAACCTGTCCCAGCCGATGAGAAACATGTCTGTATCACAGAGGCAGATGTGTGAGATCGCAAAGGCAATCTCTTATAATTCAAAGGTCATCGTTCTCGATGAACCAACTTCTTCGCTGACAGTGCAGGAAGTAGATAAACTCTTCGAGATGATGAAAATGTTAAAAAAACAGGGAATTGCTTTAATATATATTTCTCATAAAATGGATGAGATTTTTAAAATTTGTGATGATGTATCAGTGCTCCGTGATGGTAATCTTGTTATGACTAAGAGTGCAAAAGATACGGATATGAACGAACTGATCGCAGCCATGGTAGGCCGTTCCCTTGAAAACCGGTTTCCGCCGGTTGACAATGAGCCGAAGGATACAATTTTATCTATTCAGCATATATCTACAAAGTTTGAACCCCATTTACAGGATGTTTCATTCGATGTAAGAGAGGGAGAGATCTTTGGGCTGTATGGTCTGGTTGGAGCCGGACGTACAGAACTTCTGGAAACAATCTTTGGTGTCCGTACCAGAGCAGCCGGACGTGTATACTTTAAGAACATACTGATGAATTTTAACAGTGCCAGAGAAGCTATGGATCATGGATTTGCCATGATAACGGAAGAACGAAAAGCAAATGGGCTTTTTCTGAAAGGCGACCTGACATTCAATACGACGATTGCAAATCTGGCGCAGTACAAGTCGGGAATCGCGTTGTCGGATACAAAGATGGTAAAGGCAACTTCAGATGAGATTAAAACCATGCATACAAAGTGTATGGGGCCGGATGATATGATTTCAAGTCTTTCCGGAGGTAATCAGCAGAAGGTGATCTTTGGAAAATGGCTGGAACGCGGTCCGCAGGTATTCATGATGGATGAGCCGACCAGGGGAATTGATGTCGGTGCAAAGTATGAAATATATGAGTTGATTATCAAGATGGCAAAACAGGGAAAGACAGTCATTGTTGTCTCATCTGAGATGCCGGAGATTCTGGGAATTACAAACCGCATTGGTGTCATGTCAAACGGACATCTTTCTGGCATTGTCAATACCAAAGAGACAAATCAGGAAGAGCTGTTGAGGCTCAGTGCAAAATACCTATAAAAAGGGAGATTGATGGATATGGCTAAAGGAAACAGTAAAATTCTTACGGCTGAACAGGAAATGGAGCTGCGTCAGCCAATCGAGGATTATGTCGGTAAAATTCAGGCGCAGATCGACAGTCTTAGAGTGGAAGGTACGGATAAGGTTATCTCCCTTCAGAATAATATTGATGGGTTAAAGCGGGATCGTACCATAACTAAAGGAGAGAAAGAAAACAGAATTGCCGCACTTCAGGCTGAACTGGAAAAGGCAAAAGGGGTTGAAGCTAGAAATAAAGATGAGGTATCCAAGCTGATTTCAGATGCAGAAGGCTATCTCAAGGCACACTTTGACAAGGAATACTATCAGCCGGTAAAAGAGAGCTGTGAACAGGAAAAGGAACTTGCCAAAGAGAAATACAATCAGAGAATTACAGAACTTGAAAAAGAGCATCAGCAGAATCTTTCAAAACTTTCGGATCATCAGGAAATAAAGGATGAGAAATATGTTCATAAAAACCGTCTGTTTGACGCTAAGATGGAACTGCAGAAAAGTCTCCAGCAGATAAAAGACAGAAGACATGCGGCATTTGCCTATGAATATCATTTGATTGATCTGCTCCGTATGTCAAAGTTTTCATTCTCGGAGACAATGGCACAGAGATGGGAAAACTACAAATATACATTCAACCGCAGATCTTTCTTACTGCAGAACGGACTGTATATTGCGATTATTTTAATTTTCATTATATTATGTATCATAACACCGATTATAAAGCACTCACCATTGCTTACATATAACAATGTTTTAAATATCCTTCAGCAGGCTTCACCAAGAATGTTCCTCGCACTTGGAGTTGCGGGACTGATTCTCCTTACAGGTACGGACCTTTCAATCGGACGTATGGTTGGTATGGGTATGACGACTGCAACAATTGTGATGCATCAGGGAATTAATACTGGTGCGGTGTTTGGGCACGTATTTGATTTTACGAAGCTGCCGCTTGGAGTAAGAGTTGTCATGGCTCTGGTAGTTTGTATCGTTTTATGTACATTCTTTACAACGATTGCAGGTTTCTTTACTGCGAAGTTTAAGATGCATCCTTTCATTTCCACTATGGCGAACATGCTCGTTATCTTCGGACTTGTTACATATGCGACAAAAGGTGTTTCCTTCGGAGCAATTGAGCCTACAATTCCGAACATGATTATTCCTAAAATCAACAGCTTCCCGACGATTATATTATGGGCAGTAGCAGCAATTGTCATTGTATGGTTTATCTGGAATAAAACAATCTTTGGTAAAAACCTGTATGCAGTCGGCGGTAACCCGGAGGCGGCAGCCGTTTCTGGTATCTCAGTGTTTGCTGTAACCGTAGGAGCATTTGTCATGGCAGGTATCCTTTATGGATTTGGTTCCTGGCTGGAATGCGCAAGAATGGTTGGTTCCGGTTCTGCAGCGTACGGACAGGGCTGGGAGATGGACGCAATCGCAGCCTGCGTAGTAGGTGGAGTATCCTTTACCGGTGGTATTGGTAAGATTTCCGGAGTCGTAGTTGGTGTATGTATCTTCACTGCACTTACTTATTCCCTTACAATCCTCGGAATCGATACAAACCTTCAGTTTGTATTCTCAGGTATCATCATCCTCGTAGCGGTAACACTTGACTGTCTGAAATATGTTCAGAAAAAATAATGATACAGGGATCAAAAAGCAGGTTGTCCCTTATGAAAGAGTCAGATGCAATTCTGACTCTTTTGGTGTATTTTAAAAGAAATGCTGTTGTTTACAATGGCTGGTACATTTAGTATAATGGGGGCAAAATATCTTTTGCACCTGATATTATGATATGGAGAAAAAGACATGGATACATATACAGTACTTTTAGTGGATGATGAGGATGAAGTAATACAGGTCATTATCAAAAAAATCGATTGGGAAAGCCTTGGATTTTCCGTCATCGGGTATGCCAACAATGGTTTGAAGGCTCTTGAGATGATCGAGGAATTTCAGCCGGATGTTGTTATGACAGATATCAAAATGCCGTATATGGATGGTATGGAACTGTGTAAGAATATCAAAGCGGAATTTCCGGCGACAAAGATTCTCCTGTTTACAGGCTTTGATGAGTTCGAATATGCCAAAGAGGCGATTCATCTGGAGGTGGAGGAATATATTCTGAAACCGGTGAATTCTATTGAGCTGACCAATGTGTTTGCGCAGATGAAACTAAAACTGGATCAGGAAATCAATGAGAAAAGAAATGTGGAGGTCTTGCAGAAATACTATCTGGAATCACTGCCGCTTCTTCAGGCAAACTTCTATTCTACTTTGATTGAAGGAAGGATCCATGAGGATAAGCTTCCGAAATATCTGTCTGATTATCAGATTTCTTTTACAGGACCGTTTTACTGCTGCCTGATTATTCATACGTCATCGAGGAAGGTGCCGGAAGATATGAATCCGCTGCTGTTATCTACATCTGTCCAGAAACAGGCAAAAGAGCGCCTGGGAGAGAAGTGGGATGCAAAATGTTTTTCCTATCTTGGGGAAACAGTTCTGATTGTGCAGCTTAAAAATGAAAATGAAGTCTCAGAACTGACCGATGAGTGTGACAGATTCTGCAGATATGCCGAGAGAATCATCGGTGCCGTTGTCACTGTGGGGATCGGACAGGTATGTGAAGATATTCTGTTACTGCCATTGTCTTATGACAGCGCAAGAGAGGCAGTTTCCTACCGGGTCATCTACGGCGCCTCCAGGGCAATCAATATGAAAGAGATTGCGCCGCGGGAGATGAGTAAATCCAGTTCCATGAATGATCCGGAACTGTCCAATCTGTTCAAGATGATCCGCCTGAGTTCGACGGAAGATATTACTGAGGCGGTTCAAAAGTATCTGAAACAGTTATCTGAATCTGCCAAATCGCTGCAGCAGTATAATATCGCTGTGATGGAAATGGTGAGCGAGTTGTACAGGTTTGCGACGAACAATGATATTGATGCAGATGATTTTTTGGGAGATATGAGGAAGCTTTACAGCACGCTTCTGGACCTTGATCTGGATGCGCTTGGGAAATGGCTCATTGAGATCAGCCTCTCTTTCCGTGAAAGGTTAATCAGCGCCCGCAGCAAATCGACAAAATCTTTCGTATTCAGGGCGATGGAATATATTCATAATAACTATTCAGATGAAGACCTTTCACTGGACAGTATCTGTAAGATTTTAGGTGTTTCAAATTCATATTTCTCAACTATTTTCAAAAAAGAGACGGGGAATTCCTTTATCGGCTGCCTGACAGATTACCGCATGGAACAGGCATCGAGACAGCTGATCGAAACAGATGAGAAGAACTATATTATTGCAAAGAATGTTGGATACACAGACCCCAATTATTTCAGTTATGTATTTAAGCGGCAGTTTGGCGTGTCACCTTCAAAATATAGAGCGGAGCATACAAAGCAGTGAAAGACAGGAATTGGAAAAGCTTTAACAAGTTAAAACCGAGAGAGATTCAGTCTACGATTATGATTGCATTTTCTGTGATCTCTATCTCACTCATGCTGGTGCTGGGAGTTGTAATGTATTTCAGGTTCTCGAATTTATCCAGGCAGGAGACTGTGCAGAGTACACAGAAACTCATGGAACAGACCGGGGAGAATCTGGAAGATTACCTGGTCAGTATGAGGCAGATTTCGGATGCGGCTTATTATAATGTAATAAAAGAGAATGACTTTTCGAACCAGGATAAAGATATCCAGATCAGGATGAATCTTTTGTATGAGGCAAACAGAGACAATCTGATGACGATTGCTGTATACAATAATTATGGAAGTCTGATGGCCGCGGAACCGGTAGCGGCACAGAAAGAAGATCCTGATATCACCCGGCAGGACTGGTACAAACAGGCAATGGGAGAGATGGAGAATATGCACTTTTCCACACCTCATATCCAGAATCTGTTTGATGACGGCACACTTCGTTATTATTGGGTGATTTCGTTAAGCCGTGTTGTGGAACTGACAGACAACGGTGTTTCGCAGCTGGGTGTCCTGCTTGTGGACATGGATTATTCCAGCATTTCACGAATGATGAAACAGATCAATACATTAAATAACGGACAGTATTATTATCTGTGTGACAGTAATGGGCAGATCATCTATCATCCAAGGCAGATACAGATCAGTGACGGGATTTACAGTGAAAATAACCAGGTGGCTGCGAACTATAAGGATGGTATTTATGACGAGTATTTTGAGGGAGAACACCGAAAAGTTGTTGTGAATACAATCAGTTATACAGGATGGAAACTGGTCGGCGTGATTCCGAATGCCACATTTACGCATGGAACGATTAACATCCGTTACTTTATCGTTATGCTTATGCTTTTGATGGCTATGATGCTGGTCATTATCAACCGTGTTGTATCGGTCAGAATTTCCAGCCCTATTTCGAAATTAAATGATTCAGTCAAAGAGTATGAGGCAGGGGAGACACCGGAAATCTACGTTGGAGGTTCACTGGAAATCCGGCACCTTGGGTATTCCATCCAGCGTTCCTATGAGCAGATCGATACGCTTATGAAGAAAATCGTTCTGGAACAGAACGAAAGGAGAAAAAGTGAGCTCGATGCACTGCAGAGCCAGATTAATCCTCATTTTCTGTATAATACACTGGAGTCAATCACATGGATGATTGAGGGAGAACGAAACGACGAGGCAGTCTTTATGATCTCACAGCTTGCACGGCTTTTCAGGATCAGCCTTTCAAAGGGCAGTACGATCATTACGGTGCAGGATGAGCTGCAGCACGCGCAGAGTTATATGAATATACAGAAAGTCCGGTATAAGAATGCATTTTCCATAGTGTTTGACGTGGACCGGTCTTTATATTCATATTGTACTGTCAAGCTGATCTTACAGCCGATACTTGAGAACGCGATTAATTATGGAGTCAGCGGTATGGATGAGGGCGGTGAAATCAAAGTGACCGGGAAGCTTTCAAAAGGGAATCTGATTCTGTCTGTGGAAGATAATGGAATCGGGATGTCCCAGGAGGAGGTAAGCCTTGTACTTACTGACAGTGACCGGATTCATAAACATGGTTCCGGGGTAGGGCTTGTGAATGTGAATAACCGCATTCAGATTTTATTCGGAAAAGAGTATGGCCTCATTATTGAAAGCGAACCGGATGAAGGCACGACAGTATCCATCTGTATTCCGGCAGTTCCCTATACAGAAGAAAACAAGAAAGTTCTTGAGCAGGGGCATATATTCAGCATGGAGGAAATGAGCAACAGGGAGAATGGCGATGAAGAATGACAAGAAAGTGTTTATTCTAATAGAGATAGTTCTGGCTGTAATGGTCCTTGTGATGGCAGTGGTTATGCTTCGGGAAAAAACAGGAAAAGATCTGGAGAAAGTTTCGGTGATCATTCAGAATTCAGATGACAATCAGTGGTCTGCTTTCATCTATGGACTGAAAATGGCGGCAGAAGACCAGGGGATCGATATGTTTGTAGTCAGCACCGGAGCAGTGCTGACTGTGGAAGAAGAGGAAAGCTTAATAGAGACAGAGATTGATCATGGAGCGGATGCGGTTATCGTTCAGCCGGTTCCTGGTGCTGACTCGGAGAAAATGTTAAAAAGGATCAATAATAAAGTTCCTCTTATCCTGATAGAAAGTGTAAATACAGCCCAGGGGAATGTATCCACGCTTCCGGTTGTGGAACCGGATAATTATGCGGCCGGCAAGACTCTGGCTGAGGAATTGGTAAAGGATTACAATGGTAATCTGGATGGAAAGAGTCTGGGAATTCTCTCAGAAACAGCGGATTCTGTTACCGTGATGGAACGGGAGAAGGGATTTAAAGATGGGATCCGGGATACAGGGGCAGAAATCAGCTGGTCTGTCTCCAGGTCTTTCGTGAAAGATGGGGAAATGGCATTGGAATTCCGGCCGAAAGTCGATATTCTGATTGCGCTTGATGATGACAGCCTGACGGCCGCCGGCAAAGAGGCTGCGGCGAATAATCTGCACGGTGCGATTGTGTATGGAATCGGGAATTCGACAGATGCAGTCTATTATCTGGATACAGGTTCGGCAGAGTGCCTTGTGGTGCCTGATGCGTTCAATGTAGGGTATCAGAGCCTGACTGAGATTGCAAAATGTCTCGGAGATCATTTTCGCAAAGCAAAAGGGGAGAAGGTTTCCTATACGGTGATCCGCAGGGATACATTGTTTTCAAAAGAAAATCAGGAAATCCTTTTTACAATGAGTCAGTAGAAGAAAAGCAGGGGTGCAGGATGAAGAGGAAAAAGATTTTGAGAACGGGAATCTTAATTTGCATATGTATGCTGTTTTTATGTGCCTGCGGCAGAACACAGCCGTCTGCGGCAGATAAGGTTCACGTCGGGGTAACATTTTATAATCAAAGTGATACGTTTTTAAGTGAATTGCTTGACAGTTTCAAAGTGAAGCTTAAAAATCATGAGGCGGAGGGGCTTGAGACGACCGTGATGATCCGGGATGCAGGTGGTTCCCAGCGGACGCAGGATGATCAGGTGAAGGAGCTGCTAAATGCGGGGTGCAATGTTCTCTGTGTCAATCTTGTAGACCGGGCAGATCCTTCGGAGATCATTGACCTGGCCAGAGAATACGATGTCCCAATTATCTTCTTTAACAGAGAACCGGTTGCAGAAGATCTGATGCAGTGGGACAAGCTCTATTATGTCGGCGCAGATGCAAAACAGTCAGGCGTGATGCAGGGGGAAATGGTGGTTGATCTGATAAAGACAGACAGCCAGATAGACCGTAATAAGGACGGTAAGATTCAATATGTAGTGCTTGAAGGAGAGGCAGGCCATCAGGACGCGATTATCCGTACGGAAACTGCAGTGGAAACTTTGAAAAATAATGGGATTGAACTTGAAAAGATGGGGTACCAGATTGCGAATTGGAACCGGGCGCAGGCGCAGAACCGGATGGAGCAGATGATCAGCCAGTATCAGAATAAGATTGAACTTGTGCTTGCCAATAATGATGACATGGCACTTGGTGCGCTTGATGCTTATAAGAAATTAAACTATACGGAGGCTACGTTACCTGTGTTCTTCGGAATTGACGGGACGGATGTCGGTTTGGAGGCAGTTGCAGACTCAAGGATTTCCGGAACGGTATATAATGATAAGGAAGGACAGGCAAAAGCGATGGCGGACCTGGCTGCCGCACTGGTATCCGGAGAAGGTATGGAAAAGATCAAATTTAAAAATGACAGGTATATTTATCTGCCATATGAGAAGGTTACAAAAGAAAATATCGGTGAATTTCTCAGCAGAGAAAAGTAACAAATGGAAAATAATGAGAACTATTCTTAAAATTGACTTGAAAATTTAACAAACCTTGCTATAATAAGTTTGTATGAATATGGAGACACTGAAATCAGAAAGGGTGACAAGGATGAAGAAACTAACGGAACATGTGTCATATGTCGGGGTGCAGAACCCAGGAATGCGTATCTTTGATATTATAATGAGAACGGAATATGGAACCAGCTACAACAGCTATGTTGTAAAAGGTGAGAAAACAGCTGTAATAGAGACTGTACATGAAGATTACGGAAAAGAATTTCTTGAAAATATAGCATGTGTGGCAGAGATCGGCAAAATTGACTATGTAATTCTGAATCACACAGAACCAGACCATGCGGGAAGCCTTGTTACGCTTCTTGAGGCGAATCCTGAGATCGAAGTATACGGGACAGCGGTTGCACTTCGGAATGTGAAAGAGATTACCAACAGAGAGATGAAAAGCCATGTTGTGAAAACAGGGGAGAAACTGGATCTCGGCGGCGGAGTTGAACTGGAATTTATTGTTGCGCCGAATCTTCACTGGCCGGATTCTATGTTCACTTATTTTGAGAAAGAACATGTATTGTTCAGCTGTGATGTATTTGGCTCTCATTTCTGTGAGCCGGAAGTGCTTGACAGTTATGTAAAAGATCCGGATACCCTGCGGGGAGAACGGAAGAACTATTATGACTGCATCTTTGGGCCGTTCAAACGGTTTGTCGTTGCCGGAATGGAGAAAATCAAAGACCTTAAGATTGATATGATCTGTACAAGCCACGGGCCGGTTCTCCAAAAGTATATAGAAGAGACGATGAATGATTACAGAGAATGGTCAAAACCTGCAGAATTGGAAAAAACTATTGCAATTTTCTATGTCAGCGCTTATGGTTATACTAAGAGTATGGCAGAAAAGTTTAAAGAGATATTTGAAAAGAATGGTGTGAAGACAAAGCTTTTCAATCTTGTGGAAGCAGATATGTCAGAAGCGGTAGAAGCACTTCATACTGCAAAAGCAGTGCTGTTTGGTTCACCGACAATCAATCAGGATGCACTGAAACCGGTGTGGGATCTGATCTCCTGCACAGAAGCAATTGGGCTTAAGACGGCAAAGACGCCGGCACTTACATTTGGTTCCTATGGCTGGAGCGGAGAGGCATGCAGATACCTGGATGAACGTCTCAGAACGTTGAAATATCAGGTAGTCAGTGACGGAGTAACCTGTATCTTTAAGCCTGCGGCAAAGGATGAAGCACGGATAGAAGAAGCAGCAGAGAAGGTGCTGGAAGCTATCGGTGAGTAAAGGAGCGATACCAAAGTGGTGAAACGGGCAATTGAATTTGCGACGAGGGCACACGAAGGACAATTCAGAAAAGGGACGAAGCGTCCCTATATCGTCCACCCGATTGAGGTGGGGGATATCGTATCACAGATGACAGATGACGAGGAAATCATCTGTGCAGCAATCCTGCATGATACGATTGAAGACTGCAAAGGAATTACAGAAGCAGTTCTGGAAAAGGAATTTGGAGCAAGAGTGGCATCTATGGTAGTTCAGGAAAGTGAAGACAAATCCAAGTCATGGGAAGAGCGGAAAGGGGCCACAATCAGTCATCTGCGGACTGCACCGAGAGAAGTACAGATGATTGGACTTGCAGACAAGCTGTCCAATATGAGAGATATTGACCGGGATTACCCTGCAGCCGGGGAAGAATTATGGAAACGGTTTCGTATGCAGAGTAAGGCGGCAATTGCGTGGTATTACAAAGGAGTCCGGGACTCTTTAAAAAAGAACTTTCATGGAGAGCCTGTATTCGAGGAATATTGTAAATTAATTGAGATCAACTTTGGTGAAGAAGAAATATATTATTGTGCAAGTTGTGGAAAATGATCAGGAGGAATCAGCCGGTGGGCTGGTTCCTTTTGAAGTTATACGAAAAGCGCAAGTATTTGAAAAGAACCCTTAAAATTATCTTAATTAGCAGGCTTTCAGTGGAGAAGTTCTTGCAGGCATGCCTTAATACGTAGTATAATCAATCTAATTTCTGCAGAATAATCTTTTCTGCGAAAATCTGAAACATCTTAAATTTACCCAATTAGCTAAAAAATAAATAAGGAAAGGATGGATGAGTATGAACAGAAAATGATTTTTATTGCAACTATATGATAGTATAGTATATAATGAAAGAAAGAAGCAGCCAGTGATTATATCGGCGGTAAACCTTGCAAAAGGAATAAAGTCCCGTTCACAGTCCGTTCAAGCACTGGCCGGAATATTGACATTCTCGGATAAGATTATTGATAAAGCGTATCAGAAGAGGATAAAGGAGGAGATGCAGGTGACACAGATTGGACAGATGTTGATTGATGAAGGGATTGAAAAAGGAATTGAAGCATTAATCCTTGATAACAGAGAGGAGAATAAAACAGATGAACAAATCTTAACAAAATTAGTCAAAAGATTTTCATTAAGCCGGGAAGAAGCATTGATGTATTTAAAAAGATATAGTAAACAGGGATAATTTTAAGCGGATAGGCGGTAAAATAAGGTATATAAGCTAAAGAGGTATTGCAGAAGCTTGTATACCTTGTTTTTTGGAGTTTTATCTGCCTAAACAATATTTGTTCTGATAAAATGCGTCTTGTATACATACAACTTTGCAATAATTAAATACCAATTACAAAAATACAGCACAAAGTTGTAAATCATTTTGTTATATATTCCAACTTGAAAAAGTGGAAGTTGTATTGTATATTTTAGGTAGTGAGAAACATACATACAGGTACGATATGGAAAGAAAGGTGCAGAGAAGATGAGTGATGTGAAAGCGGCAATTTTAGATGGCAGGACAGCTCTTGGGATTGAATTTGGTTCCACACGTATTAAGGCGGTGTTAGTTGGAGAGGACAATGCCCCGATTGCTTCAGGAAGCCATGACTGGGAGAACAGATATGTGGATAATATCTGGACATATACACTTGAGGATATCTGGAACGGAATCGAAGACAGTTATCAGAAAATGGCTCAGGATGTGAAGAATCAGTATGGGGTGACACTTAAGAACATCGGAGCAATCGGAATCAGCGGTATGATGCATGGATATATGGCATTTAATGAAGCAGGAGAGCTGCTTGTACCGTTCCGTACATGGAGAAATACAATGACGGAGCAGGCGTCAAGAGAACTTACAGATCTTTTTCAGTTCCACATCCCCCAGAGGTGGACAGTTGCGCATTTATATCAGGCAATCTTAAATGGGGAAGAACATGTGAAAGACATTTCTTTCCTGACGACTCTTGCAGGGTATGTACACTGGAAACTGACAGGTGAGAAAGTGCTCGGCGTGGGAGAGGCATCTGGTGTATTTCCGGTAGATATGACGATAAAGACATATTATGAGAATATGATTGAGAAGTTTGACCAGCTGACAGAAGAGAAGAATTATTCCTGGAAGATCGGAGATATTCTTCCGGAAGTATTGATTGCAGGGGAACATGCAGGATCGCTGACGGAGGAAGGCGCGAAGCTTCTGGATCCTTCAGGAGAATTAAATGCCGGAATTCCTCTTTGTCCGCCGGAAGGTGATGCGGGAACCGGAATGACAGCGACGAACAGTGTTGCAAAACGTACGGGGAATGTTTCTGCCGGAACCAGTGTATTTGCGATGGTTGTTCTTGAGAAAGAACTGTCAAAAGTATATGAGGAAATTGATCTGGTGACAACACCTACCGGGGATCTGACGGCAATGGTACACTGCAACAACTGTACCTCTGATCTGAATGCCTGGGTGGCGTTATTTAAAGAATTTGCAGAAGCGTTTGGTATGGAAGTGGATATGACAAAGCTTTTTGGGACTCTGTACCAAAAGGCGCTGGAAGGAGATCCTGACTGCGGCGGCTTGCTTGCATATAATTACTTCTCGGGAGAGCATATCACAGGATTTGAAGAAGGCCGTCCTTTATTTGTCCGTACACCGGAGAGTAAGTTCAATCTGGCGAATTTCATGAGAGTCCACCTGTTCACATCGCTTGGCGCGCTGAAGACCGGAATGGACATTCTTTTGAAAAAAGAGGGTGTACGTCTGGATCAGATTCTTGGACACGGCGGTTTGTTTAAGACAAAGGGAGCAGGCCAGAAAATCGTGGCTGCGGCAATTGACACACCGGTCAGTGTGATGGAGACAGCCGGCGAAGGAGGAGCATGGGGAATTGCACTTCTTGCCTCTTATATGAAAAACAAAGAGACGGATGAAAAACTGGAAGATTATCTGAACCAGAAAGTATTTGCAGGGCAGAAAGGTTCGAAAGAAGAACCGGATGCAGAAGATGTCAGAGGATTTGAGACATTTATTCAGCGGTATACCAAGGGCCTTGCCATCGAAAGAGCGGCAGTGGAGCATTTAAAATCATAAGGAGTAAAGAGATGTTAGAACAGCTTAAAAAAGAAGTATATGAAGCGAACATGGATTTGCCGAGATATGGGCTTGTCACATTTACCTGGGGCAATGTCAGCGGAATCGACAGAGAGAGCGGCCTGTTCGTCATTAAGCCAAGCGGCGTAGAGTATGACAAACTGACGTGGGAAGATATGGTTGTCATGGATCTTAATGGAAATAAAGTGGAAGGGAAATACAGACCTTCCTCGGATACAGATACTCATCTGGAGTTATATAAGGCATTTCAAAAAATCGGAGGAATTGTACATACACATTCTTCGTGGGCGACAAGCTGGGCGCAGGCAGGACGTGGAATCCCATGTTACGGGACAACACATGCGGATTATATGTACGGAGAAATCCCGTGCATCCGCAATCTGACGAAAGAAGAAATCGAAGAAGCATATGAGAAAAACACAGGACTTTCGATCGTAGAATATTTTAAGGACAAAGATTATGTGGCTATGCCGGCGGTAGTCTGCAAGAACCATGGTCCATTCAGCTGGGGCAAGGATGCCCATGAAGCTGTACATAATGCGGTCGTTCTGGAAGAAGTGGCAAAGATGGCTGCAAGATGCGAGATGATCAATCCGCAGGTACAGCCGGCACCCCAGGCAATGCAGGATAAACATTATTACAGAAAACACGGCGAACACGCCTATTACGGACAAAACTAATAAAAGAATAAGATCACAGGAGGATTCGAACAATGATGACAGGTAAAAATTATAAATTCTGGTTTTGCACAGGCTCACAGGATCTGTATGGGGACGAATGCCTTGCAAATGTAGCAGAGCACTCAAAAAAAATAGTTGAAGCATTCAATGCATCCGGGGTATTTCCTTATGAGGTAGTGTGGAAACCGACATTGATTACAAATGAACTGATCCGCAAGACATTCAACGAGGCAAATATGGATGAGACGTGTGCCGGTGTGATTACATGGATGCATACATTCTCACCTGCGAAGTCCTGGATTCTCGGGCTTCAGGAATACAGAAAACCGCTGCTTCATTTACATACACAGTTTAATCAGGAGATTCCATATGATACCATTGATATGGACTTCATGAATGAGAACCAGTCAGCCCACGGCGGACGTGAATATGGACATATTTTCGCAAGGCTTGGGATGGAGCGTAAAGTAGTTGTGGGCCACTGGGCTGATGAAAAGGTACAGGAAAAAGTCGCGTCCTGGATGAGAACAGCTGTCGGAATCATCGAAAGCAGCCATGTCCGTGTGATGAGAGTCGCTGATAATATGAGAAATGTGGCAGTGACAGATGGTGATAAAGTTGAAGCGCAGATCAAATTCGGATGGGAAATCGATGCTTACCCGGTGAATGAAATTGCAGAGGCCGTGGAAGATGTAAAAACCGGTGATGTAAACGCACTTGTAGAAGAGTATTATGATAAATATGAAATCCTGTTAGAAGGAAGAGACCCGCAGGAATTTAAAAAGCATGTGGCAGTCCAGGCACAGATTGAACTTGGATTTGAGCAGTTCCTTACAGAGAAAAATTATCATGCAATCGTGACACATTTTGGTGATCTTGGAAGCCTGAAACAGCTGCCGGGACTTGCAATCCAGAGACTAATGCAGAAGGGTTACGGCTTCGGCGGGGAAGGTGACTGGAAGACAGCGGCGATGGTCCGTGTGATGAAGATCATGACAGAAGGTATGAAAGATGCAAAGGGAACTTCTTTCATGGAAGATTACACATATAATCTGGTACCTGGAAAAGAAGGAATCTTACAGTCCCATATGCTGGAAGTATGTCCGACAATTGCGGACGGCCCGATCGGAATTAAAGTCAATCCGCTTTCCATGGGGGACAGGGAAGATCCGGCACGCCTTGTATTTACATCAAAAGAAGGCTCTGCAGTTGCGACGTCACTGATCGATCTGGGGAACCGTTTCCGCCTGATCATCAACAGCGTTGACTGTAAAAAATTAGAGAGGCCGATGCCGAAACTCCCGGTGGCATCCGCATTCTGGACACCGCAGCCGGATCTTTATACAGGAGCAGAGGCATGGATTCTTGCAGGCGGAGCGCACCATACAGCATTCTCCTATGACCTGACAGCGGAGCAGATGGGAGACTGGGCAGCAGCGATGGGAATTGAAGCGGTCTATATCGATAATGACACAACGATCCGCAATTTTAAAAATGAATTAAGATGGAATGATGTTGCATTTGGAAAGTAACATTTCAGTATGCCCGGATGGAGCGATCCCTCCGGGCAGCTTTGGCGTGAAAGGGGAGGTGAAGAGTTGGAACGAAAAGCAAAATATGAGGAAATTATAGAATGGATCAGGGTGCAGATTCAAGAAGGCAGTCTTGTGCCGGGGGATAAGATCCCTTCAGAAAATGAACTGGCAGAAACATTCAAGGTGAGCAGACAGACGGCAAGACATGCCATGAATGTGATGGAAATGGATCAGATGGTGGAACGCAGGCGGGGCAGCGGTACTTACGTGAAAGAAAAAAGTCTGTATGGCGGGAAAGAGCACCCGCAGACGAAAAGGATAGCTCTTGTGATCACCTATGTAGATGAATATATTTTTCCAAGACTTGTGAAGTCCATAGAACGTACACTTTCAAGGGCAGGCTATACGCTTCAGATTGCATTTACCAACAATGCAGTGGAAAAGGAACGCATGATTCTTCAGTCGCTACTGAATGACGGAACGATCGACGGAGTCATTGCCGAGGCGACGAAAAGCGGACTGCCGAGTCCGAATATTGGTTATTATAAACAGATACAGAATATGGGGCTTCCCCTTGTATTTCTGAACAGTGATTATCCGGAGATTGATGCCCCCTGTGTCAGCCTGGATGACAGGCAGGCGGGCAGGCTGGTGACGGAACATCTGATCCAGTGCGGACATGAGCGGATCGGTGCAATCTTTAAAAGTGATGATGGTCAGGGGCACCGGCGGTATGCGGGATATGTAGAGGCTCTGATGAAAGCGGAGATTAAAGTCAAAGGTGAGAGGATTGTCTGGATAGATACCGAGGATCTCAGGCATTTGAAGGAAGAAGGAGACCGGATTCTTAAAAGACTTTCTGACTGTACGGCATGTGTCTGTTATAACGATGAGGTATCGAATAAGCTTGTAAAGATATGTCTTGAGAATCAGATCCGGATTCCGGAAGATCTGTCAGTCATCGGAATAGACAATTCAGATCTTTCCAAATACTGTGAAGTTCCGCTGACTTCGGCGACCAATCCTTTGAATGATCTGGGAAGCACAGCGGCTGAGATGGTTGTAAGGATGATTAAAGTAAAAGGGGAAGAAAGCGATATCAGGCTTCAGGCAGAGATTGAAATCAGGAATTCGGTCAGGATTGTGAACGAAAGGATTATATAATCAGAAAGGGTATGTGAGATGCAGATAGATTTATCACTATTTTCAGGAGAATGCAGCTGTGGGAAGAATCATCAGATTGAAGTAAAAGAAGTCATAATAGAATCAGGGGCGCTGAAAAGATTAAAACCAATGTTTGAGAGAGGAATTCTGAGTGGATACCGCCATCCGGCGATTATATGTGACGAAAATACATGGGAGGCTGCAAAGGATTCACTGAGTGAGATACTTCCGATGTGTACTGTCATCTCTCTGAATCCCCAGGGGCTTCATGCCAATAATGAAGGAGTGGCAGTCACAGAAGGACAGCTTACAGGGGAAGAAGATCTGATTCTGGCAGTCGGCTCGGGCACGATCCATGATCTGAGCAGATATGTGGCTTACCATCACGGAATCCCATTTGTCTCAGTTCCGACGGCAGCAAGTGTCGACGGGTTTGTTTCCACAGTGGCAGCGATGACATGGGATGGGATGAAGAAGACGATGGAGGCAGAGGCTCCGCTTCTTGTACTTGCAGATACAGAGATATTTTCAAAGGCACCCTACCGTCTGACAGCATCGGGAGTATCCGATCTGCTTGGCAAATATACGGCTGTTGCAGACTGGAAGATTTCTCATATTGTGACAGGAGAGTATCTGTGTGAACGGGTATGTGAGCTTGAAATGGAGGCGGTTGACAAGATATATCATTGTATTGATGACTTGCGGGAAGGGAAAAAGGAGGCGTATGAAGAATTGATGTACGCACTTCTGCTCTCTGGACTTGCAATGCAGATGGTTGGAAACTCAAGACCGGCATCTGGAGCAGAACACCATATGTCACATCTCTGGGAAATGGAAGTGATTAATGATTTTATCGATGCATATCACGGAGAAAAAGTGTCGGTTGGACTTTTGCTTGTGGCAGAAAGATATGAAAAGATTAAAAATGCAATTCTTGGCGGCACCTGCCATGTGAGGGAACAGCGGGAAGATGAAGAACAGCTTCTGATTGATACTTTTGGGAAAAAAGGACTTTTGGATGGTGTAAGAGCGGAAAATAAAGAAGAACTTCTTGATGAGATAGATCTGGAACATCTTGCAAAGGTACTGCCGGATATAGCAGAGGTTCTTGCGGCTCTTCCGGATTATCATACTTTAAAAAGCGTGATGGAGCGCGGCGGATGCAAGAGTACGATGGAAGAGATCCATCTTTCGAGGGAACTGAAAGAATTAAGTCTGAGACTTTCGCCGTATGTGAGAAGAAGGCTGACATTCATACGGATTTCAAAACTTCTGGAGGTTTCTCTGTAATTGCCAGGTTTTGGCACTGGTCTGATCCGTTTTGGTATTGTGAGTTTCCGGAAGCGGAGGTATAATGAAGCTGAAAGCATTCGGTGCTCAAAAATAAAGAGGTGATATCAGGTGAAACGTTGTATTGCAGAGGCCGGAATAGTCTAAAGAGAACAAAAACATTTTCAGGAGGAAATTAAAATGACTATTTCGGAACAACAGATCTATCCGCGTACAGGAGACGAAGAGACAGTTTATCTAAAAAATGTAATTAAGAACCCCAGAATTCAAGTGGGTGAATACACAATGTATAATGATTTTGTAAATGACCCGGCGGAGTTTGAACAAAACAATGTATTATATCATTATCCGATCAACCATGACAGCCTGGTGATCGGGAAATTCTGTTCCATCGCGTGCGGCGCACGGTTTATATTTAACAGTGCCAATCATACGATGAAATCATTATCCACGTATCCATTTCCGTTATTTTTCGAAGAATGGGGATTAGAGGTCAGGAATGTTACAGATTCCTGGGATAATAAAGGAGATATTATCGTTGGGAATGATGTCTGGATTGGTTATGAGGCAGTGATTATGTCAGGTGTAACCATCGGTGACGGTGCGATTATCGGAACCCGGGCAGTCGTTACCAAAGACGTGCCGCCGTATACGGTTGTCGGGGGCATACCGGCAAAATTTATACGAAAACGGTTCACAGATGAGGTGATCTCATCATTGCTGGAATTGAAATGGTGGGATTGGCCAAAGGACAGGATCGCGCAGAATATTAAGGCAATTCAGTCCGGTTGTATAGAACAGTTGAAATAGAGATTAAAGAAGCTGCCGCTTCACGGTTGAAAATCCGTGAGGCGGCAGCTTCTTTGTATGGAAGAATGGATTGCATCCAGTGGTATTTTCTGTTATGAAATCCTTTCCGTCAGCTTTTTGTTGGTATTATCCCGAACTAACTGATAGAGCACTGCCACCAGTGGGATAAAGAATATGATACCTGGCAGGCCGAACAGTTTTCCTCCAATCAGGGCCCCAATCAGTGTCCACAGAGGGGAAAGCCCGACAGAGGTCCCTACTACATGTGGATATATAAACTGATTTTCTATAAATTGTATGACAAAATGTGTCACGATGCCGAGCAATACCTTAGACGGTGCAACAAGCAGCGTCAAAAAGGCTCCGATAAAGCCGGCAGAAAAGGCGCCTACAATGGGAACAAAAGCTGACAGCCCAGTTAAAAAGGCAATCAGACCGGCGTAGGGCAGTCGAAGAATACTGTAAGCTACAAAAATCAGGCATCCCAGCAGGATTGCTTCAACGCATTGTCCAGAGAGAAATTTCGTGAATATGTCACGAACCAGGGCTGCAATGCGAATAAATTTATCTGCGGTCTGAGTTGGAAGATTGGCTGTCATCAGCTTTTTTACCTGTCTTGCCAGAACTTGCTTGCTCAGCAGAATGTAGACAGAAATAATTATGGCAAACACAGTATTGGCTATTCCGGAAGCAGTAGAAGATACAAGATCTACTGCAGACCCAAATAATACACCGGCACTGTTGGAGAATTCACCCCAGTCAAAATCCGTTATCCATTCTGAAAGTGCAGTAAGGTCGATGGAATGCTGCTCAAGGTAGCTCATCCATTCCGGCAGTTTGTCCTGAACAAGCGGCCAAATGCTTCGCACGGATCTCACCAGTTCAGGAATCACCATCGTTGCGGCCAGGGCAATGACTAATATAATACAGAAAAGAGTCAAAACAAGGCTGAGTACACGCAGAAAATTGCCGTTTGGTTTTTTCTTTGCTTTTGAGAACAACCGGACAAACAGATTCTCAAATCCTTTCATAGGCACGCTTAATACAAAAGCGAGTATCATTCCCAGCAGGATTGGAAAGACAAGCTCGATTATATTTTCCAAAAAAGATCCCACTGCCTGGAAATTCATAACAGCAGCATACAAAAGAATACCAAAGGAAATAAACCACAGCGTTTTTTTCGTTTGATGCCCCATATGTATCACGCCTTTTTTACTATTATTTTCCATTGAGTTCCTCCCGAAATGTGGAAACATATTTTTCCATGAGCACGACACATTGTTCACGTTCATGCACAGTCAATTTTGCCAACGTTCTCTGCTCAGCCTCATAAATTCGAGTGACAATTTTTTCACCAAAGTCTTTTCCCCGCTCTGAAAGCCGGATGATTTTTCGATTGCGTGTGCCCGGAACAACCTCCAGAGAAAGAAAACCTTTCTCCCGCAGATGTGTAATCACAGAGTTAATGGTCTGTTTTGGCAGGGACCACATCTCACAGATATCCTGCTGGGAATACTCATCCTCTGACATTAAAAGCGTATACCAGACCCAGAATTCATTTTCGGAAACGCCGCATTGGCTGGCGGCATGGCGATAGATGCCAGTCAGGTCTTTTACCTGCTGATTAAATGTTTCCAGCTGCTTTTTTATATCCTCATGCATAAAAATACCTCCTCGTTCTTAGAGTCCTGTTTCGGATACTTGTAGTATAGTCCGAAATAGGACTCATGTCAATCAGCTGTTTACTCTTACTTCAATTTTGATCAGAAACTGCTCCCGCCTATTTGCAGTCAGTTCATCCAACGGATACTCCTCGTAAGCATCTCCATCCATTCTGAGTCCCTGCTCTTTCAGGAATGTAAGCAGCGGACTGTAAAAGGTCTCACTCATCGCTTCCGGGTATCGGCGGTAAACAACCGCATAGGTTCCTTCACGCTTCCAGGCGTTGGGGTTTTCATTGACCTTAAAATAACATCGGGACGGATTTGGCCAGGGGCCTGATGTTAAACACCTCTGGGATACTACTGTACCCACAGGAAAATTGATATTTATACCGTGATTCAGCGCGTAGGTAAAGGCCGAGATCATGTTGTCTCCGTAAATCCCTTCTTTATATATGCTTCCATCCGTGAGAATGGGACAGAGGAAGATCGGCTCCCTTTCCCGCTTCACCAACATGACGCGATCCACCTCACAGGCCAGTGCTTCCGTCGCCATGGAACAGCGCAGACGCATGAGCGCCTGAATAGACTGCAGGCGTTTTATCTCCTGATCAATATTGGCATCCTTCTCCTGAAAAAATCTTATCATCTGCTCCGGCGACCGCTCGCCAAGGTAACTTCTGATGTCTTCAAGTCCCACATCTATACTGCGCAGTCCGCTGATGAGATTGGCCAGTTCAATTTGGCGGAACCCGTAATAGCGATAAGTGTTTTCACCCCGGTATTCTGGGGTGAGAAGCCCGATTTTGTCATAAAAGCGCAGCAATTCTCTGCTAATCCCTGTCAGTCTGGAAAATTCTTTAATGGACATATATGAATCCTGCATTTCTTCATCTCCTGTTTTTTCTCGATAAATTTTTATAAATTATTTATTGACATTATAACCGTTATAAGGTTTAGAGTAGCAGTGTTTCAACACAATTACAAGGTAAAATTCCAAGTTCAAGGAGGCAGCAATGAAGTATTTAAAACACTTTTTACTGGAGCACAAGGGCAAGGTGGCTCTGAATGTGCTTCTCGCGCTTGCGCAGTCGGTGGGAATTCTGTTACTCCCCATGCTTATGGCGGGGATTGTGGATCAGGGGATTCTGGCAGGAAACATGGGGATCGTCTACCGGATCGGCATTGGAATGCTTCTGATTACAATATTTTCTACTACTGTAGCTATTTTGTTCAGCTGGTCTGCTGCCGATATGGGAGCCGTGTTTGGACGGGACATGCGCCAGAAGCTTTTTCAGAGAAGCCAGGAACTGAGCCTGAGGCAGTTTAATGATGTGGGGCTTTCATCCATGGTGACTCGTTCTACAGCTGATGTAACGACCATGCAGGTAACCATCTCCATGGTTATCCAGATGGTTCTGCCTGCTCCGCTTTTAATGGCTGCCGCAGTGGTAATGACATTCAGAGCAAATGTAAGGCTCGCTTTGGTGCTTTTGGTGTGTCTGACGGCATTACTTTTGTTCTGCGTATGGATGGTGCGGGTTTCAAGTCCCATGACACTGCTGATTCAGAAAAAACTGGACAGAGTCAACCAGATGGTTCGTGAACATGTCACCGGTACCCGGGTTGTCCGGGCTTTCGGCAGAGAGGCGCATGAGGAAAACCGCTCCGGCACTGCCTTTGAGGATTACGCCAACACCATGATACGTCTTGGACGTATGTTTGCTGTTGTCAATCCTGCAGTATGGCTTATTCTGGGGCTGTGTATGGCGGGCGTTCTCTGGATCGGCGGTATGCTGACCGGCAGAGGAAACATGGAGGTAGGACAGATCATGGCAGTGGCGGAATATACCACAATGGCGCTGGGATTTCTTATTACAGCTGCCGGTGCAGTGCTGTATTTACCAAGGCTTCGTTCCTGCATGGAGCGTCTTCAGGAAGTACTGGACACCATACCTGATGTGGCCGATCCACAGGAATCTATTCATGAGCCAGTGGAGGGGGCACCGGTACTTTCCTTTGACAATGTAAGTTTCTTCTATCCCGGTGCAGAAGAACCGGTCCTTCAGGATTTGAATTTCTATTGCAATCCCGGCGAAACTACGGCCATCATTGGCGGCACTGGATCTGGCAAAAGTACAGTGGCAGATCTGCTGCTACGTCTCCACGATGTGACAGATGGAACGATACGGCTTCACGGACAGGATATCCGGCACATGAGACAAAAAGAACTGCGAGGCGCAATCGGCTGTGTGCCGCAAAAGGCGTTCCTTTTCAGTGGAACCATCGCGGAAAATCTTCGCATGGGGAGAGAAACTGCTGCCGATGAGGAACTTTGGGAAGCTCTGCGGATCGCCCAGGCAGAGGACTTTGTCCGGACGCTTCCGAAAGGACTGGATTCCCCGGTAGCCCAGGGAGGCGGAAATTTTTCGGGCGGACAAAAGCAGCGTCTTGCTATTGCACGAGCCTTGGTACGAAAGGCCGATCTCTACGTTTTCGATGACAGCTTTTCCGCCCTTGATGTAAAGACAGACGCAGCTTTGCGCCATGCACTGGAATTTCATGGTGAAAATGCTGCAAAACTGATCATCGCCCAGAGGGTGAGCACGATTCTGAATGCTGACCAGATTCTGGTTCTGGAGCAGGGTCGGGTGGTGGGTAAAGGGCGGCACGAAGAGCTGCTGATTTCCTGTTCCACTTACCAGGACATTGTAAAAAGTCAATTAGAACAAAAAGGAGCGTAGGCCATATGAATGACAAAAATAATATACTACACATGGAAGATGTGCCCCTTCATGGCAAGGAGACACTCCGCCGTCTGTTGAAGCGGCTGGGCAGGCAATCGGGCCGTCTGATCTGGGTGACAATCCTGACGCTGTTAAGCAGCGGCGTGTTCGCATCCATGCCCCTTGTAGTGGGGATGGCTCTGGACCGGCTGGTAGATGTACTTAAGAGCGGGGCAGCGCCTGCCGCTCTTCCGGCAATGGTGGCGGGAGCTCTGAGAGTTCCGGTGATTCTCCTTGCCGCTGTAGCAATAGTCAGTGGCAGCCTTTCCTACATACAGCAATATTTGCTGGCCAGTGTTGGTGAGACTCTTGCACTCTCTCTGCGCCGTGAAATCAGCGCAAAGCTCAACCGTCTGCCCCTGCGTTTCTTTGACACCCACCAGCCAGGAGAGATCATGAGCCGGGTCACCAATGATGTAGAGAAAATCTCTCTGGTAGTCCAGACTGAGCTCGTTCAGTTTCTATCTGCCGGGTTCACTATTGTCTTTAGTTTTGGAATTATGCTAAAGCTAAGTCCCAGGCTTTTTCTGATTACTCTGGCTGCCATTGCCGCCTGTCTTCTGGTTACTAATTATGTTGCGTCTTGGAGTCAGCGGTTAAATGCCAAAAATATGGCTGTCATGAGTGATTTAAGTGCAAAAGCAGAAGAGACTTACACCGGGAACCGGGTGGTTAAGTTCTTTTCCCGCCAGGAAGCTGTACTGAAGGAGCTGACCGCGCTCAACCAGGAGCAGTTTAAAGCCAACCGCATGGCTCAGTTTGCAGATTACGCGGTTTATCCCGGTATTCGGCTCATTAACCAGCTTGGTTTTGTGGCGGTTGCGGTTGCCGGAGGTGCGGCTGCCCTTTCCGGAAGGATGACCTTGGGAGCGGTACAGGCATTTTTGCAGTATTATGGTCAGGTATCCGAGCCCATCACGCAGATGTCCTATGTAATTACCTCTACCCAGGCGGCTATTGCCGGAGCAGAGCGGGTGTTCTCCCTGTTGGATGAGCCGGAGGAGAAACGGGAGACTTTGGCTGCAGCAGCCGACATGCCCAGCGGGCATGTATGTTTCGACCATATACGTTTCGGCTATACGCCCGAACGCACTTTGATTCACGATTTGAGCCTGGAGGTAAGGCCCAATGAGATGGTTGCAATTGTCGGGCCTACAGGCGGCGGTAAGACGACGCTTATCAACCTCCTCATGCGGTTTTATGAGCTGAACAGTGGGACTATTTTTATCGATGGTGTGGATATTTCCACGATTCCACGGGCTGTCCTGCGGAGGCAAATCGGCATGGTGCTTCAGGATACCTGGCTCTTCGAGGGGACGGTGGCAGAAAATCTGGCTTATGGCAAGAAGGATGCACAGCGGGAGGAAATTGTGGACGCCGCGAAGGCTGCCTGCTGTGACCACTTCATCCGTACCCTGCCCTATGGCTATGATACTGTGATATCCGGCGACAATGCGACCCTCTCCCAGGGGCAGATGCAGCTTCTCACCATTGCCCGTGCCATGCTGATGAATCCTGCCATCCTGGTACTTGACGAGGCAACTTCCAGTGTGGACACCCGCACAGAGGTGGAAATTCAAAAGGCTATGACCCGCCTTATGCAGGATAAAACCAGTTTCGTTATTGCCCACCGTCTCTCTACGATCCGAAACGCTGACCTCATTTTGGTAGTGCAAGACGGAGATATTGTAGAACGGGCACACCGTGGCCCTGGCCGGTACCATGCCGATGCAGAACGAAG